>NZ_JAGEKN010000006.1:0-872614 GCF_017565325.1 Allobranchiibius sp. GilTou38 | reverse complement strand
GCTCCCGGACCTACCTGTGTCACGGTGGGCGGCGCGGTCAGTGGGCGACGGGGCAGCCGGAGATCCCGGATGCCGTTTCCACCTCTGACGGGCGTGGATCTGTAGATCTTGCAACGTCTTTCGGCGTACGTCGGGTGACCCCGAGGCGGAAGTCCCGCGGCATCAGCGTGAGCCGCTCCGCGATCCGCAGGTCGTACGACGGGTCCGGCGTGAGGTCGTAGCGGTGCACCAGCCGGGCCAGCGCTAGCACGGACTCGTGCAGGGCGAACTGCCGCCCGATGCACGCCCGGTCGCCCACGCCGAACGGCAGGTAGGAGTGGGCGGGCCTAGCACGCACGTTCGCGGGCAGGAAGTGGTCCGGGTCGTAGGACTCGGCGTCCGCGCCCCAGACGGACGGGTCGCGGTGCACGGCCGTGAGCATCACGAGCACCCAGTCGTCGCGGTGCAGCGTCCACCGGCCGCCGATCGTCTCGGAGCCGTGCCGCGGTCCGCGCGCGAAGCCCGGAGCGGTCGGCCACAGGCGCAGGGCCTCGTCGAGGCAGCGGCGGATGTAGCGGAACTTCGGCACCTGCTCGAAGGTGGGCACCGCGTCGGGATCGGTCCCGAGGATCGCGTCGGCCTCCTCCTGGGCCCGGCGCATCACCTCGCCGTCGCGGCTCATGTAGTAGAGCGCGAACGACAGGGCGCCCGAGGTGGTCTCGTGTCCCGCGACGAGGAAGGTGTTGATCTGGTAGCGCACGTTGGTCAGGTCCAGGGCGGCACCGGTGTCGGGGTGGCGCGAGTTCAGCATCAGGCCCAGCAGGTCGTCGGTGCGACGGTCACCGCTCGCCCGGCGGGCCTCGACGATGTCGTCGATCATCGCGTCGACGTACTCCCGACGGTCGTCGTAGACCTTCCGTCCGCGCCGCATGAGCAGCCGGCCGCCGGGGACCGCCGACAGGAACGCGCGGCGCTGCCCGCCCGCGAGTGCGGTGATCATGGCGGTCACGAACGGGTGCTGCTCGTCGCTGGTGAACGAGCCGAAATCGGTGCTGAACGACGTCCGCCCGATCGTCTCCAGCGTCATCCTGGTCAGCCAGGGGGACACGTCGACGGGCTCGCTCTCCTGATCCCACGCCGAGATCAACTCCGAGCACACGGCGTTCATCGTGTCGTGATAGCCGCGCATCGAGGCGCGGGTGAACGCCGGCAGCAGCAGATCGTGCGCCAGGGCCCAGTTCGGTTCGTCGGTGTACGCCGTGAAGAGCCCGTCGCCCGCCACCTCGCGCAGTGCCTTGACGCCGGGCGCGAGGGCCTTCTGGAAGCGGCCCTCGTCGCTGAGTTCGGCGGTCAGCGCCGCGTCCGTGGTGAGCACGAACTTCATCCCGAAGGTCCGCAGCTCGAACAGCGGCCCCGCGCCCTTCGACAGGTGCAGCATCTTCTGGACGGGACCCCCGCCCGGAGCGCGCATCACGGAGACGACGTCACCGAGCACGCGTCGGCGTCCCGGGGGGTGCGGTAGCTCGGTGTGGGCGAAATTCGCGGTCATCCTGGGGACTCTCCGGACGCTCGGTTGGATGTCGTCACTGTAAGCCACTTCACACAACAGGTGTAGTGCCCGACCGGTCCCGGGTGCCCGCTGGGGCCCGCTGTGCCCGGCTAAAGTGGGCGACATCCTGGATCCCGCACCGTCCACGCACCGACCCTGAGAGTCCAACCTCACGTGGCCCAACCGCACACCGCGCACGATCAGCCCGCGACCACCGACCAGCCGTCGCCGGAGCACCGACGCGACCTCGAGCGATGGCGTACGACGTACGACCTGCTCGCGGCAGCCGCGCGTCAGGACGCCACCGCGCAGGCCCGCTGGGCCGCCGAGGACCGCCACGGCGAGGAGCGGTGCGCCGAGATGCGGGAGATCCTGCAGGATCTGACGCTGCGCCGGGACGTACGCGCGTTCGCGGCTGCCGTCGCAGCGTGGGGTGCGCGGCCGGGGCCGTTCGCCCAGTTCGCTCCCTCCGGCCCGGCATGGCTGCACCAGCTCGTCGAGGCGAGCGCCGGACACGAACGCGATCTGGCCGACCTGTTCGTCGCGGTGTGCCGGACCCCCCACGGTGACGACGAGGCCGCCGCACGAATCAGGGCTCTGGAAGACGTCGCCAGAACGGGCGGCCACACCACCACGCCCGTTCTGCCGGTGCTCTCCGTGTTCTGGACGACCGACCGTGCCGCCCGGTGGCCGGTCGCGTGGTCGCCCGCCGTGGCGTCGTTCCTCACGCTCGGCTGGATGGGACGGCACATGACCCTCGCCGAGCGCTACGTCGCGTTCGCTCAGCTGTGCCGTGGTCTCGCCTCCCACGACCCACGCGAGGCGGAACGGCTGATGGTCTACCTGGAGGCCGCCGGCCCGTTCGTCGGCGTGGGCAGCGGCCTGCCGCAGACGTGCGACGAGGCCGCGGAGCTGATGGACGAGCACGAGCCGATGCGGGGGTATCCGCGTGCGGAGTCCGAGGCACGGGCCGCGGGCCTGGCGGGCCAGTTGCGAGGCGCGGCAACGCTTCTCACGCGCTCGCTGCGCCGGCCGCTTGAGCAGGCTACCGGGCTGCGGCTGCGGGAGACCAACCTGCAGACGCGCGTTGGCACCGGCCGGGACGCCCCCTTCCGCGCCGACCTGCACGCCACCTGGTCGCTGCCCGGCGACGCAGGGGCGCCGGCGCTGAGACTGTGGGTCACGCGCTCGGGGGTCGCCGTCGGGCTGCACGCGGGCTGGCCCGGGGCCGGACACGTCGGTGTCGGCGCCGAGGACCGACAGGCGCGGATCGTTGCCGCCGTGCAGCGTCATCTGCCGCCGGACGTCCAGTTCCTCGCCGTCGACGGTGCGGCTACCGCCGACCGGGTGTCTCCCGCCGGCCGGTCCTATCCCGGCGGCGAGATCTTCGTGGGCCGCTGGTGGCCCCACCCCGAGGCTCTCGACCGGGCGGACGTCGCCCAGGAACTGCTCGCGACCGCCCGCGCGGTCACGCCCCTCGTGGACGTGCTCGCCGGCCACGACCCGACGCCGACGGGCCCGGCCGACCTGGAGCTGCTGGCGCACCTGGAGCAGTTCCGGGTCGGCCGGCCCTACCCCACGGAGCGCGACGGCTGGCACGAGGAGCAGCGTCGATCGCTGGCCGCCCACCTGGACCCGGACGGTCTCGACGCCTTCGACCTCGCCTCCTTCCGCCGGCTGGTGACCGGACGCGCGTACGGCGCGGTCGGCAGCCATTCGGTGCTCCAGGCGGCCCTGGCCGGCCTCGACGCGCCCGGTCTCGACCGGCTCGCCGGCGCGCTGAAGACGTTGCTCTGGGGCAGCGGAAGCGACGCCGAACGGATCGACGCCGTCCTCAGCGACCCGCCCGTGCCCGGCCTCGGTGAGACGGTCGTGATGAAGCTGATGGCGGTGGTCCACCCGGCGCGCTATCTGCCCGTCTACCCCCTCGGCGGGGCCGACGGCAAGGTCGCTCTGGCCCGCGTGCTCGGGGTCGACCTGCCCGAAACCTCGGATACGACGCGCGCGCGGCTGCACCTGACCGCGTCCGACCGGTTGCGTGCGCGGCTCGAACCGCTGCTGCCCGGCGACCCCTGGGGGCAGGTGCAGTTCGCCCGGTGGCTGCTGCACCGCGGAGAGGCGGTCGCGGATCCGGACCGCGATCTGATCGCCGAGGCAGCCGCCGACCTGCTGGTCGACGAGGACTTCCTGCGCGAGGTTCACCGCTTGCTGGAGGACAAGAAGCAGGTGGTCTTCTACGGGCCGCCGGGCACCGGCAAGACCTTCCTCGCGCAGCGCTTCGCCGCTGCCCTGCAACCCGACTCGACCAAACGGGCCGTCGTGCAGTTCCACCCCTCGACGTCGTACGAAGACTTCTTCGAAGGCTTCCGACCACGCCTGGACGCCCAGGGGCAGATGGTCTACGAGCTGCGCAAGGGCCCGCTCGCGCTGCTCGCCGAAGCCGCCGAGGCCGACCCGACGACCCCGCACGTGATGGTCATCGACGAGATCAATCGGGCCAACCTGCCGCGGGTGTTCGGTGAGCTGCTCTACCTGCTGGAGTACCGCTCGAGCAGCGTCCTCACCTCCTATCGGCCCGACGAGGGCTTCGAGCTGCCGCCCAACCTGCTCTTCATCGGCACCATGAACACCGCCGACCGCTCCATCGCCCTGGTCGACGCGGCGCTGCGCCGGCGTTTCCATTTCGTGCCGTTCATGCCGCACGAGGGTCCGATGGAGGGGCTGCTGCTGCGCTGGTTGAGCGCACACGACGGTCCGGTCTGGGTCGCCGAGCTGGTCGACCGGGTCAACGAGGAGCTGCGGCACGCCCTGCGGGGGCCGCATCTGCAGATCGGCCACAGCCACTTCATGGTCGATCAGTTGGATGACGCTGCGCTGCAACGAATCTGGAACTACAGCATCTACCCGTTCATCGAGGACCAGTTCTACGGCCGCGAGGATCTGCTGCGCACGTTCACCTGGGCGGCAGTCCTCGAGCGGCACGGTCCGACCGGGTCCACCCGCCCGCTCCCGCCCGCCTGACGTCGTACGACGTGCGCACCGTCACGCTCACCGAGCACTCCACGTCCGATCCGTTCCCCCTGGACGGTGCCGCTCGCGAGCGGCTGCTCGATCTGGTGCCGGGGCGACTGGAGGTGCAGGCCACCGCCGATCCCGGGCAGGTGCGACTGCGGTCCACCTCCTGGGTGGGCGCCGTGCACGTGCCGGGGCTCACCGTGCGGGTCACCCCGCGTGCGGCAATGGCGAACCTGTTCACGATGTTCTCCGCAGGGATCCCGGGCGGCACCCTCGGACGTGAGGAAGTCGGCTGGGAGGGCGGCGTCGACCTCGTGGACGGCGTGGCCGCGTTCCTGCTGCGGGCGATCGACGACTGCACCCGCCGCGGGCTGCTGCACGGTTACCTGCACCGGGAGGAGTCGCTGCACGTGATCCGCGGGCGGCTGCTGGTCGAGCAGGTGGCGGTCCGTCCGTGGGCCGCGGCCCGTCCGCCCTGCGGATACGACGACTTCACCGTCGACGTCCCGGAGAACAGGATGCTGCGGTGCGCCCTGGAGCAGCTGCTGCGCTGGCCCGCCCTGCCGCCGGTGCTGCGTCGCGGGGCGACCGCGCTCGCGGTGCGCTTCGACGGGGTGTCGCCCACGGTCCCCGACGACCACCGCGGGGGAGTGCCGATCACCCGGCTCAACGAGCACTACGCGGCGGCGCTCGACCTGGCCGGGCAGGCCCTGGAAGGCGTCACCATCTCCCATCGGGAGGGCGAGCATCGGGCCCATGCGTTCCTGATCGACCTGCAGGACGTGTTTCAGCGGTGGGTCGCCGCCGAGCTCCAGGCCCGGCTGTGGCCGATGCTGCACGTGAGTGAGCGGCCGGCGTACTCCTTGGACGACGATGCCCGGCTGCCGGTCCGTCCGGACCTGGTGGTCATGCGTGGTGATCGGCCGGCCCTGGTGCTGCAGGCTCGCCATCGTCTCGTCGGCGCATCGTCGGCCCTGTCGCAGGAGGTCTCGGCGCTGCTGCTGCAGGCGGCGTCGCTACCGGTGCCGACCGCACTGCTGGTCTACGCCGACGCCGAGCACCCACCCGAGCCGCAGATGCGCATCCGCGGCACCGGCACTCGGCTGCTGTGCCTGCCCCTCACGCTCGACGCGACACCGGACGCGCTGTCGGCTCGCCTGGACGAGATCGCCGAGCTGGTGCGCGTTTTCGGCGCTCGGCCCGCTGCCGAAACGGAACCGGGCGCAGGCGAGCGCCGTCGTACCCACGACCTGATGACGGACCGGCGCCGTTGCGGTGACGGCTCTCAGTGATTACTCACACAGGGATCCGGTGCTCAGCGAGAATGTCGCCACCTCGGACGGGAGACGGAAGATGACGTATCTGCTGACCCGGCGCGGCGGTCGCGGGGTCCGGCTCGCGGTCGTGGCGTCGGCGATCGGGTCGGTCGGCTTCTTCACCGGATGCGGCGCAGGCACCGACGCACCGACCGTCGTCACCCCGAGCCGGGACGTCGTCACCAGCGCTCCGCCGGTCACTGCTCTGCCCAGTACGTCCGACACGGGAGTCGGCACCTGCGGTGCCGACCTGGGATTCGGACCGACCCCTGGTGAGAGCACCAGGTCTCATCGCTTCGGCACGACCGCTCAGGTCGACGACGCCGACACAGGCGCCGGTTCGGACGTGGTGAAGCTGTCGGTCACGGTGCGGGCGCCGCGCGTGGTCTCGGCGGTGGCCGAGGACGCACCGAAGGACGGTTACCAGTACGTCGCTGTGGACCTCTCGGTCACGCTGAACTCCGGGGACTCGACCTACATCGGTTCGATCGATTCGTTCAGTGTGCTCGACCGTCAGGGCAACCGCTGCGACTATCGCGAGGCCACCGGTGCGATCCCTGCAGCGCAGGAATGGAAGGACGGAGACCTGAGCCCGACGAAGAAGACCAGGAAGGGCTCGATGGTCTTCCAGGTGCCGATCGCCGTGGACGTGTCCTCGTTGACGGTGGCGTTCCTTCGAGGTCTGGGTGATACGGCCACCGACAGGTGGACCGACTGAGCCATCTGGCGACCGAATCCTGGATCTCGTGAGCTCCGGGTCTTTTCTGGATCCGGCCGTTCGGGTTCCCGTACCGTCGATTCGATCAGGTCGGCCTAGTGCGAGGAGGAGCGAGTGCGGGGGTCCGGACGTCGTGTGGGGTGGGTCGCCATCGCGGCGGCATGTCTGGGCCTCGTCACCGCATGCAGTGGTGGTGCACATGCGTCGACCTCCTCCGGGACCTCGGCGGCCTCCCGGCCACCGGCGCCGACCTCGACGACTTCGAGGGTGACGTCGGCCCGCTGTGACGCACCGCAGTTCGGGTCGGACCCTTCGCCGGACGCCCAGACACCGACCCGCCCCTGGGGCTCTGCGGTCGCCGTCCGCTCGGCTCCGGATCCGGACGGCCTGGACGGACCGCCCGCGGTCGTCCAGATCCTGGCCAAGACGCCGTCGCAGGTCGCCTCGCCGTCGGAGGCACCCGATCCGGGCCACGTGTTCGTCACGGTCGCCGTCACCCTCAAGGTGGTGGCCGGTTCGGACCATTCCGTGAGCGCTGACCAGTTCGCGCTCTTCGATCCGCGAGGCGATGCCTGCAAGAATGCCAAGGACTCCGACGTCGTGCCGGATGCCCAGCTGCTGCAGGACTCACACCCGAGCGCCGGGTCGCCACCCGCGTCCGGTGCCCTGGTCTTCGAGGTCGACGCCGGGTCCGACCCACGTGCGCTCGTGCTGGCCTACAACGGGGCGTTCAGCCGGGTCGCCAGTGCGCGGTGGCAGTCGTGACCGCGGCCGGACGACACGGTCGGCGGATGGGCGCGCCAGGTCGTGGAGGTGTCTGGGCAGCGCTCGCAGCAGCCGGTGTGATCGCTCTCGCCGGGTGTTCGACCCGGGCACCGGGCGTCGTCGTGCCCCCGTCGCGTGCGGCGACGTCGTCGTCACAGCCGATACCGACAGTCAGCGAAGGCGGTGTCGCCGGTCCGGCGGGTACGGTCACCTGTCCGTTCGACGCCGACCTGTCGGCCGTGCTGAACCCGAAGGCGCAGGTCGTGTCGTTCGGGAGGACCGTGTCGGTGCTCACGGCGTACCCGGCAGCGAAGGTGCAGATCACGGTCGGGACGCCCAGGATCGTCAGCTCGCAGAGTGAGAACCCGCCTCCCGACGGGATGCAGTACGTCGCGTTCCCCACCCTCACCCACCTGGTCTCAGGTGCCTCCTACGGGCAGTCCGACGACAACTTCGCGCTGTACGACCCGCACCGCATCTCCTGCCAGCAGGCGTCCGACTTCGACGACGTCCTTCCCGCGGGCCAGTTGCTCGCGTCGACGGCAACGGTCAGCACGGCGCATCGTGATGCGCGGGGTTCGGTGATCTACGAGACTCCCTCCGGCGCCGATCTGACGTCGTACACGCTCACGTTCGGAGACGACTCCGATGAGTTGGCGAAGGCGGAGTGGACGCGCTGACCCGCTCCGCGACACGAGCTGGCCCCAATGTGCCGCGTCGGGGCATCGCATGAAGGACACTGGTCCCCTGCTCCCCGATGTCGTCCCGTCCGTGAGGAATTCACCCATGTCGCGCGCCTCGTCCCTGTGTCTACCGGCCCTGATCACGCTCGCCGCGACGACGGTCGCCGCATGCGGCACGGCGACCGCGCCCGGCCTCGAGACTCCCACTGTCGCGGCGTCGGGCACGACCTCGGCATCCGCCGCGCCGTCGGACTCCTCGAGCACGTCCGGTGACAGCACCAATCCCAGCACGTCGAGCAGTGCGCCGCAGAGCTCGGCCGGCGCAGTCTGCAAGACCGATTCCACCATCGGCCCGACGTACTCCGCGACCATGGCGACCAAGCCGTTCGGGACCATGGTGCAGGTCACCGATGAGCTCCAGCGCACGCTGCAGGTCAGCCCGGCCAAGCCGCGCCAGATCACGGCCGCGGATCCCAGCCTGCTGGACCCGGGAATGCAGTACGTCGCCGTCGACGTGCGTACCCATCTGGTCTCGGGGTACACCCTCTACATGAGCTACATCGACTTCAACCTCTTCGATGCCGCTCACCGCACCTGCTACCGCACGAGCAGCCCCAGCGCGCTGCCCGAGGCCCAGCAACTGTCGGGCACCACGCTCAACTCGACGACCAAGGACGCCAACGGAGCCGTGGTGTTCGAGGTGCCGGTCGGCACGGACCTCAGCACCATGACCCTGGCGTTCGCGGGCGGTCTCAACGACACCCCGCAGGCACAGTGGAAGGGCTGATCTGATCTCCGAAGTACCTCCCATCCCTCCTCTTGGTCCGCTGCTGGGCGCCGGTGACGCGGCCCGCCGCGCCGGTCTGCGCCGGATGCGGACGGTGGCGCTCGGGCTGCTGCTGCTCGCGGCGGTGATCTTCGTGCTCACCCACGGTCATGGGGGAGTCTGGGGTTACGTGAACGCAGCGGCGGAGGCGGCCATGGTCGGCGCCGTCGCCGACTGGTTCGCCGTCACCGCCCTCTTCCGACACCCCATGGGCGTGCCCATCCCGCACACCGCGATCATCCCGGAGCGCAAGGACGCCATCGGCGCGAGCCTCGAGGACTTCGTGGCGGAGAACTTCCTCACGCCCGACACGGTCCAGGAGCGGCTCGCAGCGGCGCAGATCCCGGCGCGGGTGGGGCGGTGGCTCGCGGTGCGCGACAACAGCGTCCGCGTCGTACGCACGGCAGCGCCGCCGCTCGCGCGCGGGCTGGAGTCCATCGACGACCGCGAGGTGCTGGAACTGCTCGACCGACTGGTCCTGCCCCGGCTGAGCAGGGAACCGATCGCCCCGGTCGCCGGGCACCTGCTCGAGGGCATCCTGCGCGACCGGTCGCACACGTCGCTGGTCGATCTCGGGGTGCGGGAGCTGCACGACTGGGTTGCGGCCAACCCCGAGACCATCGTGGCGATCCTCGGCTCCCGGGCGCCCTGGTGGTCCCCTAGGTGGCTCGACGACACGGTGACCTCCCGTATCCACCTGGAGATCCTGCGATTCCTCGCCGACGTGCGTGACGACCCGGAGCACCAGACCCGGCAGGCGCTGGACCACCTGCTGGGGCAGCTCGCCCACGACCTGCAGCACGACGAGGCGACGATGGCCCAGGCCGAGTCGCTGAAGGAGCACCTGCTCAAGCACCCCTCGGTGCCGAGCACGGTGCTGGCCCTGTGGGCCTCGGTGCGTACGGCGATCGTCGACGGACTGCGCGACGAGGACAGCGACCTGCATGCACGCCTGTCACGCGCGCTGACCGATGCGGGGGAGCGGCTCGGGACCGACGAGGCCCTGCGCGACTCCATCGAACGCCGCCTCGAGAGCATCGTCGGCCACGTCGTCACGACGTACGGGCGCGAACTCACCTCGGTGATCACCACCACGATCGAGCGGTGGGACGGCAAGGAGGCGGCGTCGCGGATCGAGCTGCACGTGGGGCGCGACCTGCAGTTCATCCGCATCAACGGCACGATCGTCGGAGGCTTGGTCGGGCTGCTCATCTACACGATCGCCCAGCTGCTCTGACCTCACGGCCGTCCGCGGATCTGTGGTGTCGGCGTCACGAAAGCGCTGACGACCGTCGTCCGTATACCGAGATTCACCCCGCGCCGGCCTTGGGGTGTCATAACCTCACGTTCTAGGTCATGAGTGCCAGCGTCAGGCCCCGGCGTGCTGGCCGGCAACCCTCCTCCGCGGTGGGGTGCCCCGGGTGAAGACCTGGCCGGTGGATGCCGATCGTCCCCCGGCAAGCGCGGATCGTGGGCCCCCCGCCATCCGCTGCAGCGTCGGCGCAGTGCGAGCTCGCCGGTGCCGCACCCTGCGTCACGAAAGGCGACACGATGACCGACAGCCCCGGCTGGTCCTTCGAGACCCGTCAGATCCACGCCGGCCAGGAGCCCGATGCGGCCACCACCGCACGCGCCCTGCCCATCTACCAGACGACGTCGTACGTCTTCCCGGACACCGACCGCGCGGCCAAGCTCTTCGGCCTGCAGGAGTTCGGCAACATCTACACACGACTGATGAACCCGACCACCGACGTGGTCGAGCAGCGCCTGGCCAACCTCGAGGGCGGGGTCGGCGGGCTGCTGGTCGCCTCCGGCCAGGCCGCAGAGACGCTGGCGATCCTCAACATCGCCGAGGCCGGGGACCACATCGTGGCCAGCCCGTCGCTCTACGGCGGCACCTTCAACCTGCTGAAGTTCACGCTGCCCAAGTACGGCATCGACGTGACCTTCGTGGAGGACACCAAGGACCCGGAGAGCTGGCGCGCAGCCGCCCAGCCCAACACCAAGCTCTTCTACGGCGAGACGATCTCCAACCCCAAGATCGAGATCTTGGACATCGAGGCCGTCGCGAACGTCGCGCACGAGCTCGGCGTACCGCTGGTGGTCGACAACACCGTCGCCACGCCGTTCCTGCTGCGCCCGATCGAGTACGGCGCGGACATCGTCGTGCACTCGGCGACGAAGTACCTGGGCGGGCACGGCACGGCGATCGCCGGCGCGATCATCGACAGCGGCAACTTCGACTTCGGCAAGGACCCGGAGAAGTTCCCCAACTTCAACACCCCCGAGGAGAGCTACCACGGGCTGGTCTACGCCCGCGACCTCGGCGTAGGAAGCCCGCTCGGCGCCAACCTGGCGTTCATCCTGAAGGCACGGGTGCAGGGTCTGCGCGACCTCGGGTCCTCGATCTCGCCGTTCAACGCGTTCCTGATCGCGCAGGGTGTCGAGACGCTCAGCCTGCGCATCGAGCGGCACGTACAGAACACCCGCGCGGTCGCGCAGTGGCTGCAGCAGCAGGACCAGGTCGAGTCGGTGCGCTGGGCGTCGCTGCCCGGTGACGAGTACTACGAGCTGGCACAGAAGTACACGCCGCTCGGCTCCGGCGCGGTGCTGGCGTTCGAGATCGCCGGCGGCGCCGAGGCGGGCAAGACGTTCGTGGAGGCACTCACCCTGCACAGCCACGTCGCCAACATCGGCGACGTGCGCTCGCTGGTGATCCACCCGGCGTCGACGACCCACTCTCAGGGCAGCGACGAGGACCGGCTGCTGGCCGGTGTCACGCCGGGTCTGGTGCGGCTCGCGGTCGGACTGGAGCACATCGACGACATCCTGGCCGACCTCGAGCAGGGGTTCGCGGCCGCCAAGTAGGCACCCGTCGTACGACGATCCGCCGCCGCTCCCGCCTCGGGACGGCGGCGATTCGCGTCCGACCCCGCGTCGGAGGGACGCGCCGCCCGGCCGTGTGGCAGCGTTCGCCGAGTGGACGACCTTGAGCGCAGAACGATCAGGCACCGCGCGGTGTCGGCGGAGCTGGCCTCGTGGTCCGACCGCGAGCTGGCGGCCGCGCTCGAAGGCGGTGAGCTCGGCGGCACCGGGATCGGCGGCTCCACGATGCGCATCAGCGTGCTCGGCACATCGGTGTTCGTGAAATCGGTCGTTCTGACCGAGGCCGAACGCCGTCCCGGCTCGAACCGACCCACCGGCAACGTCTTCGATCTGCCCACCTGGTACTCGTGGGGAGTGGGCTCCGCCGGGTTCGGAGCGTGGCGCGAGGTGGCCGCCCACGAGATGACCACCAGGTGGGCGCTGGCGGGTACCTGCGCCGACTTCCCGCTCCTGCACCACTACCGCGTTCTGCCGAGTCCACCTTCCGAGGCGACCCCGGGGCAGCGGGACGACATCGAACATGCCGTCCGGTTCTGGGACGGCTCCCCGGCGGTTCGACGACGGCTGGAGGCGATGGCGCGGGCCTCGGACGCGGTCGTCCTGTTCCTGGAGTACGTCCCCGAGACCGTGCGTCAGTGGTTCACGAGGCAGTTGGGGGGCGACGCGCCGACCGCGGAGGCCGCGTGTGCGCTTCTCGAGCACCAACTGTTGGGAGCAGTCCGCTGTATGCGGTCTGGCGGACTGACCCACTTCGACGCCCACTTCCGCAACCTGCTGACCGACGGCGACCGCGTCTACGTATCCGACTTCGGTCTGGCGGCGTCACCGTCGTTCGACGTCACCGAGCCCGAGCGCCAGTTCCTGCAGCACACGGTCGATCACGACCTCGCCTACGTCGTGACCGAGCTCGTCAACACCATCGTCACCACCGTGATCGCCCCTCCCGGCCCGGTCGAACGGAACGACTACCTGCGACGGTGCGTCCGTGACGGCTCCGCCGTCGGACTGCCCGCACCGTTGGGGTCGACGGTGTGTCGCTATGCCGCGATCGCGGTCGTGATGAACGACTTCCACTGGGAGCTGTACGCCGGCCGCCCCAGGACGCCGTACCCCGCGCATCGCATCACGCAGGCCCTGACCGCCGCAGGCGTGCTTCCCTGACGTCCCGGAGACGAGGCGTTCCGCTGAGTACGACGAGCCGTCGCCGCCGCCGTGCGCCACCTAGGGTGGCCGGATGAGGGAGCCCTGCCGGGTCGTCGTCGCTGTGCTGACGGTGATCTGCGCGTCGGCCGTCGCCGGTTGCGCCCTCCCGAGGGACGAGGCGCCGCCCAGTTACTCCGCTCGATCCTGGAGCGGAGAGGCGGGTGCGCTCTCGACGGTCACCGCGTGCGGCGACGTGGCGCCCGGCCAGACCTACGACGTCGGCG
Organism: Allobranchiibius sp. GilTou38; assembly: GCF_017565325.1. Taxonomy (NCBI): domain Bacteria; kingdom Bacillati; phylum Actinomycetota; class Actinomycetes; order Micrococcales; family Dermacoccaceae; genus Allobranchiibius; species Allobranchiibius sp. GilTou38. Next base: position 859,450 of record NZ_JAGEKN010000006.1, on the reverse strand, counting down.
AACTCAACTCCTGGATGCAGTCGTTGCAGGGCTTTCCGCTCTGGCGGGCTGCCGACGTGGGCGCGAGCACGCCGCTCAGCGACGGACGGGTGCTGTGGGCGTTCGGCGACACGCTGCGCGATCCGAGCGCGGCCGACCGGTTCGCCGCGAACTCCATGCTCGTCACCTCGGGGTTGTGCACCTCGCAGGTGGTGCCGGCCGGCCGGGGTCCGGTGATCGCCGACACCCCGCCGACGGTGTGCTGGCCGACCTCGGTCACGGCCGTGCCCACCGCGCGCGGCGACCAGGTCTACGTCGCGTGCTCGCGCATCCGGCGTGGCAGGTCGCTCCTGGACTTCACCATCTCCGGTACGGCGATCGCGCGGTTCGACGTGCCGCGTGGCGGGACGCCGGTGCCCGGCCCGGTGGTCGCCGTACCCCGCTCGCAGGAGATCACCTGGGGTTCGGCCCTGGTCCGCGACTGGAACGAGGTGTACGTCTACGGCACCCGCGGCGGCTCCGCGCGTGGTGCGGGACGCAGCTTGTACATCGCGCGGGTGGCGGCATCCGGCGTGCAGGATCCGACCGCGTGGACCTACTGGAACGGCCTCGCCTGGATCCCCGACGCCGCAGCCGCCCAACCCCTGCTCGGCAGGGACACCGTGAGCCAGGCCCTGAGCGTCAGTCACCTCGGAACCTCCTGGGTCGCCGTCTCGATGCGCGGCGGCGATCTGCAACAGCGCGTGGGGGTGTGGACCGCATCGCAGCCGCAGGGCCCGTGGGCGCTTTCGCGCACCGTCGCGGTGCCGGCTCCCGGCGACGGCACCATCACCTACCAGCCGCTGGCGCACCCCGAGCTGGCCCTGCGCGACGGTGACCTGCTCGTCTCGCTGTCTCGCACCGCTACGACCCTCGCGGGTATGGCGCAGGCGCCCCAGGCATCACGCCCGGTGTTCATCGAGGTGCCCATGCCCTAGGGCTGCACGGAATGCCAGCACCCGCAGGGTGGTTGGCATCCTCATGCCCCGTGTCTTCGTCGCTCTGCGGCCCCCTCAGGAGGAGGTGGCGCGCCTCGACGACTTCCTCGACGTACGACGCGACGCCGCGCCGTTCAGCTGGACCGACGCCGAGCAGTTCCACCTCACCCTGGCCTTCCTGCCCGATGTCCCCGAACACCGCCTCGACGACCTGGTGGAGGCTGTCGCGGCGGCCGCCGGGCGCCGGGACCGGTTCGATCTGTGCCTCGGCGGAGGAGGGGCCTTTCCCGATCCCGCGCGCGCCAAGGTGATGTGGGTCGGGCTGCGCACCGACGAGCACGCCGACCAGGAACTGCAGGCGCTCGCGGCCGGCGTCCGTGGCTCCGCCGCCCACAGCGGCGCGCAGGTCGACGGACAGCGGTTCCGGCCGCACGTGACCGTCGCCCGCTGCGGTCGCCCGACCCCGCTCGACCGCTGGGTGCGTCTGCTCGACGGCTACAGCGGAGCGTTCTGGTCGGCCGAAGAGGTCGAGGTCATCGCCTCCTACCTGGGCGAGGGGCCACATGGCAGAGCGCGACACGAGGTGCTGGCGCGCCTGCCCCTCGGCGACCTCGGGCCGTCACCGTCCCTCTGAGATCCGGCTTCGCGATGGTGCTGAGCGCGACTCACCGTCCCGAACGCGGATCTCACCTCAGCGCGACCTGCCCGGCCGGTACGGGAGAATGGACCAGATCCCCGATGACCCAGCCCTCACGCCGCACCCGCCCGACCCGCCGCCGCCCGCGTACGACGTCCGCGGGGCGTCCGCCGCGCCTGGACGAGGCCGCGCAGCAACGCCGCCGGTCGCTGCTGCCCGCGATCGAGTACCCGCCCCAGCTGCCGGTGGTCGCCGAGCGCGTGCGCATCCGTGCCGCGATCGAGGCGCATCAGGTCGTGGTTGTGGCCGGCGAGACCGGCTCGGGCAAGACCACCCAGCTGCCGAAGATTCTGCTGGAGATGGGCCGCGGCATCGCGGGGATGATCGGGCACACCCAGCCGCGCCGGATCGCCGCGCGCTCGGTCGCCGACCGGATCGCCGACGAGCTGCACGTCCCGCTCGGGGGAGTGGTGGGCTACCAGGTGCGCTTCGCCGACCACTCGGGCCCGGACAGCCTGGTCAAGGTGATGACCGACGGCATCCTGCTGTCGGAGCTGCGCCGCGACCGCGATCTGCGCCGCTACGACACGCTGATCATCGACGAGGCCCATGAGCGCTCGCTCAACATCGACTTCATCCTCGGCTACCTCAAGCAGCTGCTGCCGCGGCGACCGGACCTGAAGGTCATCGTCACCTCGGCCACCATCGATCCGGGCCGGTTCGCGGAGCACTTCGCCCAGCACGGCGTGCCCGCTCCCGTGATCGAGGTCTCCGGGCGCACCTTCCCGGTGGAGGTCCGCTACCGGCCCCTGGTCGAGGAGATCGCCGGGCCGTCCGGGCCCCAACTGGTCGACGTCGACCAGGTCACCGGCATAGTGCGCGCCGTCGAGGAGCTGTGGAGCGAGCCGGTGTCCGACGGGGGACCGCAGGACATCCTGGTCTTCTGCTCCGGCGAGCGCGAGATCCGTGACGCCGCAGAGGCGCTCGACGCCCTCGACCTCCCCGGCACCGCGACGCTGCCGCTCTACGCGCGGCTGTCCGCCGCCGAGCAGCACCGGGTCTTCGGCTCGCATGGCGGACGACGGATCGTCATCGCCACCAACGTCGCCGAGACCTCACTGACCGTTCCGGGCATCCGGTACGTCGTCGACAGCGGCACCGCGCGCATCTCCCGTTACAGCCAGCGCACCAAAGTGCAGCGGCTGCCCATCGAGCCCGTCTCGCAGGCGAGCGCGCGGCAGCGGTCGGGCCGATGCGGGCGGGTGGCCGACGGCGTGTGCATCCGGCTCTACTCCGAGGAGGATTTCCTCGCTCGCCCGGAGTTCACGGATCCGGAGATCCTGCGCACCAACCTCGCCTCGGTCATCCTGCAGATGGCGTCGCTGGACCTGGGCGACGTGGCCCGGTTCCCGTTCGTGGAGCCGCCGGACTCCCGCCAGATCAGCGACGGGGTGCGGCTGCTGGAGGAGTTGCAGGCCGTCGAGGAGCGCGGCTCCCGGGGCACCCCGCGTCTGACCGCCGCCGGCCGCGCCATCAGCGCGCTTCCCACCGACCCCCGGCTCGCCCGGATGCTGCTCGCCGGCGCGGAGAACGGCGCCCTGGCCGAGGTGCTGGTCATCGTCGCGGCCCTGTCGATCCAGGATCCTCGTGAGCGACCGGCCGAGAAGCGTCCGCAGGCCGACCAGTCGCATGCCCGCTTCCGCCACGAGACCAGCGACTTCCTGTCGCTGCTCAACCTGTGGCGCTATCTGAAGGAGCAACAGAAGGCGTTGTCCAGCAGCGCTTTCCGCCGGATGTGCCAACGGGAGTATCTGCACTATCTGCGGGTGCGTGAGTGGCAGGACCTGCACACCCAGCTGCGCGAGGCCTGCAAGCAGCAGGGGATGCGTCGCGCGGACACCCCGGCCGGAGAGGACGCCGTGCACCAGGCGATGCTCACCGGTCTGCTGTCGCACGTCGGTCTGCGTGACCGCGAGAAGCGCGACTTCCTCGGTGCCCGCGGCGTGCGGTTCGCGATCCAGCCCGGGTCGGCGCTCTTCCGCAAACCGCCGGACTGGGTGATGTCTGCAGAGCTGGTGGAGACCAGCCGGCTCTGGGCGCGGACGAACGCCGCGGTGGACCCCGCCTGGGTCGAGCGCGCCGGTGGTCATCTGGTGAAGCGCAGCTACGCCGAGCCGCACTGGGAGCGCCGCCGCGGCAGTGTGGTCGCCGCCGAGCGGGTCACCCTCTACGGGCTGCCGCTGGCCGCCGGTCGCAAGGTCGACTACGGGTCCATCGACCCCGTGATGTCGCGCGACCTGTTCATCCGATCCGCGCTGGTCGAAGGCGACTGGGAGAGTCGGCACGCCTTCACCGAACGCAACCGTCAGACGCTCGCGCGGCTGCGCGATCTGGAGGCACGCACCCGGCGCCGTGACGTGGTGGTCGACGACGAGACCGTCTACGCGTTCTACGACGCCAAGATCCCCGAATCCATCGTTTCCGCAGCGCATTTCGACGCGTGGTGGAAGAAGGAGCAGCGCAGCTCACCCGACCTGCTGACGATGTCCGAGGACGACCTGCGCGGCGACGACGCCGCCGACATCGACCTCGACGAGTATCCACGGACCTGGTCCAGCGGAGAGCTCGATCTGCGGCTCAGTTATCGCTTCGAGCCGGGATCCGGCGATGACGGTGTGACAGTGCATGTCCCGGTAGAACAGCTCAACCAGGTCGACCAGGACGGTTTCGACTGGTTGGTGCCCGGTGTGCGCGGCGAGCTGGTGACCGCGCTCATCCGGTCGCTACCGAAGGCGATGCGTCGCAACTTCGTGCCCGCGCCCGACGTCGCGGCGCGGGCGCTGCCGCTGATGGACCCGGCACGCGGCTCCATCACGACCGAGCTCGCCGGAGCACTCCAGCAACTCACCGGCGTGCGCGTCCCGGCCGACCAGTGGGACTGGGACCGAGTGCCCAACCACCTCAAAGCAACGTTCCGCGTTGAGGATTCGCGGCGCCGCGCGCTCTCGCACGGTGAGGACCTGTCCGCCCTGCGCGAGCAGCTCTCCGGTCGGGTGCGCTCGGTGCTGTCCCGGGCCGGCAGCGAGATCGAGCGATCCGGACTGACCACCTGGGACTTCGAGGAGCTGCCCGCCGAGCTCGCCGAGCGCGTCGGCAAGCGGACCGTGCAGGGTTACCCGGCACTCGTGGACGAGGGAGACAGCGTCGCCCTGCGGGTGCTGCCGAGCGCCGCGGAGCGCGACGCCGAGCACCCGGCCGGCGTACGCCGCCTGCTGCTGCTGCAGTTGGATGTGCCCTGGTCGCGGTTGCTGGGGATGCTCGACAACGCCCAGCGGCTCGCGCTCGGTTGGGGACCGCACGCCGACCAGCAGGCGGTGCTCTCCGACGTCCTGGCCGCCGCCGTCGACGCCGTGGTGGCAGCGGACTCCTCACCGGGGCCGGTGCGGACCCGGGAGCGGTTCGACGCGGTGCTGCGGCAGACACGCCAGCAGGCGTCGGCGCAGGTGCTGTCGATCGTGGAGGGCCTGGTGCCCGTGCTGCACCACTCCCGCGAGGTACAGCTCGCACTCGACTCGATGATCCGCCCGTCCGTCGCGGAGCTCGTCGCCGACGTGCGCCGGCAGCATCAAGGCCTCGTCTATCCCGGGTTCATAGCGGCGACGGGCGCCTCCCGGTTGCGCGATCTGGACCGTTATCTGCGCGGGATGCTCGAACGCCTCGAACGTGCGCCGGAGGACATCGCCCGCGACGCCCAGCGGATGGACGAGGTGCACGCCGTCGAGCGGGAGCTGGGCGACCTCATCGAGGGCTTGCCGCCCGCGCGCCGCCGCGAGGACGCCGTACGCCGGCTGCGCTGGCAGGTGCAGGAGCTGCGGATCAGCTTCTTCGCCCAACGGCTCGGCACCTCAGGGGCGGTCTCGGTGCAGCGACTGCGCAAGGCGATGGACCGGATCGAGGCGGCGCCGACCACCTGATACGTGGCCGGCCCGGATGCGACGACCACGCTCGAAGCGGTCAGCCCGGGATGTCGGAGGGTGTGCCGACGACGACGCCGAACAGGTCGGCGAGGGCGGCCAGGCTGGCGGCCTGCAGGGCAGCGGCCGACACCGGGGCGCCGCCGTCGGTGCCGGGTAGGGCGCGCGTCGCCGTAGCCCCCGCGACGACCGACGGCGAGTATCCGAGGCTGAACGCCCCCCTCGTCGTCGAGTTGACGCACATGTGGGTCATGAACCCGGCGATGATCAGGTCGCGGCCCGGTGCGGCCTGCAGCCGCTCGTGAAGATCGGTGTCGGTGAAGGCGTTCGGGTAATTCTTGACGATGACCGGCTCGCCGTCACGTGGGGCGACGCGCGGGACGATCTGGCCGATGTCGTCCTGCAGATCGTAGGGCGATCCCGGACCGTCGTCATGCATGACGTGCAGGATCGGGATGCCGGCGTCCCGCGCGTTCGACAGGAGTTCCTCAGCCTGGTCCAGCGCCGCCTGGACGCCGTCCAGCTCCATGACGCCACGGGTGTAGGTGTTCTGGAGGTCGATCATGATCAAGGTCGAGTCGGCCAACGGCGCGGGTGCCTCTGGCATGCCGCTCAACTGTCGCAGCGTCGCGTGCTCGGTCATCGCGGTCCCATCCAGTGCTGTCGATGCTCGGAGCTCCACGCTAAGCCCGGCGACGCCGCAGTGCCGAACCCGGTGAGAACTGCCGCACGCCGACGACGGCCGTGAGCCTCCAGCGCCACGGACGGGGATGAGACGGCACCCGTGACCTGAGATGCTGGCCGGACCCGATGTCCCTGCGGTCGAGAGGCGCCCCGTGAGCACCCTGTTCGAGAAGATCATCGACGGAGAGATCCCCGGCCAGATCGTGTGGCAGGACCCGGTGTGCGTGGCGTTCCTCTCGGTCGACCCGCTCACCGACGGACACACGCTGGTCGTGCCGCGTACACCGGTGGATCAGTGGCTCGACGCGGACGACGACCTCGTCGCCACCCTCATGTCGGTCGGCAAGGTGATCGGCCGCGCGCAGGTGCAGGAGTGGGGCGCACGGAGGGCGGGAGTGCTGATCGAAGGCTTCCAGGTGCCCCACCTGCACGTGCACGTCTGGCCCGCGAACGGTCACGGCGACTTCGACGTCAACGCCGTCACGCACGGACAGGACCCGCAGGTGCTGGCCACGAACGCCGACCGGCTCCGTGCGCGGCTGCGCACTCTCGGATACGGCGAGCAGGTCCCCGCCTGACGCGTGCCGGCGTCCCGCGCGGGCAGTGACGCAGACCGCGCGACGGGGGAGTGCCACGCGGGAATCGTGCGCGCTGGCCGGGCGTTGGAACGGGCAGAGGAAGGCGCGAACAGCGCATCATTCGTCAGCAGGAGAGCACCGTGCAGGATCCACAGGAGCTGTATCGCTTCGAGAACGACACCCATCCCAGCGAGCTGGGCGCTCACACGATGGTCGTGGCGCTCGGTGGCCTCATCGACGCCGGCAACACCCAGAAGCAGGTGGTGTCACACCTGCTCGGCACCCTCGAGCACACGGTGGTGGCGTCCTTCGACCTGGACCAACTGCTCGACTACCGCGGACGCCGTCCGGTCATGACGTTCGACCGCGACCACTACAGCGACTACGACGACCCGGCGCTGACGCTCTTCCGGATGACCGACGACGACGGCACCCCGTTCCTGCTGCTGGCCGGCCCGGAGCCGGACCACCAGTGGGAGCGCGTGATCGAGGCCGTGCGGATGCTCGTACGCCGCCTCGGTGTGCAGCTCGTCGTGAGCGCTCACGGCATCCCGATGGCCGTGCCGCACACCCGCCCGGTCGGTATGACGCGCTATGCCAGCGACCAGCGGCTGATGCCGGAGAACAACCCGGTCTTCGGGATGGTGCAGATCCCCTCGAGCCTCGAGTCGCTGATGCACCTGCGGTTGGCCGAATCCGGCATCGACACTGCCGGATTCGCGATCCACGTGCCGCACTACCTGACCCAGACCGACTTCGGTGACGCCGCTGTGGCCGCGCTCCGGGCGGTGTGCGCCCTCACCGGCCTCAGCATCCCGATGCAGGAGCTGACCGCCGTCGCGGGACTGCACCGCGCCGAGATCGGCCGCCAGGTCGCCGAGAACCCCGACGTGGTCGAGGTGGTGCAGGGGCTGGAGCAGCAGTACGACGCGTTCCAGGAGGGACTGCAGCGGCAGAACCTGCTGGCCAACGAGATGGCCGAACTGCCGAGCGCCGACGAGATCGGCGCCGAGCTGGAGAAGTTCCTGCGCGACGAGTCGGATGACAACTCCAACTGATCTCACGTTTCGGACATGCAGAGCGGGGCACATGTGCCCCGCCCTGCATGTCCATTTTGTCGAGTCAGGCCTTGGCGTCGGCCCAGCTGCGCACGATGCCGGTGTCGGAGACGAAACGCGCCGGTGAGCCCTCGGTCCAGCGGCGTGCGGCGTCCTGGAGCGCGGAGTCGACCGCGGCCGCCGTGGCGGGAGCGTGCTCCTCGGGCACGTGCACGAGGAGTTCATCGTGCAGGCACAGCACGATGCGGGCGTCGTACGCCGCAATCGCGTGCCGCGCGGTGAGCGCCCAGGCCTTGAAGAACTCCGCAGCAGCCCCCTGCACCACGGCGTTGCGGGCGAAGCGCCCCCGCGCCCGCGCCTGAGCCTGCTCGGTGCTGCGCGGCACAGTGATGAGTCGTCCGCCGTACGTCGTGATCGAGCCCCCGCTCTCACCGGTGGCCTGCGCTGCCCGCAGATACGCCATCGCGGTGGGGTAGGCCCGGTCCAGACCCTCCAGCGCCGCGGCCGCCTGACCCGCCGCGCCGCCGTACATCGCCGACAGGGCCGCGACCTTGGCGATCGGCCGCTCGACCCGCAGCTGGTCGGCGACGGTGCGGTAGAGGTCGTCCTGTGCGGTCGCGGCGATCAGCGCCGGGTCGCCGGAGACGACGGCCAGTACGCGCGGCTCGATCTGGCCGAGGTCGGTGCGGACGAAGAGGTGCCCGGGCGCGGCGACGACCGCCGGGCGCAGAGCGGCCGGCAGGTTGTGCAGCCCCGCCTCCGCGGTCATCCGCCCCGCCCCGCCGTCGAAGGAGTGCCACCGCCCCCGCAGTCGGTCATCGGGTCCGACATGGTCGCGCAGCCACGCCCAGCCGTACGTCGTCGCGATGCGCTCGTCGGCCCGCCACCGCAGCAGGGCGTCGACGACGGGGTGGGTGCCGCGGTATCGATCCAGCTCCCACTTGCGGGTGTTGTCCACCCGGATCCCCAACCCGTGCAACATGGTGAGCACCTGCTCGGGGTTGCGCAGATCGACGGCCCGCCCCGGCGGGATCAGCGCCAGCACGGCGGCATCGCGGACCGCACGCGCGTCGATCTCGTCCTGCGGAGTGTGCGGCCGAGGTCCGGCCGAGGCCTCGATGAGCCGCTCGAGGGTGGGCCGGTGCACGGGCAGGCCGGTGCGCTCCAACTCCAGCGCGAGCATCGCGGCGCCCGACTCGCTGTACGCCGTCGCCACCGCCCGAGGACGCTCCTGCAGCTGCTGTGTCTGCTGCTCGGCCACGCGCACGGCCAGATGCGCCCACTGAGAAGCGGTCGACCCCTCTGCGGCCAGGAAACCCGGTCGCAGGTAGCCCTGCTCGTCTAGGGGCTGCGGCCCGTCGCTCCCGACGGGCGGGTCGTCCGGGCTGTCGAACAGATCACCCTGGTGGCGGGCAGGCACGCCGTCAGGGTCCAGGCCCATCGCGCGGGCCCAGATGTGCTCGGGCGCGGCTCGGGCACCGCCGTGCAGCAGCAGGTCGGTCTGCAACAGGTCGAGTCCGCGGCCTGGGCGGATGCCGTGCGCGAGCAGCGCGCGAGGGACCTGGTCGGACCACCAGACCCAGCGCACGGGATGGGCGGTGTCGCCGTCCCTAGCGGCGATCAACTCGCCCGCGCGGACGGGTTCGGACAGGTGCGCCTGGTGGTCGATCTGCGCGGTGCCGGGTGAGTCGGCAGTCGTCGCGATGGCCACCTCGCCCGTGCGCGCGTCGACGGCAAGGCCGAGCAACGGGCCCCGCATCCACGAGGGATACGGGGCCCGTGCGGTGACAGTCGACTGGTTCAGCCTTGCCCGCCTTGGTCGTCGGTGCCGTGCTCGTCACGCTCGCCCTGCGGGCGCCGGCCACCGTCCTGACCATATTGGTTCTGCTGACCCTGTTGGTCATCGACGGGAAGTCCCGAGATGGCCGTGGTGGGCGCGTCGGCCGGATCGACCGGGGTCGAACTGTGCCCTTGTTGCCCCTGTTGCCCCTGTTGCCAGGGCTGCTCGCCGTAACCGCTCTGCTGACCCGGCTGCTGGCCGTACCCACCGGACTGACCCGGCTGCTGGCCGTACCCACCGGACTGACCCGGCTGCTGGCCGTGTCCGCCCTGTTGGGAGGGCAGCTGGCCGTAGGCAGTCCCGGACTGGCCGGGCTGGCTGGAGTGGCCGGACTGACCGGACCGACCGGACTGACCGGACGGTGGGGTGTATCCGCCCGGCTGCTGGCCGTACCCACCCTGCTGAGCGGGCTGAGCCTGCTGACCGTATCCACCCTGCTGAGCGGGCTGACCCTGACCGTAACCACCCTGCTGGCCGTACCCGCTGCCCGACTGACCGCCCTGGCCGGACTGGGGTGCGTACCCGCCCTGCTGGCCCGGCTGCTGGCCGTACCCACCCTGCTGACCGTAGCCACCGGACGGACTGGGCTGGCCCGGGTGCTGGCCGTAGCCGCCCTGCTGTGCGGGCTGAGCCTGCTGGCCCGAGTGCTGGCCGTAGCCGCCCTGCTGTGCGGGCTGAGCCTGCTGGCCGTACCCGCTGCCGGACTGAGGTGTGTATCCACCCTGCTGGCCCGGCTGTTGGCCGTAGCCACCCTGCTGGCCGTACCCGCTGCCCGACTGACTGCCCTGGCCGGACTGGGGTGCGTACCCGCCCTGCTGGGCGGCCTGCTGGCCGTAGCCACCCCGCTGGCCGGGCTGGCCCTGCTGGCCGTACCCGCTCTGCTGGGCGGGCTGCTGGCCGTACCCGCTCTGCTGAGCGGGCTGCTGGCCGTAGCCACCCTGCCGGCCCTGCTGACCCGAGGACGAGCCGTACGCGCCGGGCGCGCCGTACCCCTGGCCGTAGGCGCTGCCCTGCTGGTAGCCCGTGTACTGCCCCTGGGCGCCGCCCGCAGCCGTCTTCCTGCGACCCAGCAGGCTGAGCAGGACGACGCCGAGCAGACCGCCGACGAGCAGGATCAGGCCGAGGACGATGCTGGGCACCTTGAAGCCGCCGCCGACCTTGTCAGCGCGGGTGCCGGCGAACAGGTTGTTGCTACCCGCACAGTTGACGGTGTAGTCGCCCTTGGTCATGCCGTCGGTGCTGCGCGCGACCTCCCAGTAGGTGCTTCCGCCGCTCTTGACCGAGAAATCAGAGCTCGGACGCCCCATCGTGGACGTCTTGCCGTTGGACACCGCCGTGCACACCGTGGCGGCGCGAGCGGCCTTGTCCTTGCTGTAGAGGGAGAAGCCGGCGTCGGAGGAGGTGACGCGGGCGCCGTTGGAGAACGACGAGACCTTCGCACCCCCACCGGAGGCGAATCCGATGATCAGCAGCACGAGGCCGATCACCGCGATCACTGCGGGGATCGCGATCAATGCCTTCTTGTTCATAGGTGTTCTCGAACCTCACCGGTGTGGTCGGGCACAGGCATCCCCGACGTACGTTCGCGGACTTGTCTCTTGATGCGGGAGAGCATGGCCAGCATCCCACGCATTCGCAACGGAGACACCGCTTCTGCGAGCCCGAACCTCCATGCGGCGTCATCGGGTACGTCGAGCACCGCACGCGCGGGTTGACCGTCGAGCCCGGTGTGCAGGATGCCGGCGAACCCCCGGGTGGTCGGCGCCTCCGGTGGGGCCTGGAAGAAGAGGTGCACCCGTTCCCGGTCGTCCACCTCGACCGCGAGGAAGAGCGGGGACTGGCACTCGTGCACCTGCTCGAGCTTGCCCGGCTCGTCGGCGTACCGCTGCGGCAGCGGTGGGAGCTCGTCGCTCAACTCCAGCAGCAGTTGCAACCTGTCCTTGGGCTCCAGGGCGTTGAAGTCGTCCGCCAGCTCCGCCATCGGGGCGGGAAGGTCCTCGTTCACGGTGCGCCGGTCTCGATCGGCACCCGCACCGAGTTGCCCCATTCGGTCCACGAGCCGTCGTAGTTGCGCACCGATCCGAAGCCGAGCAGATGGGTGAGGACGAACCAGGTGTGCGACGACCGCTCGCCGATGCGGCAGTAGACGACCACGTCTTCGTCGGGCGCGAGCCCCTGCTCGCCCTGGTAGATCGCCTCGAGTTCGGTGCGCCCGCGGAACCGGCCGTCCTCGGCGGCCGCCCGCGCCCACGGCACGGATCGCGCGCCGGGGATGTGGCCGCCGCGCATCGCGCCCTCCTGCGGGTAGTCCGGCATGCTCAGCAGCTCACCGCTGTACTCGCCGGGGGAGCGTACGTCGACCAGCGGGCCGGGCAGGTGCGCCAGGACGTCGTCGCGGTACGCGCGGATGGGCGGGTCCTCGCGTCGTACGACCGGGTACTGCACCGGTGTCGCGGTGGGCACCTCGCGGGTCAGCGGGCGGTCCTCGGCCGCCCACGCGGCCCGGCCGCCGTCGAGGAGCCGCACGTCCTCGTGGCCGAAGAGCGTGATGACCCACAGTGCGTACGCCGCCCACCAGTTGCTCTTGTCGCCGTAGATCACCACGGTGGTGTCACGGCCGATGCCGCGCTCGCCCATCACCTGCGCGAAGTGCTCGCCGTCGACGAAGTCGCGGCTCACCGGATCGTTCAGGTCGAGGTGCCAGTCGAGCTTGTGCGCACCAGGGATGTGGCCGGCGTCGTAGAGCAGGACGTCCTCATCGGATTCGAGCACGACGAGGTCCTCGCCGCGGTCCAGCGCGTCGGCCAGCCACTGCGTGGAGACGAGCCGTTCCGGGTGCGCGAAGTGCTGGAATGCCGGGTCGTTGTCAGTGGGGGCAGCCATGGCGCCACGCTACGCCGGGGCGCTCTGCAGCCGATGCACGCGCAGCCTCCGCGGGCCCGGCTCGGCTACTGGCACGATGGGTTCGTGGCCCTCCTTCATCGCAATTCCAAGAAATCGACCGAACTCGACCTGAACAAGGGGGCGTTCGCCGGTACCTCGATGACCCTGGCGAACCGGCTGATGGACGTCGGCATCGACGGGAAGGGACGCTTCGACTCGGCTGATCACGTGGCCCAGCGGGCACTGCAGGAGAGCGGCGGCGACGTCGACGCGGCCATCGAGAAGGTGATCGCCGACCACCGACGACTTGCTGCTGCCGGCGGGTTCGTGACCGGGCTGGGCGGATTCGTCACGATGACCGTCTCGTTGCCGGCCAACATCGCCGGCTTCTATACGCTGGCGACCCGGATGACGGCGGCGATCGCGCACCTGCGCGGCTACGACCTGCGCAACCCCGATCTGCGATCAGCCATCCTTCTGGCGCTGGTCGGCGGGGAGGCCGACGCGCTGCTGAAGAAGGCCGGAGTGGTGAGCACCGGTCGGCTCGCCAACCTCGCGACCAGGGGTCTGCCGCCCGCCGCCCGGATGGTCATCGACAAAGCGGTCGGTTTCCGTCTCATCGCCCAGGTCAGCGAGAAGTTGCTGCCCCGGCTCGGGAAGTCGATCCCGTTCGCCGGTGGGGTCGTCGGAGCCGGCCTCGACGTCTATCTGCTGAACAAGGTCGCCAAGACGGCCCGCATCCAGTTCCCGGTGGCCCGGCCGGGATCGCCCGGCACTGCGAGCGCCAGCGCATGAGCCCGCGGCAGAGTCGTCGGATGAGTGCCTCCACGGTCCGTTCCCTGCGGGACTCGATCGCCTCGGTGGCGGACCCGTCCGGGCCGAGCGTCGCGGCGCGGCTGACCGCGCTGCCCCGGATGGTGCGCGCGGTGGCCGCCAAGGAGTACACCGGATCCTCACCCGCCCGGGTCGCCGCGATGGTCGCCGCCGCCGCGTACATCGCCTCACCCGTCGACCTGATCCCGGAGAAGCTGGCACCGATCGTGGGCCTGGCGGACGACGCCGTGGTCCTCGCCTGGCTCGCCAACGCGCTGGTGCACGACACCGACGACTTCCTGGCCTGGGAGGCGGCCCGCAAGCACACGGTGCGCGGGCGTCGTCTGCGCTGACCCGTCGGTCGTCCACATCCCCCGAGGCACCCAGGAGACATCCACACCCCCTGAGGGCGGACGTCCCGCGTGCGTCGCGCCGCGCCACGGTGGGCGCATGCGCAGCACTCTGCACGGCCTCGGCGAACTGATCGCCTACCTGCCCTACGAGCTCGGCTTCCGGCCCACCGACTCCCTGGTCGTCGTCGGGCTCGCCGACCAACGGATCCGGGTGGTCGCCCGCCTGGACCTGGGGGAGGAGGACGACCTCCTGCCCGGGATCGGTCGTATCGGGCAGGTCTTCGCCCGGGCCGGGGTGCGAAGCGCGCTGTGCTGCGCCTTCGTGGACACCCCTCCCGTGCCGCAGGATGCGCCGACCCGACTGCTCGACGTGGCCTACGACGTGCTCCGGGCCCACGACGTCGACGCGGCGCACCTGTTGGTGACCCGGGACGGCGGATGGTGGGCCCACCGGTGCGGCTGCGGAAGCTGCCCGAGACGTCCCGCCGCGCTGCCGGACCCGGACCGGGTCGATGCGGTCTTCGAGTCGGTGCTGGACGGGATCGCGCCGCACGCCTCGCGTGCCGACCTGCGCGCGTCGTTGAACCAGTGCCGCACGGAGGTCGCGCGGGCGGTCGGCGCCGCGCCCGTCGTTGATCGGCCGATGCGCCCGGCTGCGCTCACCGCCGCGATGTGGGAGATCCTGCACGGCTCGGCACCGATCCATGAGATGCCGGTCCCCATGCTGGCCTCCTTGAGCCGCGCGATCGCCGACCCGGCCGTGCGGGACGAGGTCTTCGGCTGGGTGGCGCCCGGCCTGCCGGGCCCGACGCCCTCGACGCCTGCGCTGTCCCCCTACGTGGCGGGGGCTCTCGATCCCCGCGCCATTCGGGCGAGGCTCGTGCAGTGGCTGCACTGCCTCCCGGAGTGGATGCGTCCTCCGGTGCTGACCTTCATCGCCGGTTCGGCGTGGAGCAGCGGCTCCGGAGCGCTCGCGGCCGTCGCGGTGGAGCAGGCCCTGCGGATCGACCCGGGATACCGGCTCGCGCGGCTGCTGGGCAGGGCGGTGGAGCTCGGCGCCCGTCCCCGCCGGTGCGCCTGACTCCGCCCGGGTGGGTGTCGGCGCTGCGGCCGCTCTGCTGTGGAGACGGCGGGTTCTCGAGCGGCGTGGAGGGGAGCGCTGCGGTCCGCTCGCGCTGCTGGACGTCGCGTGCGTGGGGTGTCGGCGGTGCGGTCACTTTCCTGCGCCGACGCACGGCGCCGGGGTGGGGTGTCGGCGGTGCGGTCACTTTCCTGCGCCCGCGTGCGTCGCCCGCCCGCACCGGTGTGCTGGAGCCGAGGTCGGGCACCAAGTCCCGCTGCTACGGTGGTCGACGTCAAGAGTCCCAGTGCCAAGCCCCGGCTGACTGGGCGGCAACCCTCCACCGCGGTGGGGTGCCCCGGGTGAGGACAAGGCCGATGTCGACATGGCACCGGCAAGCGCGGGGTCAGCCATCCCTCCAGGCACCGGCCCCCTGAGCCGGAAGTCGCCGATGACTGTGACGCAACAACGCCACCGACCGACCCCGGAGCGCGACGCTGCGCGCCCGGCTGACCGTTGGGTGCGCCCGCCCGTCGGCACCAACCCCGCATCTCGAGCCCTGCTGCTGCCCGAGATCACTCTGGAGAGCGGTGTGCCGCTGCCCCAGGTGACCGTGACGTTCCAGACCTGGGGGACCCTCAACGCGAACGCCGACAACGCCGTCCTGGTCGAGCACGCACTCACCGGCGACTCCCACGTCGTGGGCCCGGCCGGGCCCGGGCAGCCCACCGCCGGCTGGTGGCCCGGGCTCATCGGGCCGGGTGCGCCGCTGGACACCCGCGAGCTGTTCGTGGTCGCCAGCAACGTGCTCGGCGGCTGTCGCGGCACGACAGGTCCGGGATCATCGGATCCGGCGGGTCGCCCGTGGGGCGCGAGGTTCCCGGCGACGACCGTGCGGGACCAAGTCGCCGTGGAAGCACGGCTCGCCGACGCGCTCGGCATCGACCGCTGGCGGCTGGTGCTCGGCGGATCGATGGGCGGGATGCGCGCACTGGAATGGGTGGCGGGTCACCCCGACCGGGTCGACGGCGCGCTCGTCATCGCCAGCACCGCCCGCGCCACGGCCGACCAGATCGCCTGGGGCCAGGCGCAGGCACTCGCGATCACCTCCGACCCGGACTACCTCGGCGGCGACTACTACGGGCACGGACCGGGCCCCCGGCAAGGGCTGGGCCTCGCCCGCCGGATCGCGCATACGACGTACCGCAGCGCCGCCGAGCTGGACACCAGGTTCGGGCGCGACCCGCAGGGCGCCGAGGACCCGATGAGCGACGGCCGGTTCGCCGTCGAGAGCTATCTGGACCATCAGGCCGCCAAACTGACCGCCCGCTTCGACGCCGGGTCCTACCTGCAACTTTCCCGGGCGATGGCGACGCATGACGTGACCCGCGGGCGCGGCTCGCTCGCGCACGTGCTCGGGGCGTACGACGGAATGTTGCGCACGGTCGCCGTCGACTCCGACCGGCTCTTCCCGGTGGAGTTGTCGCAGGAGATCGTCGAGGCCCACGGGCGAGGCGGGGTGCAGGTGATGTCGTCCTCCCACGGTCATGACGGCTTCCTGATTGAGACCGACGCCATCGCCGCAGCGGTGGCTGACGCGGTGGATGCCGTCCGCGGGGTGCGACCCCGCGAGGTCGGGTAGCGTCGGCCGCAGACGTCGAGCCCGCCCCGCCGGTCCAAGGAGGCAACGATGAGCGTCGTGGTCAGTTACCTGCCGAGCCCGGAGGGGGAGGCGGCGATCACCCGCGCGGCCGACGAGGCGCGCGACGGCGGCGGCCCGCTCATCGTCGTCCCGTCGCGGGGGCGTCGGGATGAGCTGAACGCGGCGCTGGAGCGGATCCGGGCGGACGGGGTGCAGGCGGAGGTCGCAGACCCGGACGGCGATGACATCACCGACTTCCTGCTCGATCTGGTGCGGTCCCGGTCCGCTCGACTGCTGGTCATCGGCCTACGACGGCGCAGCGCGGTCGGTAAACTCATCCTCGGCTCGCACGCGCAACGGATCCTGCTGGACGCCGACTGTCCGGTGCTCGCGGTCAAGCCCTGAGCGGCCCGATCGGCCGGTGGACGGAGCACGGCCGAAGTCGTTTTATAATGGTAACCAGAGGCTGTCGCCGACCTGGGCGGACGAGCTTCACGATCCCCAAACTTCGATGCCGCCCTAAGCGGTCGGTGTCGCGCGCGCTCATCGCGCCGATGCTGTTGTTTCGAAAGGTAGTTGGTGACCACCCGTGGCCAAAGTCAACACTGCGTCCGAGCTGCCGCAGCACATCTCCCACCCCGCCCTGGAGAAGCTGGTGCGTACGTCGCGGACCAGCGGAGGCGTGAGCGGTGCGGAGCTGACCTCGGCCATGCATGAGGCCGGGCACGACGTACGTCGCGCCCCTGCTGTGCTGCGCGCCCTCGCCGCGGCCGGTGTCGAGGTGACCCCCGCCGCCGAGCGCACCCCCGTGGTCGCTGCGACCACCACCAAGAAGGCCGCGGCCACCAAGAAGGTCGCCGCGAAGAAGGCACCGGCCAAGGCCGCCGTCGAGTCTGGCCAGGACGACGGTGTCACAGTGACCAAGGTGGCTCCCAAGACCACGAAGGCCGCGGCCGCCAAGACCGCCGCTGCCGCGAAGACCGCGACGGCCAAGCGTGCACGGGCCGCGAAGGCTGCCGACGCGGCCGCCGCGTCGTCCGAGGCCGAGCCGGAGGAGTCCACCGACGAGACCACCGCGAAGCAGGACGGTCAGGCCGCCAAGGAGGCCTCGGAGGCCGCCGGCGGATTCGTGCTCAGCCAGAACGACGACGACGACGCCCCGGCCCAGCAGGTCGTCACCGCGGGAGCGACCGCCGACCCGGTCAAGGACTACCTGAAGCAGATCGGCAAAGTCGCGCTGCTCAACGCCGAGCAGGAGGTCGACCTCGCCAAGCGCATCGAGGCGGGTTTGTTCGCCGAGGAGAAGCTGAACTCCGGCGACAAGATCGACATGAAGCTCAAGCGCGAGCTGTGGTGGATCTCCCAGGACGGCAAGAACGCCAAGAACCACCTCCTGGAGGCCAACCTGCGCCTCGTGGTCTCGCTGGCCAAGCGCTACACCGGTCGCGGGATGCTCTTCCTGGACCTGATCCAGGAGGGCAACCTCGGTCTGATCCGTGCGGTCGAGAAGTTCGACTACACGAAGGGCTACAAGTTCTCCACGTACGCCACCTGGTGGATCCGGCAGGCGATCACGCGTGCCATGGCCGACCAGGCCCGCACCATCCGCATCCCGGTGCACATGGTGGAGGTCATCAACAAGCTGGCCCGGGTGCAGCGTCAGATGCTGCAGGACCTGGGCCGGGAGCCGACCCCGGAGGAGCTCGCCAAGGAGCTCGACATGACCCCGGAGAAGGTCGTCGAGGTGCAGAAGTACGGCCGCGAGCCGATCTCCCTGCACACCCCGCTCGGTGAGGACGGCGACTCCGAGTTCGGTGACCTCATCGAGGACTCCGAGGCCGTCGTGCCCGCGGACGCCGTCTCGTTCACCCTTCTGCAGGAGCAGCTGCACTCGGTGCTCGACACCCTGTCCGAGCGGGAGGCCGGCGTGGTCTCGATGCGCTTCGGTCTGACCGACGGCCAGCCCAAGACGCTCGACGAGATCGGCAAGGTCTACGGCGTGACGCGCGAGCGCATCCGCCAGATCGAGTCCAAGACCATGAGCAAGCTGCGTCACCCGTCGCGGTCGCAAGTGCTGCGCGACTACCTGGACTGACCTCCAGGTCGACATCGGAGGAACAGAAGGCCGCGCGCTCGCGAGAGTGCGCGGCCTTCTGCGTATCTGCCGCGGTCCGTCGCCGGTCCCTCAGCGCCGCGTGCGCCTCGAGAAGAGGGAGCGCACCGCGCGCCGTCCCGACCGCGGGAACAAGGTGGCGACGACCCGCGTACGGAACGAGCGGCTCCGGCGGATCCGCATCAGCAGATCGTCGGCGGGAGCCGACAGATCGTCACCCGGACCGGGTCGCGGGCTGTAGCGGACCCGCTCCAGCACGTCGACCGCGCGGTGCAGCGACTCCTGCCCCTCCCGACCCACCACCAGGTGCAACCGGTAGTGCGCCTCCTGGGAGCGCGGCGACACCTGCGGCGCCGGGTCGATGCCCAGGTCCTCCATCCGCGAGACCAGGTCGTCCCACTGCGCCTGCACGCGGGCGGCATCGTCTGCGGCGCCGTGCCCGACCTGCAGTCGGCGCCGGGACCACCGGGCCAGCAACGGCAGGACGGCGAACGCGGCCGCGAGGACCAGCAGGGCGGCGAACACCCACAGCAGCCAGACCAGGTGCAGGTTCACGGAGCGCGAGGCGGTGGGGGTGGTGGTGCCCGGTGCGCTGGTCACCGAGTTGCTGCCCCGTGCGGTGCGGCCGCCGGAGGCGGAACGTCGGGGGGCGGCGCTCTCGGGGCTGCCGATCGTGGGGCTCGCGTACGGCGGCGCGAGACCCGTCCGTGCCGCAGGGGTGGGTTCGAATCGGGTCCAGCCCATCCCCGGGAAGTACAGCTCGGGCCAGGCGTGCGCGTCGGACTGATGCACCTGGTAGGAGCCGGATGAGTCCACCGTGCCGGGGAGGAAGCCCACCCCGAGGCGCGCCGGCACCCCGATGGAGCGGGCCGCCATCACCATCGCCGTGGCGAACTGCATGCAGTAGCCCCGCCGGGTCACCAGGAAGTTGCTGATGGGGTCCAGTGGCCGCCCCGCGGAGTCCTTGCGGGTCGGGTCCAACGTCAGCGAATAGTTGAAGTTGTCACCGTCGCGGAAGTAGTCCTGGATCGCGATGACCCTCTGGAAGGGCGTCCCGCTCGGCGCCGCGGTGTGCACGAGCGCCTCGATGCGGCTCTGCGAGGCCTGGTCGACGACGAGGTCGGGGCCGAATCCCGTGGTATCGATGGTCTGCGACGAGGGCCGGGCGCTCGCGGGTTGACTGAGGTACCGGACCGTGTAGCTGTCCTCGAGCCGGGTCGTCGACGGCTGGGTGGTGTCCGGGTCGTAACTCCAGGTGGCGCCCCCGAAGTTGGCGCTGGCGACCTGGGTGGGGGCCACGACGTACGGCGGGCGCATCGTGTTCTGGGTGATGACCATGGTGTAGGGGGAGCTGGTGATCGGCACCGTGTTCTGCCCGTAGCGCTGCAGCGGCGCTCCGTTGACTCCGCGCAACAGGTACGACGGCCGCGCCGGGACCCAGTGGTCGCCGGTGTAGTCGTCCGCGACCAGTGCGCGGAGCGGCGGTGGGTTGAGGTCCGCGGTGCGCAGCGTGAGCACGGGGGAGTGGTCGCGGTCGACGAGGTTGTTGTGCAGGTCCAGATCGGTCGAGAAGCCGACGGTGGTGGCCGGGCCGTTGCCGCGTGCGAGACCGTTGGCCATGAACTTCTGTGAGGCGGCGGGAAGCGATGCGGCGATCACCAGCGCCGCGATCAGGGCGCCGACACCGGCTGTCCGGGTGAAGGGACCGAAATCGTGTCCGCCGAGCAGGGCGGTCGGATTGTTGGGGCGTCCGGGGATGCGCGCCCGCAGCCCCGACCAGTCACGCGCGGACCGCTCGGAGGCGGCGTAGAGCATCGCCAGCCAGGCGAGGCCGAGAGCGAACGAGTAGCGGGGGTGCAACGACCCGCCGGAGTTGGCCGCGGAGATCACGAACTCCACCAGCAACGGGACGCCGGCCAGGCCGGGCGAGCGGGCCGACACCGCCAGGAAGTCCACGGTGATCGCGATGATCGCGATGATCAGGCCGATGAAGAAGACGACGCCGACCGTGGACGGGGCCGGCGCGGCGTACGCCGTCACCGTGTGGTGCGCGTCCGCTCCGAGCGCGCGCAGCGCCGAGGGCAGGCTGGTGTCCAGGTGGTCGTGCAGGTGAGTGACCACGGTGACCGCGGTCACTCCGATCAGTTGAACCGACAGCGTGAGCATCGGGGGCAGGTCCAATGCCCGCCCGGCCATCCCGAGCAGGGCTGCCAGCGTGACCAACCCGAGTGTTTCGTCGATCCACGCATTACCCACGAAGAGGGTGGTGATGGGCCAGGCCGCGATCATCGTCGCGAGAGCGGCAAGGAACGTCTGTGCGGGACGGGCGCGGGTCATCGCATCGCCGCCCCGACCGGCGCGATGCCGGCCACCGATCGCCAGGCAGCGGGCACGCCGGATCGCGGGCCGACCACCACCGTGCGCCAGCCGGCCGCCTGGAACTCGTGCGCGACCGCCCGGGCGTCCGCCCCCTCAACCTCCGAATCGCGTCGATAGGCGTCGGTGTCGACCACGATGGCGATGCCGACGGCCCCGCGACCGCAGCATGCGGCCAGCTGGCGCAGGCCGGCGGCCGGGCGGTCGGTGAGGACGGCGACCATCGTGGTCGATCCGGACGCCGTCCGCGACGCCTGCGCGAGCACCTGCGCGTGCAGCCCGTCCTCGCACTCCTGCGCCTCGGCCAGGTCGCGCAGCATGGTGTCGGAGGACGACGGCGTCTCGTACCGTTCGTCGTCCAGCGACTCGGGGGCGAGCAGATGGGTCAGATAGTTCAGGTCGTGCAGCAGCAGCGCGATCGAGGCGGTGGCGCTGATGGTCCACTCGAAGGAGTCGTAGGCGCCGTCGACGCGGTGGGCACTGGTGCGGGCGTCGTACATCAGCAGGGCGTGCTTGTATGCGGGCCGGTCCTCGTGGCGCACCATCAGCTCACCCCGGTGCGCGGTCGCGGCCCAGTGGATCCGGCGCAGCTCATCGCCTTCGACGTAGGCGCGGATGCTGACGTCCTGCTCTCCGTGCAACGCGATGGAGTGACCCGAGTCGCCTTCGCCGCCGCTGGCGTACGGCAGCCGGTGCCGCACCAGGGGGAAGGTCTGGGGCAGGACGAGGATCTGGTCGTCGGCGGGGATGACGGTGCCCGCCCAGCACATGCCGAACGGATCGGGGTGCTCGATGGTGGTCGGTCCGATCGTGTGCAGCCCGCGGGCGCGACCCCGGACGGTGTACTCGACGACGGCTTTGCCCCGCGCCGGGATGCTCGGCAGCGTGTAGCGAGGTCGGTCCCCGAGGCTGGCGTCGATGCTGTCCTGGGCAGTGCCGAACCGGCTGGCGCGCTTCGCCCGGTTCGCGAACACGGCGCGTACGGGCGCCGGCTCGTCCGGGTGCAGGATCACCGGCGCGATGGTGCGGGTCAGTTCCAGGTGCGCCGCGCGGCGGGAGGCGAGCAGCGTCGCCAACAACGGCAGCAGGAGGAGGAAGATCCCGATCCGGGTGATGTCGCCGTAACCGAGCGCCAGCCCGGTGATCGTGAGTGCGACTCCCGCGGCAACGACGGCGTGCCCGCGCGAGGTCAGGCGCGCGCGTGTGTGCCGCCGCCCGGCAGCGGGTGCGCGCACCATGTCAGCGGGCCTGCGCGGGGACGGGGACACGCTCCAACAGCTGCGCCAGAGTGTCGGACGCAGATCGTCCGCTGGCGTCGCCGCCCATGATGACGCGGTGGGACAGGACCGGGATCCAGAGCCGCTGCACGTCCTCGGGGAGCACGTGGTCACGGCCGTCGAGTGCGGCCTGCGCGCGGGCGGCGCGCAGCAGCTGCAGCGCGCTGCGGGGTGAGGCGCCGAGGCGGACGCCGGGCGCCGTCCGGGTCGCGGTCACGAGGTCGACGATGTACTGGCGCAGCGCGGCGCTGGCATAGACACCGGAGACCGCTTCAATGGCGCGCAGGACCAGGGCGGCGTCGGCGACCGGCCGCAGCGCCTCCAACGGACGGTGCGCCGAGTGCAGGTCGAGCATCCGCATCTCCG
This sequence comes from Allobranchiibius sp. GilTou38, assembly GCF_017565325.1. NCBI lineage: Bacteria > Bacillati > Actinomycetota > Actinomycetes > Micrococcales > Dermacoccaceae > Allobranchiibius > Allobranchiibius sp. GilTou38. The sequence continues at coordinate 836,840 of NZ_JAGEKN010000006.1, read as the reverse complement.
CCGCTGCGGTCGGATAGCCCATCGAGATGCGCGCCATGAACCGGTCACGTTGCGCCTCGGGGAGCGGGTAGGTGCCCTCCATCTCGATGGGGTTCTGGGTGGCCATCACCATGAACGGGCGCTGCAGCAGGTAGGTCTGACCGTCGACGGTGACCTGGTTCTCCTCCATGCACTCCAGGAGGGCCGACTGCGTCTTGGGCGAGGCGCGGTTGATCTCGTCGCCCACCACGATCCCAGCGAAGACCGCGCCACGGCGGAACTCGAACTGGTGGGTGTCCTGGTTGAAGATGCTCACCCCCGTCACGTCGCTGGGCAGCAGGTCAGGGGTGAACTGCAAGCGACGCATGGTGCAGTCGATCGACCGCGCGAGGGCCTTGGCCAGCATCGTCTTGCCGACACCGGGCACGTCCTCGATCAGCAGGTGTCCCTCGGCCAACAGCACCACGACCGCGGTGGCGATGGCCTCGCTCTTGCCCTCGATCACCCCGGCCACCGAGGCCTGGATGTCGCCGGCGACCCGGCGTACGTCGTCCAGACTCATCGCCGATCGCGAAGTCGCCGTCTGCGAGAGCGCATCGACCGATGCGGAATGCTTCATGGATGAATCCTGCCTGATGGGCAGGCGCCATGTAGCCGGGTGCCCGACCTCGGGTCCGACCGGTCATGCGGCCGGCGTACGCCGTTGCCGGTCCTCCACCATCCTCCACCCGCCCTGACCTGCACTTTTTGGGGCGACATGAGATTCAGCGGCCTCCTTTTGCTTCGTTTGTGGGGGGATGTGGAGTAAAGTGGAGGACAGCGGAGAGTCGGGTCGGCCGAACCTCGTGGGACGACGATCGGGAGGTGTGGCGCGATGTTCCTCGGCACCCACCACCCCCGCCTCGACGAGAAGGGCCGCCTGATCCTTCCCGCGAAGTTCCGCGACCAACTCGCGGGCGGTCTGGTCATCACCCGCGGCCAGGACCGTTGCCTCTACGTCTTCGCGATGTCGGACTTCGAGCGGCTCGCCGAGCAGATGAATAACACCCCGGTCACCAACCGGGGGGTCCGCAACTTCCAGCGCGTCCTGCTGTCGGCCGCCTCCGATGAGATCCCGGACAAGCAGGGGCGGGTCACCGTCCCCGCCGTGCTGCGCGAGTACGCCGGCCTGAGCAAGGACTGCACGGTCATCGGCACGGGCAACCGGCTCGAGCTGTGGGACACCACCGCGTGGACCCAGTTCCTGGAAGCCACCGAGGACGACTTCGCCTCCCAGGGCGAGGAGGTGATCCCCGGAGGGTTCTTCTGAGATCCGGCCTCCATCCGTTCGCCGGATGCACCGATGCCACTTCCCCGGCACCGGAGCATCAGCCGCTCGTCGGCAACAGCGACGGCTGGGGACCAGGCATCAGACAGCGCCCTGCAGCACATCGCACAGATCCCGCAGCACCCATCAGCACGTCACGCCGTCCGAGCCGCACCAGAGGGGAGATCCGCCGCGATGAGCCACACCGACAGCAACGCCGCCGAGCGGCACACCCCCGTGATGCGCGAACGCATCCTGGAGCTGCTCGCACCCTCCCTGGAGACCCCTGGCGCGGTCTTCGTGGACGCGACCCTCGGAATGGGGGGACACACCGAGGCCGTCCTCGAACGTTTCTCCGGTGTCACGGCATACGGTGTGGACCGTGACACCGAGGCCGTGGCCCTCGCGGGGGAGCGGCTGGAGCGCTTCGGCGACCGATTCCGCCCTGTGCACGCCGTCTACGACGACGCGTTCACCGAGCTGGTCCGTCTCGGCGTGCGCGAGTCGCAGGCAGTGCTCTTCGATCTCGGCGTCTCATCCCTGCAGTTGGACGAGACCCAGCGGGGTTTCTCCTACAGCCAGGACGCGCCGCTCGACATGCGGATGGACCAGGGCGAAGGCCCCACTGCCGCCGATGTCCTCAACACCTACGACGCCGCGGCGCTCGAACGCATCCTGCGCGAGTACGGCGAGGAGCGCTTCGCCCGCCGCATCGCCCGCGCCGTCGTCCGCGAACGCGAGAAGGCGCCCTTCGACCGGTCCGCGCGGCTGGTCGACCTGCTGCGGGACGCGATCCCCGCAGCGCAGCAGCGCACCGGCGGCCACCCGGGCAAGCGCACCTTCCAGGCGCTGCGCATCGAGGTCAACCGCGAGCTGGACTCCTGGGCCGGCGCCCTGCCCCAGGCCATCGAGCACCTGGCCGTCGGCGGCCGGATCGCCATCCTGGCCTATCACTCCCTCGAGGACCGGATCGCCAAACAGGTCCTTGCCGAGGGCACCACGAGTTCGGCGCCGGTGGACCTGCCGGTCGAGCTGCCCGAGCACGAGCCCTACCTCCGTCGCCTCACCCGGGGAGCCGAACGGCCCTCCGAGCAGGAGACCTCCGAGAACCCGCGCGCGGCCTCCGCCCGGTTGCGCGCAGCAGAACGTCGTCGATCCACGAAGGGGACCTCCCGATGAGCATGAGCCCGCAGGCCGCCGTACCGCTGCGCGCCCCACGAGCGCGGGTGCCGCACCCGACCCCCGGGTCGAAGTCGCGGTCCCTGCCCACGAGCGGTGCGTCGTCGGTGCGGTTGCGGGTCGTCGCGCCCGCCGACTCCCGTGACGGGCACAGCGCCGCGTTCATCGCCGCCTGCGTGTTCGTGCTCGCGATGGGCCTCGCCACCCTGCTGGTGCTCAACACCCAGCGCGCCCAGCAGTCGTTCACGATGGACTCTCTGCAAGCGCGTTCCGCGACGTACACCGACACCCAGCAGAGCCTGCGTTCCGCGCTGCAACTGGCCGAGTCTCCGGCCTCCCTCGCGTCCCGCGCACACGCCATGGGCCTCGCTCCCGCGTCCCGGGTCCGCTACGTGGGATCCGATGGGAAGACGATCGGCGTGGCGAACGGGGCGGCGGGCAGCACCCCCTTTACCGTGGGTCCGCTGACCACCGGCGGGGCTGCGAAGGTCGCCGGGACTGCCGCGACGGGGGCCTCCCTCGGTGCCGGCGTCGGTGCTCCGGCACCGAAGAAGGCGACCAAGACGGCCAAGACCGGCACGACGAAGAGCACCAAGGACAGCCCGAAGAGCAAGGGCAAGAGCACCAAGAGCAAGAGCAGCACGACGGGCACGAAGACCAAGACCAAGAACACGACCGGCACGCACGCGACGACCACGAGGTGACCCGTTGAGTCAGACCCGTCCTCCGGGCTCCCAGGGCTCGCAGGGATCCCAGAGTTCGCGAGGGGCCCGCGGCGCCGGCTCCGCCCGTCCGCGCACGACCGGGACGACCTCGCGCGGTCGCACCGGTGCACGACCGGCCGATCGGGCGGCGGGGCAACGAGATCCGCGACGGGACTCCTCCAAGCCCGCGGCGACGCGTGCGAGGGCCACGGGGTCGGACCGACCGACCGGAACGGGCGTACGACGCCCTGCATCCGTCACCGGCTCGCAGCGTCCGGGGCGCCCGGCACGCTCCGCCGGCGGCGGAGGCAACGGGGGGCCGCCGCGCCGTCGCCCGGTCACGATGCGCCTCGGACACCCGGGCCGGCGTGCCCGGATGCTGATGGTCGCCATGCTGTTCATCTTCAGTCTGTTCACCGCGCAGATCATCCGTGTACAGGGCGTCGATGCCGCCGCCGTGTCGGCGAAGGCCCGTGACAGCCGGTTGCACCACGAGAACGTGCCCGCCCTGCGCGGTCAGATCGTCGACGACAAGGGTGCCGCGCTGGCGACCAGTGTGCAGCGCTACAACGTGACCGCGGACGCGACTCAGACCTCGCAGTACAAGAGCTTCGTGGACGGCCGCACCACGGTGCTGGGCAACTCCGGGGTGGCAGCCGGGCTCGCATCGGTGCTCGGCGGCAGCGCCAAGCAGTACTACGCGACGCTGCAGGCCGCGACCCAGCGCAAGTCCAGGTTCGTCTATCTGGTCAAGAACGTCACGCCCGAGCAGTGGCAGCGGGTCCTGGCCCTCAAGCTCGGCGGGATCTACCCCGAGTCCACCCAGACCCGGCAGTACCCGCAGGGCGCGAGCGCATCGTCGATCGTCGGCTGGGTGGACGCCGGCAGCAGCGCGGGTGCCGGCGGTGTCGAGCTGATGAAGCAGGGGATCCTCAACGGCCGGCCCGGTGTCCGCACCTACGAGGAGGCGCCCGACGGCACGGTCATCGCCACCGGTAGCAACTCCGACACCCCCGCGGTCAACGGCTCGAACGTGAAGCTCACGCTCGATTCCGACATCCAGTACTACGCGAGCAACGCGCTCGCTGCCGGGGTCAAGAAGACCCGTGCCGAGGCCGGGGACCTCGTCGTGATGGACCGGCAGGGCAACGTGCTGGCCGCGGCGTCGTACCCGAGCTTCGATCCGACCAACCCGGGCGCGGCATCCCCGGGCAACCTGCAGCCCCGAGGGTTCGCCGAGACCTACGAGCCGGGCTCGACCAGCAAGATCATCACCATGGCCGCCGCGCTGTCCGCCGGCGTCGCCACTCCCACCTCCCAGGTGATCGTGCCGTCGCAGCTGCGCCGCGGGGGAGCCCTCTTCCACGACTCCGAGCCGCACGGCACCGAGAGCCTCACGGTCGCCGGCGTCCTCGCCGAGTCCTCCAACATGGGCACGATGCTGACCGGGTCGAAGGTGTCCTCCGACTACCTCTACGGCTTCATGCGCAAGTTCGGCCTGGGCGCGCCCACCGGCGTGGGCTTCCCCGGAGAGACCGGCGGCATCGTGGCGCCACCGTCGCAGTGGAGCGGTTCGCAGAAGTACACCGTGATGTTCGGGCAGGGCCTGTCCACCACGTTGATGCAGCAGGCGTCGGTCTACCAGACCGTCGCGAACGACGGGGTGCGTCTGCCGGTCAACCTGATCGCGGGGGTGCAGAACGCGTCCGGCGGGTGGACCAAGCCCGCGGACTCGCGCAAGCCGGTGCGGGTCATCTCGACCGGCGTCGCGAGCCAGCTGCGCACGATGCTGAGCGGCGTGGTCGGCCAGGACGGTACGGCGCAGAAGGCCAAGGTCGCGGGCTACAACGTCGCCGGCAAGACCGGCACCGCGGAGCTGTACGACGCCAAGCTCGGCCGTTACAACGGCTACACAGCCTCCTTCATCGGGATGGCTCCGGCGGAGAACCCGCAGTACATCGTCGCGGTCGCGCTGCAGAACCCGAAGACCACGATCTACGGCGGTGAGGCGGCCGCGCCGATCTTCTCCCAGGTGGCCGGCTATGTGCTGCGCACGCGCGGCGTCGCACCGAGCCGCAAGCCGGTCTCGCTCTACCCGATCCAGTACGCCGCCGTCAGCACCGAGCAACGTCCGAGATGATCCCTCTGGCATTGAGCGAGATCGCCCGGGTCGTAGGCGGATCTCTGGTGGGCCACGACGTCCTCGTCGATGGCCCGGTCGTGACCGACTCCCGGGAGGCACAGGCCGGCAGCCTCTACGTCGCACGGGTCGGTGAGCACGCCGACGGCCACCAGTTCGCCGACGGTGCCGCTCGCGCGGGTGCGGTCGCGACGCTCGGCAGCCGACCGGTCGAAGCCACCCCGACCGTCGTCGTCCCCGACGTGCAGGACGCCTTCGCGTCCCTGGCGCGCTCGGTCGTGGACCGGGTGTCGGGTCTGAACATCATCGGCATCACCGGCAGCTCGGGGAAGACCTCCACCAAGGACCTGCTCGGGCAGGTGCTCGCGCAGGACGGGGAGACCGTCGCGCCCCAGGGGTCCTACAACTCCGAGGTGGGCGTGCCGCTGACGCTGTGCCGGGTCACCGCTGCCACCCGTCACCTGGTGGTCGAGATGGGGGCCTCGGGTGTGGGACACATCGCCTACCTGACGCGCATGGCGCCGCCCCGGATCGGGATAGTGCTCAACGTGGGTCACGCCCACGTCGGCGAGTTCGGCTCCGTGGACGCCATCGCGCGCACCAAGTCCGAGCTGGTCGCAGCCCTGCCCTCCGACGGCGTGGCCGTGCTGAACCTGGACGACCCGCGGGTCGCCGTAATGGCCGAGAAGACGTCGGCCCGGGTGATCGGGGTGGGCCGTTCGGAGGCTGCGGACTACCGGGCGGTCGACGTACGCTCCGACACCTCCGGTCGGGCGAGTTTCACCCTGGTCACCAGTGAGGGGAGCATCCCGGTGACCCTCGCCGTGCACGGCGAGCACCACGTCGGCAACGCCCTGGCGGTGCTGGCGGCCGCGGTGGAGTCCGGTGTGGAGTTGGCCCAAGCGGTGCAGACCCTGTCGGGTGCATCGGCGCAGGCGCGCTGGCGGATGGAGGTGCAACAGCTGGAGCGGGGCATCACTCTGGTCAACGACGCCTACAACGCCAACCCCGAGTCGATGTCCGCCGCGCTGGCGGCGCTCGCGCAGATCGGGCGCGAACGTCGTACCGTGGCGGTGCTCGGGGCGATGCGGGAACTCGGCGACGAGAGCGTCTCGGCGCACCGCGCCGTGGGCACCGACGCCGTGGCGCGGGGGATCGACATCGTCGTGGCTGTGGGTCCCGACGCATCGCCGGTCGCCGATGCCGTGCAGGACGCCGCGGGGGCGGCGCAGCGGGTCGTCGACGCCGACGCGGCGTACGACCTGCTGGTCTCCATGCTGCAACCGGGGGACGTCGTGTTGTTCAAGTCGAGCCGCGACTCCGGGCTGCGTTACCTTGGCGACCGGATCACCGAACGGTTCGAAGCGGAGGATGTTTTGTGAAGGTTGTCCTGATCGGCGCGTTGATCGCGCTGGCAGTGGCATTGTTCGGGACCCGGATCTTCATCCAGTTCCTCGTGCGGCGCGGGTACGGGCAGTTCATCCGCGACGACGGACCCACCAGCCACCACACCAAACGCGGCACGCCCACGATGGGCGGCGCGGTCATCATCGCGGGTTCGGTGAGCGGCTACTTCCTCGCCCACCTGCTCAGCTGGTCGCCGCCGACCGTCTCCGGGTGTCTGGTCATGTTCCTGCTGGTCGGCCTCGGTCTCGTCGGGTTCGCCGACGACTGGATGAAGATCTCCCACCAGCGCTCGCTCGGCCTGCGCTCTGTCCAGAAGCTCGTGCTGCAGGTGCTCGTCTCGACGGTGTTCGCGATCCTCGCGACCCGCTTCGGAGACAAGGGCGGTCGTACGCCGGGCAGCTTCCACATCTCGTTCGTGCGGGACACCTGGGTCAACCTGGCCTTCGGCGGCACGGCCCTCGCCGTCGTCCTCTTCGTCCTCTGGGCCAACCTCATCGTGGCCGGCACCTCGAACGGCGTGAACCTCACCGACGGCCTCGACGGTCTCGCGACCGGCGTCAGCGCGATGGTCTTCGGCGCGTACATCCTGATCAGCGTGTGGCAGTACAACCAGAACTGCGAGTACCACTTCAGCAACAAGTGCTATCAGGTGCGCGACCCGCTCGACCTCGCCGTCGTCGCGGCGTGCGTGATGGCCTCGTGCTTCGGATTCCTGTGGTGGAACGCCACCCCGGCCAAGATCTTCATGGGCGACACCGGTTCGCTCGCGCTGGGCGGCGCGCTGGCGGGCCTCGCCATCTGCTCGCGCACGGAGCTGCTGGTCGTCATCCTCGGCGGGCTGTTCGTGCTCGAGACGCTCTCGGTGATCCTGCAGGTGGGGTCCTTCAAACTGCGCCGCAAACGGATCTTCCGGATGGCACCGCTGCACCACCACTTCGAGATGCTCGGGTGGGAACAGGTCACCGTGGTGATCCGGTTCTGGATCATCGCGGGCCTGTGCGTCGCGGTGGCGCTGGGCCTGTTCTACGCCGAGTGGGTCGTCACCTGATGGGTTCCCGGCTCGTCCGGCAGGCACAGACGGTCCGCGGCTGATGCCGGTCGACGACGGCCGCCGTACCCGCCTCGCCGCCCTCGACCATGCCGACGCGGACTGGGCCGGGCTGCACGTGGTGGTCTTCGGTCTCGGTGTGAGCGGGTACGCCGCCGCCGACGCCCTGCTGCAGCGCGGTGCGCACGTGACGGTGCTGTCCGGCACCCCCACCGACCACCAGCGCGAGCAGGCGACCGTGTTGGAGATCCTGGGCGCCGTCGTACGGTTCGGCGCCGAGCACCAGCAGCGCCCCGGACCGGGCACCGACCTGGTGGTGACCTCGCCGGGCATCCCACCCACGCATCCGTACATGCGGGCCGCTGCGGCGGCCGCGGTGCCGGTGTGGGGTGAGGTCGAGCTCGCCTGGCGGATGCGCCGACGCGAGGGCGCCGCACCGTGGCTCTCGATCACGGGCACCAACGGCAAGACCACCGCCGTCACCATGCTCGAGCGGATCCTGCAGGCAGGCGGGCTGCGCGCGATCGCGGCGGGCAACGTCGGCACGCCGCTCGTCGAGGCGGTGCTGCATCCGCAGCCCTACGACGTGCTGGCCGTCGAGTTGTCGACCTTCCAGCTGCACTGGTCGTCCAGCCTGTCGCCGTACGCGTCCTGCTGCCTCAACGTCGCACCGGACCACCTGGACTGGCACGGCTCCTACGAGGAGTACCGCCGGATGAAGGGGCGCGTCTACGAACGCACCCAGCACGCCTGCGTCTACAACGAGGACGACCCCACGACGCGTGAGCTCGTCGAGGACGCCGACGTCGTCGACGGCGCGCGCGCCATCGGATTCACCCTCGGCCTGCCGGAACCATCGATGCTCGGCGTGGTCGACGGAGTGCTCGCCGACCGCGCGTTCGTGCCCGACCGCCGGTACGCCGCGCAGCTGTGCACGGTGGCCGAGCTCGCCGCGGGCGAGGAGGCGCCGTCGCCGCACTACGTCGCCGACGCCCTCGCGGCCGCGGCCCTGGCGCGGTCCTACGACGTGCCGCCGGCGGCCGTGCGCGCGGGCCTGATGGGCTACACGCCCCAGCCGCATCGCGGGCAGGTCGTCGCGTCCGGTGCCGGGGTGCGCTGGATCGACGATTCGAAGGCGACCAATCCCGGCGCGGCCGCGGCCGCACTGCGCGCGGTGGAGCACGTGGTCTGGGTCGCGGGCGGCCAGCTGAAGGGCGCCGACGTCGAGGATCTCGTGCGCGACGCCGCGCCGCGGCTGCGCGCCGCGGTGCTGCTCGGGGCCGACCGCGAGGTGATCGCGCAGGCGCTGCGGCGACACGCGCCCGATGTCCCCGTCGTGCAGATCGACAGCATTCAGACTGACGCCATGGATCTCGCTGTGACCGAGGCTGCCCGCCTCGCCCGGCCGGGCGACGTCGTACTCCTCGCTCCCGCGGCCGCGTCCAAGGACATGTTCTCCGGTTACCCCGAGCGGGGCGACCTCTTCGCGCAGGCCGCCCGTCGGGTGAGCGGAGCCGGTCGATGACCGCGAGTGGCGCCAACCCCGGGTTCGATCCGGCGCGCGGCTATCTGCAGCAGGTCAAGGAGCGGGTGACCTCGCCGGTCGGCCCGTACTACCTGATCCTCGGATCCGGCACCCTGCTGCTGATCTTCGGGCTCACGATGGTGCTGTCGGCGTCCAGCGTCACGTCGTACGCGTCGCCGACGCACTCCTCGTACACGATCTTCTTGAACCAGGCCTCGTTCGCCGTGGTGGGTGTGATCGGGGCGTTCGTCGCGAGTCGGATCAGCGTCCGGATGTGGAAGACCATCGCATTTCCGGTGTTCTTCTTCGCGGTGTTCCTGCAGTTGCTGGTCTTCACGCCGCTGGGCCTGACGGTCAACGGCAACACCAACTGGATCGGTGCGGGCGGCTTCACGATGCAGCCGTCCGAGGTCGGCAAGATCGCTGTCGTCCTGCTCATCGCGACCGTGCTCTCCCGCAAGCGTCGGGTCCTCGACAGCTACAAGCACCTGCTCCTGCCGCTCGGGCCGCTGCTCTTCATCGTGCTCGCCGCTGTGATGGGCGGCGGTGACCTCGGCACCTGCCTCGTCCTGCTGGCCATCATGGGCGCAATGTTCTTCGTGGCCGGTGTGCAGCTGCGTATCTTCGGTGTCGCCGCCGGCGCCGCGGCGCTGGGCGCGTTGACCTTCGCACTCACCAGCGGCAACCGCACCGGTCGCATCGACGCCTGGCTCGGTACCTGCATCGACGCCCAGACCCCTGGGTGCTGGCAGAAGGTGCACGGCATGTACGCCATGGCCGACGGCGGCTGGTGGGGCGTCGGCCTCGGTGCCAGCCGTGAGAAGTGGTTCTGGCTGCCCGAGGCGCACAACGACTTCATCTTCGCCATCATCGGCGAGGAGCTCGGCATCCCCGGCACCATGGCGGTCGTCGGCCTCTACGTCGTGCTGGCGTACGCCTGCTACCGCCTGATCGTCACGAGCAACGACCTGTTCGTGCGGCTGGCGACGGCAGGGATCATGCTGTGGATCGTCTTCCAGGCCATGGTCAACATCGGATCGGTGACCGGCCTGCTGCCCATCATCGGGGTGCCGCTGCCGCTGGTGTCGGCTGGTGGATCTGCCCTGGTGACGACACTCTTCGCACTCGGAATGCTGCTGTCGTTCGCGCGTGCGGAGCCGGAGTGCCGGGCCGCCCTGCAGGCGCGCCCGAGCCTGTTGCGCAAGGCCTCGGCCGTCCTCGCGTCCTCCCGCGCCGGGCGATGAGCGGCGGGCAGAGCCCGCAGTCGGCGCCGCTGCGCAGCGTGCTGCTGGCCGGCGGAGGCACCGCAGGGCACATCTCACCGTTGCTGGCGACGGCGCAGGAGCTTGCCGCCCGCCATCCGCAGGCGCGGATCACCGTGCTCGGCAGCGAGGGCGGCCTCGAGGAGCGGCTGGTGCCCGAGGCCGGCCTGGAGCTACGGCTGATCCCGAAGGTCGCCTTCCCGCGCCGACCGAACTCCGCTGCAGTGCGCTTCCCGGTCGCCCTGCGTGGCGCGATCGCAGAGGCCGGCGCGGTGGTCGACGACGTCGACCCGCAGGTCGTCGTCGGATTCGGCGGCTTCGTCAGCCCGCCCGCGTTCTTCGCCGCCAAGCGACGCGGGATCCCGATGGTCGTCCACGAGCAGAACGCCCGACCTGGCCTGGCCAACCGTGCCGGTGCACGCCTCACGCCGTACGTCGCGACCACCTTCCGTACGACGCAGCTGCCGCACGCCCGGGTGATCGGCATGCCGCTGCGGACGCAGATCTCGCGGCTGGACCGGTCCGTCGGTCGCGAGGCGGCCCGCGCCTTCTTCGGACTGCGTCCGGACCTGCCCACCGTGCTGGTGACCGGCGGATCGCTCGGCGCGGCACGACTCAATTCCACCTTCGCGCAGCGGGCCCGGGAGCTGAGCGCCGCAGGTATCCAGGTGCTGCACGTAACCGGCCGCGGCAAGGAGATCGACCTGCCCCCAGTGCTCGGGGGCGCACCGTACGTCGTGCTGCCCTACGTCGACCGGATGGATCTGGCCTACACCGCGGCGGATCTCGCAGTCACCCGCTCCGGTGCCGGGATGGTCTGCGAGCTGGCGACCGTGGGGCTGCCGGCCGTCTTCGTGCCGCTGCCCGTCGGCAACGGCGAGCAGAAGCTGAACGCCGCAGAGATGGTCGCCGCCGGTGGCGCGCAGCTGGTGCCCGACGAGTACTTCACCCCCGAATGGGTCGACGCCCACCTGATCCCGCTGCTGCGCGATGAGGCTCGGCTGCAGGAGATGGCCATGGCCGCACGCGGCTCGGGCCACGGCGAATCGGCCGGCACTCTCGTGACGATGATCGAGCACGCCACCACGGGGAGCTGACCGGTGGCCGACGGCATCAATCGCCGCTTCGACTTCGCCGCGCCGCTGCCCCTGCTGCAGGACGTCCGCGCGGTCCACCTCATCGCCATCGGCGGCTCGGGGATGTCCGGCATCGCCGCGCTCTTCCTGGCGCGCGGTGTCACCGTGACCGGCTCGGACCGGGCCGAGAGCGCCGCCGTGCAGCGACTACGCGCTGCCGGTGTGCCCGTCGTGATCGGCCAGAGCGCAGACAACGTGAGCGGGCTCGACGCGGGGACCCTGGTGGTCGTCTCCAGTGCCATCGCGGAGAGCAATCCGGAACTGGCGGCGGCGCGCGGGCGCGGTCTGCGCGTGCTGCACCGCTCACAGGCCCTCGCCGTGCTCACGCAGGGACGCCGGGCGATCGCGGTCGGCGGGGCCAACGGGAAGACCACCACCAGCGCCATGGCGGTCGTCGCGCTGCGCTCCGCGGGGGCGGGACCGTCGTTCGCGATCGGCTCCGACATCGCGGGGATCGGCGCCAATTCCGGTGTCGGCGACGGCGAGTCGTTCGTCGTCGAGGCCGACGAGAGCGACGGCTCGTTCGTGGTCTACCGGCCGCAGATCGCCGTCGTGACGAACGTGCGCGACGACCACCTCGATTTCTACGGCACCAGTGAGCGGCTGCACGCGGCGTACGACGACTTCGCCGCCTCGATTCGTTCGGGCGGGTTGCTCGTCGCATGCGCGGACGACGAGGGGAGTGCGGCCCTGGCACGCCGGCACGCGGCCCGCCTGCGAGTGCTCACCTACGGCAGGTCGCCCGACGCCGACCTGCGACTGACCGATGAGAGCGCCGACGGGATGTCGGCATCCGCCCTGCTGTTCTTCCCGTCCGGGGAGCGGGTGGCGATGCGCCTGCAGGTCCCGGGCGCGCACAACCTGCTGAACGCTGCCGCGGTGGCCCTCGCCCTGACCGCCGGCTGCGGCATCGCGCCCGAGGCAGCCGTCCGTGGACTCGCCGACTTCCGTGGCACCTCCCGCCGGTTCGAGGTGCGGGGGAGCGCGGCCGGTGTGCGGGTCGTCGACGACTACGCGCACAACCCCGACAAGCTCCAGGCCGCGATCCGCACGGGCCTGGCACTGCGCGAGGGCGGGCGCCTGGTCGTCCTGTTCCAACCGCACCTGTACTCCCGCACGCAGGCCTTCGCCGAACAGTTCGCCGCGGCACTGCGACTGGCGGACGCGGCGTTCGTCATGGACGTCTATGCCGCCCGCGAGGAGCCGGTGCCCGGAGTGACCGGGCGACTGCTCTCGGACAGAGTCCCCGGAGCGGTCTTCGTGGCCTCCGGAGCCGACGCAGTGGAAGCCGTCGCCGACGCCGCACGCGACGGCGACCTCGTTCTCACGATCGGCGCGGGCGACGTCACGGCCCTGGCGTCTCTCATCCTGCAGCGGCTCGCCGAACGCTCGACCTCTAGTTGAGGTCAAGGCGACTGTCGATGTCGAGCGGGGTCGCGTACGATCGCGGTCGCGTGGGTGAGCGGTCGTCTGCACCGCTCTTTCTGCGCACCTCGTGCAGGTCTGGGCGGTTTTCGACAGGTCGCGGCGCGTGTCGTAGGGGCACTTGCAACCGCCCCCGGCATGATCGTGGCCGGTACGGTGCCCTCTGCACGCCCGGACATTCGCCGCGCACCGCATCTGGACGCAGCACAGCAGCACCGCAGCACTTCACCCGGCAATCCTCGAAAGGCTCCACCTCGTGCCAACTCCTCAGAACTACCTGGCTGTCATCAAGGTCGTCGGTATCGGTGGTGGCGGTGTCAACGCGATCAACCGGATGATCGAGGGTGGCCTCAAGGGCGTGGAGTTCATCGCCATCAACACCGACGCCCAGGCGCTGCTGATGTGCGACGCGGACGTCAAGCTGGAGGTCGGCCGGGAGCTGACCCGTGGCCTCGGCGCCGGCGCGGACCCCGAGGTCGGCAAGAAGGCCGCCGAGGATCACGCGGAAGACATCGAAGAGGTGCTGAAGGGCGCCGACATGGTCTTCGTGACCGCCGGAGAGGGTGGCGGCACCGGCACCGGTGGCGCACCCGTCGTGGCGAAGATCGCCAAGAGCCTCGGCGCGCTGACCATCGGCGTCGTCACGCGGCCGTTCACGTTCGAGGGACGCCGTCGTGCCGGCCAGGCCGATCTCGGCATCAACGCGCTGCGCGAGGAGGTCGACACCCTCATCGTCATCCCGAACGACCGGCTGCTGTCGATCAGCGATCGCAACGTCTCCATGCTGGAGGCCTTCCACACCGCCGACCAGGTGCTGCTGTCAGGTGTCCAGGGCATCACCGACCTGATCACCACCCCCGGTCTGATCAACCTCGACTTCGCCGACGTGAAGTCGGTCATGCAGGGTGCCGGTTCGGCCCTGATGGGCATCGGCTCGGCGCGCGGCGAGGACCGTGCGGTGCAGGCGGCCGAGTACGCGATCTCCTCCCCGCTTCTGGAGGCCAGCATCGACGGCGCCCAGGGCGTGCTGCTGTCCGTGCAGGGCGGCAGCGACCTCGGACTCTTCGAGATCAACGAGGCGGCGAAGTTGGTGCAGGAGGCCGCCCACCCGGAGGCCAACATCATCTTCGGTGCGGTCATCGACGACGCCCTCGGCGACGAGGTGCGGGTCACGGTCATCGCTGCCGGCTTCGACGGCGGGACCCCGCAGCGTCGGGCGGACGAGCGTGCGATCGGTCAGATCCAGGGCGGCCCGACGGCGCGGCAGCAGCAGCCCGTGGCGGCCGCCGTCGGAGGCGCCTCGCCGAGCGCGCCCCACCAGCAGGCCCCGGTGCAGCGCGACGGTGCGGCGCAGCCCGCCCGTCCGGCGCAGGGTCAGCAGGGTGGCCAGGGCCAGCAGGGCTACGGCCAGCCGGCGCAGCGTCCCGTCGGAGGGGAGCAGGGCGGCCAGGGCCGCGAGCAGGGCGCCGACGTTCGGCAGGGCGAGGGCCGGCAGGGTCAGCAGGGCGTCCCGCAGCAGGCCGCTCCGGTGCGCCCGCCGCGTCAGGCTCCGGTCGACCCGCCCGAGGACCTGGACGTCCCCGACTTCCTCAAGTGATCGCCGGGCGCGGTCGGCGTCGGTCCACGGCGCGGGTCTGAGCCCGTGTTCTGGTGGCGCGAGACGGTCACCGGCCGTGACGGCCGGTCCGCCGACGTGGCGTTCACCGACCGCACCGGCGGGGTGAGCAGCGGGCGGCTGGGTTCGCTCAACCTGGGCGCTCTCGTCGGCGACGACCCGGACGCCGTACGCACCAATCGCGCCGCCGTGGCGCGGGCGATGGGCCTGGCTCCGCACCGGCTCGCCTTCATGCACCAGGTGCACGGCAACCGCACGATCCGGACCACGACCGCGGGCAGCGGCGAGCCGCAGCAGTGCGACGGTCAGGTCACCGACGTCCCCGGTCTCGGGCTGGCGGTGCTGGTCGCGGACTGCACGCCCGTGCTGCTGGTCGACGTGCACGCCGGGGTGGTCGGGGCCGTCCACGCCGGGCGTCCCGGAATGACCAACGGCGTCGTAGACGCCGCCCTCGACGAGATGGCCGGGCTCGGCGCCGATGCGCCACAGGCCTTCGTCGGCCCCTCGGTGTGCGGCCGGTGCTACGAGGTGCCCGAGCAGATGCGCGAGGACGCGGCTCGCCGCAGCCCCGAGAGTCGTGCCGTCAGCTGGACCGGCACCCCTGCCATCGACGTCGCGTCCGGTGTGGTCGCGCAGCTGCGCTCGCGTCACGTCCCGGTGACGTGGGTGCCCGGCTGCACCCGGGAGTCCGACCGCCTCTTCTCCCATCGCCGCGACCACGGTGAAGGGCGCTTCGCCGGCGTCGTCGTGCTCCGGGAACGGACCGACCGTGGCGTCTGACCCCCGCGCCGACGAGCTCGCCACCAACCTGGCCGCGGTGCAGGAGCGCATCGCGGCGGCGTGCGCGTCCGCCGGGCGCGACCGCGGCAAGGTGTCGCTCATCGTGGTGACGAAGTTCTTCCCTGCGCAGGACGTGCTCCGCCTGCACGCCCTCGGGGTCCGCGACATCGGCGAGAGCCGCGACCAGGAGGCGGCGGCCAAGGTGGCCGACCTCGCGACGGACGTCCGGGCCGACCTGCGAGTGCACTTCATCGGTCAGCTGCAGTCCAACAAGGCCCCGCACGTGAGCGCGTACGCCGACGTGGTGCACTCGGTCGATCGCGCAAAGATCGTGGCCGCGCTCGACCGGGGGGCCGTCGCCCACGAGCGGGCGCCGCAGGTGCTGGTGCAGGTCGACCTGTCCGGTGACGACGCCGGACGCGGGGGAGCGTCGCCGGACCAGGTGGCCGAGCTCGCGGACCGGATCGCCGCGTCGCAGGCGCTGCGCCTGCGCGGGGTGATGGCGGTGGCGCCTCTGGACGGCGATGCGGGGGCGGCGTTCGCCCGGCTGCGCGAGGTGGCCGCCGACGTACGCGCGCATCATCCCGGCGCGACGTGGATTTCCGCCGGGATGTCCGGCGATCTCGAGTCGGCCGTCGCCGCGGGTGCGACACACCTGCGTGTCGGCAGCGCAATCCTCGGTTCGCGACCTCCCCGGCGGTAGCGTTTTTTCACACCACCAGGCCACCTGCCCGGCCGAATCCGGCCTGACGATACGAGGAGCACCACGAATGGCTGGAAAGCTGCGCGCGATGACGGAGTACCTCGGTCTCTCCGAGGCCGACCGTCGTTACGACGACGAGTACGACGACACCTACACCACGGACGAGTCGCACGAGTACGCCGACAGCGGCTACGACGAGACCGCCCACATCGAGCAGGAACGTGAGGCGGCACCCGTGACGCAGTTGCACAAGAACGCACCGGCCGGTGCGCCGGCGGCCGGTGGTCCGATCAGCCGGATCACCACCATCCACCCGCGCACCTACAACGAGGCCAAGGAGATCGGGGAGAACTTCCGCGGTCGCGTGCCGGTCATCATGAACCTGTCGGACATGGACGACAACGACGCCAAGCGCCTGGTGGACTTCGCCGCCGGCCTCGTCTTCGGTCTGCACGGCACCATCGAGCGGGTCACCGCCAAGGTCTTCCTGCTGTCGCCCTCCGGTGTCGAGGTCGCCACGACCGGTGCCGACGCCGCGCGCACACCCCGGGGGCTTTTCAACCAGAGCTGAGGCAGCACCTCACGACCACCGGCCGGTCGGCGCCTACCCCGCGCCACCGGCCGTCGTCGTGCCGGGCGGCGCGCATCGGCGTGGCGAAGCGTCCGGGATGCCGGTTCTTCCCGGCATCGAGCGGTTAGCTCACCGGCCGTCGTCGTGCCCGGCGCCGGGATGAGTGACAATGGGCTCATGGCCACGTTGCTGGGCGTCATCTCGATCGTGCTCTACATCTTCCTGGTGCTGTTGTTGGCACGGCTGGTGTTGGAGTGGATCCAGGTCTTCGCGCGTCAGTGGCAGCCGCGCGGACCCGTGCTGGTACTCGCCGAGACGACGTACACCGCCACCGACCCGGCCCTGAAGGCGGTCCGGAAGGTCCTCAAACCGGTGCGGATCGGCTCGATCCAGCTTGATCTGGCCTTCCTCGTCCTGCTGCTGGCTGTCTCTTTGCTGCTCAATCTCATAGGCTCTCTGGCCTGAGCAGGACAACACATCCGATTTCTGCCGGCGGTCTGCCGTGCGCGCAGGTGCGCGCGCGAGCGCCGCGGCATCTAGGTGCACCGAGGTGAACACATGGCGTTGACGCCTGAGGACGTAGTCAAGAAAGAGTTCACCAAACCCAAGGGGTTTGGTCGAAGCGGCTACGACGAGATCCAGGTGGATGACTTTCTCGATGAGATCGTCGTGGAGCTGCGTCGGCTGAACGCCGAGAACGAGGACCTCACCGGCAAGCTGGAGGACCTGCGCCGCTCCAAGGGAGTGGCGGGCAAGGAGGGCGGTTCCACGGCCGCGGACACCGCGTCCGGCGTCCCGGCCCTCACCCCCGTGAAGGGCGATGCCGACAAGGCCGACGCCGACGCCACCGCGGCCATCCCCGTGGCGACGAAGGGTGGCGCGACCGACTCACCTGACGCCGCCGCACTGGCCAAGGCCCGTGAAGAGCTCGCGAGCGCCGAGCGTGACCTGGCGACCGCCAAGGGCGAGCGCGAGAAGGTGCAGCGCGAGGTCGACGAGGCCAAGGAGCGGCTGGCCGCACTGCAGAAGCAGATCGAGCAGGCCGAGGCCGACTCCACGCAGCGGACCGCCGCGGCCGCCAAGCGCGCCGAGGAGGCCGAGGCGCAGTCCGAGGCACGGATGCGTGACGCCGGTGCGGCTCAGGGCGGCTCCTCCGTGGCCGGTGCCCAGGCACCGGGTACGGCGGCCACCGCGGGCAACGACAGCGCAGCCGGCGTGATCGCGCTCGCGCAGCGCCTGCACGATGAGCACGTGCGCGAGGGTGAGACCACCCGCGACCGCCTCATCAAGGAGGCCCAGGAGCGGCACGACTCGATGGTCGGCGAGGGCACCACGACGCGCGAGAAGCTCGTGCAGCAGGGCCAGTCCAAGCACGACGAGCTCGTGGGGACCGGCCAGAAGCGGCACGACGAGTTGATGCGACAGGCCAACGAACGCTCGACCGGACTGGTGAAGGAGGCCGAGGAGCGCAAGCAGCGCATCATCGGCCAGCTCACCACCGAGCGTGAGTCGATCAGCACGGCGATCGAGCAGCTGAAGTCGTTCGAGCACGAATACCGTTCGAAGCTGAAGGGATTCATCCAGGGTCAGCTCAAGGACCTCGACGGCGAGGGTGTGCAGGAGAAGGAGTCCGCCCCGGGCGGGCAGCACTGACACCTGCAGCACATGACGACGGCCCCGCACCCGGTGCGGGGCCGTCGCACGTGCCTGCAGGGCCAGGTGCGGGCATGATTGCGAGCCGTCATTCGATCGTCCGTCGCGCCGCGGTCAGCAAGTCCCGCGTGATCCCCTATCCTGCGGCAGACACGAACGTGCCAGGCCGGTCCCGGCCTCGAGCGGCCGGAGGGGCGCAATGGGAAGCACACATCCCGCAGATTCGGCGCGGGTGATCGCAGCGGCGGCTGCCCGGTCGTCCAGAGTCACGTCGGTGTTGCGCAAAGCTGCGCGGGTGGTGACCGGTGCGGGGGAGACCTCTGAGCCGGCATCCGCGCGCCCGGCGACCGCGAAGCGGCCGGTGACCAGGAAGTCGGTCGCGGCGAAGTCGGGCGCGGCGAAGACCGCGAAGAAGGCGCCTGCGAAGAAGGCGAGCGACAAGGCATCGGCGAAGAAGGCATCGGAGAAGGCGACCGTTGCCCGGCCCCCCGCGAAGAAGACGCCCGCGAAGAAGGCGACCCTCACCGGGTCCGCCGCCAAGACGTCGGCCACGGCACGCAGGACAGCCCGGCCGGCCGCCGGCAAGGTCGCGTCGCGGGACGCCGCGACGCCCGCCGCTCGCGCGACGGCCAGCGCTGCGAAGACCACGAAGAAGACCGCCAAGAAGTCATCCCCGAAGACGAGCACTACGAAGAAGGCTGCCGTGAAGAGCACACCCACCTCCTCGACGATGAAGGATGCGGCGGAACACACCTCCGTGCAGGCCTCCACGCCCGCGCCCAAGTCCGCGGTGACCTCGCCGCGCAAGCAGTTGAAGGTGCGCGAGGACGAATCGCCCTGGACCGCCGAGGAACTCGCCGGTGTGAAGGCCGAGCTGGAGACCGACGTGGCCCGGCTCGGCTCCGAGCTGGCAGGTATCGAGCACGAGATCGCCGACCTGATCGGCGACAGCGGTGACGGTGCCGGCGACGACCAGGCCGACGCCGGCAGCAAGTCCTTCGAGCGCGAGCACGAGTTCTCTCTCGCGCAGAACTCGCGGGAGATGCTCGAACAGTCTCAGCACGCGCTCGACCGGATCGCCGACGGGACCTATGGGATCTGCGAGAGCTGCGGCAAGCCGATCGGCAAACTTCGTCTGCAGGCCTTCCCTCGTGCGACCCTGTGCATGCAATGCAAACAGAAGCAGGAACGCCGCTGACCACGTCCGCCGGCCCGAGGCGCACCCCGACCCGCACCCGACTCCTCACGGTGCTGGGGTCGGTCGCCGTCCTCGGGTACCTCCTGGACCAGGGGACCAAGGCGTGGGCGAACTCCGCCCTCGACCCTGCGCGACCGCGTGATCTGGTCGGGCCGGTCCTCAAACTGCACCTGACCCACAACGCCGGCGCCGCGTTCTCGATGGCGACCAACGCCACCTGGGTGCTGACGCTGATCGCGATCGCGGTCATCGCGGCGACCATCTTCGCCGCACGCCGGATCGGCAGTCGGGCCTGGGCGGTCGCGCTCGGACTGCTACTCGCCGGTGCGTTCGGCAACCTGACCGACCGGTTCGTGCGCCCGCCGCGCGGCGGGCAGGGTCACGTCGTCGACTTCCTCGAGCTGCCGCACTGGCCGATCTTCAACGTCGCCGATATGTGCGTGGTGTGCGCTGCGGCCCTCATCGCGCTGCTCGCGATCCGCGGGATCGGGATCGACGGCCGGCGGGCCGGCGCGTCCGGCGACACGACCGACGCCGGTGAGCGCGCGGACACCGCCGCTTCGTCCGAGCGCCGGAGCGACGACGATGACTGAACTGAAGGCGCAGCCGGTCCCCGAGGGGCTGGAGGGCGAACGGGTCGACGCGGCCATCGCCCGTCTGCTCGGTCTGTCCCGTAGCCGCGCGGCGGCCCTCGCGGCGGACGGGTCGGTCACCCTGGATCACAAGGTCGTCGGCAAGTCCGAGCGGGTCAGCGCCGGCCAATGGCTCGAGGTGACCTTGCCGGCCCTGCGGGAAGGACCGGCCGTCGTACCCCGCGACGTGCCCGGAATGACGATCGTGCACGACGACAGCGAACTGATCGTCGTCGACAAACCGGCCGGTGTCGCGGCGCACCCGAGCGTGGGCTGGGACGGTCCCGACGTGGTGAGCGGTCTCGCCGCCGCGGGCTACCGGATCTCGACCTCCGGCGCCGCGGAACGGCAGGGGATCGTGCAGCGCCTCGACGTCGGCACCAGCGGGTTGATGGTCGTCGCGAAGAGCGAGCGCGCGTACACCGTGCTGAAGCAGGCGTTCCGCGACCGCACCGTCGACAAGACCTATCACGCGCTGGTGCAGGGTCTGCCCGACCCGCTTGAGGGCACCATCAACGCCCCGATCGGGCGGCACCCCGGGCACGACTACAAGTTCGCGGTACTCGGCGCGGGGCGACCCAGCGTGACGCACTACGAACTGCTCGAGGCGTTCCGGTCGATGTCACTACTCACGATCCACCTGGAGACCGGGCGCACCCACCAGATCCGGGTGCACTTCGCGGCGCTGCACCACCCGTGCGTGGGCGACCCGATGTACGGCGCCGACCCGACCATCGCCAAACGGCTGGGCCTGGCCCGTCAGTGGCTGCACGCGCGGGCGCTGGGGTTCAACCATCCGGGGTCGGGGGAGTACGTGACGTTCGAGAGCCCGTACCCGGCCGATCTGCAGCACGCGCTCGACCTGGTCCGCGCGGGAGACTGACCCCGCCCGTCCGGTCAGCCCACGCCGACCGTGAATCACGCACCCAGGACGGCTCAGCATGAGCGGCGACGACCTGTTCGCCTCGTCATCCGACGCGAGCATCTGCGGCTGCGGCCGGCACCGGTATCGGCTGTGCCGTCGCTGGGGATCGAAGGGCGGCCCGACAGCCACCTTCATCATGCTCAACCCGTCGACCGCCGACGCTGACGTCGACGACCCCACCATCCGCCGATGCATCGGCTTCGCCGGGCGCGAAGGCTGCACCGGGCTCGTCGTCGTCAACCTGTACGCCTGGCGTGCGACGAAGCCCGCGGACCTGTGGACCGCGGACGACCCCGTCGGCCCCGAGAACGACGAGGCGATCAGCGGCGCGCTGAGGCTCGCTCGCCTCCGCGGTGGACCGGTCATCGCCGCATGGGGAGCCCACGCGCGCTCCGACCGGGTCGGGGCCGTCCACGAGCTGGCCGCGGGTGTCGTCGCTCTGACCTGTCTCGGGGTCACCGAAGGCGGGCACCCCCGCCACCCCCTGTATGTCCGCGGCGACCAACCCCTCGTGGAGCTGCCGCACCCGTCACCCTGACCGGTCCGGCGTGGGTCGGTTCGCCGGCCGACGTCCTCGACGAACCACGGATCCGCCTCGTCGAGGACGCGGTGTCGGGCAGCGGTCGCGGGCACCGACCGCCACCCGCGCGCGTCCTTCGCCGAGTACCACGCGGCCC
Organism: Allobranchiibius sp. GilTou38; assembly: GCF_017565325.1. Taxonomy (NCBI): domain Bacteria; kingdom Bacillati; phylum Actinomycetota; class Actinomycetes; order Micrococcales; family Dermacoccaceae; genus Allobranchiibius; species Allobranchiibius sp. GilTou38. The sequence goes on along the minus strand of NZ_JAGEKN010000006.1, from coordinate 814,975 downwards.
GTGCGCCCCACCGTGCGCGTCGGGGACCGGGGTGTCGGTAGACCGACCTAGACTCATCGCGATGTCTTCTTCGCCTGCCTCGAACTTCGTGCACCTGCACGTGCACACCGAGTACTCCACGCTGGACGGGGCGGCCAAGATCAAGCCGATGTTCGCCGAGGCGGAGCGGCTCGGGATGCCCGCCATCGCGATGTCGGACCACGGCAACATGTTCGGCGCCTACGAGTTCCAGCTGGCCGCGCAGACCAGCCCCGTCCGGCCGATCATCGGCATCGAGGCCTACGTCGCACCCTCCACCCGGCACTCGCGCACCCAGGAGTTCTGGGCCGGCTCGCGAGACCGCGACGCCAACGTCGACGGCGAGGGCGGCAAGGACGTCTCCGGAGGCGGTCGCTACACCCACATGACCATGTGGGCGCAGGACGCGCGCGGATTGCGCAACCTGTTCAAGCTGAGCTCGCTGGCCAGTTTCGAGGGCTACTACATGAAGCCCCGGATGGACCGGGAGCTGCTCGCCGAGCACGGCCGGGGCATCATCGCCACCACCGGCTGCCCCTCCGGTGAGGTGCAGACCCGGCTGCGGCTGGGTCAGTACGACGAGGCGATCGCGGCGGCATCGGCGTACCAGGACATCTTCGGTGCGGACAACTACTTCCTCGAGCTGATGGACCACGGGCTGTCGATCGAGCGGCAGGTGCGTGACGGCCTGCTGAAGATCGCCAGAGAGCTGCACATCCCGCTGCTCGCGACCAACGACAGCCACTACGTCACCGAGGACCAGGCCGACGCGCACGACAACCTGCTGTGCGTCGGAGTCGGCAAGAACAAGGACGATCCGCACCGCTTCAAGTTCAACGGGTCCGGCTACTACCTCAAGACCGCCGAGCAGATGCGCGAGCTCTTCGCCGAGCTGCCGGAGGCGTGCGACAACACCCTCGCCATCGCCGAGCGCATCGAGGACTACAGCGAGGTCTTCGCGCCCGTCGACCGGATGCCGCAGTTCCCCGACGTCCCCGAGGGCCAGACCCAGGCGGCCTACCTGCGCGAGCAGATCACCGTGGGTCTGAAGGAGCGGTACGGCGACGACCCCGGCCCCGAGGTGCTCGAGCGCATCGAGACCGAGATGGCCGTCATCGAACCGATGGGCTTCTCCTCCTACTTCCTCGTGGTCGCCGACATCTGCCGCTACGCGCGCGACAACGGCGTGCCGGTGGGCCCGGGACGAGGCTCGGCGACCGGGTCGATGGTGGCCTACCTGACTCGGATCACCGAGCTGGATCCGCTGGAGCACCAGCTGCTCTTCGAGCGCTTCCTCAACCCCGAGCGGATCAACCCGCCGGACGTCGACCTCGACTTCGACGACCGCCAGCGCGACAAGATGGTCCGCTACGTCACGACCAAGTACGGCGCCGAGTACACCGCGCAGGTCAACACCTTCAGCACCATCAAGGCCAAGGCCGCGGTCAAGGACGCCAACCGGATCCTGGGCTTCCCGTTCGCGCTCGGCGAGCAGATCAGCAAGGCCATGCCGCCGGACGTGATGGGCAAGGGCGTGCCGCTCACCGGCCTGTTCGATCCCAAGCACCCGCGGTACGCCGAGGCGACGGAGTTCCGGGCGCTCTACGAAGCGCAGCCCGAGGTCCGCAAGGTCGTCGACACCGGGCGTGGGCTGGAGGGGATGATCCGCGGCACCGGCGTGCACGCCGCCGCGGTGATCCTGTCCTCCGAGCCGCTGCTCGACCTCATCCCGATGCACCGCCGGGACAAGGACGGCACCATCATCGCCGGCTTCTCCTTCCCGCACTGCGAGGAGATGGGCCTGGTCAAGATGGACTTCCTGGGCCTGCGCAACCTTGGCATCATCGACCAGGCCCTCGGCAACATCGACACCAACCGCGGCGTGCACCTCACCACGGCCACCATCCCGCTGGAGGACGAGGCGACCTACCAGCTGCTGGCGCGCGGGGAGACCCTCGGTGTCTTCCAGCTCGACGGCGGGCCGATGCGCAGCCTGCTGCGCCTGATGGCCCCGACCCGGTTCGAGGACATCGCGGCCGTGCTGGCGCTCTACCGACCCGGGCCGATGGCTGCGAACGCACACATCAACTACGCCGAGCGCAAGAACGGCCGGCAGGCCATCACCCCGATCCACCCGGAGCTCAAGGACGCGCTCGAGCCGATCCTCGGCACGACGTACCACCTGCTCGTCTACCAGGAGCAGCTCATGGCCATCGCCCGCGAGCTCGCGGGCTACACCCTGGGCGGCGCCGACCTGCTGCGCCGGGCGATGGGTAAGAAGAAGATCGAGATCCTGGAAAAGGAGTTCGGCAACTTCGAGGCCGGCATGGTCGCCAGCGGCTACAGCGCCGAAGCGACCAAGGCGCTCTGGGACGTGATGCTGCCCTTCTCCGGGTACGCGTTCAACAAGAGCCACACCGCCGGGTACGGCCTCGTGTCGTACTGGACCGCCTACCTCAAGGCCAACTACCCGGCCGAGTACGCCGCCGCGTTGCTGACCAGCGTCGAGGGCGACAAGACCAAGATGGCCACCTACCTGGCCGACACCCGCAAGCTCGGCATCAAGGTGCTGCCACCGGACGTGAACGAGTCGGTCGCCGACTTCACCGCCGTCGGCACCGACATCCGCTTCGGGCTGGCCGCGATCCGCAACGTCGGCGGCAACGTCGTGGAGGCGATCGTCAAGGCGCGCGAGGAGAAGGGCCGCTTCGCCTCGTTCGAGGACTTCCTGCGCAAGGTGCCCGCCGTCGTCTGCAACAAGCGGACCATCGAATCGCTGGTCAAGGCAGGAGCGTTCGACGATCTGCAGCACCCGCGGCAGGGGCTGGTGCACATTCACGAGGCCTATGTCGACGCCGTCGCGGAGGAGAAGCGCTTCGAGGAGCGTGGGCAGGACTCCCTCTTCGGCGGGTTCGGCGACGAGGCCGCGATCGAGTTGGCGGCGCTGCCTGCGATCCCCGAGATCGAGTGGGACAAACCCACCCTGCTGGCGTTCGAGCGGGACATGCTGGGGCTCTACGTCTCCGACCACCCGCTCTTCGGGATCGAGCACATCCTGTCCCAGCACGCGGACATGTCGATCGCCCGTCTGCACGGCGAGGACGCACCCAAGGACGGCGCGCAGCTGACCATCGCCGGGCTGATCACGGGGATGCAGCTGAAGCGCAACAAGCGCGGTGAGCTGTGGGCGATCGCGACGGTGGAGGACCTCGAGGGCGCCGTTGAGGTGATGTTCTTCGCGAAGACCTATATGACCGTGTCCACCATGCTCAACCCCGATGTGGTCTGCGTGATCAAGGGTCGCTTCCAGACGCGCGACGACGGTCCGCAGCTGATGGCCTCCGAGCTGACGCTGCCGGAGCTCAAGGGCGACGTACGCGGCCCGGTCGTGCTCACCATGCCCCTGGCGCGGGCCAACACCGGGCTCGCGCACAAACTGCGCACCGTGCTGGTCGAGCACCCCGGCGCCACCGAGGTGCATCTGAAACTGCATCAACCCGGTCGATCCGTCACCGTCAAGCTGGAGGACTCCTTGCGCGTCACCGCATCACCCGCTCTGTTCGGCGACCTCAAGGCGCTGCTCGGCCCGTCCTGCCTGGTAGGTGCATGAGATGGCACCCCACGAGGTCTCTGCACCCGTCGCCCGACGTACGCCGACGGTGCGCGAGCACCACGGTGACCGGTTCGAGGATCAGTGGGAGTGGTTGCGCGACAAGAACTCCCGCGAGGTCATCGCCCACCTGGAGGCGGAGAACGCCTACACGCAGGCGCGCACGGCGCACCTGCAGCCGCTCGTCGAGACCATCTTCGAGGAGATCCGCGGCCACGTCGTCGAGACCGATGTCGACGTGCCCGTGCGCAAGGGCGACTGGTGGTACTACTCGCGCACGGCGGAGGGTGCGCAGTACGCCGTGCACTGCCGCGCGCCGTACCGTCAGGGTGCAGCGCGCCCGGTGCCGGCCCCCGGCGCACCCGTCGACGGTGAGGTCGTCCTGCTGGACGAGAACCACGAAGCCGGCGCACACGAGTTCTTCGAGCTCGGCGGCCTGGAGATCAGCCCCGACGGTCGCTTCCTGGCACTGCTGGTCGACGTCAGCGGTGACGAGCGCTACGACCTGCAGGTGCGTGACCTCGTCACCGGCGCGGTGCTCGACCAGAGCGTGCAGGATGCGCACTACGGGCTCGCGTGGTCCTTCGACGCGCGCACCGTCTTCTACATCCGACACGACGACGCCTGGCGACCCCACCAGATCTGGCGTCACACCGTCGGCGGCGACCCGGCGGGGGACGTGCTGGTGCGCGAGGAGGCCGACCCGGAGTTCGGGATCGGCTTCGAGGTGTCGCGTGACGACCGCTGGCTCATCGTGGAGTCCGAGTCGCGCACCAGCAGTGAGGTGCTGCTGGGCGATCTGACCCGGCCCGACGCCGACCTGGTGATGGTCGAGCCTCGTGCAGCCGACGTGGAGTACTCCGTCGAGGTCGACGGTGATCGGATCTTCATCGCGCACAACCTTCGTCGACCCGACTTCGACCTGGCGCAGGCTCCGTTGGCGACGCCGGATCGGGCGCACTGGACCCCGGTCCTGGAGCTGGTGGACGACGAGCGGCTCGAGGGGGTCGACGCGTTCGCCGGCTTCGTGGCGGTGTCTCTGCGCTCCGGCGGTCTGCCGACCGTCCGGGTGCTGCCCAAGCACGGCGACGGGCTCGGCGACGCGGTGCACGTGCCGACCGACAGCCCGCTGGCCGTCGTACGCCTCGGCGCCAACGCCGAGTACGACGAGTCGACGCTGCGCCTGGCGATGGGTTCCTACCTGCTGCCACCGAGCGTGCTGCAGTTCGACCCGGCGAGCGGTGACCTGCAGGTGCTCAAACAGCAGGAGGTGCCCGGATACACGCCGCAGGACTATCTGGAGGAGCGCCTCTGGGCCCGCGGCGACGACGGCACCCAGGTGCCGATCTCGCTGGTCCGCCGACGCGACGTCGTCGCCGACGGGTGCAATTCCGGCCTCGTCTCCGGCTACGGGTCCTACGAGATTCCCTCCGACCCGCGGTTCTCCGCGAGCCGCCTGTCGCTGCTCGACCGGGGCGTCGTCTTCGCCGTGGCGCACGTGCGCGGCGGCGGTGAGCTAGGTCGCCGGTGGTGGGACGAAGGCAAGATGCTCGCCAAGCGCAACACCTTCACCGACTTCGTGGCATGCTCCCGCGCGCTGATCGACGCCGGTTGGGTCTCACCGGATCGTCTTGCAGCGGAAGGCGGCTCGGCTGGCGGCCTGCTCATGGGCGCAGTCGTCAACCTGGCGCCGGAGCTCTACCGTGCCGTGCACGCGGCGGTGCCCTTCGTCGACGCGCTCACCACGATCCTGGACCCGTCGTTGCCGCTCACCGTAGGGGAGTGGCAGGAGTGGGGCGACCCGCTGCACGACCCGTCGGTCTACGCCTACATGAAGACCTACAGCCCCTACGAGAACGTCGCCGCCACCGCCTATCCGGCGATCCTCGCGACCACCAGCCTCAACGACACTCGCGTCTTCTTCGTCGAGCCGGCCAAGTGGGTGCAGCAGCTGCGCGCCACCGTCACCTCCGATCCGGTGGATCGGCCGGTCCTGCTCAAGTGCGAGATGGTCGCGGGCCACGGCGGAGTGAGCGGGCGGTACGACGCGTGGCGCGACACCGCGTTCGAGCTGGCCTTCCTGCTCGACCAGCTCGGCGCCACCGCTCTGCGATGAACGGTCGCCGCCTGTCGCGACGGTCGGAGTGGGGGCGCTCAGAGCGCGTCGTGCACGACCCGGCCGCCGACCAGAGTGGCCGCGACGCCCATCGTCCGCAACGCATGTCCCGCGACTGCTGAATCATCAGTGGCAGCAAGGGGATCGGCGTCGACGAGCACGAGATCGGCCGGTGACCCCACCGCGACCGTTCGCTGACCGTCGGTGCTCGCGGCGAGGGCTTCCGCGGGCGTGATGGCCTGCGCCGCTCCCCACGGCCCGCGGGTGTCGGCGCTGCGGTGCACCGCGGCTGCCATCGCCAGCCAAGGGTCCAGTGACGCGACGGGGGCATCCGAGCCCATCCTCAGCTGCACTCCGGCGTCGACCATCGACCGCAGCATGAACGAGCGGTCGGCGCACCCGGGCCACAGCTGGTCGGACAGGTCGCGGTCGTCGTAGAGCTGCGCCGGCTGCACCGATGCGCGGACCCCCAGGGCAGCCATCCGCGTGATGTCGGCCGGATCAAGGAGCTGGGCGTGCTCGATGGAGCCGCGGATCCCGCTGTCCCGGAACGCATCCAGGACCATCGTGGCTGCGGCGTCACCGATGGCGTGCACGGCGGCGTCGAGGCCGTGCGCCCGGGCCGTGCGCAACGCTTCGAGAAGCTCCTCGGGCGAGACGTTGCAGGTCCCCCTGGTGGCGTGCCCGGCGTACGGCGCGCAGCACAGCGCGGTCATGGTGCCGAGCGACCCGTCGGCGATGATCTTCAGCGGTCCCATCGTGGCCATCCCGCCGCCGCCCGGCACGGCGTCACCGGTCCGCAGCCCGGCGGCGATCGTGGCGTCGAGACCGTAGAGGTAGGTCGATGCGCGGACCCGCAGGGTGTCCAGCCCGAGGGGCACCATCCGCCCCCAGGTCGCGACGGAGCTCTCGAACTCCATGTCGGTGATGCCGACGACGCCCTTGCTCGCAGCGTTGCGCAGGACGGCACGGTAGGCCTGGACAGGGTCCGGTTCGGCGCCGGGTAGGGCGGCGAGCAGCGGGAAGACGTCGAACCAGGCGTTCTCGCTGACCGGGGTGTCGCGCAGCGGAAGGTCGAGCAGTCGAAGCGCTATGGAGTTCAACCAGCCGTTGTGCGCGTCGCCGGAGATCAGCACGACCGGCCGGTCCGGGACGGCCTCGTCCAGCTCGCGCACGGTGGGAGCAGCCGGCCAGCCGGCGGAGCGGTAACCGAAGCCCACGATCGTGGAGTGCCGGTCGGCGCTCGCCCGGTCGTGGGCTCGCACGATGCGGACCACGTCGTCCGGGCAGGCGCTGGCGCTCACGTCGAGCCGGGACAGGGTGTGCGCCCACTGCGTTATGTGCACGTGGTGGTCCCACAGGCCCGGTGTCAGCCAGCGGCCGTCGGCATCAACCTGGCGGAAACCCCTGTCGGGCAAGGCTTTCCCGACCTCGACCACTCGACCGTCTTCGAGGTGCAGATCGATCGCTCCCGACGGGGCGGGGCGGCCGACCGGGACGATGCGTGCAGCGCGGATGGTGAGGGGTTCGGACTGCACCGCACCAGGGTAGGGGTCAGCCTCGGGACCGCTTCGCCCCCGCCCCGGTGACGGGCTTCGTCGTGCTCGGCTCGCTCGGATCGCCACCCACCACGCCGTCGATCGCGGCGTCCACGACGTACTCGGCCAACTGCTGCACGGCGGCCCGGGCCTGCGCGTGCAGAGGTCCGCGGGTCGCCAGGTCGGACAGACCGTGCACGGCCGACCAGCACGCCCATTCGGCATTCGCCCGGCGCGCCGCGGTCAGCACCCCGACCTCGACCAGCTCATCGAGCGCGGACATGAGCAGCACGAGAGGGTGCTGCACCTGGTCGGTGGGCGAGGCGTAGTGGGTCGCGACGTCAGGGGTCGCGTCGGACGGTCCCGGCGTCTGGAAGGCCAACTGGAACAAGCCCGGCTCGGCCAGCGCGAAGTCGATGTACCCCAGACCCACCGCGCGGAGATGTCCGCGCGCTCGGCGGGCGGGATCCGTGTCGGCTCCGTCGTCGTCCATCCGGGCCTGCATGGCTCGGCCGGCCTGATGCAACGCCTGGTCGGCCACGGCGGACACGAGGGCGGCGCGGTCGGCGAAGTGTCGGTACGCGGCGCTCGGGCTGACGCCGGCGACGCGGGTGGCCTCGCGCAGGCCGAGGGCTGCAGGGCCTCCAGCGCGGACGAGCTCCAGCCCCGCTGCGACCAGTGCGGCTGCCAGGTCACCGTGGTGGTAGCGGCCATGAGCGGATGACCCCTTCCCCGCGGTGCCGTCGGTCATCTTGTCGCCTCCATCCGTCATGTGTACGGTGTGAACTTTCGTAAGTGCACGCCGTACACATTATGGCGGCGTGTACCGGCCGAGCCTGCACCGCCTGTCGATCACGAACCGGGAGAGGACCCCTGATGAGCACCGAACTGACCACCTTCCTCTGGTTCCCGGGCAATGCCTCGGAAGCCGCTCGGTTCTACGCCACCGTCTTCCCCGACGTGCGGATCGAGCGTCAGGACGAATATCCCCAGGCGGCGGCCGATGCCGGCGCCGGCACGGCCGGGGAGGTCATGACGGTGAGCTTCACCATCGGCGGGCAGCGTTTCGTCGGCCTGAACGGCGGTCCGCAGTTCCCCTTCACCGAGGCTGTCTCGTTCCAGATCGCGTGCGCCGACCAGGCCGAGACCGATCGCTACTGGGATGCGCTCACCGCCGACGGTGGTGAGGAGAGCCAGTGCGGGTGGTGCAAGGACCGCTTCGGCGTCTCGTGGCAGGTCACTCCCACGCGTCTGACGGAGCTGGTCTCCGACCCGGACAAGGACCGCGCGGGTCGGGCGATGAAGGCGATGTTCACGATGCGCAAGATCGACATCGCCGAGATCGAACGGGCAGCCGCCGGCTGACCTGTTCACCCTGCACAGCGGGGCATATTTGCCCCGTTGTGCAGGGTGAAATCGAGGTCAGCGTTCGCGCTGGTGCAGCCGCAGGCCGCTGGCGAGCAGCCGGCGGATCAGGTCGCGCCCGGCCACCTCCTGCGCGCCCGCGGCGACGATCGCCTCGTAGCGCTCCTGCGGCACGTCGTAGTGGTCGCCATCGAAGAGCCGCTCGGGAAGCCCTGCCGCAACGGCGAAGTCGCGCAACTCGTCGTACGACGTGTCACTCACCAGATGTGACCACAACCGTCCGTAGGCCGGCCAGGTCGGCGGGTCGATCAACACGGTCACTCTCGCAAACTACCCCTTCCGAGGACGCCGCCGGACGAGCCCGTCACGGTCTCGCCCCCGCGTCGGCGGCGTGGAGACTTCAGCGGGACGTAGCGATCTCCCGACCGGTCTCATCGAACTCCCGTGGACCCGCGTGCGTCTCGTTGCGCAGGGGTGACGGCTCGACGAAGAGCACCTTCGCGAGGCCGCCCGGCAGCCACCAGTTGTACTTGCCGAATAGGCTGACCAGGGCGGGCACCAGCAGCGCGCGCACGATGGTCGCGTCGATGAGGATGCCGACGCCCAGCGCGGTGCCGAGCACCTTGATGTCGGTGCCGGGCGACGAGGCGAGCGCTGCGAAGGCAAAGAAGAGGATCAACGCGGCCGAGGTGACGAGCCTCCCGGTGCGCCCGAGGCCGACCGTCACAGCGGCGCTCGTGCTGCCGGTGGCGTCGTACTCCTCGCGCATGCGGGCCAGGATGAACACCTCGTAGTCCATCGACAGGCCGAACAGGAACGCGAAGATGATGATCGGCAGCCAGAACGTGATGGCGCCGGTGCCCGCAATGTCGAAGACCGTGCCGGAGCCGTGGCCCTCCTGCCAGAAGAAGGTCACCGCGCCGAAGACAGCCGACAGGGAGACCAGGTTCATCACCACGGCCTTGATCGGCAGCAGTACCGAGCGGAACTGGCGCATCAGCAACACGAACGTCACCAGCGCGATGAGGCCGAGCACGTAGGGGAACTTGTCGTAGACGGCGTTGAAGTAGTCGTCGACGACCGCGCCCTGACCCGCGACGAGCACGTCGCCGTCGACGGCCTTCTCGACCGCGGTGCGTACGCGATGCACCACCTGGACGCCGGAGCTGTCAACGGTCTCCTTCTTCGGCAGGACGTCCACGACCGCCATCCGGCCGTCGCTGGTCCTGTCGCCCGTCGCGAGCTGGACGCCGTCGACCTTGCCCGCCGCCGCGATCGCCTTGTCGCGCTGGTCGGCGGGGACCAGGACGGTGATCGGGGTCAGCACGCCGCCGCCGACTCCGTCGTCGCGCAGGGTGCCGAGCGTCTGGACGGCGGGCCCGGTCTTGCCGAGCGAGGCGATGTTGGACTGGCCGATCTTCAGCCCGAAGACCGGGGTGATAAGGAGCGCGAGCAGCACGATCCCGGCGGCGACGGCGACGACCCGGCGCTTCACGATCAAGCGTGCCCACGCCGTCCACCCGCGGGACGCGCGGCCCTCGTGCCGGATGCGCGGCCAGTCCACGCGTGGTCCGATCTTGGACAGCATCGCCGGTAGCAGGGTGAGCACGACGGCCACGCTGACCAGGGGGATGAGCATGCCGCCGAAGCCCATCGAGCGCAGGAACGGCACGGGGACCACGACGAGGGCGACCAGGCTGATCGCCACCGTCGCCCCGGATGCCAGCACCGCGTGCCCGGCGGTGCGCACCGCGGTGAGGATCGCCTCGTCGTTCGACTGACCGTGGGCGCGTTCCTCACGCCATCGTGAAACCAGAAGCAGGGAGTAGTCGATGGCGATGCCGAGGCCCACGAGGGAGATCAGGAACTCCACGACGAAGCTGACGTCACTGAACGTCGTGAGCAGCAGCACGAGCAGGAACGTCGTCAGGATCGACACCGCCGCGATGATCAACGGCATCAGTGCGAGGAACGACGCGAATACGAAGAGCAGCACAGCGAGCGCGCCCAGGGCCCCCAACAATGTCTCGACGAGGACGCTCGGGCCGCCGCTCTGGTCGGTGCCGGCCGAGAGCAACTGGTACGACGTGGTGCCCGACTGGAATCCGGCCCGCTCGGCCGTGATGTTGAGCGCTTTGCCGAACTCCACGCCGGAACTGACCGCGAAACTCGTCGGTGGAGTGGCCTGGACGAGCGCGAAGGTCGTCCGGCCGCCGTTCACGATGAACTTCTGGTCACCGGTGCTGGCGTAGTCCACCACGCGGGTGCGGGGGACCGCCGAGACGCGCGTGGCGGAGCCGAAGACCTGCGCGATCTTGGCCGACTGCTGCTGCACCGTCTGTCCCTGCGGCACGGTGACGGTGAGCACCGTGGTGTCGAAGCTGCTCACGCCGTACTGCTTGATCAGCGCCTTCTCGGCGGTGTCGCCGGGCTGACCGGGCAGGGAGAAGTCGGTCGTGAGTCGGCCGGGGACGACTCCGGCCGCCGCGGCGCCGCCGATGAATGCCGCCAGCCAGAAGAGGGCGACGATCAGGCGGTGGTGAATGACCCAGCGGGCTAGGGCGTCCATGAGATCTCCCGGGTGACGGCGCGATGAATCTCGAGGTGGCGGGCACGTGCGGCAACGGGGCAAGTTTCCTGCATGGCACCCGATCTTGCACAGAGATTTCGCTCGCGACGAGCGGCCTCCCGCCGGCAGCGGTTCCGGGTTGAGCGGTCGGACACCTGCATGCTCGGGTCTCCACGTCGGGATCGGTGCGCGCTGAGGAGCTGATTGGACCATCACCCACCGACACCCTCAGCGCAAAAGAGCAGGACCCGGGAGGATGAGCGCATGATCGACGACTCGAATGTGGGAGATGACAGCCACCGAAGCGACGCGATGAGCGGCGTCGGGCAGGCACCGCTGGATCCGTTCGAGCTGCTGACGACGACCCGCGCGGTGCGCAAGCGCCTGGATCTCACCCGGCCGGTGCCCCTGGAGCTGATCAAGGAGTGCCTGACGATCGCGCTCCAGGGTCCCTCCGGCTCCAATCGCCAGCATTGGCAGTGGATCCTCATCACGGACCCGGCTCAGAAGGCTGCCATCGGCGACCTCTACTGGCGGGCTGTGCAGGACTATGCCGCGTCCGAGGGGTTCGCCGGCAACCTCGCCGCGGATGACGCCGACCGGTCCCGCGTCCAGCAACGGGTCGGTGACAGCGTCCTCCACCTGGGCAGGGTCATGCGCGATGTGCCCGCGATGCTCCTCCCGTGTATCGACACGGGCGGTCCGCTGCCGGATGGCAACCAGGCGGGCATCTGGGGCTCGGTGCTGCCTGCGGCATGGAGCTTCATGCTCGCCGCCCGCGCCCGCGGATTGGGCACCGCGTGGACCACGTTGCATCTGGAGTACGAGCGGGAGGCAGCCCAGATCCTCGAGCTGCCCGACGGCGTGCATCAGGCTCTGCTCACGCCGATCGCCTATTGCACGGGTACGACCTTCAAGCCGGCGCCTCGCCAGCCCGTCGACGAGGTCCTGCACATCGACCGCTGGTGAGACGACGGCCGACTGCCTGGACGATCGCACCGGGGCGAACGTCGATGACCAGGCCGGGGTAAGGCGCGCGTCGAGCGACGCGCCGTGCAGGACGAGAGCGCCCACGCCGCTGAGGTGCCAGCGTGAGGCGCGTTCGTCCTTGCGGGTCAGGTCAGTTGTTGTACGCCCACTCCTTCACGTAGGCGAGCTGCACGGTGCCGGTGGACCCATTGGCCGGTGTGCCGTTCCACGCCTTGTTCGTCTGCAGCAGGAACCGCATGATCTGGGTGGGTGCGAGGTGGCCGGCTGCGGCGTCGTCGTACTCCAGGTAGCGCCGGTCGATCCACACCGACTGCCCGCCGGGCCACCAGTTGATCTGGAAGGTGTGCCAGTTGCTGGTCTGCTGGTGCTGCCTGGCGGTGAAGCCCTGCTGCCCTGCCGCGCCGTTGTAGTGATAGGTGCCGCCGACGGTTGTGCCGGGTGTTTCGAAGCCTTCGGTGGCGTTCATCTCGTACACCCAGTTGTCGTCGGACGGCCACTCGAAGGCGGCGAACGAGTGTCCTGCCGCGCCCGTTGCGCGTAGCCGGTATTCGATGCGTCCATAGCGCCGGGAGCCGACCTTGTTGTCGGTGGCGATCGGGAGGACGGAGCCGCCCCATTCGGTGCCCTGGCTGCCGAGCGCCCTGATCGTGAGCACACCGTTCGCGACGGACATGGTGCGCTCGGGGTGGTAGTACCCCTGCGCCGGCGTGCCCCAACCGGACGGGTAGGTCGTCATCGTCGAGGCATAGGGGTTGGACGAGGGGAGGTCGCCGGAGTTGTCGGTGGGATTCCACCGTGACCCGGCGGGCACGTTGCCGCGGTTGAACTCCAGGTTGGCTACCAGTCTCCGGTAGTAGTTGGTCGTGGTGGCCGCGTGCGCTGGGAGCGTGACGGCGGTTGCAGTGCTCAGGGTGAGGGCTACTGAGACGGCGACGATGCGTCGTTTCATAGCTCCTCCTTCGAGGTGAGGATGAGAATGCGGTCAGCGGTGAACATGCCCATCGCGGCGGAGGCAACGGCGGTGACCCACTCCTTGGGGGTGGGTGATCGGTCAGTCCTGCGCGACACCGTCTTGTGAGTCTCACGACCCTGGACCCAGGCGGCAGCGACGGTGAGGCCGCCGGCGTCTACGAACCCGGCCGCGGGGTCGGGCGCTGGGATGTCAGGGACGTGTAGGACCGGCCGATCTGGTTGGCCATGGGGATCGGTTTGGCTGCGGCGACGCAGATGGAGCCATACCCGGCCTCAGCACCGGCAATCACGAATTCATCTGTGAATGACCGCAATACGCGCAGAACGCGTCCACCGGGGCCCAGTAGGCAGCGTTCATGCGCCAGGCGATGGACGCGGTCGGGTGGGGCTTCTGCAGGGTGCTCAGGGCTCGGCACCGTCACCTCGTGACGTTCGACACAGTTTCGCGAGACTTCTGAGCTCAGTCGACCTCGTTGCGTGTGTTGCGGCCCGACGGGCACACAAGCCAGGCGACGGCACGCTCGATGCGTACGGGCGCATGTGGCCGAACGCAGACGAGTCCTCACGAGCCGCCGTACGCAGTGCGCCGGCAACTCGTGAGGACTCGTGTCTGTCTGGGGCGGCGTGTGGCCGCCTCGCTTGTACTGGTTCGTGCCCGGTCAGATGGCTGTTCTTTCTACGACATCTGATCCGTCGCTCCGCTCGGGGCGGCGTGGGGCCGCCTCGCTTTGTACTGGTTCGTGCCCGGTCAGATGGCTGTTCTTTCTACGACATCTGATCCGTCGCTCCGCGGATGGCGGAAACCTCGCTTCGCTCGGTCCCTACCATCCGCTGCGCGACTACTCAGATGTCGTAGTACATCTCGAACTCGTGCGGGTGCGGGCGGAAGCGGATCGGGTCCACCTCGTTGGTCCGCTTGTAGTCGATCCACGTCTCGACCAGGTCCTCGGTGAAGACGCCGCCCTCGGTCAGGTAGTCGTGGTCGGCCTCGAGCGCGTCCAGCACGGCCGGCAGCGAACCCGGCACCTGGCCGATGTTCTCCAGCTCTTCCGGGGGCAGCTCGTAGAGGTCCTTGTCGACCGGCTCCGGCGGCTCGGTGCGGTTCTTGATGCCGTCCAGGCCGGCCATCAACTGCGCCGCGAAGCACAGGTAGGGGTTCGCCGACGGGTCGGGGATCCGGAACTCGATGCGCTTGGCCTTCGGCGAGGTGCCCGCGATCGGGATGCGGATACAGGCCGAGCGGTTGCGTGCGGAGTAGACCAGGTTGACCGGTGCCTCGTAGCCCGGCACCAGACGGTGGTAGGAGTTCATCGTCGGGTTGGTGAACGCCAGCAGCGACGGCGCGTGCTTCAGCAACCCGCCGACGTACCAACGGGCGATGTCGGACAGGCCGCCGTACCCGTTCTCGTCGAAGAACAGCGCCTCGCCGTCCTTCCACAACGACTGGTGGGTGTGCATGCCCGAGCCGTTGTCGCCGAAGAGCGGCTTCGGCATGAAGGTGACGGTCTTGCCGGCGTTGTACGCGGTGTTCTTCACGATGTACTTGAACTTCATCATGTCGTCGCCGGCGCCGAGCAGGGTGGAGAACTGGTAGTTGATCTCCTGCTGACCGGCGGTGCCCACCTCGTGGTGCGCCCGCTCGACCTTCAGGTCCACGCCCTCGAGCCCCGCGACGATGTCGTCGCGCAGGTCGGCGAAGTGGTCCACCGGGGGCACCGGGAAGTAGCCACCCTTGTAGCGCGGCTTGTAGCCCTGGTTGCCGCCCTCTTCCTCGCGGCCGGTGTTCCAGGCTCCCTCGATCGAGTCGATGAAGTAGTAGCCGGCGTTCTGCTTGGTCTCGAAGCGGACGTCGTCGAAGATGTAGAACTCCGCCTCAGCGCCGAAGTACGCCGTGTCGGCGATCCCGGTCGACTTCAGGTAGGCCTCCGCCTTGGCCGCGATGTTGCGCGGGTCGCGGCTGTAGCGCTCGTCGGTGAACGGATCGACGATGGAGAAGTTCATGACCAGCGTCTTGTGCTTGCGGAACGGGTCCACGAACGCCGACCGGGGGTCGGGGATCAGCTTCATGTCCGACTCGTGGATGGCCTGGAACCCGCGGATCGACGAGCCGTCGAACATCGCACCTTCGGTAAACGAGTCCTCGCTGATGGTCGAGGCGGGCACGTTGAAGTGCTGCATCACACCGGGGAGGTCGCAGAAGCGCACATCGACGAACTTGACGTCTTCGTCCTTGATGAACTTCAGGACCTCATCGCTGGTGTTGAACATGAAACCTCCATGGCTTTGGAAAAATGGCCGCGCGCCGTCACCTGGCAGACCCACGCGCGGTGCGTCGAACCTAGCGGACCGCGATTACCCGCCCATGACTGAAGCGTTTCGCCGGTGTTACGCGCTGGGATGCCGGTCTCAGGACCCGGACCGCGGTCATTACGCTGACCGGGTGGCATCCCCTCAGTCCTCCCCGTCCACGGAGCCGGCCGCCGACACCGGGTGGCCGGGCAAGCGTTTCGGGTGTGCCGAGTCGGGCGTCACCTCCGTGGCTCGTCTCGGGCCGCGCGTCCTCGCCCTCATCATCGACTGGGCGCTGTGCAGCGTGATCGCCGCCGGACTGCTCGGCTACCGCTGGGGAGGGTCGGGCAGTTCCGGGTTCGCGCCCCTGCTGGTCTTCGCCGTGGAGAACATCCTGCTCGTCGGCGTCGTGGGCTCGACGATCGGTCACTGGATCGTCGGCGTACGCGTCACCCGCCTCGACGGTGCGGTCGCCGGGCCGGTCGCCGCGATCATCCGCGCGGTGCTGCTCTGCGTGGTCATCCCGGCGCTCATCTTCGATACCGACCAGCGCGGGCTGCACGACAAGCTCGCGCGCACCATCCTGGTCCGCACGCGCTGACGCCCGCCCTGCTGCTCTGCGTCGGCGGCCGCGTAAGGGACCGCGCGGTGTCAATGCGTTCGAGGTGGTGGGAACCCTATGACGCGACGTAGGACAGCGACTGTTCCTTCTGCGGCCGCTGCCTCCGCACTCCGCTGCGCGCGCACCTCGCTTCGCTCGGCGCACGCTCCCGCTCTTCGCGAAGCACCCTTCGCAGAGCAGCGACTGTTCCTTCTGCGGCCGCTGCCTCCGCACTCCGCTGCGGGCGCACCTCGCTTCGCTCGGCGCACCCTTCGCTGCGTGCTCCGTCAGCGGCCGCGGGCCGACTTGCGGTCCGGCCGCGCCGCGCGCGGGTCCATGCCCTTGGGGATCGGGGGCTTCACGCCGCCCAGCGCCCGCAGCCGCTTGTTCACGGCCTGCACCTCGGCATCGGTGAGTTTCTTGGGCAGCTTGGTCATCGTGGCGGTCAGCTTGCTCACCGCCACGGCGTCGTCACCCTCACCGACGCGCATCGTGTGCACCGGCACCTCCGGTCCCGACACCCGCGAGACCCGCTTGCGCTCGGACTCCAGCAGCTTCGTCGCGCCACCGCGCGGGCCTTCGCCAACCAGCACCACGCCGGCGCGACCGACCGCGCGGAAGACCATGGCGGCGTTCTGCATCTCGTTCATCTTGCGCGCCCGACCGGAGTCGGCAGCCACGGGCTCCTGCTCGTAGTACCAGCCTTTGCGCAGACCGCTCATCGCCGCGCTCGTCGCGCCGGGCTGCCCTTCGAGCTGTCCGTACGCCGCCTTCTGCGCCAGCCGCCCGAAGAGCAGCATCGCCAGGATGACGCCGAGGAAGACACCCAGGATGCCCAGGTAGATCGGGTGCTGGATCGCGATACCGATCACCAGGAGCACGACGAACCCGAGCAGGAACGCACCGATCAGGTAGAGCGGGATCCGCGGGTTCTGCTTGCTCGCGAGCGCGTAGAGGGTCTTGATCTGTGCGATCCGCCCCGGCTCGCCCCCGTCGACCGCCGTCGCTCCGGAGGCCTCGTTCTTCTTCTTCCGGGAGAACCGGCTCTTCTTCGCGGGTGTGGGTGTCGCCGACATGGAGGTCAGGATACGTGCGGCAGGGCGCGCTCCACGAGCGACGCCGCCTCCTGGCGTGCGGGGGAGGACGCCGCGGCTGCCAGGTGCGCGAGGTTGGCCGGGAGCTCGCGTCCCGAGCGCTCCATCGCCTGGGCGTAGAGCCGCCCGGCGCGGTACGACGAACGCACCAGTGGCCCGCTCATGACGCCTTTGAATCCGAGCTCTTCGGCGACCTCGGACCAGTGCACGAACTCCTGCGGCTTCACCCACCGGTCCACGGGGTGGTGGCGCGGGGAGGGGCGCAGGTACTGGGTGATGGTGATCAGGTCGGTGCCGGCCTCGTGCAGATCGCGCAGCGCCTGCTCGATCTCGTGGTCCTCCTCGCCCATCCCCAGGATGAGGTTGGACTTGGTGACCAGCCCGGCGTCCTTGCCCATCGTGATGACCGACAGCGACCGCTCGTACTTGAACGCCGGCCGGATGCGCTTGAAGATGCGCGGCACCGTCTCGACGTTGTGCGCGAAGACCTGGGGGGCCGCGTCGATCACGGCGCCGACCTGCTCGGGGACGGCGTTGAAGTCCGGGATCAGGATCTCCACACCGGTGCCGGGGTTGTGCTCGTGCACCTGGCGGATCGTCTCGGCGTAGAGCCATGCGCCGCCGTCCTCCAGGTCGTCGCGCGCGACGCCGGTGATGGTCGCGTAGCGCAGACCCATCTGCTGCACGGAGTCGGCGACCCGACGCGGCTCGTCACGGTCCAGGTCGCTCGGGCGGCCGGTGTCGATCTGACAGAAGTCGCAGCGGCGGGTGCACTGCTCGCCACCGATGAGGAAGGTCGCCTCGCGGTCCTCCCAGCACTCGAAGATGTTGGGGCACCCGGCTTCCTGGCAGACCGTGTGCAGGCCGCCGGTCTTCACTAGGTTGTGCAGCGAGGTGTACGCCGGGCCCATCTTGGCCGTCGTACGGATCCATTCCGGTTTGCGCTCGATCGGGGTCTCGCTGTTGCGCGCCTCGACGCGCAACATGCGCCGTCCCTCCGGTGCCACGGTCACGGTCTCGCTGCTCCCTTGCCTTCGACGTCGGGCATCTCGCCCAGCTCTGCCCTCTGGCGCAACCGCCGTGGGAGAGGCTTTGTTCCAGGGTACGCGGGCGCCGCGGGCCGATCGCCGTTGCCGTCGAGCGCAGCCCGGTGGGGCGGGGCGCCGTCGCTGCCTACGCTCAGGGGATGAGCAACGCGGTGCAGGGCGGACCGGACATCGACGCGCGTACGGCACTCGTGATCGTCGACGTGCAGCGCGGTTTCGACGACGCGGGCTACTGGGGACCGCGCGACAACCCGCTGTGCGAGGAGCACGTCGCGGCCCTGCTGGGACGGTGGCGGGAGGACGGGCGCCCGGTCGTGTTCGTCCGGCACGACTCGCTCGACCCCCGCTCGCCGCTGCGTCCCGGTCAGCCGGGCCACGCGTTCAGGGACGTCATCACGGGTGAGCCGGACCTGCTGGTCGCGAAGTCGGTCAACTCCAGCTTTCACGGCACGCCCGACCTGCACGCGTGGCTGCAGCAGGAGGGCATCTCCTCGATCGTGATCTGCGGGATCACCACCAACCACTGCTGCGAGACGACCGCGCGCGTCGGCGGCAACCTCGGCTACGACGTGCGCTTCGTCATCGACGCCACGCACACCTTCGACCGCGTGGGTCCGGACGGCGCCGAGTACACCGCCGCCGAGCTGTCGCGGGTTACGGCGGCGAACCTGCACGGGGAGTTCGCGACCGTCGTGAAGACCGCCGACCTGCTTAGGTGAGTGCGGCGGCTGCTCAGCCCAGGATGTCCGGGAGCCGCTTCTGTACGAAGGGCAGCACCTCGCGCACGGGGACGTCGCGGCCCAGCTCCTGGCTGAGCGAGGTGACGCCGGCGTCGGGGATCCCGCACGGGACGATCGTGTTGGACCAGGACATGTCGCAGTCGCAGTTGAGCGCGAACCCGTGCATGGTCACGTCGCGGCTGACCCGGATGCCGATTGCGCCGACCTTGCGCTCGGGCCTGCCGTCCGATGCGGCGAACCACACCCCGCTGCGACCTTCGACGCGCTGAGCGGCCAGGCCGAGGTCGGCGCAGACGTCGATCATCAGCTGCTCGAGTCGGCGCACGTGTCCCACGACGTCGATCGGGTTGGGCAGTCGCACGATCGGATAGCCGACGAGCTGTCCCGGGCCGTGCCAGGTGATCTTCCCGCCGCGGTCCACGTCGATCACCGGCGTGCCGTCGAACGGACGCTCGTGCGGCTCGGTGCGTTTTCCCGCGGTGTAGACGGCGGCGTGCTCCAAGAGGAGCACGGTGTCCTCCTGCTCACCGGCGACGACGCGGGCGTGCACCTCGCGTTGGGTGTCCCAGGCGGCCTGGTAATCGACGAGATCGGGGGCGAAGCCGAGCTGCTCGATGCGCATCGTTCGAGCGTACGCCGGGACCTTCCGTACTCCCGCGTCACATTGACACGATCAACATTGGCGCGGCGTCGCGGCCCGGTGAAGCTGGCGCCATGACACAGACCGCTGACCCCGCACCCCTGATCGCGCCCCCGGGTCTGGCCGGCGTGATCGTCGCCGACACCGCCCTCGGAGACGTCCGCGGCGCCGAGGGCTTCTTCCACTACCGGCAGTACGACGCCACCGGTCTCGCCCGCGACCACAGCGTGGAGGACGTCTGGCACCTGCTGCTGCGCGGCGATCTGCCGGACCCCGAGACCGCCCGCGCATGGCGTGGGGAGATCGCCGAGCATCTGCTCGCGACGGATCGCTACGCCGAGCAGCTCATCGCTGTCCTGCGTGCCGCGCCGACGCGAGCACCGTTGTCGTCGTTGCGGACTGCTATCTCGGCGTACGGCGTTCTCACAGGTGACGAGCCGCTGTGGGACCTGGACGACGCGGCGCGGGAACAGGCGGCGCTGCGGACCGCTGCTGCGGTCCCGTGGCTGGTCGCGGCGGCGTACGCCGTCGGACGCGGTGAGCAGCCCCGCCCGCCACGCCCCGAGCTGGGGTACGTCGGCAACTACCTCTGGATGGTCACGGGCGGCACACCGGACGAGCGCGCCGTGCGGGCGCTCAGCCGGTACCTGTGTCTGACGGTCGACCACGGGTTCAACGCCTCGACGTTCACTGCGCGGGTCGTCGCCTCGACCGGCGCCGACCTCACGGCGTGCGTCGTCGCGGCCATCGGCGCACTGTCCGGGCCGTTGCACGGCGGTGCGCCGAGTCGCGCCCTCGATGCGCTCGACCAGATCGGCACGGTCGAGAACGCCGCACCCTGGGCACGCGCGCAGCTGGCCGCGGGGCAGCGGGTGATGGGCTTCGGCCACGCGGTCTACCGGGGTCTGGACCCCCGCTCGGAGCTGTTGCGGGAGACCGCGACCGAGCTCGGCGGCGACACCGCTGAGATCGCGGTGCGGGTCGAGAAGGAGGTCGTGCGGGTGCTCGACGAGGCCAAGCCGGATCGCCCGCTGCGCGCGAACGTGGAGTACTACGCCGGCGTGGTGATGCAGGAGTGCGGCATCCCTCGTGAGCTCTTCACACCCACGTTCGCGTGCAGCCGGGTCATCGGGTGGACCGCGCACATCCTGGAACAGGCGAGGGGCCGCAAGATCTTCCGGCCGAGCTCGCGATACGTGGGACCGCCTGTGCAGTAAACGTTCTCAGTCACCGGTGTAGATCGCGCGCGGGCGGAACCGCAGCGGGTGGCCGTGCTCCTCGATCCCGTGCGCGATGAAGCCGGCGATCCGGGCCACGGAGAAGATGGTCTCCCCGGCGTCGTGCGGCAGGTCGTGGCCGACGGCGAGCGCCGCCAGCGCAAGGTCGACGTTGGGGTAGCCTCCGCCGCGCCGGTGCACCTCGAGGCGCAGCGCATCGGCGGCTGCCACCACCTTCGGCGCGGTCTCCTCCAGCAGCCCCAGCAAGGTCTCCGCACGCGGGTCGATCCCGCGGTAGACGGCGTGCCCGAAACCCGGTGGTGACCCCTCGTATTCGTCGAGCGCGGCCGAGGCGCCGTCGTCGATGCTGCATCGGAGCAGATGCTCCGCCGCTACAGAGGCGCTTCCGTGTCGCGGGCCGCCCAGCGCCGACAACCCCGCCAGCACCACCAGGTACGGCGGCGCGCCGGTGCCCGCTGCGGTGCGGGCCGCCAGCGTCGAGGTGGCCAGTTCGTGGTCGGCCAGCAGCACCAGCGCGGCGTTCAGAAGCGTCGTTTCCGCAGCGTCGACAGGGCGACCCAGCAGCCCGTGACCCAGGCGTCCCGCCAGCGTGCCCTGAGCGGCGTGGTCGGCCGTCCCGACGGACGCCACCGCGGCGAGCAGCGCCGCGTGACCGGCCCTGGCGAATCGGGTCGTGTCGGTGGCGACCGGGTCTCCCTGCGTCTCGTCGTGCAGCAGGTGCACCGCCATCCGCACGCGGTCCGCGCCGGTGGCCTCCGGTCCGCACAGCCGGCGTACCTGCAATGCCACGCCATCGGTCGACGGCGTGGGGGCCCAATCGAACTCGGGACACTCCCAGAGCAGCTCGACCACCCGCTCGTACGCCGTGTCCGTCGCGAGCTGCGTCGCGTCGGCACCGCGATACAGCAGCACTCCTTCGGGGATGAGGGAGGTGATCCGGGTGTCGATGGTGAGCTCGAACCGGCCGGCCACGGCACGCCGGTGCCGCTCGGCGAGGGCAAGGACGTCCGACCGCCGAAAGCGGGACCCGTCGTGCCGCGACCCGACGAGGTCGGCCCGGGTGAGGACGCCACGGCTCACGTACGCGTACACGGTGCGCACCTGCACGCCCAACAGTTCCGCGGCGACCGAGGTGCTGATCAGATCGGCGTCGTCCACGAGAGGCACGCTAGTTCCCTCAAGAATGGGGGTGGGGGCTGTGGACAAGTTCTGCGGGCCGCGCCCCGCGGATGGCACGGTCTGGTGCCATGGACGCGCGACCGCAGATCCCGGGGTATGAGGTGCTGCATCCGCTCGGTGCCGGCGGGTCGGGCCAGGTGTGGGCGGTCCGTCGTTCGGACGGCGTGCGGCTCGCAGCGAAGGTGCTCGGCACCGACGAGGGTGACGTCCTGCAGCACGAGGCGTCCCTGCTCCAGGCCCTGCGCCACGAGCACGTCGTGCGGCTGCACGAGGTCGTCACCCTCGGCGACGGGGGAGAGGCGCTCGTGATGCAACTGGCGGAGGGCGGGTCGCTGGCCGAGAGTCTGCGCACCCGCGACCACCTGACTCCGGGGGAACTGGTCACGGTGCTGTGCCCGGTGGCCCGCGCCCTGCACGATCTGCACAGCATGGGCCTGGTCCATGGCGACCTCAGCCCGGGCAACCTCCTCTTCACCCAGGAGGGCAAGCCGTTGATCGCCGACCTCGGCTTCTCCCAGCTGGCCGGGCACGACGGCCTCCCCTTGTGGGTCACCGAGAGCTGGGCCGCGCCAGAGGTCCTGGCGGGCCAGGAGGTCACCCCCGCGAGCGACGCGTACTCCTTGGGCGCGATCGCATGGACCGCACTCGTCGGCAACGCACCCGAGCCCGCCGCGCTCCGCCCCGACCTGGCTGATCTCGCCCCGCAGCTCGCGCCGGAGCTGCGCGACTTAGTGCTCTGCTGCTTGTCGCACACCCCATCTGCACGTCCGACCCCGGAGGACTTCGCGGTGGCGCTCTGGGCGATGGCAACCGCCGAGCCCGCGCCGGTGCAGGGGTCGGCAGGACGGCGTACGGCGCCGCGGGGGTCGGGGGACGATCCCGGAGTGCAGCTCACCCGCCGCATCCGTGAGGACGCGGGCCGCGAGGGCAGGAGCCCGAAGCCCGAGGGGGGTGAGCCGGCGGCGAGACCGTGGGAGGGCATCGGGCGGCACAGCGCGAGTGCGGAGGCCGGCGCATGGTGGCGGCGCCCGGTCGTGGTGCGTACGGCGGGTGCGGCGGCGTTCGTCGGACTGGTCACCGGCGGCCTGATGCTGGTCGGGGACGGCACGCCCGCCGGTGCCGACCACGCGACGCCGACGTCGTCTCGCAGCCTGGCCGGCGCACCCCGCACCCGTGCGGCCCCGGTGGCCACCCCGACCCGCTCGGCGCCCAGCACGTCGCGCCCGCTCCACCCGACGCCTCCGTCCTCCACGACTGCATCGCCCCAGCAACGCTTGTCGCGCTCGCCGCTGGGCGTGCTCCAGCTGCTCGTCAGCGCCCGGGCGCACGCGTGGGTCACCGGGGATGCGGGTGATCTGCGGTCGGCGGTGCAGGTCGGTTCAACGGCGTACCGATCCGACAGCGCGGACCTGAGCACCGCCCGCGCGGGCGGAATGCATTACTCGCGGCTGGATTTTCGGGTCCGCAGTGCGCGGACCGTCTCCACGACGGGAGGCACCACGCAGGTGCAGGCGGTGATCGAGCGGTCGGCGTACACCGTGTCAGGGCCGGACGGCACCAGCACCCTGCCCGCGACGGCGGGGGAGCGCGCCGACGTCTCGCTCGTCTGGACCTCCGACGGGTGGCGGATCACCGCATGGACAGCGTCGTGATCGCGCCCGTCGGCGCGGTCAGGTGAGCAGCAGCACCGACAGTCGTCGGCTGACGATGCGGGTGCCGATGACGCCGAGCACCAGCAGGTAGACCACGGAGACCATCGACCCGATGCCCACCTGCCCGGTGGTGAGCTCGCGGCAGAGCACGACCCCGCGGTAGAGCGGGGTGCACTGCACGACCCACTGCAGCCACTCAGGGAAGGCCGAGACCGGGAAGAAGGTCGCCGAGAAGAGGAAGAGCGGCAACGTGCCGAGCGCGATGAATTCGAAGTCCTGCCAGCTGCGCATCCAGGTGGTGAGCGCCATGCCGATCCCGCCGAAGCCGAACCCGATCAGCAGGGCCGCCGGCAGCGCCAGGACAGCCCACCAGCTGTGCACGAGTCCGAGGGCGAGCATCACGAGCAGGAACGCCGCGGAGTAGATGCCGCCGCGTAACAGGGCCCAGGTGATCTCGCCGCGGGCGACGTCGCTCGTCGTACGCGGTGTGGCCAGGACCTGGTCGTAGAGCTTCTGGTACTTCAACTTGAAGAACACGTTGAAGGTGGTGTCGAAGATGGCGCCGTTCATGGCCGACGCCGCGAGCATGCCCGGCGCCACGAAGTCTGCGTACGGCACCGAGCGACCGCCGACGTCGAAACCGTGCACCAGCTTTCCGACGCCGATCCCGATGGAGAGCAGGTAGAGCACCGGCTCGAGGAAGCCGGTCAGGAAGATGATCCAGCCGCGCCGGTAGACCAGGTAGTTGCGGTAGAGCAGCACGCCCGTCGCGGCGGCGCGGGACAGCTCGCGACCGCGGTCACGGGTGATCGGTGCGGACAGGATCGCCATCAGAAGATCAACCGCCGGGTGAGCGCGCGCACGCTGAGCCAGACGCCGACCGCGGCGAGCACCACGAGATAGGCCAGGTGCGCGGCCACGGGACCGGGCTCGCTCGTCCCCAGCGCGAACATCCGGGTCAGTGACACCCCCTGCCACAAGGGGCTGACACGGGCGATGGCCTCCAGCGACGCGGGGAGGTTGGACAGCGGGAAGAAGGCACCCGAGAAGAGGGTCAGCGGGATCATCAGGAGCCGGAAGATCAGAGTGAATCCCATCTCGTTGCGCAGGGCCGCCGCGTACGCGTAGATGGGCGCGGCGAACGCGAGGCCGAGCAGCAACTGCACCAGCACCACGCCGCAGGCGCCGAGCACCGAGTGGAAGACACCGAACGGCGCGAGCACCAGGGTGAAGACCACCGCGGTGAGCGCCAGCCGCAGGACGGCGAAACCGAGGTGCGCCACGACCAGGTCGACGACCCGGAGCGGTGTGGCGGCCATCGAGAAGTAGGTCTTGTGCCACTTGAGCATGGTCATCACCGGGAAGGTGACCTCGCCGATCGCCACCTGCATCGACTGCGCGGCAAGCATCCCCGGGACCACGAACTGCAGGTAGCTGTGCGCGCCCTCGAGCCGCTGGGGGTCCGCGTGCACGAAACCGCCGAGCAGCACCCCCATGGCCACCACGTAGAGCAGCGGATTGACGAAGCTGGTCACCACGCTGCCCCGCCAGGTGCGGCGGTAGAGCGTGAACCAGTAGTCCGCCAGCCGCCACGCCTGGAAGGGGCTCGGCCGGTCCGTCGTGGCGCTCATCAGTCGACCAGGCTGCGGCCGGTGAGCCGCAGGAAGACGTCTTCGAGCGTGGAACGCCGCACCAGGACGGCGGTCGGCGTGAGCCCGCGCTCGCCGACCTTGGCGAGAGTCTCCTCACCGTGCTGGGTGTAGAGGAGCAGCCGGTCGGGCAGCACCTCGACCCGGTCGGCAAGATCGCGCACCCGGTCTGCCATGTCCTCGTGCTCACCGACGCCGAAGCGCAGCTCGGCGACCTCCCGCGTGGAGTGCTCGGCGATCAACCGCAACGGCGACCCCTCGGCCACGATCTCGCCCTTGTCCATCACCACGAGCCGGTCGCACAGCTGCTCGGCCTCGTCCATGTAGTGCGTGGTCAGCACCAGGGTGACGCCCTGCTGTTTGAGGCGGAACAGCTTGTCCCACAACAAGTGCCGGGCCTGCGGGTCGAGGCCGGTGGTGGGCTCGTCGAGGAGCAGCAGCTCCGGGTCGTTGATCAGCGACCGGGCGATGGTCAGCCGACGCTTCATGCCTCCGGACAGATCGTCGACCTTCGCCTGCGCCCGCTCGGTCAGCTGCGCGAACTCCAGCAGCTCGTCGGCTCGGGAGCGGACGGCCGCGCGCGAGAGGCCGAAGTAGCGGCCGTAGACGATCAGGTTGTCGCGCACGCTGAGGTCGTTGTCGAGGGTGTCCTCCTGCGGACAGATGCCGATCCGGCCGCGGATCTGCGAGCCGTGCGTGGCAGGGTCCATCGACAGGATCCGCAGCTCACCGGAGGTGACCGGGGACACCGCGGCGATCATCCGCATCGTGGAGGACTTGCCGGCGCCGTTCGGCCCGAGGAAGCCGAAGGACTCACCGCGGTGGATCTGCACGTCGATGCCCCGCACCGCCTCGAACGATCCGAAGCTCTTGCGCAGCGAACGGGCCTGGATCATCGGGTCGTCCGCTCGCGTGGGCACCCGGCGAACCTACCTACCGCGGCCGACAGGGTGCGGGAAGACGTGCCGGGATCAGCGAGCGAGCCACTCCGCGACCTCGCCCAACTCTCCGTGGTACCAGACGAAGCCGCTGTCCTGCAGCACCTTCGGCTGCATCCGCAGACTGGTCATGATCTCCGATGCCAGCTCGCCGAGCACTGCCCGCAGCGCGAACGATGGGGCCGGCAGCACCGCGGGCCGGTGCAGGGCGCGTCCCAGCGCGTGCATGAAGTCGGCCTGCCGGGCGGGGGAGGGACTGCTCATGTTGACCGGCCCGGTGATCTCGGGATGGTCGATGAGGTGCACGATCGCGCGGACCTGGTCCTCCAACGAGATCCACGACCACCACTGGCGCCCGGAGCCGAGCGGGCCGCCGAGCCCGAGCCTGGCCAGCCGCAGCACCTGCTCCATCGACCCGCCCTTCTGGTCCAGGACCAGGCTGGTGCGCAGGAAGCACACCGGGTGGCCGGCGGCCGCCGCAGGTGCCGTGGCCGCTTCCCACACCTGCGTGACGCCGGCGAGGAAGGAGTCGCCGGGCGCACCGGACTCGTCGACCACGTCGTCGCCCCGCTCGCCGTAATAGGACATCCCGGACGCGCTGACGAGACGCACCGGAGCCTCGAGCGAGGCGAGCACGTGAGCAAGGGTCGCGGTCGAGGAGACCCGCGACTCGGTGATGGTGCGCTTGTACGCCGCCGTCCACCGATGGTCGCCGATGCCGGCGCCGGCGAGGTTGACCGCCGCGGTCACCCCACGCAGGTCGGCCGGGTCCAGCTCGGCCTTCGCCGGGTCCCACTGCACCTCGTCCGACGCGCCGGGTGCATGCCGCACCACCTTCACGACCTCGTCGCCGCGGGCGGTGAGGTGCTCGATCAGAGCAGTGCCGATCATCCCGGAGGATCCGGTGATCGCGACCCGTTGCGCCACCCGTGCGTCTGACTGCGTCATGACGGGATCAGACCTCGAACGCGCCCTCTTCCAGGCGCTCCTTGACGGTGCCGAGGAAGCGGGCGGCGTCCGCGCCGTCCACGATCCGGTGGTCGTAGGAGAGCGCCAGGTAGACCATCGAGCGGATCGCGATGGTCTCGCCGCCGTCCGCGTCGCTCAGCACGACCGCGCGCTTGACGACCGAGCCGGTGCCGAGGATCGCGACCTGCGGCTGGTTGATGATCGGGGTGTCGAAGAGTGCGCCCCGGCTGCCGGTGTTGGTCAGCGTGAAGGTGCCGCCGCCCAGCTCGTCGGGAGTCACCTTGTTGTCCCGGGTACGCGCGGCCAGGTCGCCGATCTTGCGCGCCAGACCGGCGATGTTGAGGTCTCCGGCGTTCTGGATGACCGGGACGAACAGCCCCTTCTCGGTGTCGACGGCGATCCCGAGGTTCTCGCTGGAGTGATACACGATCGAGTCGTCCTCGACGCTGGCGTTGAGCACCGGGTGGGTCTTGAGTGCCTCCACCGCGGCGAGCGCGAAGAACGGCAGGAAGCTGAGCTTGACGCCCTCCCGCTCGGCGAAGCCGGCTTTCGCGCGGTCGCGCAGCCGGGCGATCCGGGTGACGTCGACCTCGACAACCGTGGTGAGCTGCGCCGAGACCTGCAGCGACTCGACCATCCGGGTCGCGATGAGCCGGCGCATCCGGGTCATCTTCTCGGTGGTGCCGCGCTTGGCGGACACGTCGATCGACGGCGCTGCCGGGGTGCTCGCGGCCGCAGGTGCCGCGGGTGCCTCCGGTGTGGCGGGCGCCTTCGCCGCCTCGGCGGCCTCGAGCACGTCCTGCTTGCGGATGCGCCCGCCGATCCCGGTGCCCTTGACCGAGGCCAGGTCGACATCGTGCTGGGTCGCGAGTTTGCGGACCAGGGGGGTCACGTACGTCGACGAACCGCCGTCGCCCTCGGAGGACGCCGACGGCTGCGCGGCGGGCGCCGCGGCCGGCTCCGGCTTCTGGGGGGCAGGCTTGGACTCGGGGGCGGGCTCGGCCTTCTTCTCAGGCTCGGGGGCGGGCGCCTCGTCCTTCTGCTCTGCCTGCGGCTCGGACTTGGTCGTCTCGGTGTCCTTGGTGGGAGCCGGCACAGAGGACCCAGAAGACCCGGTCGACGCAGCCGGGGAAGACGCGGCGTCGCCACCGGAGGACGCGCCCCCGATGACGGCGAGCTTCGCGCCGACCTCGACGGTCTCGTCCTCCTGGACCAGGATCTTGGTCAGCGTGCCCGCGGCCGGGGAGGGGACCTCGGTGTCGACCTTGTCGGTCGAGACCTCCAGCAGCGGCTCGTCCATGGCGACCTCGTCGCCCTCGGCCTTGAGCCACCGGGTGATGGTGCCCTCGGTGACGGACTCGCCGAGCGCGGGCATGGTCACGGTCTCGCCCTCGCCCTCGCCCTCGCCCTCGCCCTCGCCGGGACCATCAGCGCCGCTCGCGTCGTTCGATGCCTGTGCCGGGGCCGCCTGGGCGGGGGCCTCGTCCTCGGTGTTCTTCTCGTCCGGCTCCGCGGCGGCCGACGGTTCGGCGGGAGCAGGCTCCTCGGACTGGGCGGGCTCCTCGGATCGGGCGGACTCCGATGATGCCGCGTCGGACCCGCTGCCGGCGGAATCGCCGCCCGCACCCTCGCCCACCACGGCCAGGTCGGCGCCGACCTCGACGGTCTCGTCCTCCTGCACCAGGATCTCCTGCAGCGTGCCGGCCACCGGCGACGGGATCTCGGTGTCGACCTTGTCGGTCGAGACCTCCAGCAGCGGCTCGTCGACCGCGACCTCCTCGCCCACCTGCTTCAGCCACCGGGTCACGGTGCCTTCGGTGACGGACTCTCCGAGTGCGGGCATGGTCACGCGTTCAGACATGGCCGACATTCTCCTTCATGTTCAGGCGGTGTGGTGGGCGGGTCTCAGGAGTGGGCGTGCAGCGGTTTCCCGGTGAGCGCGAGGTGCGCCTCGCCGAGCGCTTCGTTCTGGGTGGGGTGGGCGTGCACGAGCGGTGCGACGTCGTCGGGCAGCGCTTCCCAGCCGACGATCAACTGGGCCTCCCCGGCCTGCTCGCTCATCCGGGCGCCGATCATGTGCACGCCGACGACGGGCCCGTCGGTGCGGCGTACGAGCTTGACGAATCCCTGGGTCTGCAGGATCTGGCTCTTGCCGTTGCCGCCCAGGTTGTACTCGTACGTCGACACGTCGTCGCCATACTCCTCGCGGGCGCGCGCCTCGGTCATCCCGACCGCCGTGATCTCCGGCTCGCAGTAGGTCACCCGGGGGATGGTCTGCTCGTCGACGGGGGCCGGCGCGAGTGCGGCGATGTCCTCGGCCACGAAGATGCCCTGGGCGAAGCCGCGGTGCGCGAGCTGCAGCCCGGGCACGATGTCGCCGACCGCGTAGACGCCGGCGACGCCGGTGCGGCACCGCTCGTCGGTGGGCACGAAGCCGCGCTCGAGGGTGACGCCGGCCTCCTCGTATCCCAGATCCGCGGTCACCGGGCCGCGGCCGACGGCGACCAGCAGCAGGTCGGCCTCGATGGTGTCGCCGGACTCCAGGGTGATCGTCACGGCGTCCGCACCGTCGGTCGCCGACGCGAAGCGGGCGCCGGTGCGCACGGTGATCTTGCGCTTCTTGAACGCGCGCTCCAGCGCCTTGGAGACGGCCTCGTCCTCACTCGCCACCAGACGGGGCAGCGCCTCGACGACGGTCACCTCGGCGCCGAACGACTTGTAGACGGAAGCGAACTCGACACCGATGACGCCGCCGCCGAGCACGACGACGCGGTCGGGGACGTGATCGAGGGTGAGGGCCTGGGCGCTGGTCGCGATCCGGCCGCCGACCTCGAGCCCGGGCAGCAGCCGCGGTGTCGAACCGGTCGCGAGCACCACGTGCCGGCCGGTGAGGACCCGATCCCCGACGGTGACCGTGGTGGGGGAGCTCAGCCGACCGGTGCCCTCGACGTACTCCACCTTGTGCGCGGAGATCAGGCCCTGCAGACCCTTGTAGAGCCGGGAGATGACCCCGTCCTTGTAGGAGTGCACCCCCGGCATGTCGATGCCGTCGAGCGAGGCCTTCACCCCGAACTTCGCGCTCTCGCGTGCGGCGTCCGCGACCTCGGCCGCGTGCAGCAGTGCCTTGGTGGGGATGCATCCCTGGTGCAGGCAGGTGCCGCCGAGCTTGCCCTGCTCCACCAGTGCGACGCTCAGACCGAGCTCGGTGGCGCGCAGCGCGCAGGCGTAGCCGCCGCTGCCACCGCCCAGCACGACGATGTCGAAGGTGTCGGTCTGGTCGGTCCCGGGGTCCGCGGACGTCATACGGGTCAACGCTCCTTTGCGTCAGTGATGTCAGGTCGGCAGCTTGTCAGCCGCTCGGTGGTGCGGTCAGGCCCGGCCCTCGGCCAGCGTGACGAGGGTCCGCACGGCGTACCCGGTGCCGCCGAACGGCGTGTAACCGTAGGGCTTCTCGTTGTACGCCGGTCCGGCGATGTCCATGTGCGCCCACGGCAGTTGCGACCCGTCGGCACCGTTGCCGACGAACTCGCGCAGGAAGAGCGCGGCACTGATGAGACCGCCTGGGCGCGCACCGGTGTGCTTGACGTCGGCGATCTTGGAGTCGAGGCCGGCGCGCAGGTGCTCCAGCAGCGGCATCGGCCACGCGGCCTCGCCCGCCCGTCCCGCGGCGTCGACGATCTCCTCGCGCACGGTGTCCTCGTTGCTGACCACGGCAGCGGTCTGGTCGCCCAGGGCCACGACGGCCGCGCCGGTGAGGGTCGCGACGTCGATGGTCAGATCGGGGGTGAGCCGCGAGGCGAGGCTCAGGCCGTCGGCCATCACGAGGCGGCCCTCGGCGTCGGTGTTGATGATCTCCACGGTCTTTCCGTTGGGCATCCGCACGACGTCGCCGGGTCGCTGCGCGTCGGCGCCGGTGAGGTTCTCGGCCAGGCAGAGGTAACCGGTCACGGCCACGGGCAGGCCGAGCGCGGCGACGGCCTCGATGGTCGCGGCGACGGCAGCGGCACCGCCCATGTCGCTCTTCATGGTGAGCATGCCGTCGGCTGGCTTGATGCAGAGGCCGCCTGAATCGAAGGTGATGCCCTTGCCGACCAGTGCCAGGTGGGCTGCGGCCTTGCGGGGCTTGTAGGTGAGGGTGACCAGGCGCGGCGGGCGGGCCGAGCCGCGACCGACGCCGATCAGACCGCCGCACTCGTCCTTGACGAGCTGCGCCTCCTCGGCGACCTCGACCTTCACCTTGGTGCCCGAGAACCGCTCGCGCACCGCCTGGGCGAACGACTCGGGGTAGAGGTCGAGCGGGGGCATGTTGACCAGGTCGCGCGCCCAGTTCTGCGCGGCGGCCACCGTCTGGGCGCGGGCGACCAGGGCCTTCGCGTCCTTGCCGGTCGGGCTGCTCGCGTGCACCCGCAGGGTGGCGACCGGAGCCTTGACGTCGCCGGTCTTGTAGGCGGTGTACGCGTACGCACCGAAGAGACCGCCCTCGACCGATGCGGTCAGCAGGGCGGGATCCTCAGCCGGGAGTGCCAGATAGGCGGAGGGAGTGCCCCTGAGCTTCGTGACGGCGGCGCCCGCGGCGCGGCGTACGGTCTCGGCGTCCGTCGCGGTGGGCTCACCCGACAGCCCGGACCCGGTCGCCACCACCAGGTCGCCCGCACCGGGCACACCGGTGAACTTCAGCACCTCGTCGGCCGCGCCGGTCGCCTGGACCGCGGTCAGCAGCGTGTCCAGGTGCGCCCAGCCGGCGTCGGTCAGGGCGGGGGTGCGTACGGCGACCGCCCCCTTCGCGCCCTTGCGGGTCAGCACGACCGTCACGTCGGCTCCATCGGGAGCGGTCTTGGCGGTCAGGGAAACGGTGGTCGTCACGTGTGTCGTCCTCGTTCTCGTCGTCATCGGTGGTGCTTGTGTTGTTTTGGGCGGTGAATGCCTCTCGCGACTGTACGCGCGGCTCACAGCTACCGTGACGCCCATGACCTCGCTGCCCCCCGACGCCACCGCCCTGCCCGCCGCCGACGTGCCCGTCCGCACCTCGCCGCTCGACGAACGCCACCGCGCGCTCGGCGCGAAGATGGCCGACTTCGGCGGTTGGCAGATGCCGATCGAGTACGCCGGCGGCGGAGTGCTGCGCGAGCACACCGCCGTCCGCGAGCGTGTCGGCATCTTCGACGTCAGTCACCTCGGCAAGGCCTCGGTCCGCGGGCCGGGCGCCGCCGACTTCGTCAACCGGTGCTTCACCAACGATCTGCGCAAGATCGCGCCGCCGAAGGCGCAGTACACGATGTGCTGCGACGAGGCGACCGGTGGCGTGGTCGACGACCTCATCCAGTACTTCACGAGCGAGGACGAGGTCTTCCTCGTCCCCAACGCCGCGAATACCGCCGAGGTCGTCCGACGCCTGCAGGCTGCCGCCCCGGAGGGCATCGAGGTGCGCGACCAGCACGAGGACTACGGCATCGTGGCGGTGCAGGGTCCGCGCAGCGTCGAGGTGCTGCAGCGGCTCGGGCTGCCCACCGACCTGGGCTATATGTCCTTCACCAGCGCCGCCACGAGTTGGCAGGGCCGCGACATCATCGTCCTGCGCTCCGGGTACACCGGCGAGAAGGGTTTCGAGCTGGTGCCGCGCTGGGATGACACCCCGGCCCTGTGGGACGCGCTGATGGACGCGATCCGCGACCTGGACGGACTGCCCTGCGGCCTCGGGGCGCGCGACACGCTGCGCACCGAGATGGGCTACCCGCTGCACGGCAGCGATCTGTCGATGCGGATCACCCCCAACATGGCGCGCGCGGGCTGGGCCGTCGGGTGGAACAAGGAGCAGTTCTGGGGCAAGGACGTGCTCGCGAAGCAGCGGGCCGAGAAGTCGTGCCGGCTCGCCTGGGGCCTACTGGCCACCGGTCGCGGCATCCCCCGTGCGCACTGTGCCGTGACGCGCGAGGACGGCACGGTCGTCGGCGAGGTCACGTCCGGGACGATGTCGCCCACGCTCAAGCAGGGGATCGCCCTGGCACTGCTCGACCGCGGCATCACCGCGGGCGACGAGCTCGTTGTCGACGTACGCGGTCGCGCGCTGCCCGTGACGGTCGTCAAGCCGCCGTTCGTGCACGTGCAGCCGAGCTGAGCCGACGCGCGCTGACGGCGTTCGAACGCCGTCAACCGTGCCGAACGCCGTCAGCGTGCAGGATTGGTGCCGTCAGTCGATGCGGACCGAGTCCGACAGGTCCAGAGCGCGGCCGGCCACGATGAGGTGGGTGCGCTTGCTGATGACCGAGACCGTTGCGTTGACCTCTTCGAGCACGTCGCGCAGTCGCCGGTTGCGGTCGTCCTCGGGGATGGCGGTCAGACCGACCTCGCGGCTGAGCGCGACCGAGTCGTACGGCGCGTGCATCCACAGCGCCCCGAACTCGGCAATGGCCTCGCGCACCGTGGCGAGGCGCGCCTCGTCGCCCGACCAGGCGTCGTAGTGGTCGAGCAGCCCGCTCACCCAGGTCTCGAGGGAGTCGATGAGCACCGGCGTGCGGCCGCGCAGGATGGTGCGGGTCAGGTCGTCGGCCCGCACGGTGGTCCACTCGTCGGGGTACTGGTCGGTCATCGGCTCGCCGGGGAAGACCACCGTGACCGGGGAACCGGCCGGAAGCAACGCCGCGGCGTACCTGCGTGCCGATCGTGCGGTGCCGCCGAGGATCAACGTCGTGCTCATTCCGACAGGTTAGGGGCTCGCGACGCGCCCGGCAGCGGGTTGCGAGTAGCGCCCCCCGATCCCCACGTGGTTGGGTGACGCGGGCCCACCACGGCACCAGCCGATGTCCCGCCCGCCCCGAGACCGCAGAGGTGCACCCAGCGTGACCGAACACCCCGTCCCACTCGTGCTCGCCCCTTCGCAGCCGGATATCTCCGGACCGGTGTTCGAGGCCCATGAGGGCGGCAAGCTGGAGTCGGTCCCGACCAAGCCGCTGCGCGACCGCGCGGACCTGGCGCTGCTCTACACGCCCGGCGTGGCCGACGTATGTCGCGCGATCGCGGTCGACCCGTCGCTGTCGTTCCGCTTCACGACCCGTCGCAACACGGTCGCGGTCGTCACCGACGGCACGGCCGTGCTCGGCCTGGGTGACATCGGCCCGGTCGCCGCGTTGCCGGTCATGGAGGGCAAGGCGGTCCTCTTCAAGCACTTCGCCGGTGTCGACTCGGTGCCGGTGTGCCTGGAGACCGGCACGGTGGAGGAGATCGTCGAGGCGGTCGCGCGTCTCGCGCCGACGTACGGCGGCATCAACCTGGAGGACATCTCCGCGCCGCGCTGCTTCGCCATCGAGGAGCAGTTGAAGGCCCGCCTGGACATCCCGGTCTTCCACGACGACCAGCACGGCACCGCGATCGTGTCGCTCGCCGCCCTGATCAACGCCGCCACGGTGGTCGGACGCGAGCTGGAGACGCTGCGGGTGGTCGTCTCCGGCGCCGGTGCCGCCGGCGTCGCGATCGCCAACATCCTGATCCGCCGGGGTGTCCGTGACGTCGTCGTGTGCGACTCGCGCGGCGTGGTGCACTCCGGCCGCACGGACCTGGCGGAGCACAAGGTGCGGGTGGCTGCCACCACCAACCCGCGCGGGGTGACGGGGGTGCTCGCTGACGCCATGGTCGGTGCGGATGTCTTCATCGGCGTCTCCGGGGGCAGTGTGCCCGAGGCGATCGTCGCCACGATGTCCTCGGACGCGATCGTCTTCGCACTGGCCAACCCTGACCCTGAGGTGCACCCTGAGGTCGCCGCCCGACACACACGCGTCGTGGCCACCGGGCGTTCGGACTACCCGAACCAGATCAACAACGTGCTGGCGTTCCCCGGTCTCTTCCGCGGCGCGCTCGACTCCGGCGCCAGCGGCATCACCGAGGCCATGAAGCTGGCCGCCGCTCAGGCGATCGCCGACCTCGTCGAGATGCCGGTGGCCGATCTCGTCGTGCCCAGCGTGTTCGACGAGCGTGTGGCGCCGGCGGTTGCCGCAGCGGTGGCCGCGCACGCCTGACACCGGCACCCGGCCGGCGAGCGCAGGAACGTGACCGCGGCGCCGACTTCCGACCGGACGCCCGCGCGGCGCGCGCGGGAAAGTGACCGCGGCGCCGCTCTCCGACCGGCGTACGACGGATGTCACCGGCCGCGCATAGGCTCGCCCGCATGAGCGATGCCTGGACCTGGACCTACGCCGACCGCGACGGCGGGGAGCTCCGCGGCACCGCGATGGTGACCTCGGCGTTCCCGACGCAGAGCGACGCCGAGTCCTGGCTCGGGCAGAGTTGGCGCGAGCTGGCCGATGCCGGCGTCGCCTCGGTGACGCTCCTGGAGAACGGCGAGGTCGTCTACGGGCCGATGAGCCTGTCCGACGAGCTGTAGGCCGCTCGCCGCAGGTCAGCGGGTCTTGCTGGTACCGCTCGCTCGACCGGGCGGGGGGATGTCGTCCAGCGGGATGCCGCGGGGCACCTGGGGCTTGGGCATCCGGGTGAAGCGCATCTGGAAGGCGCGCATCCCGGCGTACCGCAAGGAGCCCTTCGGTGGCGCTTCTCCGGTGGCCTCCACGATGCGCTTCTTGAGGCGACGCCACATGAACGCCACGTCGATGACGCTGATCACGGCGATGGCCCACACGATCAGCAGGCCGTTGGTCTTCAGCAGGTTGCTCGGCAGCACCGCCGAACCGATCAAGAGGATCAGCATCAGCGGTAGCACGACCTCGCCGAGCCGCAAGCGGGCATCGACGTGGTGGCGGATGAAGCGCTTCACCGGCCCGCGGTCGCGCGGCATCAGCGCACTCTCGTCGCCGCGCGCCATGGCCTCGCGCTGGGCGATGCGCGACTTGCGCTGCTCTTCGCGGGACGCGGTCTTGGCGACCTTGCGGTCCTGCGGCACCAGCGGCTGGCGGCGAGCCGCCTGCTGCTCGCGACGCTTCGGCGTCGGCCGACCCTTCTTGCCGTCCTTGGTGAGCACCACCCCCTCGCCGGGATCCGGGGTGCTCGTGGTGACGGGTTCGGACTTGCTGCGGCCTAACACGCTGATGATTCTACGGGGGTCGGGACTACGGTGGCCGCCGTGACCGATACCGACGCCGCAGCCCCTCACAACGGGCCCGAGAACACCGCACGACTGACCGCCAGGATCGCGGACCTGATGCCCGGCGTACGCGCCGACCTGGAGGCCCTGACGGCGATCCCCAGCGTCTCCCTGGACTCCTTCGACCAGACGCAGGTCGATCGCAGCGCCGAGGCGGTCGCCGAGCTGCTCCGCGCGGAGGGTCTGGACGTCGAGATCGTCCGCGAGGGCGGCCGCCCCGCGGTCATCGGTCACCTTCCGGCCCCCGACGGCGCGCCGACCGTGCTGCTCTACGCCCACCACGACGTGCAGCCTCCCGGCGACGAGAAGGACTGGGACAGCCCGCCGTTCGAGCCGGTCGAGCGCGGCGGACGGCTCTACGGCCGCGGCGCCGCCGACGACAAGGCCGGCGTGATGGCGCACATCGCGGCGATCCGGGCACATGACGGGCGCCCGCCCGTGGGCGTCACGGTGTTCGTCGAAGGGGAGGAGGAGGTCGGATCCGACTCGCTCGCGACCATCCTGGAACGACACGGCGACCGACTGCGCGCGGACGCGATCGTGCTGGCCGACTCCACCAACTGGGACATCGGCACGCCGGCGCTCACCACGACCCTGCGCGGGATGATCCGCGTGGTCGTCTCCGTGCGCACCCTCGACCACAGCGTGCACTCGGGCATGTACGGCGGCCCGGTCCCGGACGCGATCACCGCCCTGGTGCGGCTGCTCGCCTCCCTGCACGACGACAAGGGCACCGTGGCGGTGAAGGGACTGCGTGGCGGCAATGCCTCTGACCTCGGGTACGACGAGGCCCGCCTGCGCCTGGAGTCCGGCCTGCTCGACGGCGTCCAGGTCATCGGCTCCGGCGACCTGCTGTCGGACCTGTGGACCCGTCCGGCCATCACCACGATCGGCATCGACGCGCCGTCGGTCGACACGGCCTCCAACACGCTTGCCGCGTCCGCCCGCGCCAAGGTCTCCATGCGCATCGCGCCGGACGAGGACCCGCGGGAGGCCTACCGGCTGCTGCAGGAGCACCTGCGCGAGCACACGCCCTGGGGCGCACAGCTCGAGGTGACCCTGGACGACGAGGGCGCCGGGTTCTCGGCCGACGCGAGCGGTCCTGTGCAGGACCAGGCGCGGGCGGCGTTCCGCGATGCCTGGGACGGCACCGAGCCGGTCGACATCGGGGTGGGCGGGTCGATCCCGTTCGTGGCGGCGTTCGCCGAGCGCTTCCCCGATGCGGCCATCCTGGTGACCGGCGTCGAGGACCCTGACACCCGTGCGCACGGCGCGAACGAGAGCCTGCACCTCGGCGAGTTCGAGCGTGTCTGCCGTGCGGAGGCGTTCCTGCTGGACCGGCTGGGCAGGATGGGCTCATGACCGCCTACGTCGAGCCCAGCTTCGAACGCGACACCAACTACATCGATGACCGGATCACGAAGGACTCACCGACCTGGCCGGTCGAGCCGGGGCGCTACCGGCTCGTGGTGAGCCGCGCGTGCCCGTGGGCCAGTCGGCTCACGACCGTACGCCGGCTGCTCGGCCTCGAGGACGCCATCTCCCTGGGGGTGTGCGGGCCGACCCATGACGCAGACAGCTGGACCTTCGACCTGGATCCGGGCGGCCTCGATCCCGTGCTGAAGATGCCGCGCCTGAAGGACGCGTTCGAGAACCGCCAGCCCGGTTACCCGCGCGGGATCACGGTGCCCGCGCTGGTCGACGTACCGACCCGGTCGGTGGTCACCAACGACTTCCCCCAGATGGACATCGACCTCATCGAGCAGTGGGGCGCCTTCCACCGCGACGGTGCGCCCGACCTCTACCCGCAGGCCCTGCGGGAGGACATGGACCCGGTAATGAAGCGCATCTACACCGAGGTCAACAACGGGGTGTACCGCTGCGGTTTCGCCGGTGAGCAGACGGCGTACGACGCGGCGTACGACCGGCTCTTCACCGCCCTGGACTGGCTGGAGGAGCGGTTGACCGACCGTCGCTACCTCGTCGGCGATCACATCACGCTGGCCGACGTGCGTCTCTTCACCACTCTGGTGCGCTTCGATCCGGTCTACCACGGGCACTTCAAGTGCAACCGCGCCAAGCTGATCGAGTTCCCGGCGCTGTGGGCCTACGCGCGGGACCTGTTCCAGACGCCCGGTTTCGGCGACACCGTCGACTTCGAGCAGATCAAGCGGCACTACTACGTCGTGCACTCGGACATCAACCCCACCGGCATCGTCCCGAAGGGTCCGGACCTGTCCGGCTGGATGACCCCGCATGGGCGGGAGTCGCTCGGCGGCAGCGCCTTCGGCGACGGCACCGCCCCTGGTGCGATCGCCGAGGGTGAGCGGGTGGACCCCGCTGACAACCCGGCTGTCGGCCCGGACGGTTTGCTGCACCGCTCGAACTGACCCGCCTACAGCGGCCAGGTCGCGAGGACGCGACCTTGCCGGGTCGGGACCTCAGATGCTGATCGCCGCGATGCCCACGAGGACGATCGCCGCGCCGGCGAGGCGGCGCGCGAGATGGCCCTCGTGGAAGAGCCGCCACGCGAGGAGCGAACCGATCACGATCGAGGATTCACGCAGCGGTGCGACGAGTGCGACCGGCGCGGTCTGCATCGCGGTCAGGACGAGGATGTAGGCAACAGGCGAGAAGACGGCCACGGTGAGGACCGGGGCTACGTTCCGCCGGACGGCGGCGCAGATGTCGCCGCCTCGCCGCAGGGCGCTCGGGGTCAGGATCAGGCTCTGCAGCAGCAGCGTGCCGGAGTAGTAGCTCACGGGAGCCAGGTGCAGCAATGTGATCGAGAAGCTGTCCCAGAGGGTGTAGCCGGCGATCGTCGCACCCGTGGCGGCGCCCCAGCGCACGCCGCGGGCGGGACGATGTCGCCCACTGCCGAACGGGTTGCCCGCGACCACGACGATGCCGCCCACGACACCGAGCGCACCGAGCATCGCGACCGGACCCGGCCGTTCGCCGAGGAGTAGGACCGCGAAAAGCATGGTCAGCACCGGCCCGGTGCCGCGCGCGATCGGGTAGACGACGCCCAGTTCGGCGCGGTCGTAGCCGGCCTGGAGTGTCAGGGAGTACGCGAGGTGCAACGCGGCTGAGACGACCGAGCCGGCCGCGAGCCGCCAGTCGAGGGGCTGTGCGCCGGTGCACACCAGGACGACGCCGATGGGCACGAACAGCACCGCGGACGCGCACGTGTAGGCCCAGACGAAGAGGACGGTGTCGCCGCGCTTGTACTTCGACGCCAGATTCCAGATCGCGTGCGCCACGGCCGCGATGAGGACGATTCCGACGGTGCCGGGGTGCATCAGGAGATGTCGGGGAGGTCGATGCCCGCGCGCTCGGCGCGACCGACCCGATCCGGGTCGCGCAAGGCGAGAGCGGCACAGAGCGCGTCGAGGACCACCAGCTGAGCGAGTCGGCTGCCCGCAGCCGCCATCTGGGTCGGCAGGGGCACGCCGCCGACGACGAGGGCGATGTCCGCGAGATCCGAGAGCGGCGTCTTGTACAGATTGGTGACCGCGATCAGCGTCGCGCCGGCGGAGGAGGCCGCGTCGGCCACGGCGAGCGTCGACGCGGTGCGTCCGGTCGAACTGACGGCGATCACGACGTCGTGGACGTCGAGCAGACGCATCGCGATCATCGCCGACTCGTGGTCCGGGATGCCGGCGGTCCGCACGCCGAGGGCCCGCAGGCGGAAGACGGCATCCGCGGCGACCGTCGCGGACGGTCCCGCACCGAAGGCGATCACCTGCTCCGCCCGTCGTACGGCGGCGACGGCCTCGTCCAGAGCTGCGAGGCTCACCGCACCGCTCAGCGCGGTGAGAGCATCTGCGCCCGCGCGCACGGACGTCTCGAGCACGGCAGCGGTCGAGGCGCCGTCGGT
This sequence comes from Allobranchiibius sp. GilTou38, assembly GCF_017565325.1. NCBI lineage: Bacteria > Bacillati > Actinomycetota > Actinomycetes > Micrococcales > Dermacoccaceae > Allobranchiibius > Allobranchiibius sp. GilTou38. Next base: position 774,794 of record NZ_JAGEKN010000006.1, on the reverse strand, counting down.
GAGCGCCGCGGGAGGCGCGAAGAACTCCGTGGTCCCACGGGCGCGGGCGATCTGGAGCTTCAGCCCGGTGAAACCGTCGAAGCCGATGGCCCGGGAAGCACGGACGACGCTCGGCGCGGACACGCCGGCTCGGGCGGCCACCTGCGCTGTGGTGCTCGTGCCTACGAACAGCGGGTCCGACAGCAGGAGGGTCACGACCTTCGCCTCGCTCGCAGCGAGATCACCGCTGCGCGCACGGACACTCCCCAGCCACTTCGCCAGGGCGTCGCCGCGAGGAGTAACTCCGTTACTGTCGACTCCATCCACGCGTAACAGCGTAACCGGTGAGGACCTGCCGCGCTCGTTCTGGATCTGGGCGTCGATCGCATCGCCGCCCCACAGCCGGGTGGGGCATCCTCCCGGCATGAGCAGCGCGACCGACCTGTGGCACCGGGTCACCGCTGCGGCGCCGCCGCCGTCCCGCGAGGTCGTGATCGGCACCATGCTGCTCGCCCTCGTCATCGTCTGCTGGGCGCCGGTCTGGCGGGTCGCGCGCAGCGGGATCACCCTCGCCCACGAGGGTTCCCACGCGATCGCGGCCCTCAGCGTCGGGAGGTCGCTGCACGGTGTGCACGTGCACCGCGACACCTCCGGCGTCACGGTGTCCCGCGGGCCTGCACGCGGTTCCGGGGCCATCGCGACCTTCGCGGCCGGTTATCCCGGCCCGGCGGTCCTCGGTGCCCTCGGCGCATGGGTGCTCTCCCGCGGCTACGCCGCCGGGGTCCTGTGGGCCGTGCTGCTCGTGCTCGCCGCGATGACGCTGCAGATCCGCAACTGGTACGGCGCGCTGGTGATGCTGGTCTGTGCCCTGCCGGTCGCCGCGATCACCTGGTGGTGCACCGCGCCGGTCCAATCCGGCTTCGCGCACCTGCTGATGTGGTTCCTGCTGCTGGGGTCGCCGCGCACCGTCCTGGACCTGGCGCGTAACCGTCGCTACGAGAGCGGCCGGTCCGACGCCGACCAGTTGGCCGCGCTCACCAGGGTCCCCGCGGTGCTGTGGATCGCGGCCTTCGCCCTCATCAGCCTGGCCGTCACCGTGCTCGGTGGCGCACTGCTGCTCGGGAGGGTGGGCTGACCGGGCGCGTGCCCGGTGGAGAATGACGGCGTGCGAGTGCTCGTGACCTGTGACGCGATCGGGGTGGCCACCCCGCCCGAGGCCGCCGACCTCATCCGGGCGGCCTGGCTGCAGCGGGCTCCGGCGGTGACCGTCGACGCTCTCCCGCTCTCCCGTGGAGGACGGGGGTTCGCGGCCGCGGCAGCCCGGGTCGAGGGTGCGCGGGAGGAGCCGCTCGCTGCGAGCGGCGCGCTCGGGACCGTCGTCCTGTTACCCGATGCCAGCGCAGTGCTCGAGGCCGCGCAGGCGCAGGCCGACCGCTCGTCGTACTCCGTCGGCGCCTTGCTCGTCGCCGCGGCCGATGTGCCCGGCGTGCGCAAGATCCTGGTCGGCGTGGGAGACCTGCGCTGCCTCGACGGCGGGCTGGGCATGCTCCAGGCAATGGCCGGACGCCCCGACGACCCGGCCGAGACCGACCTCGGGTGGCTGCGCGAGACGCGCGTCGCGTGGCGGGGTGTGCCGATCGTGGCCGCGACGTCGCATGCGCTGCCGATGCTCGGGTTCCACGGTGCCGCAGCCCACGCCGAGGAGGCGCTGGGGCTGAGCCGGCAGCAGTCACAGGAAGCAGAGAACGCGCTGGGGGAGTACGTCGAGCGCACCCGTCGCGCGCTGCCGCCGCGCCGCGATCTGCTCACCGGCAAGGACCGCCGGTTGGACCGCGAGCCGGGTGCAGGCGCCGGGGGCGGGGTGGCGTTCGGGCTGGGGCTGATGGGCGCGCAGATCCGTCCCGGCGCGCAGGTGAGCGCCGAGCTGGCCGGACTGGACCGGGCCGTCGCTGCCAGCGACCTGGTGGTGATCGGCGAGGACGTCTTCGACTGGCGCTCGCTGCAGGACACGGTGCTGGCGCACGTCGGGGAGGTCGCGGCCGCCCGGGGCAGGCCGGTGGTCGTGCTGTCACGGGAGGCGCACGTCGGCCGTCGGGAGTCCGCGTCGCTCGGCGTGAGCGGCGTCTACTCCGCCGTGCCGGCCGGTCGGCTGTCGGCCGACGTACGGCGTGAGGGCGCGGGATCCGTGCAGGGTTCAGATGGCTCAGACGGCTCAGAGGCCTCGGCCGTGCCGGACCCCTCGGAGCTGGTGGCTCAGCTCGCCGCCCGGGTCGCCGGCACGTGGACACCTGCCTGACCCGGTCCTCGCCCTGGTTTCGACCCGCTCGGTCCCGAACGGTCGCCCATGGCCCGCGCACGCCCCCCGTTTCGACCCGCTCGGTCCCGAACGCTCGCCCAAGGCCCGCGCACGCCCCTCGTCGAGATCAGGTCGGGCGGTCACGGCCTCCTGCGCCGACGACGTACCCTTGATGTGGCCACCGCGTACCACGTCCGGGAACAATTCGCAGGACCACGCGGTTGCCAGCAACGAACGTGGATCGTGCCGCACTCGGCGCGACCATCCCGCCAGCCAGTGGAGGATCCATGAGCGTGGACAGCAGCACCACCGTTTCGACGCCGACCACCGAGGCGCCCCCGGCCCACGGCGTCGAGCTCAGCGAGCTCGCAGCCGGCAAGGTCAAGAGCCTGTTGGAGCAGGAGGGTCGCGATGACCTGCGCCTGCGCGTCGGTGTGCAGCCCGGTGGCTGCTCCGGCCTCATCTACCAGCTCTACTTCGACGAGCGCAGCCTCGACGGTGACCTGGTGCGCGACTTCGACGGTGTCGAGGTCGTCGTGGACCGGATGAGCGCCCCCTACCTCGACGGCGCCAGCATCGACTTCTCCGACACCATCGAGAAGCAGGGCTTCACCATCGACAACCCCAACGCGGGCAGCTCCTGCGCCTGCGGCGACAGCTTCAGCTGATCGACCGCATCCGCCCGTAGCAACCGAGAGGCCCGAACCCCCAGCGGGTTCGGGCCTCTCGCGTTGCCCGGCCCCCGCGGGGCCGCGGCGCGGCGCCGATTCGGGCCTGTCGCCGTACGGCGGATAGGTTGCACGCCATGAAGATCGCCATCACCGGCTCCATCGCCACCGACCACCTGATGACCTTCCGTGGCCGGTTCGCCGACTCCCTCGTCCCGGAACAGCTGAACAAGATCTCGCTGTCCTTCCTCGCCGAGGAGCTGCAGATCCGTCGCGGCGGAGTGGCGGCCAACATCGCCTTCGGGGTGGCGGTCCTCGGCGAGCACCCGCTGCTGGTCGGAGCCGTGGGGGAGGACTTCGCGTCGTACCGCTCGTGGCTGGAGCGCCACGGGGTCGACTGCGAGTCGGTCCGGGTCTCCGAGACCAGGCACACGGCGCGTTTCGTGTGCACGACGGACGACGACCAGGCACAGATCGCCACGTTCTACGCCGGCGCGATGGGGGAGGCGCGGGAGATCGAGCTCGGCCCCGTCGCCGAGCGCGTGGGGGGTCTGGACCTCGTACTGGTCGGCGCCAACGACCCGGAGGGGATGCGCCGGCACTCCGACGAATGCCGTTCGCGCGGAATCTCGTTCGTGGCCGACCCGTCCCAGCAACTGGCGTTCGCCGACGGCCCGTTCATCCGCGAGCTCATCAAGGGCGCGAGCTACCTGATGACCAACGAGTACGAGGCGCATCTCACCGAGCAGAAGACCGGGTGGACGGGCGAGGAGATCCTCGAGCACGTCGACGTCCGGGTCATCACCCGCGGCCGCGACGGCGCACGCATCCTGCGCAAGGGCGCCGCCCCGATCGACGTACCCATCGCGGCCGAGGTCACGAGCGTGGACCCCACCGGTGTCGGCGACGCCTTCCGGGCCGGCTTCCTCTGCGGACTGGCCTGGGATCTGGACCTGGTCACCTGCGCCCAGGTCGGCTCGACCCTCGCGACGTACGTCGTGGAGACCGTCGGCACCCAGGAGTACGTCCTCGGGCGCGCTCACTTCCTCGGCCGGCTGGCCACGGCGTACGGCGACGACGCGGCGGCGCGTGTGCAGGCCGGACTGCGCATCCCGCGCGACTGAGACATCGGGTCGACCCGTGTCGCCGATCGAACCGGAGCCGTCGCAGTGGTCGCTGCGCTTCGATCCCGCGCACCCCTCCGACCTGGTCGCCGTCGGCGCCGACCTGGAGCCCGGCACGCTGCTCGCGGCGTACCGGTCCGGACTCTTCCCGATGGGCACCGGCCGCGACGGGGGACCGCCCATGGGGTGGTGGTCGCCCGTGGACCGCGGCGTGCTGCTGCCCGGGGAGCACCACGTGTCGCGTTCGCTGCGCCGCTCCCGGCGGCACTTCACCACCAGCATCGACCGCGACTTCGACGCCGTGGTGCGGGCCTGTGCCGATCCCGGTCGGGACGGGCAATGGATCACCGCACGCATGATCGCGGCCTACCGGCGCCTGTACGACCTCGGCTGGGCGCACTCGGTGGAGGTGTGGGACGAGCACGGAGAGCTGGCAGGGGGCTTGTACGGCGTGGCGATCGGCGCGCTCTTCGCGGGGGAGTCGATGTTCCACCGCGCCACCGACGCGGGGAAGGTCGCGGTATGGGTGCTGGCCGAGCAGGTGCTCGCGGGTGGCGCGCCCGGGCTGATCGACGTGCAGTGGCACACCACGCACCTCGGCACGCTCGGCGTGCGGGAGATCGACCGGGCCGCGTATCTGGGTCTGCTCGGACCCGCGGTCACAGGGACGTTGCCGTCCGTCTTCGCAGGGGCGAGCCGGGGCTGAGCACGGCCGGCCGCGGCCCGCGTCGCCGCCCACTCGGCGTACCGGGAAATGCATTGCTCGGCCGGCCACCTCACGGGGCGCGCGGACGCGGGTACCGCCCTGCCTCAACGTCCGAGGCTGAGATAAGGTTTCGTCGTGTCCGGAACCCGTGAAAACCAGTCCGGCGGCACCCCACGCCGACCCGTGAAGCCCCGGTCGCTACGCCGTCGGCTGGGCTACGCCGGTGTGGTGGCGATCTGCGCCACCGCGCTGTCCGGCTGCACCGCCCAACAGCGGCGCGGCTTCCTGCCCCACGGCATCACCAAGGTGTCCCCGGACATCACCCACTTCTGGGTCGCCTCGTGGCTCTGGGCGCTCGGTGTGGGCGTGCTGGTCTGGGGTCTGATCATCTACTGCGCGGTGCGTTACCGCCGCAAGAAGACCGACACCGGGCTGCCGCCGCAGCTGGCCTACAACGTGCCGATCGAGATCCTCTACACGATCGTTCCAGTCATCATGGTGGCCGTGCTCTTCGGCAAGACCGTGCAGCTGGAGAACAAGATGCTGGACACTTCCGGCACCCCCCAGAACACCGTGAACGTCATCGGCAAGCAGTGGTCCTGGGACTTCAACTATGTCAACGACAAGGTCTACGACACCGGTGAGCAGGCCCTGCTGAACGGCAAGCCCGGCGCCGAGAAGACCATTCCCACGCTCTACCTGCCGGTCAACGAGCGCACCGAGTTCATCCTCACCTCCCGCGACGTGATCCACGACTTCTGGGTGATCGCGTTCCTGCAGAAGATGGACATGATCCCGGGCAAGGTCAACAAGTTCGATGTCACGCCGACCCAGATCGGCACCTACCGCGGCAAGTGCGCGGAGTTGTGCGGCGCCTACCACTCTCAGATGCTGTTCAACGTCAAGGTGGTCGACGCTGCCGACTACGCCAAGCAGATGCAGCGACTGCGCGCGGCCGGTCAGACCGGCTTCCTGTCCAACGCGCTCAACCGGTCCGGTCTCGAGAACGGGCAGCAGCAGTACCTGCCGTCCGGGCTCGACTCCTCGGACGTCGTCAACGTTGGGAGCAAGTGATGGCGAGCACCACTGCGGATCGCACCAGGGGCGCCGGTGATTTCCGCGAGTCGACCTCAGTACCCCGTGAGCGTCACCTCGGACGCACCATCGTCAAGTGGATCACCGCGACCGACCACAAGGTCATCGGTCACCTGTACTTCATCACCTCGTTCTCCTGGTTCCTGATCGGCGGCCTGCTGGCCCTGCTGATCCGCGCCGAGCTGTGGGCGCCGGGGCTGCAGATCGTGGACAACCCCGAGCAGTACAACCAGCTGTTCACCATGCACGGCACGATCATGCTGCTGCTGTTCGCGACCCCGCTCTTCGCCGGTTTCGCAAACGCGCTCATGCCGCTGCAGATCGGCTCGCCGGACGTGGCGTTCCCCCGGCTGAACATGTTCGCCTACTGGCTCTACCTCTTCGGCGGGCTCATTGCCGCGGGCGGCTTCCTCACCCCGCAGGGCGCCGCGGCGTTCGGCTGGTTCGCCTACGCGCCGCTGGCTAACTCGGTCTACAGCCCCGGTGTCGGTGGCAACCTGTGGGTCTTCGGACTGGCCCTATCCGGGTTCGGCACGATCCTCGGGTCGGTCAACTTCATCACCACCATCGTGTGCATGCGCGCCCCCGGTATGACGATGTTCCGGATGCCGATGTTCGTCTGGACTGTCTTGGTCACCTCCATCCTGGTGATCGTCGTCTTTCCGGTGCTGGCTGCCGCGCTCTTCGCGCTGGGCGCCGACCGGGTGATGGGTGCGCACGTCTTCGACGCCCAGAACGCCGGGGCGATGCTCTGGGAGCACATGTTCTGGTTCTTCGGCCACCCCGAGGTCTACATCATCGCGTTGCCGTTCTTCGGCATCATTTCGGAGATACTTCCGGTCTTCTCCCGTAAGCCGTTGTTCGGCTACAAGACGTTGGTCTTCGCGACCATCGCCATCGCGGCGCTGTCGGTGAGCGTGTGGGCACACCACATGTACGCGACAGGGCAAGTGCTGCTGCCCTTCTTCGCCGTCATGACGATGCTCATCGCCGTACCAACGGGTGTGAAGTTCTTCAACTGGGTCGGCACCATGTGGGGCGGATCGATCACGTTCGAGACACCCATGCTGTGGGCCATCGGCTTCCTCGTGACCTTCCTCTTCGGAGGTCTCACCGGTGTCATCCTGGCCAGCCCCGCACTCGACCTGAACCTGTCCGACTCCTACTTCGTGGTCGCGCACTTCCACTACGTGGTCTTCGGCACGGTGGTGTTCGCAATGTTCGGCGGCTGGTACTTCTGGTGGCCCAAGCTGACCGGCCGGATGCTCGACGAGCGCCTGGGCAAGCTGCACTTCTGGCTGCTGTTCATCGGCTTCCACACCACGTTCCTCATCCAGCACTGGCTGGGCGTCGAGGGCATGCCGCGCCGCTACGCGGATTATCTGCCCGAGGACGGTTTCCAGTGGATGAACGACGTGTCGACGGTCGGCTCTTTCATCCTCGGCATCTCGATGCTGCCCTTCCTCTACAACGTCTACAAGACGTGGCGCACCGCGCCGCTGGTCGAGACCGACGACCCGTGGGGGTACGGCGCATCATTGGAGTGGGCGACGTCCTGCCCGCCGCCGCGGCACAACTTCGACTCGATCCCGCGGATCCGTTCCGAGCGCCCCGCGTTCGACCTGCACCACCCCGAGGTCGCGGCGAAGTCGGTCGCGCCGGCACCTGATGCCCTGTCGAAGCTGATGGGCCCGGGTGATCGCGGCTCCCAGACCATGGGCGGCGAACGGAAGGCTGACCGATGAAGGTCGAGTACAAGATGTTCGGCATCCTGTTCATTTTCGCGATGGTGGTCGGTCTGATTTACGGCACCTTCACTCATTGGCAGGAGCCGGTTGGTGCCACCGCGCTCCTCCTCACCTCCGGCTTATGTTTGATGATCGCGTTCTTCCTGTGGATCACCGGCCGCAAGATCGACCTGCGACCGGATGACAACCCGGATGCGCTGATCAGCGATGTCGAGGGCGACTTCGGCTTCTTCAGCCCGCACTCGTGGTGGCCTTTGTTCCTCGGCCTCTCCGGCGCGATCGTCTTCCTCGGCTTGGCTGTCGGCTGGTGGATGGTCATCATCGGTCTGCCGCTGCTCGCCCTGTCGGCGATCGGCTGGGTCTTCGAGTACTTCCGGGGTGACGAGGCGATCTGATCGCCGTCCCGCACGACGCCGGCGCCGGCACGGCGCAGGCCCTTCGATGATCTGAGACGCCCGTGACGCAGACAACCCGTATCGCCCTGCAGGCCCGCCCCAAGGGTGAACCCGCCGACAGCGACTTCCGCATCGAGCAGGCCGAGCTCGGCCAGCCCGGCGAGGACCAGGCGCTGCTGCAGACCCTCTTCCTGTCGCTCGACCCCTACATGCGCGGCCGGATGAGCGATGCGCCGTCGTACGCCGCGCCGGTGCAGATCGGTCAGACGATGGTCGGCGCGACGGTGTCCCGGGTGCTGGAGTCTCCCGGTGGTCAGTTCCTACCGGGCGACGTGGTGCTGGGGTACGGCGGATGGCAGAGCCACTCCGTCGAGCCGGTCTCCTACCTGCGCAAGGTCGACACCGGCACTGCACCGGTGAGCACCGCACTCGGCGTCCTCGGGATGCCCGGCTTCACCGCGTACGCCGGACTGCTGCAGATCGGCAAGCCGCAGCCGGGGGAGACCGTCGTCGTAGCCGCAGCGAGCGGCCCCGTAGGCAGTGCCGTGGGCCAGATCGCCAAGCTGCGCGGCGCCCGCGCGGTCGCCATCGCCGGTGGCCAGGCCAAGGTCGACTACTGCCGCGAGATCGGCTTCGATGCCGGCGTCGACCACCGTTCCGAGAACTTCCGCGACGACCTCGCCGCAGCGACGCCCGACGGCATCGACGTCTACTTCGAGAACGTCGGCGGCGCGGTCTGGGACGCGGTGCTGCCGCGCCTCAACACCTACGCCCGGGTGCCGCTGTGCGGTCTGGTGTCGGTCTACAACGCGACCTCCCTGCCCGAGGGGCCGGACCGGTCGGGAGTGCTGATGGGCACCATCCTGCGCAAGAGCCTGACCGTCCGCGGGTTCATCCAGACCGAGTTCGTTGCCGACCACTTCGCCGACTTCCAGCGTGAGATGTCCGGCTGGGTCTCCTCCGGCCAGGTGAAGTACCGCGAGGACGTCGTCGATGGCCTGGACAACACCCCCGAGGCGTTCCGAGGACTGCTCGCCGGCCGCAACTTCGGCAAGCTCGTTGTGAAGGTGTCCGAGTAACCCTGCCTGGCGACGCATCCCGGCGCGGTTGTCAGCAGTTGTGTGACGCCGGCGCCAGAAACCCGCTGACCATCAGGCGCGCGCTACCGGCCAGGACCGTGACTGCCGGATGGGCCGCCCCGCTGTAGGGGTGGCTGCCCGCTGCACGAGCGCCTGTACGGCGTGCGCGCCGGCTGAGCATCTTGCTCGCCTCGCCGACGCGCCAGGTGGCCATCGGTCCTGTCGCACGGCACCGCATACGACTGCTGCCGATGTGCGGGGAGCACATCGGCAGCAGTCGTCATAGGGCTAATTCACCCTGAGGTCAGGTCAGGATGGTTCCTGGTCCTGCGGGTGGGAGTAGGCGTGCCCGGAGGACAGTTCCTCGGCGCCGCCGTGCATGTGCTGCTCGAACTCGTCGGCTTCGAGCTCCGGGCGGTCGCCGGACTCGGTCGCCTCGATCGACTCGTGCGCCTGACCGTCGTGGTGTGCGGCAGCCAACTCGGCGGGAGTGACGGCCTCGATGCGGTCGCTGAAGTAGAAGTGCGACAACCGGGCTCGTGCCTTGTCCTTGGCGATCTGCCGGCGGCTCACGCCGTTGGCGTCAGCCTCCGTGGGAGCCGCGATGGGACGGTGCGTCTCGTAGGACACCAGGCGCCAGCGGTCGTAGTCCGACAGCGGGGTGTGGGCCTCGAAGAAGCGACCCTCCGCGGTGCGGACGAGGCGACCGGACTCCTTGCCGTGCAGCACCAGGTCTCGATCGGCCCGCTGCAGCGACATGCACAACCGCTTGGTGATCCAGAAGACCAACGGCGGAAGGATGAAGATCGATGCCTGCATGACGTGCGTGATGTCGTTGATCGACAGATGCAGGGTGATCGCCATGATGTCGTTGCCGGAGGCCACGAACAGCACGAAGTAGAACGCGATGAAGCCCATACCGATCGCCGTACGGGTCGGTGCGTTGCGCGGGCGGTCGAGCAGGTGGTGCTCGCGCTTGTCACCGGTGACCCACGCCTCGAGGAACGGGTAGGCACCCAACGCCGTGAAGATCACCGGGATCAGCAGGATGGCGCCGATCATCACGTTGAAGCTGAAGGTGTGACCCAGCAGGGTGAATTCCCACCACCCCGGCGACATGCGTAGAGCACCGTCGGCGAAGCCCATGTACCAGTCGGGCTGAGCACCCGCAGTGACCATGGTCGGTTCGTAGGGCCCGTACATCCAGATCGGGTTGATCGTGACGAGCCCGGAGATCAGCGCTGTGATACCGAAGACGATGAAGAAGAAGCCGCCCGCCTTGGCGGTGTAGACCGGCATCAGCTTGAAGCCGACGACGTTGTTATCGGTGCGGCCGGGACCGGGGAACTGGGTGTGCTTGTGCACGATCAGCAGGATCATGTGCGCGGCGAAGAGACCCATGATGATCGCGGGCAGCAACAGCACGTGCACCGTGAACAGGCGCGGGATGATCTCGGTGCCGGGGAACGCACCCCCGAAGACGAAGTACGCGACGTAGCTGCCGATCACCGGGATCGAGAGCATGAACCCCTGGGCGGCACGGATGCCGGTACCGGACAGCAGGTCGTCGGGCAGCGAGTAGCCGGCGAAACCCTCGATCGTGGCGAGCATGAAGAGCACGACGCCGATGACCCAGTTGATCTCACGGGGCTTGCGGAACGCGCCGGTGAAGAACACCCGGAACATGTGCAGCATGATGGCGACGAGGAAGAGCAACGCCGCCCAGTGGTGGATCTGCCGGATCAACAACCCACCACGGATGTCCATCGAGATATCGACGGTGGACTTGTAGGCCTCGCTCATCTGCTGGCCCTGCAGCGGGGTGTAGGAGCCGTGGTACACGGTCTCGCCCATGCTCGGCACGTACCAGAAGGTGAGGAACGTGCCGGTGATCAGCAGGATGATCAGCGAGTACATCGCGACCTCGCCGAGCATGAACGACCAGTGATCCGGGAAGACCTTGTTCATCAGGTAGCGGATGCCCTTGGCACCGCCGGTCCGCTCGTCCATCCAGTTGGCGACGCCGCCGACCGCACCTCCGCCCTTCTTCTTGGGCGCGGACGATGTCTCGTCGTCGCCGCGCAGTGCGTCGGCGGGTCGACCTGTGTGCATGTCGGAGGTCATGCGCGCTCCCAGAAGCTAGGCCCAACGGGCTCTTGGAATCCTTGGTCAGCGACGAGGTAACCCGCGTCGTTCACCGAGATCTTCAGCTGGGGTAGACGGCGCTTGGCCGGGCCGAAGATGACCTCGCAGTCGTTCGTCATATCGAACGTCGACTGATGGCAGGGGCAGAGCAGGTGGTGCGTGGTGTGTTCGTAGAGGCCGACGGGGCAGCCGACGTGTGTGCAGATCTTGGAGTACGCGACGACGCCCTGGATGCCCCAACTGGCTTCCTTGGCATTCTTGATGTCGCTCTCCTGCATGCTGACGAGAAGGACCGCGGCCTTGACCTTGGCGTCCTGCGGGTTCTGCACGTCGTCGATGCCCTCGGGCAGCACGTGGAAGACGCTGCCGAGGGTGACGTCGGACAGGCGGATCGGGGTGTTCTCCGGATCGCGCATGAGCCGACGACCCTTGCCGTTCAGCTTGCGGTCCCAAAGGGTGACGCCGAGGTTGTCGTGCGGCAACGGGCCGAGGGAGCCCACGAGCTGCAGACCTAGCGGCACCACGAACAGGCCGAGCGCGCCGCCGAGGGAGTACTTGATCAGCGGCCGCCGGGTGATCTGCGTCGACTCGGCAGCGTCGGTCAGGATCTGGACCGTGCCCTCCCGGTCCTCGTCGGGGGAGCGCAGCGTGTGCCGCTCCTCCACAACCTCGGTGTCGGACATCAGGGTCTTCGCCCAGTGCACGGCACCCAGGCCGATGCACAGCAGAGAGATCCCGAGTGTCACGCCGAGTGAGACGTGCAGCGCCTTGGTCGGTCCGATGAGCGGCAGGGTGACGATGGCGCCCTTGCCGACGACGATGTAGGAGATGACGAAGAGCAGGGTGGCCACCATCGAGACGGCGAAAAGACTGGCCACCTGACGCTCCGAGCGCCTCGCGGCGGCCGGGTCGTCGTCGCCGAGGCGGTGCACGTGCTCGGGCAGCCCGGGGTTGTCGAACCGTTCGAGCAGCTGGCCGCCGCCCTCGTGGTGCCCGTCGCCAAGGTTGATCAGGTCTGAACCGTGGCCGCCGCGAGCGACCTCGCCCGGCTCGGGCTGGTGCTCGGAGTGGTCGTGGCGCTCCGGTCCGGTGAACGACGTCGTCATCAGGCTGCCTTCCGTCCCAGCCAGACCGCGGCGCCGATGAGCAGGCCGATGCCGATGGTCCAGGCGAACATGCCTTCGGTCACCGGCCCGAGGTTGCCCAACGTGTGGCCACCCTGACTCGGCTCGTTCTTGACGTTCTTGAGGTAGGCGATGATGTCCTTCTTGTCCTGCGGCGACAGGTTGGTGTCGTTGAAGACCGGCATCGACTGGGGGCCGGTGAGCATCGCCTCGTAGATCTGACGTCCGGTGGCCGGAGCCAGATTCGGCGCGTACTTACCGCGGGTGAGGGCACCGCCGGAGCCTGCGAAGTTGTGGCACATGGCGCAGTTGACCCGGAACAACTCACCGCCAGTGGCGATGTTGCCGCCGAGGCTCGTGTACTTGCTGGAGGGGATCGCCGGGCCGGCGCCGAGGGAGGCGACGTACGCCGCGAGTTGGCTGATCTGCTGGGAAGTGAACTGCACGTTGCTGCTGTTGCGCGCGGCCTGCACCGAGGGGTTGGACAGCGGCATCCGGCCACTGCTCACCTGGAAGTCCACAGCTGCGGCGCCCACGCCGACCAACGAGGGGTTGTTGGCGCGGCCGTTGGCGTTGACGCCGTGGCAGGTCGCGCAGTTCGCGAGGAACAGCGCCTTGCCCGACTTCAGGTCGGAACTGGACGCGGCGGCAGCACCGGCGCTGCTGGGCGCCAGGAGCGCATAGAGGCTACCGGTGATCACCAGGCCGAGGAGAAGCACCAGCACGATCGATGCCGGGTGCCTACGGTGTGCGGCGAGCGAACTCACGAGGCGCAGATCCTGTCGTCGGGGAGGGAGTCGGAACAGTCAGGCAAGGGGGTCACCGGGGGTCACTGCAGCAGGTAGATGGTCGCGAACAGGGCGACCCACACCACATCGACGAAGTGCCAGTAGTACGACGTCACGATGGCGCCGGTGGCCTGGTGGTGGGTGTAGTTCCGGCTGGTGAACGTGCGGCCGATGATCAACAGGAAGGCGATGAGCCCGCCGGTGACGTGCAGCGCGTGGAAGCCGGTCGTCAAATAGAACATCGACCCGTAGGAGTCGGAGTTGAGACTGATGCCCTCGGCGAAGAGGTTGGAGTACTCCATCATCTGGCCGCTGACGAACAGCGCGCCGAAGATGTAGGTCAGCACGTACCACTCGCGCATTCCCCACAGACCCGGTTGCAGCAGTTTGCCGGTGCGGGACGGGATGCCTGCCTCCGCCTTGAAGACGCCGAGCTGGCACCACACCGAGGAGATCACCAGGATCGCTGTGTTGACCGCGGCGTACGGCACGTTGAGGTGACTGGTGCGGTCCGCCCACAGCGGGTGAGCGACCGACCTGATCGTGAAGTACATGGCGAACAGCCCGGCGAAGAACATCAGTTCGCTGGACAGCCAGACCATCGTGCCGACGGCAGTCAGATTGGGACGCGTGACCGGGCCGTGCCCGGTCGGAATCCCGTGGTCGCTGGTGGTAGCGGTCGTTGTGGTGGCCACCCGAACATTATGGCCCCATCCACGGACGAGGGGCACGGCCGACCCCCGCCGCGAGGCCATCTCGTGACCATCTCGCGGGGGACTCGTGCGGTGACGTCGCCCGGCGTGGCGGCCCGGTGGGCGCACACTCCGCGTACGGCGTTGCGGCGGCTCGGCGTTCGAAGCGGTCAACGATCCGCATGCCCGTGAGGTTCCGGCGTCGTCGGTGTCTGTTCGACCGACCGGACGCGATGGGTAGCATCCTCGGCATGGCCGACACGCCCCGAACCCTGAAGGTGCTGCTCTACAGCGACGACATCGCCACGCGCGACGCCGTCCGTATCGGAGTCGGCAAGCGCCCGGCCAAGGATGTGCAGATCGGCTCGTGGCGTGAGTGCGCGACCGCGGCGGCCGTGATCGAGGCAGCGGACAACGAGGACCTCGACCTGTTGATCCTCGACGGTGAGGCGACGCCGGTAGGCGGGATGGGCCTGGCCAAGCAGCTCAAGAACGAGATCTTCGACTGCCCCCCGATCATCGTGCTCACGGGCCGGCCCTCCGACGGCTGGCTGGCGTCGTGGTCTCAGGCGGACGCCGCGGTGCCGCACCCGATCGACCCGCTCATCCTCAGCTCCACGATCGCCGACGTCGCGCGCCGACACAGCGATCGCGAGCAACTCGCCGCGCCCACCGGCCAGTAGTGATGTCCGGCGCGTCCGCCCGCAGCTGGTCGCGTCTGCTGGGGGCGCTGCTCCAGGGCGGTGACCTCACCGCCGACGACACGTCGTGGGCGATGGACCAGGTGATGTCGGGGCAGGCCTCACCCGCGCAGGTCGCCGGTTTCCTGGTCGCGCTGCGGGCCAAGGGCGAGACTGTCGGCGAGGTCCGGGGCCTCGCCGACACGATGCGGCGTTTCGCCGTGCCGATCAACGTGCACGGCCCGACCCTGGACATCGTCGGCACCGGCGGTGACGGTGCCCACACCGTCAACATCTCCACGATGGCAGCGATCGTGAGTGCCGGAGCAGGCGCTCGGGTCGTCAAGCACGGGAATCGAGCCTCCTCCTCCTCTTCGGGCGCCGCCGACGTCCTGGAGGCGCTCGGCATCGCCCTGGATCTGCCGGCGGACCGGATCGGACCGATCGCCACCGAGGTCGGCATCACCTTCTGCTTCTCGCAGACCTTCCATCCCTCGATGCGCTACGCGGCGGTCCCTCGACGCGAACTGGGGATCCCGACGGCGTTCAACATCCTCGGACCGCTGACCAACCCGGCCCGGCCGCGGTACTCCGCCGTGGGCGCCGCGGACCCGCGGGTGGCCGATCTGATCGCGGGGGTGTTCGCCGAACGCGGGAGCGCCGCTGCGGTCTTCCGGGGTGACGACGGGCTGGACGAGTTGAGCGTCGCCACCACCTCGAGCGTGCGGTGGGTTCGCGACGGCGAGATCTCCCAGCACCGGGTCGACCCGGCTGAGGTCGGGATCGCACCGGCGGGCGCGGACGCGCTGCGCGGTGGCGATGCCCTGCACAACGCGGGGGTGGTCCGCGAGGTGCTCGCCGGAGCGACGGGACCCGTGCGGGACGCCGTGGTGCTCAATGCGGGCATCGCGCTGGCCGTCGCCGACGAGGACGGGTCGGGTCGATTCGGCGCGCACGCATCGTTCGGTGAGGCGCTCGGTGCGGGTGTGGCGAGGGCGCGGACCGCCATCGACGACGGTGCGGCGACCCGATCGCTCGACCAGTGGGTGGCGGCGACTCGTCGAGCCTGACCGCCGAGTGAAGATCAGGCCGGTCAGGGCGATGAGGGCAGGGCTCAGTCGTCGAGGCCGATGGAGAAGCCGGCCCCGAGGTCACCGCTGGAGTAGGTGCGGAACGCGATGTGGGTCTGCGACTCGCGCATCCCGGGGATCTTGTTGATCTTGTCGGCGATGACGTCCGCCAGGTCCTCGTGGCGCGCCACCCGGACGACGGCGATGAGGTCGACGTCGCCGGTCGTGGAGTAGACCTCGCTCACACCCTCGATCTCCACGACCGCCTCGGCCACCTCCGGAATGCGATGGATGTCGGCCTTGATCATGACGATGGCGGAGATCACCGGGACAGCTTAGAACTCAGGCCATCGCGGAGGTCTCGAAACCGTTGTCGACGCGGCTCATCAGCGGTTCGAGCTGCTCGCGGACCTCACCGGCGCCGTGCACCGGGCAGCTCCACTCACCCTCGATCCGCACCATCCGCACCTGCGGGGTCTCCAACCAGCGCAGGATCTTCTCCGTCTCCTCCGGATGGGTCGCCGGTGCGCGCCCGACCGGGCGGGCCACCACCTCGGCGGAGTCGACCAGGGCGTCGATGTAGGGACGCGGGTCGGCGCCGGGCGGACTGAGCGTGGTGCCGGCGAGCTTGCCGTAGCGCACGCACACGAACTCCCACCCGCCGACGGCACCTGGGCGTGCCGCCACGACCTCGGGGCTCGCAGTCAACGGCGCCATCCGCTGAGCGCGGTCGGCGGCGCGGACCAGGGCCAGCATCCGGTCGCGCACCGTGGCCGCCTCCTCGAAGCGCTCGCTCTCGCAGAGTCGGCGCATCCGCTCGTGCAGATCGTCGACCAGCGGCCGGGCATCGCCACCGATGGCCTCCGCTACGCGCGCGGCGACCTGGGCGTAGTCCTGCGGGCTCTGCTGACCCGTGCACGGCGCTCCGCACCGGCCCATCTCGGCGAGCGCGCAGGATGAGGAGGTGGTCGTCGCGGACAACCGCTTCGTGCATTGCCGCAGGGGCACCACCTCGTGCACGGCGGCCGCCGCCATCTCGGCCATCACGCGCGAGCCGAACGGTCCGGCATACTCGGCGCCGTCGTCACGCGTCTCTCGCACCACGGAGAGCCGGGGGAAGGTCTCGACGGTGAGCTTCAGCCACACACCCTTCTCCGGGTGGCGCGACCGCCTGTTGAACCGCGGCTTGTGCTCGGCGATCAGCCGCAACTCGCGCACCTGGGCCTCGAGCACCGTGGCGCACACGATCGGGGTGACGCTGGTCGCGAGCCCCACCATCTGTGCCATCCGTGAACGATGCTCGCTCGCCGTGAAGTAGCTGCGGACCCGGCGCTGGATGTCGACCGAGGTGCCGACGTAGAGCACCCGCGCACGGTCGTCCTTGAAGATGTAGACACCCGGCGCCCGGGGCAGGTCGTCGGCCAGGTAGCGCTTCCGTCGCTGCTCCGGGCGGACCCGGCTGGTGTAGGACGCGAGCTCCTCCAGGGTGTGCACCCCCAGATTGCCGACCCGCCCGAGCAGGGCGTGCAGCACGTCGACGGTGGCCTGGGCATCGTGCAACGCGCGGTGGTCGGGGGTGATGGTGGCCCCGAAGAGCTGCGCCAGGGAGCCGAGCTTGCGGTTGGGCACCTCGTCGTGGCTCACCAGCTGACGCGCGAGGTGGACGGTGTCGATGACCTGGTGCCCGGGCCAGGGGTGGCCGAGTTCGGCGCAGTTGGCACGCAGGAAGCCGATGTCGAAAGGTGCGTTGTGCGCCACCAGCACGCTGCCGGCCGCGAACTCCAGGAAGGCCGGCAACGCGGCGGCGATACCCGGTGCGGTTGCGACCATCGAGTCGGTGATGCCGGTGAGCACTGAGATGAACGCCGGGATGGGGCCGCCAGGGTTGACAAGCGTCTGGAACTCGCCCAGCACCTCGCCGCCGCGCACCTTGACCGCGCCGATCTCGGTGATCCTGTTGGATCGCGGGTTGCCACCGGTCGTCTCGAGGTCGACCACGACGAAGGTCACCCCGGACAGCGGTGTGCCCAGATCGTCGAAGGTCGCCTGGATGGCGTGTGCGGTCGGCATACGACGGACGCTAGGTGGGTGCACCGACACCCACCCCTCCGCCACGCCGTCGGAAGGGGTTGTCGGACCCGGCACCTAGCGTCTGCGCAAAGGACGACAGGAAGGAGTCCCGAGATGCACATCGAATGTCGAAGCTGCCCGGCCCGTGACCGGCACTGCGCGGACTGCATGGTGACCGTGCTGCTGCAGATGCCGGTCCCGCGGACGGACGCCCACGATGCCGACGCCGATCTCGCGCCCGATGAGCAGGAGCGCCGTGGGCTGGAGGTACTGGTGGCGGCCGGTCTGGTCAGCCCGGCCGACGCGTACGCGGCCAGGGCGGTGCGCGAGCCGGGTCGCGCCCTGCGGGTGACGGGCTGAGGCGCACCTAGGCTCTCAGGGTGCGGACGATCGGGCGAGGACAGCGCACCCGAGCCACTGAAGGGGGCGCCCGACGGGCCGGGGCGGCGGCGGGAGTGGTGCTGGCCGCGATGCTCCTCGGTGGATGCGACGGTTCGGGGCCGGGCGGTGGGGTGCATACGTCGACCGGGTCCGTTTCCTCTCGGTCCGCTACGTCTTCTACGTCCTCTACGTCTTCCCCCGCGACCGGCACCGTCGTCCTGAGCACCACCGGCCTGCAGGTCACCGGGTCGGTCGGGACGACGCAGCTCGCGCAGGTGCTGGCCGATGCGCGGGTCGCCCGCACGTGGGTCGCCCGCACCTGGCCGACGCAGGTCGCGGCCGCCGGCACCGTCCGGGTGCAGGTCGCCGCGAACGCCGCGCAGTTCGCCCGGCTCCGCGGCGGGGTGCCCGAGAGCGACGACCTGGCCGCGAGCACGACCGCCTCCGGTGAGGTCGTCATCGGCCCGGCGGTCATGCAGGGGTTGACCGCGCAGGGTCAGCGGGTCGTCCTCGCTCACGAGCTCACCCACGTCGTGCTGCGGCAGACGATGCGCACCGGACTTGCGCGATGGGTGGTCGAGGGGTCCGCGGAGTACACGGCGTATCGCTGGACCGGGCTGTCGCTCGGGGCGGCGTGCCCCACCCTCGCGGCCGACGTGCGCGCGGACCGACTGCCCGCGGGGCCGCCGCCGGACGCGGCGTTCTCCGGTGGCCAGCAGCAACGGGCCTACCAGGACGCGCACGCCTACATGAGCTTCCTTGTCGACCGGTTCGGCGAGAACGCCTGGAAGCAGTTCGTGCTCGCGACTTCGGCCGGGTCGACGGATGCGTTCGGCGCCGACTTCGACGGAGCCACGACGACGGGTCTACGCGCGGCCTACGCCGCGTTCCTGCGTCACACGGTCGGATGACCGGCGCGCCGACCGGGCAGCCGTCGAGACGCGGGGGAGAGCACTCATCACCGGCCGTTACTGTCTGCGCTATGTCGCAGAGCACCTCGTCGTCCATGACCATCACCGCGGACCCCGCGGTGGTCCTCGACGTGATCGCCGACTTCGACGACTACCACCAGTGGGCCGAGAACGTCACCCGGGCACAGGTGCTGACGCAGGACTCCGACGGGTGGGCACGCACCGTGCGGTTCGAGCTGGACGCCGGGGTGCTGCGCGACACCTACGTGCTGGCCTACGACTGGAACATCCTCGAGGACGGCACCGGCACGGTCAGCTGGGAGCTGGTCGAGTCCACGGTGATCCGCGCGTTGGACGGCAGCTACCAGCTGAAGCCCGCGGGCGACCGCACCCAGGTGACCTACCAACTGTGCGTCGACGTCAACATCCCGGTGGTCGCCGTGCTGCGCCGCAAGGCGGAGAAGAGCATCATCGATCAGGCACTGCGCGGGCTGAAGCAGCGCTGCGAGAGCTGATGGGTGCGCAGTGCGTGCTCGTCGCCGGTCCCGGCGGCACGGGGTGCTCGACCTACGCCGCAACGCTCGCCCGCGCGTACGCCGACCGCGGCCGATCCGTGCTGCTGCTCGGCACCGACCCGTACGACGACGCGACGAGCCTGGTCGACGCCCCGGCGGACGGCCCGCTGCGGACCGCAGACCCGCGGGACGCCGATGACGCGGACGGCACGATGGCGCCATTGCTCGACATGGTCGGCCTGGACCCCAGGCTCGGGGCGGAGGTCGCCCGCCTGACCGAGGCCGCGACCGTGCGCCTGCTCTGGGCGATCGGTGCCGAGCGGCCACCCGGCGAGGTCGTCGTGGTCGATGCCGGCCCTCGTGCCGTGGACCTGGTGCGCCTGGCCGGGGCGGTGCCGTGGATCCTGCAACGATTGGCACCGGCGCAGCGGGGGTGGCTCACGACATCCCGACCGCTCCTCGCGGCGGCGCTGGGATCGCGATGGCCGGGCGAGCAGGTCACCGATCAGGTCCGGGCCGCCCTCGTGCACGCGTCCGCGGCGCGCGAGGTGCTCATCGGCGAGGGCAGCACGGCCATCGTGATCGCCGGATCGGCGCCGTCGGCGAAGGTGCGCCGCGTCGTGGCCGGCATGGCGCTCGGCGGGGCCCCGGTGAACGCGGTCGTCGGCGGACCACGCAGCGGCCCGCACGATCCGCCACGGTGGCGTACGGGACGTGGAGTTCCCGATCAGCTCGGCGCGCTGGACGACCAGGCACGCACGGGCCGGCTCGCCGGGATCTCCTGGGAGCACGACGGTGCGGACTACGTCTGGCGAATGCCCCTCCCCGGTGTCCGCTTCCGCGAGCTGCGCCTGTCGATGATGCAGGACGACCTCGTGCTGCAGACCCATGGCCACCGCAGCGTCCTCACCATGCCCACGGCCCTGCGCCGATGCCGACCGGTGGACGCTCGGCTGCACGACGGCATCCTGACGGTGCGCTTCTCACCCGTGCGGCAGGATGAGGCCCGTGACCAGGGATGACGACACGCCCGCCGGGCAGCGGGAGCCTGCCGACCATGACCATCGGGCCGACGACGGCGGGGAGGCGGCCGACGCCCTGGTGGCCGAGGCGACACGCCTCGCCGACGCCTTCACCTCGTGGGTGGGCGGGGTAGGCGGGACCGGCGAGGCAGGCGATCGGGACGGATCCGAGCCTGTTGCAGAGGAGTCGGGGGAAGACTCCCCACCGCAGCCGGTCGGCGACGAACCGGCGGCCGATGGCACTGCCGCACCCGCCTCGATGGCCTGCGACTGTGGACGGACCGCCGGTCTGGACGCGATCTGCCGGGTGTGTCCGGTGTGCCGGATCGCGTCGTACATGCAGACCGTGCGGCCCGAGGTCCTGGTGCGCGTCGCCGATGTGCTCGCGATGGTGGCGGGAAGTCTGCAGATGATCGCCGCGGACCGCAGCTCCGATCCGCAGGCCGCGCCCTCGGAGGCATCCACGAACGACCCCGAGGACGGGGCCGGTCGACCGGCCCCGCGCCCGGCCGACACCGGGATCCCGATCCCGGTGCGTGGCGACGACGACCCCACCGCACCCGAGAGGCACTGACATGGTCACCAGCATCGGCATCGACGTCGGCGGGACGAAGATCGCCGCCGGGCGCGTGGACGAGAAGGGCAGCATCGTCGCGCGTGCCCGCCGCTCCACGCCTGCGCAGTCGCCGGATGCGATCGCGACGGCGATCGCGGAACTCATCGCCGAGCTGCACACCGACGACGTCGCGGCAGTGGGCGTCGCGTGCGCCGGTTACATCGACCGCGCCGGCACCACCGTGCTGTTCTCCCCGAACCTCGCCTGGCGCGACGAACCGCTCAAGGAACGGGTCGCGACCAACACCGACCTGCCGGTCATCATCGAGAACGACGCCAACGCGGCGGCGTACGGCGAGTTCGTGCACGGCGCCGGTCGCGACCTCGGCCACATGGTGATGGTGACCGTGGGCACTGGCGTCGGCGGCGGAATCGTGAGCAACGGCAAACTGTTCCGAGGCGCGTACGGCATCGGTGGCGAGCTCGGACACATGCTGCTGGTGCCCGGCGGCCGGTTGTGCGGGTGCGGCAACCGGGGCTGCGTCGAGGCATACGGCAGCGGCACCGCACTCACCCGGGACGCGCGCGAGCTGGTGCGCAGCGGTGCCCAGTTCGGCCGTCGACTGACCGACCTGTGCGACGGCGACGCCGACAAGCTGACCGGCGCGATGGTGACCACCGCGGCCCTCGAGGGGGACGTCGCCTCGATCGACCTGCTCGCGCAGGTCGGCAACTGGCTGGGTGAGGCCACCTCCTCGATGGCCTCGCTGCTGGACCCGGAGGGTTTCGTGATCGGCGGTGGCGTCGCCGACGCCGGTGAGCTGCTGATCGACCCGATGCGCAGCGCGTACGGACGCTCACTCACCGGGCGCGGCTACCGGCCCGTGGCGTCGTTCGTGCGGGCGGAGCTGGGCAACGACGCAGGGGTGATCGGCGTCGCGGCGCTGGCCGTGAACCCGGGCGACCGGTGAGCGCCGGACCCGTGGGCCCGCGCCCCGGGCACGGCGAGGACCCCCACGATCCAGGGATCTCCGACGAGTTCGCCCAGGACGAGTTCGCCGTCGGGATCGACATCGGCGGCACCAAGGTCTCCGGCGGCCTGGTGTCGGCAGACGGCACGGTGCAGCAACGCGCCCGACGTGACACCCCGCACCGCTCGACGTCCCCTCGCGTCGTCGAGAACGTCATCGTGGAGGTCGTCGAGGAGTTGCTGGACGCCCACCACGGGTCGGCGCCGGTCGCGGTCGGGGTGGGCGCTGCCGGGTTCGTGACGGCCGACCGGGCGACGGTGGTCTTCGCGCCGCACCTGTCCTGGCGGCACGAGCCGTTGCGCGACGCCCTGAGCAGTCGACTCAGCGTGCCGGTCTTCATCGACAACGACGCGAACGCCGCGTGCTGGGCCGAGTGGCGCTTCGGTGCGGCCCGCGACCGGTCGCACGTCGTGATGGTCAACCTCGGCACCGGCATCGGCGGCGCGGTGATCGCCCAGGGGGCGGTCCAGCGCGGGGAGTTCGGGATCGCCGGCGAGTTCGGTCACATGCAGATGGTGCCGGGAGGGCACCGCTGCGAGTGCGGCAACCGGGGGTGCTGGGAGCAGTACGCCAGTGGCAACGCGCTGGTCCGTGAGGCGCGTTCGCTGATCGCCGCGGGCTCGCCGCTCGCGGCCGATCTGGCCGAGCGCGTGGGGGAGGACCCTCGCGCGCTCACCGGGCCGATGATCACGCAGGCCGCACAGGGCGGGGACGCGACAGCAGCCGAGCTGCTCGCCGAGGTAGGCACCTGGCTCGGGGTGGGCCTGGCCAACCTCGCGAACGCGTTCGACCCCGGGCTCTTCGTGATCGGCGGCGGCGTCAGCGCGGCGGGGGACCTGCTCCTGGATCCCGCGCGTGCGGCGTTCGCGCGGTCGCTGACCGGCCGGGGGTACCGCCCGCGGGCGGACATCGTGCAGGCCGAACTGGGCAACGAGGCGGGTCTGATCGGCGCCGCCGACCTCGCCCGCCTGGGCGACGAGGATGACTGAGCGCCCGGGACCCCGCGACGCCCACACGGTGCGCGTCGCGTCGTACAACGTGCGCGCGTTCAAGGACGACCGTGAGGCGTTGGTGGAGGTGGTGCGTCGGATCGATCCCGACGTCCTGCTGCTGCAGGAGGCGCCGAGGCATCCCGGGTCGGGCCATCGGGTGGCGGCGTTCGCCGAACAGGTGGGACTGGCCTGGGCCGACGGGCGGCGCGGTCGGATGAGCACCACCTTGCTGAGCTCGCTGCGGCTCGACCTGCTCTCCTGCGAGCACCGCAACCTGCCGGTCGGGCGGCGTGAGGAGCCGCGGGGGTACGCCGTGGCGCGCCTGCGCCTGCCCGGTCATCTCCCGTTCACGGCGGTGAGCGTGCACCTCAGCCTCCGGCCGGCACAGCGTGGGCCGCACGTGCAGCAGATCCTGCGCGACATCGACGCGATCGGAGCTGCGGCCGCGGTGCTCGGCGGTGACCTCAACGAGACGTACGGCGAGGGCGCCTGGCGCGACCTGGCAGTGCGGATGCGTGAGGTGACCGGCGACGTCCTCACCAGCCCGTCGGGGACCCCCGGCAAGACGATCGACGGACTGCTTGTCTCCGGTCCCGTGGGCGCGACGGTGACCCGGCTGGATCTGGACCCGCTGCGGCTGCGGATGGCCACCGATCACCGGCCGGTCTACGTGGACATGGACCTCACCGCTCTGGCAGACCCCGCGACGCCCTGAACGCAGCTTCGGGCCCCGCCGAAGTATTCGGGGGAGCGCAGCGGAGAACTTCGTGGGGTGACTTATAGACGGGCGCCGTCGTCGAACGGGTCCTGGTCGTCGCGGCTGTTGGGTTGCCTCAGCACCAGCAACACGACCCCGAGGATGCAGACGAGGCACGCCAGCACCCACCAGATGGGCTGGCAGTCGCGCTCGAAGGCGAAGAGGTAGATCAGCCAGAGCGGCCCGCCGACGAGCGAGGCCCAGATGGCCCAGAACTGCACGTCGTCGCGGGGCAGCGGCGCGGGGGGTGGAGGCTCGTAGGTGCCGTCGTCCTCCAGGATGTCGTTGGCCGCACCGGAGTCCGGCACCCGCCACTGCACGGGCAGAGCGGGGGGTGCGGGCGGCTGCGGTTCAGGCTCCTCGACCTCGGGTTCGGCCAGGGCGTCCGGATCGACGGTCCCGGACAACTGCGCAACGATCTCAGCGAACCGCGCGTCGTAATCGGTCTGCTCGTCGTGGCTCTCGCTGCCGGGTGCGCTCATAGGTCCGCAACTCTCGTGATGAAGTCGACGCATGAATCCTCGATGAGGCCGGCGTCGTTGTCCAGGGTCGCGACGTGATAGCTGTCGTGCAGCACCACGTCGGTGACGTCCTCGCTGGAGATGCGGGACAGGAACAGTTCCGAACACGCCGGGGGCACGACGTGATCCTGCGGTGAGTGGAAGAGGATCACCGGCTGCGTGATCTGCGGCAGGTCGCGGGTCACCTGCTCCCACATCCGCATCTGCGAGCGCAACGCCCTGAGCGGCGTACGCGCGTACCCCACCTCGGCGACGCCCGGTTTCTTGATGTCGCCGCTGATGGCCGCGACCGAGGGCACCAGGTGCTGCAGCGCGGGTACGGCGAGCAGTCGTCTGTCTTTCATGACGTACGCCGGGTTGATGAGCATCAGCCCGGCCACGTCGTTCTGGTGGGTCTCCGCGACCAGGGTCGCGAGGGTGCCGCCCATCGACAGACCCGCGACGAAGACCTGGTCGCAGGTGGCGGCCAGCTCGGCGTACGCCGCGTCGACCTCGGCGAACCAGTCGGTCCACCGCGTCCTGTTCAGCTCTTGCCACGTGGTGCCGTGCCCGGGGAGGCGCGGCAGGCGCACCGAGAAGCCTTCGGCGGCGAAGCGTTTGGCGAGGGACCGCATGCTCTGCGGCGTCCCGGTGAAGCCATGGCACACCAGCACGCCCACCGCCCCGGCGTCGTGGGTGAACGGCTCCGCGCCGGGGACGATCTGCATCGCATCATCCTTCCACTTCGCCCGTCGGGGTGTGGTGGGTGCCGTATTGTGCGAGGCGCCGATCTTGCGATGAAGGAGCCCAGCGAAGGTGTTCTACTGGTTGCTGAAGTGGGTCCTTGTCGGACCGCTTCTGAAGAGTGTCTTCCGACCCTCCGTGGAAGGCGTTCACCACGTCCCCGACGAGGGGGCCGCGATCCTGGCGAGCAACCACCTGTCGTACGCCGACTGGCTGTTCATGCCGCTCTCGCTTCCCCGGCGGGTGACCTTCGTGGCGAAGGCCGAGTACTTCACCGGCACCGGCGTGAAGGGCACCCTGCAGCGCTGGTTCTTCACCGGAGCGGGTCAGGTGCCCATCGACCGCAGCAGCGGCAGCGCCGCGGCCGGAGCGATCTCCACCGGCCTGAAGATCCTGGCGAACGGCGACCTCTTCGGCATCTACCCCGAGGGCACCCGCTCACCCGACGGGCGTCTCTACAAGGGCAAGACCGGCGTCGCACGGATGGTGCTGGAGGCCAAGGTCCCGCTGATCCCGGTGGCCGTGATCGGCACCGACGAGGTCGCGCCTCCCGGCAAGATCTTCGGGCGGATGGCCCACCCTCACGTGCGGTTCGGCCAGCCGATGGACTTCTCCCGCTACGAGGGCATGGAGGACGACCGCTTCATCCTGCGCTCGATCACCGACGAGATCATGTACGAGTTGATGCTGCTGTCGGGCCAGGAGTACGTCGACGTCTACGCCTCGTCGTTGAAGGACCGGGTCACCCAGCGGGCCAAGGGCATCGGCGAGGGTGCCGCCGCCCTGGCGAGCACGGCGGCCCACAAGCTCGTGCCGGGCTCCGAGGGCCGGGCCGCAGGGGAGCACGCCGAGATGAGCACCGTGCCGAGCGAGGACGTCGAGACGGCGACCAGCTGAAACGCCCCTGACCCTCAGCTTCCGGGGGTACGGTCCGGGCGGGGCGATCAGACCCCTGCGATGCGAGGAGCGTGCAATGGCTTTCGGTCGACGTGATGGTGCACCACTGCCCGGTGCCACTCAGGCGGGTGGACCCCCGGCAGCCGGGCCCCAGATCCCCGCTGCTGCCAGCAATCGGGTCCAACGTCTCGCGGCCCGGGAGCAGAGCGACAAGTCCGCGTTCACCTCGGACTTGTCGGTCAACGAGTTCGTCCTCGTGCACAAGCTCGGCTTCGAGCCGCTCGGCTACGTCATGGGCACCTCGATCTACCACATCGGCTACCAGTTCCAGAACTGGGGACAGTCGATGGAGCTGGAGGTGCTGTCGGCGGCGATGTACCACGCGCGGTCCCTCGCGCTCGATCGGATGCGCAGCGAGGCGCACGCGTTGGGCGCCGACGGGATCGTCGGCGTCGATCTGCAGATCCAGCGGTACGCGTGGGCGACCGACGAGCTGGAGTTTATCGCCCAGGGCACGGCCATCCGGGCGCGCGAGCCCAACCCGGCGTACAAGCTGCGCGACGGGGGTCCGTTCACCTCGGACCTGTCGGGTCAGGACTTCTACACGCTGGTGCGAGCAGGACATTTCCCCAGGGCCTTCGTCTTCGGCGCCTGCGTCTATCACGTGGCGCACCAGAGCATCCGCCAGTCGATGCGGATGGCCGGACGCAACATGGAGATGCCGCAGTTCACCGAGGCCGCCTACACCGCGCGCGAGCTGGCCATGACGCGGATGGAGGACGAGGCCAACCGCTTCGGGGCCGACGGGATCGTGGGCGTCAACACCCAGGTCAGCGGACACGTGTGGGGTGCGCACGCCTCGGAGTTCCTGGCCGTCGGCACCGGGGTCACCAGTTCCCCGGAGAGCGGCATCCCCGACCCCACGATGACCCTGTCGCTGGAGTGACATGGGTTTCCTGAGCCGTCGGGGTCGAGATCTGACCCCGCCTCCACCGGCGTACGGCCCTACGGTCCCGCGGCCGTTCTCGGAGTTGCTGGGGAACGCGCCCAGCAGCGCGTTGGAGACGCTGGCGCGGCACGCGCGCGTGCCGGATGCCGCACGCGAACGGATCCTGCGTCTCGACACGCAGACGCTCCAGGCGCAGCAATACCTGGCCGCTCGCGGGATCACCGGGCGGGACGCGTTCGAGGTGGTCCAGATCCGCGACGACTTCGGGCCCTCGGCCGTGCACGCCTACCTCGGGCTTCCTCCGACGACGGCGGATACCGCGGTGCTGCAGGACGGCCGGACCGGGGCGGACCTCCTGATCGAGGAGTTGGACCTGCTGTTGGAGGCGGTCCGCGGCCTGCTGGACAGGGCCGGCGAGGTCGGCCAGACCCAGCTGCGCGCCAATCACCGTTTCCTCGAGGAGAAGTACGGCGAGCGCGACCCGGGACTGGAGCTGTAAATCCGCCGGTCGGGGCGCCGTTAGTCTTGATCGGTGAGCATCATCAGTCCCACCCTGTCCGCCGCGGCGTCCCACGAGCCCTCGTCCCTGCCGCAGTGGGCCGACCTTCCCGCCGCGCAGCAGCCGCACTGGCCCGACCAGGCCGCCCTGACGGCCGCTCGGGCCGAGCTGGCTGCCGCGCCCCCGCTGGTGTTCGCGGGTGAGTGCGACGTCCTGCGGCAGCGACTCGCTGCGGCCTCCCGCGGCGAGGCGTTCCTCCTGCAGGGCGGCGACTGTGCCGAGATGTTCTCCGCCGCGACGGCCGACGGCATCCGCGACCGGATCAAGACGATCCTGCAGATGGCCGCGGTCCTCACCTACGGCGCCAGCACCCCTGTCATCAAGGTGGGTCGGATCGCCGGTCAGTACGCCAAACCGCGCAGCAGCGGCAGCGAGACCCGCGGCGACGTGACGCTGCCGGCGTACCGGGGCGACATGGTCAACGACTTCGCGTTCACGCCGGAGTCCCGCACGCCGGACCCGCGGCGCCTGGTGCAGGCGTACCACACGAGCGCGTCCACGCTGAACCTCGTGCGGGCGTTCACCCAGGGCGGCTTCGCCGACCTGCGGCACGTGCACGAGTGGAACCGCGGCTTCATCGCCAACAGCGCCTACGCGCGCTACGAGAGCATCGCCTCCGACATCGACCGCGCGATGAAGTTCATGGCCGCGTGCGGCGCCGACTTCGACGCGCTGCGCGCCGTGGAGTTCTTCGCCAGCCACGAAGCGCTGCTGCTGGACTACGAGAAGCCGCTCACCCGTATCGACAGCCGCACCGGCAACCCGTACGCCGTGTCCGGGCATTTTCTGTGGGTCGGCGAACGCACCCGCCAGCTGGACGGTGCGCACCTGGACTTCGTCTCCCGCATCCACAATCCGATCGGCATGAAGGTCGGACCGACCGCCGACCCCGACGAGCTGATGCGGGTCATCGACAAGCTCGACCCCGAGCGCGAGCCGGGCCGGCTCACCTTCATCACCCGGATGGGCGCGGGCAAGATCCACGACGCGCTGCCGCGGATCGTGGAGCGCGTGACCTCCGAGGGCGCCAAGGTCGTCTGGGTCTGCGACCCGATGCACGGCAACACCTTCGAGTCCTCGACCGGCTACAAGACCCGAGAGTTCGACGACATCATCGCGGAGGTGCAGGGCTTCTTCGAGGTGCACCAGGGCCTTGGCACCATTCCCGGCGGCATCCACGTCGAACTCACCGGCACCGACGTCACCGAATGCCTCGGCGGGTCCGAGAAGATCCTGGCCGGTGACCTGGAGAAGCGCTACGAGACGGCGTGCGACCCGCGGCTGAACCACCAGCAGAGCCTGGAGCTGGCGTTCCTCGTGGCGCAGATGCTGAGCGCCCGCGCCGAAGGGCTCACACGACCGACAGTGTGACGGTGCTGCCCTTGCGCACTCTGGTGCCCGGCGAGGGGTCGCTCGCACGGACGTCGTTGAACAGCCCGCCGAAGAAGCGGTTGATCGTGACCTTGAGCCCGAGCGCCTCCAGTGCGGCCTTCGCCTTCTGACTGGTCTGGCCGGTCACGTCGGGGACGGTGATCAGTTCCGGGCCCTTGGAGATGACGAGGGAGACGCTGTCACCGCGGTAGCCGGTGCCGGTCGAGGGAGTCTGGCTGATGACGTCTCCCTGGGCGACGGTGTCGCTGAACTGCTGGGTGCCCTGCTGCACGGTGAAGCCGAGCCCGTTCAGCGTGCTCGTGGCGTCGCTGCCGGAGACGCCGACGACGTTCGGGATCGCGATGGGCTCCCGGCCCTTGCTGACCACCAGGGCGACCTGGGTGCCTCGCTTGAGGGAGGCACCCGCCGCTGGATTCGAGCTGATCACCCGGCCGGCCGGCACCGTCTCGCTGTAGCCGTCGCCCACCGTGCCGAGTGCAAGGTGGGCCGCGGTGAGCGCAGCCTGGGCCTGCGCCTGGGTGTTGCCGACGAGCGTGGGCACCTCGTGCCGTTCGGGCCCGCGGGACACCTGAAGCGTGACCGAGCCGATCCGGCGTACCTGCGCTCCCGCGCCCGGCTCGCTCGCGACCACCGCGCCCTTGGGGACTGATTCGCTGTAGACCTCGCGCACCGCGCTGCCCAGGTGGTGGGCGTGCAACGCGGCGAGCGCTGCGCCCTGCTGACGACCGACGACGTCGGGCACCTTCTCCTCGCCGAGCGGGCCGGCGGTGAAGAGCCAGCCGCCCGCCACGATGAGCGCGAGCACCAGGGCGCCGACCACGGCGAGGACGAATGGTCGGGCACTCCGTCGGCGCGACGTGCCCGAGAGCGTCGCCGGCGACCCGTCGTACCGGCCGAGCGCGTGGGTGCTGTCGGTGCCGAGCCGTGAGGTGTGGGCGACCTGGGGGTCCGACCCGTCGCTGCTCGCGGCCGGCAACGCATCGAGCTGGTCGGGGCTCAGACTGCGCTGGGCGGCCTGCAGGTGCTCCAGCATCTCCGCCGCGTCCGCCGGGCGCTCGTCGGGGTCGGTCGCCGTCGCGTGGGCGATGAACTCGTCCAGCACCGGCGGCACGGTGGGCACGACCGCCCCGGCGCGGGGGACCGTGCCGTGCACGTGCTGGTAGGCGACGTGGATGGGGGAGTCGCCCGGGAACGCCTTCGCGCCGGTCAGCATCTCGTAGACCAGCAGGCCGACCGTGTAGACGTCGGAGCGTTCGCTCGCCGTGCCGGTCTCGACCTGCTCGGGCGCGAGGTACGCCGCCGTACCGAACATCACGCTGGCGTCCGTGCTGAACGTGTGGGTCGTCACGGCTCGGGCGAGGCCGAAGTCGACCACCTTGACCGTGCCGTCGTCGCGCAGCAGGACGTTCTCGGGCTTGATGTCGCGGTGCACGATGCCGGCGCGGTGGGCGACGGCGATCGCCGCGAGGATGCCGCCTGCGATGTCGAGGGTGCGGCGGGCCGACAGGGGCGCAGAGGCGCGCAGCAGTTCGCGCAGCGTGGTGCCCTCCACCAGCTCCATCGCGATGAAGACGTACTGCTCGTCCTGGCCCTGGTCGGTGACGGCCACGATGTTGGGGTGCGACAGCCGGGCCGCGGACAGCGCCTCGCGACGGAACCGCTCGACGAACGCCTCGTCACGGGCCAGATCCGGGCGCATGATCTTCAGGGCGACGTGCCGGTCCAGTCGCTCGTCGAGGGCGACGTAGACGGACCCCATCCCCCCGTCGGCGAGGTGGTGCAGCACCTGGTACCGCCCGTCGACGCGGCGGCCGACGAGAGACGGCGATGCGGTGGGCGGCACCGTCGCAGTCTACGAAGCGACCATGTGGGTCATCGGGAGGCGCGGCGCATGGGAAACTGGCGCCATGGCTGATCTGGAGGACCTGGTGGGGGAGTGGCTCTCGGTGCCGGAGGTGGCCGAGGCGATCGGGCTGCGCCAGCGACAGGTGCGCAAGATGATCACCGACGGCGAGTTGCTCTCGCACCGCGTCGGCCCCAACGCCGCGATCGGCGTCCCTGCGGCGTTCGTCCGGGACGGGGAGATCCTGCCCTCGTTGCAGGGCACGGTCACGGTCCTGCGCGACGCGCGCCTGCCGGATGAGGAGGCGCTGGAGTGGCTGTTCACCCCGGACGAGACGCTTCCGCTGCCGGGGGCGCCCATCCACATGCTGCTGGCGGGTCGCAAGGCCGAGATCCGCAAGCGCGCGAGCGAACTGGCCTTCTGACCCGCCCGGTCAGGAGTCGCGCGCCGTCGCGACGTCGATCAGATCGTGCAGGATCACGGCGGACTCCTCGTCGAGCACGGCACCGCGCAACTGCTCCCGCGCGACGAGCACCCGCTCCTGGATCATCCCTTCGACCCGGTCGACCGCACCCGAGCGTTTGCACAGGTCGCGTAGCCACGCCACCTGCTCCTCGTCCAGGTCCGGCGACCCGAAGAGCGCCGTGAACCGGCTCAGATCCGCCGGGGCGACGTCATCGAGCGCGAACGCGACGAGCGCCGTGCGCTTGCCCTCGAGCAGGTCGTCCCCGGCCGGTTTGCCCGTCTGCTCGGGGTCGCCGAAGACCCCGAGCAGGTCGTCGCGCAGCTGGAAGGCGTCGCCGAGGGCCGTTCCGTACGCCGCGAGCGCCGAGCGCGTCGAGGCGTCGACCCCGGCGCAGTCGGCTCCGATCAGCAGCGGTTGGACCACGGTGTAGTTGGCGCTCTTGTAACGAACGACGCGAAGCGCTTCCTCGATCCGCTGATCGGTGGTCAGCGTCGCCCAGTCGCGCACCGAGTCCAGCACGTCGAGGAACTGGCCGCCCATCAGCTGCGTGCGCATCGCGTCGAACTGGTCCCGGCCGCGGGCGAGCTCGGCGTGCGGCAGACCGCTGCCCACGAACAGCTCATCGGTCCACACCAGGCACAGGTCCCCGGCGAGGATGGCCCCGGCGTTGCCGAAGTCTTCGCCGTCGCCCTCCCAGCCCTCGCGGGCGTGGCGCGCGGCGAGGCGGCGGTGCGCGGTCGGCATACCCCGTCGCGTGTCGGAATGGTCCATCACGTCGTCGTGGATGAGTGCCGCCGCCTGGAACATCTCCATCGACGTGGCGACCTGGACCAGGGCGGCGCTGTCTCGCCCGCCGGCCGCGCGGTAGCCCCAGTAGAGGAATGCCGCGCGCAGTCGCTTGCCTCCGCGCAGGAGCTGGAAGATCCCGTCGGACAACTCGGCGACGTCGGGTCCGAGCGGCGCGAGCACGTCGCGCTGGCGCGCCTGCGCGGTGTCGAGCACCGCCTGCACCCGGACGCGCAGATCCGCGACATCCAACGGGTCCGGCACGGGCTGTCCTTCCGATGGATCTCGCGGGCTGTTGTCCCGCAGCGTAGTTGGCGCACGCACCTCTATCATCGTCGCATGTCAGAGGCCGTTCCCGGACGCTTACCCCCACGGCCCGGCGAGCATGCGCGCCGGACCGTCGGCGCGCGCGTGAGCATCCCCGATCTGCTGTCCGCCGGGCCGCCCAGCTTCAGCTTCGAGTTCATGCCCCCCCGCGACGAGGCGGGCGAGGCCGTGCTGTGGGAGTCGATCCGCAGGCTGGAGCAGGTGCGCCCGTCGTTCGTGTCGGTCACCTACGGCGCGGGAGGTTCGACCCGCGACGGCACCGTGCGGGTGACCGGCCGCATCCAGCGGGAGACCACCCTCACGACGATGGCGCACCTGACCTGTGTCGGGTCCTCGCTGGCATCGCTGCGGCAGGTGGTCGGGGAGTACGCCGACGCCGGCATCCGCAACATCCTGGCGCTGCGCGGTGATCCTGCTGGCGGCCTCGGCACCCCGTGGACCGCGCACCCGGAGGGCCTGGACCATGCGGATCAGCTCGTCGGTCTCATCGGATCGCTCGGCTCGTTCACGGTGGGTGTCGCGGCCTTTCCTGACAAGCACCCGGAGTCGCGCAGCCTCGAGGACGACGCCGACGCGCTGGTGCGCAAGGCCGACGCCGGGGCGTCGTTCGCCATCACCCAGATGGTCACCGACGTGGATGCCTACCTGCGGCTGCGCGACCTGGTCGCCGCGCGCGGGCGGGATCTACCGATCGTGCCGGGCCTGATGCCCGTGACCTACGCGAGCCAGTTGGAGCGGATGACCAAGCTCAACGGTCAGCCGCTCGCGGTCGACGTCGTACGCCGGATCGAGCAGGTCGCGCACGACAAGGAGGCAGTGCGACGGGTCGGGGTGGCGATCTGCACCGAGCACGCCGACCGGTTGCTCGATGAGGGCGCGCCGGGCATCCACTTCATCACGATGAACCGGTCGACCGCGACGCTGGAGGTCTACCGCAACCTGGCGTCGGGCAGGAGCGCCGTGCCGGTCGGCGCCGTCTCGGGCTAGGGCCCCGCTCGGCACGTCGGCGGGCATTGCCGCTGTCGGTGACACGGCATAGAGTCGTCGAACAGACGTTCGATACGACGAAGCGAGGCCGTCATGCCCAGCACATCGACCATGCCCATCACCCCCGATGCCCCCACCCTCTCCCGCCCTGCGCGAAGTCCCGCGCCGCGCAGTGTCCCGCCTGCCGCCGAAAGCACCGGCGGAGCGTCTTCGGTGGCGGTGCTGGAGCTCGTCGACCGCGCCCGGGAGGCGCTCCTGGAGGCGTGCCACAGCAACGGCACCACCGAGCGCTACGCGCTGGCCCAGCTCGGCGCGCTGCGGGCGGCCACCGCCCTGGTGGCGAACCGGATCTCGACGCGACGGCGGTCGGCCCGCCGCGACGTGTGGACCACGCTCGTCGCCGGTGTCCCGGAGCTCACCGAATGGGCTGAGTTCTTCGCCCTCACCAGCGCCCGGGGAGCGAGCGCGGAGCGCGGGCGGGCGCATCTGACGGCCCGGGAGGCCGACGATCTGGTGCGTCAGGCGGAGATGTTCCTGGAACTGGTCCTGTCCCGGCTGGGGCTGCCGATGTATACACCCCTTCCGGGGTACGTCAGCCCGCTCCGACGGCCGTAGGATGAGGAGGAAAAGGTGTCCCGCCCCATTCGCAGACGCGTGTGGGATGCGACACTTATTCTTGGGTCCATGGTCCGCGATGGCCCTTCGCGAACTTCTTGCCCATGACGAATCGTCGGGAGGTCACCGTGCCGCTCTCCGAGCGCGAGCAGCGTCTGCTCGAACAGATGGAAGAGGCGTTGAGCGCCGATGATCCCAAGTTCGCGTCGCACATGGTGGCCGACCCTGCTCGGGCCCGCGCCCGACGGCGACTCGCCCTGGGCGCGGTCCTGTTGGTCGTCGGTGTCGCCACCCTCGTGGCCGGCATCCTCATCCGAGTGGTTCCGGTGGGTGCGCTCGGTTTCGCGGTGATGGTGGGTGCCGCCGCGTACGCAGTGAGCCCTACCGGCCCGGGTGGACCCTCGCTCGGATCGGTGCAGCCCGACGGCGGGGTGCAGCGGCTGAACCGGCGTCGTCGGCGCCGGTCCGCAGGGCGCGGCAACGGACCACAGGGCGGCTTCATGCAACGGGTCGAGCAGCGGTGGGAACGCCGTCGAGGCGGCTCCGGCTGGTAGGACGCCCTCACCGCATCACCGGGTGAGCAGCAGGCCGCACACCCACAGCACGGCGATCGCCGTAGCTGTCGACAGTTCGATCCCTACGCTCATCAGCACCGCCCGCACGGCGGCCGCCGTGGCTCGCCGCGCAGCGACGGCATCCCGTAGACGGGCGTGCTCGGCCACGTAGACCCCGATCACGAAGCCCAGTGCGAGTCCGACGTACGGGATCACGAAGAACCCCACGACGGCACACACGGTCCCCACCAGCATGGTGGCCCGGGGGACACCGGCGGAGCTGAGGCGCCGACCGGGCAGCAGGTACTTGCACGTCCAGCCGACCAGCGCGAGCACGACGCTCCCCGCGAAGATCGACCATGCCGTGGCTCCGCCGGTCGTCGCCGACCAGAGGAGCACGCCCGCCACGCACAGCAGCGTCCCCGGCAACACCGGGATCAGCACCCCGAGCGTCCCGACGACGATCAGCACCGCGGCGAGGACGGTGGCGGTCTGCATGGGCATGCCTCTCTCATCGGACATGACGACGCCCGCCCCGCGGATGCGGAGCGGGCGTGTCGGTGGCCGGGGACGGTGACCGTCCCGCGGCCGATCAGACCTGCGGTGTCGAGGGGGTCTCGTCGAGACGCTCGGTCTCGTCGACGACCTCGAGAGCGACGGCGCGCAACTTGTCGATGTGCTCACGACCGTGGTGCGCGCAGAAGAGCAACTCGTGGTCTTCGGCGAGGCGTGCACGGATGAAGGCCTGGGCGCCGCACCGGTCACACCGGTCGGCCGCTGTCAGAGTCGGGGCGAAGGCTGTTGCCATGGTCGTTCATCCTTTCGTCGGGACGCCTGTGGGCGCCTACGGCGGTTGGCCCACGTGGGCCGTGTACCTAGGACGTCATTCGAAGCCGAGATGTTCCCGGATCGGGTTTCGCCCTTCGACACGATCAACAGTCAAGCATGCAATGCCATTCCCCAGTGGTAGCTACCCCGCGTGTGGTGCGCATCACCTGTCACCGGGCCGGGATAGCCTGCCCGCCAGTGGCTCTCGACGAGCAGATTCCAAGGACACGAGACCGCGGCACGACCGCGGGCGGAGGAGTGGCGGGTGGCAGGCAGCAAGCAGGGCGTGGACCGGGCCGGTGACTATTCGGCGCGGCACCTGCAGGTCCTCGAGGGTCTGGAGGCGGTCCGCAAGCGGCCGGGCATGTACATCGGCTCCACCGATTCGCGCGGCCTCATGCACTGCCTGTGGGAGATCATCGACAACTCGGTCGACGAGGTGCTGAACGGGCACGGCGAACGCATCGACGTGGTGCTGCACCAGGACGGGTCCGTGCAGGTCGTCGACCGGGGCCGCGGTATCCCCGTCGACGCCGAGCCGCGCACCGGGTTGTCCGGCGTCGAGGTCGTGATGACCAAGCTGCACGCGGGCGGCAAGTTCGGCGGCAGCTCCTACACCGCCACCGGCGGACTGCACGGCGTCGGGGCGTCGGTCGTCAACGCGCTGTCCAGCAGGCTGGACATCGAGATCGACCGTGACGGCAAGACCCACGCGATGAGCTTCCGGCGCGGTGAGCCCGGTGTCTTCGACGACAAAGCGGGCACGGGTCCGGGCAGCCCGTTCACGCCGTTCGTCGACCGCAGCGAGCTGCGGGTGGTGGGCAAGGTCAAGCGGGGCGTGACCGGCACCCGGATCCGCTACTGGGCCGACCATCAGGTCTTTCCCAAGGACACCCACTTCGACGACACGGTGCTCGCGGCGCGCGCGCGGCAGACCTCGTTCCTCATCCCTGGTCTGCGGGTGGTCATCCGCGACGAACGACGCCTGACCGGCACCCCCGGCGCGGACGGGCCGCACGAGGAGATCTACCACCACGACGGCGGTATCTCGGAGTTCACCGACTTCCTGGCTCCGGACACTCCGCTGACCGGCACCTGGCGCCTGCAGGGATCGGGCACGTTCACCGAGACGGTGCCGGTGCTCGACGAGCTCGGCCACATGAGCTCCCAGGAGGTGGAGCGCGAGGCCGTCGTCGACGTGGCGCTGCGCTGGGGCAGCGGCTACGAGACCACCGTGTCCTCGTTCGTCAACATCGTGGCGACCCCCAAGGGCGGCACGCACATCGCCGGTTTCGAGCAGGGCCTGGTCAAGGCCTTCCGCAAACAGCTGGAGGCCAACGCACGCAGGCTGAAGATCGGCTCGGACAAGCCGGAGAAGGACGACATGATGGCGGGCCTCACCGCGGTCGTCACCGTGCGCCTGGCCGAGCCGCAGTTCGAGGGGCAGACCAAGGAGATCCTCGGCACCTCGGCCGTGCGCGCCATCGTCGCGAAGGTCGTGGAGACCCAACTGAGCGCCACTCTCAGCGCCACGACCCGCGACCTCAAGACGCAGTCCGCGCAGCTGCTGGAGAAGGTCGTCTCCGAGATGAAGGCGCGCATCAGCGCGCGCACCATGAAGGAGACCCAGCGCCGCAAGACCGCGCTGGAGAGCTCGTCGCTCCCGGGCAAGCTGAAAGACTGCCGTTCCACCGACGTGGAGCGCACCGAACTGTTCATCGTCGAGGGCGACAGCGCGCTCGGCACCGGGCTGGCCGCCCGCGACTCGGAGTACCAGGCGCTCCTGCCGATCCGCGGCAAGATCCTCAACGTGCAGAAGGCCTCGGTCGGCGACATGCTGAAGAACGCCGAGTGCGCGGCGATCATCCAGGTCATCGGTGCGGGCTCCGGGCGCAGCTTCGAGGTCGAGGCAGCCCGCTACGGCAAGGTCATCCTGATGACCGACGCCGACGTCGACGGCGCGCACATCCGTACCCTGCTGCTCACTCTGTTCTTCCGCTACATGCGCCCCCTGGTCGAGGCCGGCAAGGTGTACGCCGCCGTGCCTCCGCTGCACCGCATCGAGACCACCGCGCAGGGCCGCTCCAAGGGTGAGGTGCTCTACACCTACTCCGAGGCGCAGATGCGCCAGACCATCGGGCAGCTGCAGACGCGCGGGCGGACCATCAAGACGCCGCAGCGCTACAAGGGTCTCGGCGAGATGGACGCCGACCAGCTGGCCGAGACCACGATGGAGCCGCGGCACCGGATGCTGCGCCGCGTGACGATGGCGGACGCGGAGAAGGCCGAGTCGGTCTTCGACCTGCTGATGGGCAGCGATGTGGCGCCGCGCAAGGACTTCATCGTCGACTCGGCCGCCGCGCTGGACAAGGAACGCATCGACGTCTGAGCGCGGTTGTCAGCGTCTTCCTGGTGCCGACGCCAGGAATCTGCTGACGACCGCGGGGCTCAGCCGCCGGTGCACGGTCCGGTAGGGCAGCGAGGCCACCAGGACCGGTGGGGCCGCACCGTCCGTTCGGACGGCCCGACGGTCATCGGATCGGGTCGCGACATCGTCACGATCCGGCAGAGGATCGGCACCGGTCTGGCGCCTGGCCTGCGGGGGTGCGAACATGTGTTCGTGTCCATCCTGCACGCCGACCTGGACTCGTTCTACGCCTCGGTCGAGCAGCGCGACGACCCGTCGCTGCGCGACCGCCCGATGGCGGTGGGCGGGGGCATCCTGCTCGCGGCCAGCTACGAGGCCAAGGCCTGCGGTGTGCGGACGGCGATGAGCGAGCGGGTGGCGCGCAGTCTGTGCCCGGATCTGGTGGTGGTGCCACCGCGGATGAGCGCGTACACCCAGGCCAGTCGGGCTGTCTTCGAGGTGTTCCACGACATTACGCCGGTGGTCGAGGGGATCTCCATCGACGAGGCGTTCCTGGACGTCGGGGGACTGCGGCGCCTCGTGGGACCACCGGAGCTGATCGCGCGCACGGTGCGGTCGCGGGTGCGCTCCGAGGTCGGGCTGCCGATCTCGGTGGGGGTCGCGCAGACCAAGTTCGTCGCCAAGATCGCGAGCGCGGTGTCCAAACCCGACGGGCTGCTCGTCGTACCGGCAGGTGGTGAGACCGCGTTCCTGCATCCGCTACCGATCGAGCGGCTGTGGGGCGTGGGAAAGGTGACGTCCGCCAAGTTGCACGCGCGCGGGATCGCGACGATCGGCCAGCTCGCGGCCGCGCAGGAGGACGCCGTGGTGGGGGAGCTGGGCGCCGCAGCGGGTCACCACCTGTGGGCGCTGGCGAACGTCCGCGACCCGCGACCAGTGACGCCGGGGCGTCGGCGCCGGTCGATGGGTGCGCAACGGGCCATCGGCGGACGGCCGCGCACCGGTGACGAGCTGGACGAGATCCTGATGGGACTCGTCGAGAAGGTGTGCGGGCGGCTGCGCGACTCGGGGCGGTGGGGAGCGACGTTCACCCTGCGGCTGCGCCTCGCCGACTTCAACCGGATCACCCGGTCGCGCACCCTGCCGCTGCCGTCGGCGGCCACCCAGACGTTCCTGCGGGTCGGCAGGGAGCTGCTGGAGCAGGTGTCGCCACTCATTGCAGACCGGGGGATCACGCTGCTGGGCATCACGATCGCCGGTCTGACGACCCCTGATCGGTTGCAGCCCATGCTGCCGTTCGACGCGGTCGAATCCGGTCGGGTCGATCAGACGCTGGATGAGATCCGGGAGCGTTTCGGCAACACGGCGCTCACCCGCGGCGTGCACGTCGGGCGGTCGGGCGGTTGGGAGATGCCGAGACTGCCGGAGTGAGGGCCCCTATCCTCTGCGGATATGACGACGCTGCGGATTGCCCAGGACGAGCGCGCGGACGAGCTGCTGAGCACCGACCCGTTCGCGCTGCTTGTCGGGATGCTGCTGGACCAGCAGTACCCGATGGAGCATGCGTTCCGGGGCCCGGCCAATATCATGGATCGGTTCGGCTCGCTGGATCCGGCGCGGATCGCCGAACAGGACCCGGAGGCCTGGGCCGATCTGTGCTCCACCCCGCCGGCCATCCACCGCTACGGGCGCTCGATGGCGGGCCGGGTGCAGGAGCTCGCGGTCGTCGTGCGCGACCAGTACGAGGGTGACGCCTCCCGGCTCTGGACGACCGCGGGCGATGCAGGCGAACTGCTGCGCCGCCTGCAGGCACTGCCCGGCTTCGGCCAGCAGAAGGCGCGGATCTTCGCGGCCCTGCTCGGCAAGCAGCTCGACGTCCGGCCGGCGGGATGGCGTGAGGCGATCGGCCCGTACGCCGAGGACGGCAGCCGCCGCTCGGTCGCGGACGTCGTCGGGCCCGAATCGCTGCAGCAGGTGCGCGACTTCAAGAAGGCGGCGAAGAAGCAGGCGAAGACCGCGGCTGCCGGCGACTGAGTGTTCGCCGTAGCGCGATGACGGCGGTTGACGAACCGCAGAAATTCGCATTCGTCAGCCGCTCGGTTCAGCGGCGCGGCCACTCCCAGGCCGGGGTGGTCAGCATCCCGAAGTCGGGCAACCGGGTCTGCCCGTCGGCCTTGTCCAACCGCAACCGCCCGACCTGCGCACGGCCGGCGTTCTTGATGCACGTGGCGAGGTCGGACGCATGCGTCACCACGACGAGCTGGGTGTGGGCGGCGGCCGCGGCCATCAACGCGCCGAGAGCCGGATAGAGGTCGGGATGCAGGCTGGTCTCGGGTTCGTTGAGCACCATCAGCGAGGGCGGGCGCAGGCTCAGCAGCGCTGCAGCGAGCATCAGGAACCGCAGGGTGCCGTCGGACAGCTCGGCGGCCCCGAGCCCCCGCAGCATGCCCGGTTGATGCAGCCCCACGGAGAAGACGCCGTCCCGCGACTCGATCATGAGCCGGGAACCGGTGAACGCGTCCCGCACGACGTCCTGTAGCAGATCGCCGTGTCCGAACTCGACGATGGTCCGCAGGGCCGCGGCGAGGTCGCCACCGTCCGACGCCAGGACCGGGGTGCGGGTGCCGACCTGCGGCAGTCGAGCCGGAGCACCCGGGTCGGTGCGCAGATGGTCGTAGAAACGCCACTCCCGCAACGTGTCCCGCAGACCCAGCACCTCCGGCGCACTCGCCCCGTCCGCGACCTCGGACAGCACGCTACGGTGCCCGGGGACGGGATACGGCAGGTCGTGCCAGGCGCCGTCGCGCACCCGCACCACCTGCCGGTTGCGGTCCACCAGGAGTCCCGACGGCTTGGGGAACGCCCCGGCGAATACCCACTCCCGTTTGAGCACCGGATCCTGGCGGAACATCGAGTCCTCGCCGACGTCCATCGGAGTGGGCAGCCCGAGGTCCGCCGCGTACCCGACCCCGTCGCCGGAGAAGCCCAGCCGCAGCGCGACGGGCCCCTTGCGTCGGGTGCCCTGCGTCGGGTGTCCGGCCGCGTGCGCGGCGCCGGAGCCGAACTCCGGACCGGCCCACAGCACGGCCCCCAGGCCGCCCTCCCGTGCCAGGGCGTTGATCGCGCTGTCGGTCGCCAGGCCGCTGATCAGCCGCAGCGCCCGGTAGACGTTGGACTTGCCGCTGCCGTTGGGCCCGGTGACCACGTCGAGACCGGTCAGGGGCAGCACCAGGTCGCGGATGGAGCGATAGCCCGAGATGGCGACCGTGTGCAGCACGCGGGCATGCTCGCACCGGCCGCCGACAGCCCGGTCGGCACGCGACCTGTCGGCGAGTGTCCGCAGTTCCGTGCCGACGGGTGCACGAGAGTGCGGACACTCCCAGCCCTGAGGACTTGTCTGCGGGCGGACCTAGGGTCTCGGCCATGACCACCACGCCGGACTCGCACGATCCGCGAGTCGATCCGCCGCATGCCGCCAGCGAGTTCGAGACGCTCATCGGCTTCCTCGACTACCACCGCGACACCCTGATGCTGAAGGTCGACGGCCTGTCCCCGGCCCAGCTGCAGGCGACCCACCCGCCCTCCACACTCACGCTGGGCGGTCTGATGGCACACCTGGCGCTCGTGGAGGACAACTGGAGCGGTGAGGTGCTGCTCGGCGCCGACCCGGTCGAGCCCTGGGCGTCCGCTGACTGGGACGGCGACAGCGACTGGGAGATGACGACCGCGGCAGGCAAGAGCGTGCAGCAACTGCAGGCTCAATACGCCGAGTCCAGGTCGCGCAGCGACGCCGTCCTGCGCGGGCTGGCGGCCTCGCCGACCGCTCTGGACACGTTGAGCGCACGACCGAGCCGTCGTACCGGAGAGCTCTTCTCGTTGCGCTGGGTCATCCTGCATCTGATCGAGGAGTACGCCCGGCACAACGGGCATGCCGACCTGATCCGCGAGTCGGTCGACGGCGTCACCGGCGAGTGAGTGTCCGCAGTTCCGTGCTGACGGGTGCACGAAAGTGCGGACACTCGCGGAGCGATCAGCGGGGCGTGCCTCCGACGGCCGCGATCGGACCACCCGCAGGTGCGCCGCTGCCGTCGCGACGGTCGTCGGGCTCGGGCAGGTCCACCGGCGTACCTGTCGGTCCGGCGGCACGCGGGGGAATCGGACCGACCCAGGCCAGCACGAGCGCGTTCTCACCGCGTACGAAACGTTGCGCCCGCACGCCGCCGGTGGCACGTCCCTTGCCGGGATACACCTCGAAGGCGGTGACCTTGACCGATCCGGGGGTCGCGCTGTCCATCCCGGGTAGGGCGTCCGCACTGCCGGCGACGGTCACGACGGCGTTCGGCAGCTGCGGGTCCACTGCGCCGAACCACACGGCGGTGTCACCGCTGCCGAGCTTGATGCCGGCCATTCCGCCACCCGAACGCCCCTGCGGGCGCACGAGATCGGCGTTGAAGTGCAGCAGCTGCGCCTCGGTGGTGACGAAGACGAGCTCCTCGGTGCCGGTGCGCAGCTCCACCGCTCCGATCAGGGAGTCGCCCTCCTTGAGCGTGATCAGCTCGAAGGTGTCCTTGCTCGGGTAGTCGGTGTTGACCCGCTTGACCACACCCTGACGCGAGCCGAGCGCCAGCCCGGGTGAGTCCGCGCGCAGCGACGTCAGGGTGAGCACCTGCTCGCCGGGGGTCAGGTCGACGTACGCGCCGACAGGTGCGCCGCCGGACAGGACCGGCGCACCGCTGGTCGGAGGCATGGTCGGCAGGTCGATCGCCGAGACACGCACCAACCGGCCGGTGGAGGTCACCATGCCGAACTCGCTCCGCGCC
This sequence comes from Allobranchiibius sp. GilTou38, assembly GCF_017565325.1. NCBI lineage: Bacteria > Bacillati > Actinomycetota > Actinomycetes > Micrococcales > Dermacoccaceae > Allobranchiibius > Allobranchiibius sp. GilTou38. The sequence continues at coordinate 732,336 of NZ_JAGEKN010000006.1, read as the reverse complement.
GTTGTCGACACCCCGGCCACCACCACGTCGTGCTTGCGCCTCGTGCCCCCCTCGGGCGGCGGGTCATCGGTCGTGGTGCGCGCGAGCAACCCGGTCGAGGACAGCAGCACGTGGCAGGGGTCGTCGGCGACCTCCAGCGACGCGGCCGCTGCAGGTGTGCCGGAGGACTCCAACAGCGTCGTACGCCGTGGCGTGCCGTGGGTTTTGGAGATCTCGGCCAGCTCGTTGGACACCGTGCGGTGCAGCAGCTTCTCGTCGGCCAGGATCGCCCGCAACGCCTCGATCGCCTCGAGCAGCTCCTGCTGCTCCTTCTCCAGCTCGATCCGGGAGAACCTGGTCAGTCGGCGCAGCTGCAGGTCGAGGATGTAGTTGGCCTGCGCCTCCGACAGGTCGAAGACCTCGATCAGCCGGGACCGTGCGCTGCCGGAGTCGTCCGAGGTGCGGATGACCTGGATGACCTCGTCGATGTCGAGGATCGCGATCAGCAGACCCTCGACCAGGTGCAGCCGGTCGAGCCGCTTGTCGAGGCGGTACTGGGTGCGGCGGCGTACGACGTCGATGCGGAAGTCGACGTAGACCTTCAGCAGCTCCTTCAGGCCCAGCGTGCGCGGCTGGCCGTCGACCAGCGCCACGTTGTTGATGCCGAAGGACTCCTCCATCGGGGTGAGCCGGTAGAGCTGTTCGAGCACCGCCTCGGGGTGGAAGCCGTTCTTGATCTCGATGACCAGCTGCAGACCCTTCGTGCGGTCCGAGAGGTCCTTCAGGTCGGCGATGCCCTGCAGCCGCTTGCCCTGCACCAGGTCCTTGACCTTGTCGATGACCTTCTCGGGCCCGACGAGGTAGGGCAGCTCGGTGACCACGATCCCCTTGCGGCGGGGAGTGACGTTCTCGATGCGCACGGTGGCCCGGGTGCGGAAGCTGCCGCGACCGGAGAGGTAGGCGTCCCGGATGCCGTCCAGGCCGACGATCTGCCCGCCGCACGGCAGGTCCGGGCCGGGCACGAACTTCATTAGGTCGTCCAGGGAGCAGTCCGGGTGGGAGATCAGATGGCGTGCCGCGTCGACGACCTCGACCAGGTTGTGCGGCGCCATGTTGGTCGCCATCCCGACGGCGATGCCGCTCGCGCCGTTGACCAGGAGGGCGGGGAACGCCGCGGGCAGTACGGTCGGCTGCTGGAACTGCTCGTCGTAATTGGGCTCGAAGTCGACGGTGGCCTCATCCAGCGCCGCGACCATCGTCATGGACGCCGGGGCCAGGCGGGCCTCGGTGTACCGCGCGGCCGCCGGGCCCTGGTCCAGCGACCCGAAGTTGCCGTGCCCATCGACCAGCGGCAGGCGCATCGTGAAGTCCTGGGCGAGTCGCACGAGACTGTCGTAGATCGGCTGGTCACCGTGCGGGTGGTACTTGCCCATCACCTCGCCGATGACACGCGAGGACTTCACGTGCGAGCGGTCCGGGCGCAGGCCCAGCTCGTCCATCGAGAAGAGGATGCGCCGCTGCACCGGTTTGAGGCCGTCGCGCGCGTCCGGGATGGCGCGGGAGTAGATGACCGAGTACGCGTACTCCAGGTACGCCGTCTGCATCTCGTCCTGGACGTCGATGTCTGTGATGTTCTCCACGAAGTCGTCCGCGGGAGGTGGTGTCTTGGTGCCGCGCGCCATGCGTCGGATGTCTCCTCGGGTGGGTCGGTGACTGCCGGGTCAGTGTCTCTCACCGCCGCCTGCCGGGCTCGGCACCCACGCCGTGAGCCGTCGGGCGCGTCCTGCCGGCCGTGCGACGATCGACGGGTGCCCGCACACCTGGACCAGCAGCCCCTGACCTATGCGCCCGTGGGCCTGACCCGCGGGATCACGCCGGTGCCGGAGGGGATGCACGCGAGCGGCACCTCCCGGATCGTCGGCGGACCGGAGGTCTTCGAGCGGGCGTGCGACTTCGTGCTCGGGCTCGGCATGCAACGTGCCGTGGGGGCCCGGGTGCAGGCGCCCGACCGTCCGCTCGAGGTGGGGGACACCGTCGTGATGACCCTCGGTGTGCGAGGTCGGGGACTGCGGATCCCGACCCGGGTGGTCTACGTGGTGCGGGAGACCGACCGGCGCGGTTTCGCGTACGGCACGTTGCCCGGCCATCCCGAACGCGGGGAGGAGCTCTTCCTCGTCGAGCGGCTGGCCTCCGGTGAGACGAGGGTGAGCGTCTCGGCGGTGTCGGCGCCGGGGCGGTGGTTCACCCGGCTGGCCGGGCCGCTGGGTCGGTGGGTGCAGCGCGGCGCCAGCTGGCGGTACGTCGACTCCGTGCGGCGGTACTGCCGCGCCGGCTGAGGACCGCCGGGTGCGCCACCACTGCGGCGGCGCACCGGGCGGGTGGGTCAGTCGCCGACCGACAGCGAAGGCTCCGCATCCGGCGAGACGGCGGGAATCGCGCGGGTGGCGGCGAGCTCGGCATACCAGCGCGCGCTGTCCTTGGGCAGCCGCTCCAGGGTGTCGTAGTCGACGCGAACGATGCCGAACCGCTTGGAGTAGCCGAGTGCCCACTCGAAGTTGTCCAGCAGAGACCACACGAAGTACCCGCGCAGATCCGCGCCCCGCTCGATGGCGCGGTGCACCGCGGTGAGGTGCCGCCTCAGGTAGTCCACCCGGTCCGCGTCGTGCACGGCCGGACCGCCCTCCCCGGTCGTCACCGTGTCCTCGAACGCGGCGCCGTTCTCGGTCACGAGCAGCGGAAGTCCCGGGAACTCCGCATGCACGGCGAGCAGCAGGTCCTCGAGCCCGCTCGGATCGATGTTCCACCCCATCGAGGTGTGAGGACCCGGCTGCGGGAGGAACTCGATGTCGTCGTCGCCCGGCCACGGTGACGCGTCACCGGCGACGTGACCGTCCGCCCTCTGGCGCTCGCCGCGCCCGTCCCACACCCGCACCAACGACGTCGAGTAGTAGTTGACGCCGAGGGCGTCGATCTTCTGGTGGATGATCTCGGCGTCACCCTCCTGCACGAAGGACCAGTCGGTGATGGACGCGGTGTCGCGCAGCAGGTCGGCGGGGTACGCGCCGTGCAGGAGCGGTCCGGTGAAGACGCGGTTGCCGACCGCGTCCAGACGTCGTACGGCCTCCTCCCCGGTCGGCCCCGATCCACGCAGCATGTGCAGGTTCAACGTGACCGAGAACTGCGGGTCGTTGGTCACCACGGCGCGCAACTGCTCGATAGCCAGCCCGTGCGCGAGATTCAGGTGGTGCGCTGCCTGCAGTGCCGCCGACGGATCGGTGAGGCCGGGTGCGTGCACACCGGAGGCGTGCCCGAGGAACGCCGCGCACCACGGCTCGTTCAGGGTCGTCCAGATCGCGACCCGGTCACCCAGCGCCTGACCCACGATGCGGGCGTACTCGGCGAACGCCAGCGCCGTCTCGCGGTTGGTCCAGCCGCCCTCGTCCTGCAGCGCCTGGGGCAGATCCCAGTGGTAGAGCGTGGCGACGGGGGTGATGCCGCGTGCGATGAGTCCGTCGATCAGCCGGGAGTAGAAGTCGAGGCCCGCCTGGTTGGCCGGGCCGCGACCGGTCGGCTGGATGCGCGGCCAGGCGATGGAGAACCGGTAGGCGTGCAGGTTGAGCGACTGCATCAGGTCCAGGTCGGCCTCGACCCGGTGGTAGTGGTCGTCGGCCACGTCGCCGGTATCGCCGTCGAGGGTCTTGCCGGGCGTGTGGCTGAAGGTGTCCCAGATGCTCGTGCCACGTCCGTCCGCCTCGACGGCGCCCTCGATCTGGTACGACGCCGTGGCCGAGCCGATGACGAAACCGTCCGGGAACCTCAGCCCGTCACCTCGGTCGGCCGCTCTGTCTGTGCTCGTGCTCATCGCTGCATTCACCCTTTCGTTCGACGATTCGTGGGAGGTGTCCGTGTCCAGCCCGTGTGTGGAAGCTGGGCGCGACGAGGTGGTGGGCCGGGGTCTACCAGGTGTCCGGTGACGATCCCTTCGGCACCGGCTCCGGTCGTTCGACGGTGCTGACCAGGTGCACGACCTCATGTCGCCCGGCCGACAGCAGGACGGCGTCCATGATCTCCAGCACGTGGAACGCCAGGTCGCCGGATGCGCGGTGCGGGCGGTCGGTCTCGATGGCACGTGCCATGTCGGCGAGCCCCACCCCCCGCCCCGCGTCCGGGTAGCCCGCCGACACCTCGACCCCAGCCCAGTCCCCGGTCGCGGTCGTCCAGACCTCGACGGGCTCTGCGAACCAGTTCGGGTCCGGGACGGCGATGGTGCCGCTGGTGCCGTACACCTCGAACAGGGGAGTGCGGGAGGCCCAGACCTCGAAGCTGACGGTGACGGTCGACGTGACGCCGTCGCGGTGCTCCAGGATCGCGCTCACATGGGTGTCGACCTGCACCGGGACGGCGGCGGTCGCCTCGGGGCCGGTCGCCACCGTGCGCTCACGGCTCGACCTGCGCGTGACACCGCTGACCCGCAGGACCGGGCCGAAGAGGGTGATGAGGGTGCTGAGGTAGTACGGCGCCATGTCGAACAGCGGGCCGCCGCCGGGCTGGTAGTAGAACTGCGGGTGCGGGTGCCAGAGCTCGTGGCCGGGCGAGGCCCACTGGACGGATGCAGCGACGGGGTCGCCGACCGCGCCGCTGTCGAGCAGCGCGCGCGCCGTCTGGACGCCGGTGCCGAGGACGGTGTCGGGGGCGCTTCCGACCCGCAGACCCGACGAGCGGGCTAGCTGCAGCATCGGAGCCGCTTCCTGCGGGGTCAGGCCGAGGGGCTTCTCCGTGAAGACGTGCTTGCCGGCCCGCAGCGCCCGCATGCACACGTCGACGTGCACGGCGGGAATCGTGAGATTCAGGACGACATCGATGTCCGGGGCGGCGAGCAACGCGTCCACACCGAGCGCCCGCACACCCTGCGCAGCGGCCACCTCGGCCGCGCGAGCCTCGTCGATGTCGGCGACGGCGACCACGGTCAGACCCGGCAGCGAAGGGAACTGGGCGAAGTACTGCGCACTGATGACGCCGACGCCGATGACACCCACGTTCATCGCGCGGCCCACAGCAGACCGCGCTGCACGATGGCGCGTACGTCGGGGTGGTCCAGGATCGACAGGGTGTGGCCGGGGGTCGAGACGAACACCCTGCCCTTGCCCCACTGCCTCGTCCAGATGGCAGGGAACGTGACCGGCCGGTGCCACGCGTCCCACGGACGGGCCGGCTGGGTGACGGTGGCGAGCACCTCGTTGTGCTCGTCCGTGAGCACCCAGTACAGCTCCGTCTCCAGATCGAAGTCCGCGACGCCCTGAGTGATGGGGTGGGCCCGACCCGCCGGTGTGATCTGCACGGTGAACGGGAGGTAGTTGTCGGACTGCTCGCCGGTGCGCAGCGCGGGGTGCTTGGCGGCATGGTGGGCGAACTGGCCGCCCATCATGTGCAGGTAGTCGGCGCTGTCGCGGTAGGAGTCGACGATGCCGCCGTGCCAACCGCCCAGTCCCGCGCCGCCCAGCACCGCGGCCTGCAGGCCCGCCAATTCATCGTCGGCGATGGAGTTCATCGTGTTGGTCTGCAGGATCAGATCCACGGTGCCCATGTAGTCGGCGTCGGTGTAGACGGCCGGCGCCTCCTCGACCCGGACGCTGAACCCGTTGTCCTGCAGGAACGGGATCATCGAGTCGGTCGTCTGCACCGGCTGGTGGCCGTCCCATCCGCCGCGGACGATCAGCGCGCTGCGGATCGGATCCGTCGCGGCGGTCATGTCGCCCTCAGCTGCCTGCTCGGAGGGCCGGTACTGCCTCGGACGACCAGGCTGGTCGCCATCTCCAGACGCATCGTCGACGGATCGCCGTCATTGCGCAGCTGCAGAAGGAATCGGGTCGCCTGCTCGGCCATCTCGGTCAGTGGTTGGCGCACCGTGGTCAGTTGCGGCGTCATCCATCGTGCGGCTTCGATGTCGTCGAACCCCACGATGGACAGGTCGTTCGGAACGCTGATCCCGAGGGACCGGGCGGCTTCGTAGACACCGAACGCCTGCTGGTCGTTCGCGGTGAAGATCGCGCTGGGACGGTCGGCGGCGGCGAGCAGCCGGGCGCCCCCCTGGACTCCGTCCTCGTACTCGTACCGACCGGCGACGATCAGCCCCGGGTCGATCTCGATCCCGGCCCTCGCCAGTGCGGTGCGGTAGCCGGAGGTGCGCGCGTGCGAGCTCATGATGTCGTCCGACCCGGTGATCAGACCGATCCTGCGGTGTCCGAGCTCGATCAGGTGCTGGGTGGCCATCAGCGCGCCGGACCAGTTGGCCGAGCCGACGGACGCGACGTCGAGGGCCGGATCCCCGGCCGGGTCGATGATGACGAACGGGATGTTCCGGGTGCGCAGCCGTCGTTTGGAGTCCTCCGACAGCTCGGAGGAGACCAGGATGACCCCCGCAGGATTGCGTGTGGTCGCGCCGACGATCCACTCCGGCGCTGGTCCGTGGTGCTCGCCGCTGACAGTGAGCAGGACGCTGATCCCGTTCTCCCGAGCGACACGATCCACCCCTGCCAGCAATGCCGTGGTCCATCCGGCTTGAATGTTGAACGGGCCTGCGAAGACCAGCTCGATGAAGCCGGAGTGGGACTTCTCGTCGGTGCGCCGCTGATAGCTGGCCGCCGCGAGGAGGTTCTCGACACGGATGCGGACCGGCTCGGAGACACCGGGACGACCGTTGAGCACCTTCGAGACCGTCGACATGGAGACCGATGCGTCCATGGCGATCTCTGCAAGTGTCGCCCGTCGGGGCGAAACGTTTCGCGTGCTCATGGCGGGAATGGTACTGACATCCGATGCTTTTCGCGAGGTCGAGAGTCGCCGTCGTCGCTCGGACTCTCATCTTGGTATGTGCAGAGGCGTTTTGCGTGATCTGCCTCACAGAAACTGTTGACAGCCGCACGGCAGGGCTTGGATACTCTTCGCACCCCAGAGCGAAATGTTTCTCCGATCGGCGGGTACTCGTGCCCGCGAAGTCGCATCTTGTCGCTGACCGGGGCACTGCGAAGAGAACAGGAGATCGAGATGGATTCTCACCTTGCGGGGGCGTCGTTCAGTCGTCGCGGCGTCCTCGGCATGACCGGCGGCGCGGCCGTCGCTGCTGCGCTCGCTGCGTGCTCCTCCAGCGGAGGCACGAAGAGCGGTGGGGGCGGGGGCAGCGGCAAGGCCCTGAAGTTCTGGAACATGCCGTGGGGCGGCACGGCCTTCAACCCGTTGGACAAGAAGATCACCACGGCCTACAAGCCGACCGGTGGGTTGCCGGCGGCGACCTACCAGGAGATCCAGTGGGCGAACTTCACCCAGACGTTCGCCTCCGCCATCGCCTCCAAGACAGGCCCGGCCGTCAGCTCGGGCGGCGGCACGCAGGCGTTCCAGTTCGCGCACCAGGGGCAGATCGCGTACGCCGACAACCTGCTGGACTCCTGGAAGAAGAACGGGATCTACGACGACTTCTTCCCCGGCCTGGTCGACACCATGAAGACCGACAAGGGCTACGCCGGTGTGCCCTACAACCTCGACGTGCGCGTGTCCTGGTACAACAAGTCGCTGCTCGCCAAGGCCGGTGTCGAACCGCCCACGACCTGGGCGGAGTACGAGAACGTCTGCGCGAAGCTGAAGAGCATCGGTGTCTACGGGTTCGGCCTGGGAGCCGGCACCGGCAACAACATCATGGCGCACATCCTGACGGCGTTCATGATCAACAACGGCGGTGGCCTGTTCAACGCCAAGCAGGAGCCCGACTGCGCCAGTGACGCGAACGTCGAGGCGGTGGAGTTCATCCTCGGACTGGTGAAGAAGGGGTACTCCGACCCCGCCGCTGCCACCTACAGCACGGCGAACGTCTACTCGCAGTGGACGGCCAAGAAGTTCGGGATGGGCTGGGACACGGCCGGCGCCGCGGTCTCGGTCGGCGGCTCGGTCGCCAAAGACATGGTCGTCGGTGTGCCACTCGCGAGCACGAGCGGCAAGAAGGGCGGCCTGTACTTCCCGAACAACATCATGATGTACACGAACACGCCGAGTCAGAAGGGCTCGGAAGCGTTCCTGACGTACTACTACCAGAGCATGAAGTCGCTGTGGACGCAGAACACCGGTATCGGTCTCCCGCCGCTGAAGTCCATCACCGCCACCGAGCAGTTCAAGGCCGACCCCAATAACGTCAAGATCGTCGACGACTGGCAGCCCATCTTCAAGACGTGGGCCGCTCCCGGCGGGACGGCCCTGTTCTACAACGTCGCCAACACCGTCGACGGAACAGCGCCCATGAACAACTTCGCGCAGAGCATCCTCGGCGGCAAGGTCTCCGCGAAGTCGGCACTCACCACCCTGCAGAACGCCATCGAACCGCTGATGACCTAGAGGCCGCGCGGCGGGTGGCACGGCCAGCAGAAGCCGCCGCCCGCCGTTCGCGCCACCATCACACCCCCGGCTCACAGGAGAAGTGCATGGCATCGTCGTCGACCGGAGCTCTGGTGCGGGCGCGCAAGGGCGTGGGCGTCGGTGGGCGGGGGCGCCCGCCTCGATCGGTGCACCACAGGCGGCGCAACCGGTTCGCACGGGTCTTCGCGATCTTCGCGCTGCCCTCGGTGGCGCTGCTTCTCCTGCTGAACCTCTACCCCGTCATCTACGCCGCTCTGCAGTCGTTCCGCAACGGCAGCCTCATCGACGCCGGCACGTTCGTCGGGCTGCGCAACTACACCGGCATCCTGCACGATCCGGCGTTCTGGCATGCGGCGAGATTCACCGTGGTGTTCACTCTCGTCGGGGTCTTCGGCAGCTGGGCGATCGGGCTCGCACTCGCGCTGCTGCTGCGGACGCGGATCCCTGGCAGGAGCATCTTCAAGGTGCTGCTGCTGCTGCCGTGGGTGGTGCCCGTGGTGGTCTCGGCCACGTCGTGGAACTGGCTGGTCGCGACGCCGCAGTCCCCGATGTCGAAGCTCTTCGCAGCGCTCGGCTTCGGCAATGTGCTCTTCCTCGCCGATCCGCTCCTCGCTCAGATCCTCGTGTGCGTGTTCAAGGTGTGGATCAGCTTCCCGTTCATGATGATGATGATGTCCTCCGCCCTGGCGTCGGTGGACGTCAACGTGTACGAGGCCGCCAAGATCGACGGTGCCGGCAAGTGGCAGACATTCCGGGAGATCACCCTCCCGATGATCTCCCGGTCGACCTACATCAGTTGGGTGCTGATGACCATCTTCTGCGTCAACGACTTCCCGACCATCTTCCTGCTCACCGGGGGAGGCCCGGTCAGAGCGACCCAGTCGTTGGTGGTGATGGCGTATCTGACCGTCTTCGCCAACTTCCAGACCGGTCCCGGCGTGGCCATCGCCTTCCTGATGACGGTCGTGCTGGTCGTCATCGCCACCCTGCTCTACCGCCAGATTCGAAAGGTGGACATCGAGTGAGTGCCGAGAGCTCGCCGATCCGACTCGGCAAGGCGGCCGCGGTGCGTACCGACAGCGACACCGCGCGCAGGCCGCGCAAGCGCGGCGCCATCAGCTCGTCCGAGAGGCGCGGTCAGTGGTGGCGGTTCGCCGTCATCCTGGTCATCACCGCCGTAGTGCTCGTCCCGATCGTGGCCGTGCTCTACCTGTCGGTCCAGCCATCGCTCGGAAGCACCGCCACCGGCCTCACGCTGGAGAACTTCAGCAAGGTCTTCCAGCAGACCTCCGTCGGGACCTGGCTCAAGAACAGCCTTCTCGTCACCCTGGTCACGGTGGTGGTCGCCGTGAGCGTCGCCGCTCCCGCGGGGTACGTCCTCTCCAGAGGACGCAACCGGCTCGTGTCCGGGTACGCGCTGATCCTGTTCGTCGCGCAGTCGCTCCCCGTGGTGACGTCGGTGATCCCGCTGTTCATCCTCTTCGCCAAGGTCGGGCTCGTCGACAGCCTGACGGGCATCACGATCATCTACGTCGGCTCGACCATGTCGGTCGCCGTCTGGATGATGGCCGCGTACTTCGACTCGATCCCCATCTCGCTGGAGGAGGCCGCCTGGATCGACGGGTGCTCGGTCTTCGGCAGCTTCTTCCGCATCGTGCTGCGCAACTCCCTGCCCGGCCTCCTGTCGACGGCGATCTTCTCCTTCCTGCTGGCCTGGAACGACTACCTCATCGCGGTCGTCTTCCTGCGGTCGGACCAGAACTACACGCTGCAGATCGGGCTGCAGACCTTCTTCCAGCAGAACGCCACCAACTGGGGCCTGGTGATGGCCGTCGCGGTCATCATGATGGTGCCGCCCGTCCTGCTCTTCTCCGTGCTCAACAAGTACTTCAGCGTCGGGGGCATCGGCGGTTCGCTGGCCGGGCGCTGATGCGGTCTCGTACGCGGCGCAACTCCTCCCGTCTTCCATCCACCATCGATCGCCCGGCAGGTCACTGCCGGTGAAGGAAAGGACTCGCCATGGCGACAGTCACGTTCGACCGGGCCGTGCGGCTCTTCCCGGGTGCCGACGCCCCGGCCGTGGACGCCCTCGACATCGCGATCGAGGACGGTGAGTTCCTGGTGCTGGTGGGGCCGTCGGGATGCGGGAAGTCCACCTCGCTGCGCATGCTGGCCGGTCTGGAGGACGTCGACGACGGGCGCATCCTGATCGGGGACCGGGACGTCACCGATCTGACGCCGAAGGAGCGGGACATCGCGATGGTCTTCCAGAACTATGCGCTGTATCCGCACATGACCGTGGCGGAGAACATGGGCTTCTCGCTCAAGATGTCCGGGGTCTCGAAGCCGGACATCCGATCCCGCGTCCAGGAGGCGGCCGGGCTGCTGGATCTGGTGCCCTATCTGGACCGCAAGCCCAAGTCGTTGTCCGGCGGTCAGCGTCAGCGGGTGGCGATGGGCCGGGCCATCGTGCGTCAGCCGCAGGTCTTCCTCATGGACGAGCCGTTGTCCAACCTCGATGCGAAGCTGCGCGTCCAGACCAGGACCCAGATCGCGTCCCTGCAGCGGCGGCTGGGCGTCACGACGGTCTACGTCACGCACGACCAGGTGGAGGCGATGACGATGGGGGACCGGGTCGCGGTCCTCAAGGACGGTGTCCTGCAGCAGTGCGACACGCCCCGCACGCTCTACGACCACCCCGACAACGTCTTCGTCGCCGGCTTCATTGGCTCGCCCGCCATGAACCTGCTGGACCTGCCCGTCACCGACGGCGGGGTCAAGCTCGGCAACGCGGTCGTGCCTGTCCCACGTGAGGCCCTGGCACGGGCCGGCGGATCGGTCACGGTCGGGGTGCGACCCGAGGACCTCGTCCTCAACACCGAGCGGGAAGGGTTGGAGGTGCAGGTCGAGGTCGTCGAGGAACTGGGCGCCGACGCCTATATCTACGGACGCGCGACCGGCGCTAAGGAGGGGCAGATGGTGGCCAGGTTGGGAGGACGCGACGTACCCGACAAGGGCACGAAACTGCACTTCACCATCAAGGCCGAACGCATCCATCTGTTCGACCGGGCGTCCGGAGAGCGCATCGAGACCTAAGCCGGCGCGCTGCGATGCGTGCCGGCATCCCTGCACGCCGGGGAGCAACGGGCGGCTCCGGCGGTGATCAGTCCCGGGCGGCGCGCCACCCCGCGGCGACCGCAGCCGCCTCTGAGCAGAAGTAGCGCTCGCCCGTGCTCGGCGTGATGACGGTCTTGTCGTAGGTCGCGCTGTCCGGCAGGTGGTAGATCCTCTCGCCCCTGGAGTTGATGTTGCCTTTGATCCGGCAGCCGGCCGGTGCCGCGGCGGGGTCGCTCGGGTCCGCCGGAGCGGGGGCGGTGCTCGACTGTGAGCCGGCGACGGGCGAACCGAACGACGGGCAGGCGCCCCACAGCCCGGCGCGGGCGCCGCGCGCGGCGCTCTCGGCGGCCCGGAACCGAGACTGGAACCGGTACGCCGTGTCGTAGGTGTACTCACGGCCGAAGCCGCCCGCGATGAGCAGCTGAGCGACGTTGCGGCCGTCCGCGGTGAAGACGTAGCGCAGCCACCGGCCGTACTTGTCGGTGTCACCCTGTGACGGGTCGGTCTGCAGCCGCACGCTGCGGCTCTGCACGAGGCTCTGCATCTTGCTGCTCGCCTCTTTGCCGAAGCACTGCACCGGCGTGTTCGGTTTGCGGGTCTCGGGGGTGTCGACGCCGATCAGTCGGATCTTGCGGCGTACGCCGCCCTCGCGCACGGCGATGGTGTCGCCGTCGATCACGCTCAGCACCGGAACGAGCGCTCCGAGAGAGGACGGCGACGTCGCAGCGGACGAGGGCGACGTCGGAGTCGCGCCGGAGCCCCGTCCCGCCCCGGTCGCACGGCTGCCGGGCGTCGTCGACGAGGCGGAGGCCGGTCCGGGCCCGGTGGCGGCCGTCTTCTCGTTCCCCGCCGGTCCGCACGCGCCGAGGAGCGCGACGAGCAGTGCGCCGGCACCCATCAGGGCGACGACGCGGCGACCTCTGCTGCATCCCCCGGTGGCCACGCGCCCGAATGTATCCGTCGGCACCCACGGCCGGGCCGAGGCGAGGCGGGGCGAGCTCACACCTTCCCGTTGTCCGGGCCCGCAGGTAGGTTCGTCACGACCGTCACCGCCACCGGAGGTTTCATGTCCTACCGTTCGCCGACCGCGCGCCGGATCACCGCCGTCGTCGTCACCACGTCCGCCGTGCCCGCCCTCGTCCTGGCCACTGCGACCACAGCCACGGCCGCCACACCGCGCGGACCCGGCCACTCCGCCGCTGTGCGTGAGCTGCAGCGCTCTCCGCTCGGCGTCGGCGAGCGTCTCGCGCCGCGCACCCACTTCACGATGGCTCCCGACGGCTCCAGCGGGGCTACGCAGGGCGGCGCCGGCATCCCCAACATCGACTCGGTGAAGTCGACGGTGCGCACCTACTACAACGCCACCAACGGCATCGCCAGCAAGACCAGCTCGCCGTACATCGACCAGATGAACGCGCTGATGACCCGCGAGACGAAGAAGCTGCCCGCGTTGCTCGCCGGCGCGAAGAAGACGGGCAAGAAGCCCGCCCTGGTCTTCGACGTCGACGACACGACCCTGTGGACCTACGACATGGAGGACGCGGGGATGCACTTCAACTTCGACCCCGCGCTGCAGGACGTCTACGTGCAGGGCGAGAGGTTCCCGGCCGTCCCGGCGACGGTGGCGTTCGAGAAGAAGGCCGCGGCCATGGGTTTCACGATCTTCGGTCTCACCGGGCGCAACGACGACCAGAGGACGGCGACCCTCAAGAATCTCGCGAAGGTCGGCTTCACCGGCTTCACCGCGGACCACTTCTACACGAAGTGGACCGGCAAGGGCACGAGCCAACAGCCGTCGTACATCACCTGCGCGACCGCGAAGTGCACCACCGTGGAGTACAAGGCGGGCACCCGCGCCCACATCGAGTCCCAGGGCTACGACATCGCGCTCAACCTGGGCGACCAGTGGTCGGACCTGCAGGGTCGGCACGCGCAGCACTACCTGAAGCTGCCCAACCCCACCTACTACCTGCCGTCGCCGGACCTGCCCGGGCTGTCCGAGCCCAGGCTCACCCCGCGCACCCACTTCACGATGCAGCCGGACGGCAGCAGCGGCACGACCGCCGGGGGTGAGGGGATCCCCAACATCGATTCGACCAAGGCGACGATCCGCACCTACTACAACGCGGACTCCACCGGCATCGCCAACAAGACCAGCTCGCCGTACATCACCGAGATCACCGGTCTGACCCGGCGGATCTCGCCCCTGCTGGACGCCGCGTGCGGAGTCACCCGGTACTTCGGGATCCGGCCCGCCGTCGTGCTGGACGTGGACGACACCACCTTGTCGACGTACGACATGGAGGACGCCGCGATGCACTTCAACTTCGACCCGGCGCTGCAGGACGTCTACGTGCAGCAGGAGCGGTTTCCGGCCACTCCCGGGATGGTCGCGCTGGCCAATGCCGCGAGCGACGCGGGCTGCACGATCATCGGCCTGACCGGCCGCAACGACGACCAGAAGGCCGCGACTCTGGCCAACCTGCGCAAGGTCGGCTACACCGGCTTCACCTCGGCCAACCTCTACACCAAGTGGACCGGCGTCGGCTCCAGCCAGCAGCCGTCCTACATCCACTGCGCCACGGCGAAGTGCACGACGATCGAGTACAAGAGCCAGACCCGCGCGTACAAGCAGACGACGGCCGGCGGCGGATACACGATCCTGGCCAACTTCGGCGACCAGTTCAGTGACCTGATCGGAGGCTCCGCGCTGGTGCCGATCAAGCTGCCGAACCCGACGTACTACCTGCCGTAACACCGGATGTCGATGCGCGAGACGCTTCACGAGTTGGAGGGCACTGCGCGGGAACGGCTCGATCCGGACGTCTGGCACTACATCGCCCGCGGTGCGGGCGATGACCAGAGCGCCCGAGAGGCCGAACCGGCTTGGAACCTATGGCGATTGCGCCCGCGTGTGCTGCGGGACGTCTCGTCGGTGCACACGTCGTGCGCGGTCTTCGGCGACTGGGAGAGCCCGATCGGTGTCGCGCCCACGGCGTACCACCGGTTGGTGCATCCCGAGGGCGAGGCGGCCACCGCGCGCGGTGCCGCCGCCAGCGGCGCACCCTTCGTGCTGTCCAGTCGCTCGACCGTGCCGCTCGAGCAGGTGGCGGAGCAACTGGGCGCCAGGCCGTGGTGGTTCCAGGTCTACCTGATGCGCGAGCGCGGCGTCAGCGATGCGCTCGCGCTGCGGGCTGCCGCGGCCGGCGCCACCGCATTGGTGCTCACGGGTGACACGCCGTATCTCGGCTACCGGCCGACCGCGGGCCGGGCGCGACCGGTGCCGTTGGACGACGAGCTGGCCCTGATCGGGGTACGTCAGCATCTGCCGACCGACGTGCAGGATCCCTGGTCGCTGATCGATCAGACCCCGCGTCAGACGCTCGCCGACATCGAGCGGCTGGCCGATCTGACCGGGTTGCCGGTGATCGTCAAGGGGGTGCTGCGCGGAGACGACGCGCTGGCCTGTGTGCAGGCCGGCGCCGCGGGCGTATGGGTGAGCAGCCACGGCGGCCGGCAGTTGGACGGCGCCGTCCCGACGGCGTACGCGCTCGCGGAGGTCGTCGACGCGGTCGGCGACCGCACCACCGTGCTGGCCGACGGTGGCGTGCGGTGTGGTCGTGACGCCTTGGTCGCGCTGGCGCTCGGAGCGTCGGCGGTCTTCGTCGGCCGCCCCGCCGTCTGGGCCCTGGCCGCCGGTGGCGCGGAGGGTGTGGCCCAGTTGCTGACCGGGCTGCGCGAGGAACTCGCCCATCTGATGGGCCTGGCCGGTGCGACGGGGTTGGAGCAGCTCGACCCGTCGCTGGTCACCCGGGTGCCGCTGAGATTCGATCCGCGGTAGGCGACCTGCGCTAGCGGCGACGTGGTCGGTTTGCGTTCGTGACCAGTGCTGCAGCACTGGCCACCGACGCAAACCGACCACCTCGGCGGAGAAGCGGTCGGCCCGGCTCTACGGTCGGTGCCCGGCGCACCCAGGTTCAGTGCAGCGGGGCGCCGAAGGTGCCGTCGTGGAAGACCTCGTCCAGCGGCCGGCGGGCACGGGTGCGGGTGCTGCCGCTCGGCCGGTCCTCGGCGGCGTAGCCGAGTGCGACGACGCCGACCAGGTGGTGGCCCTCGGGAATGCCGAAACGTGCCAGGACGGTGTCGGTCCGGTCGGCCGGCACCCCGAAGAAGAGCGCGCCCAGCCCCTCGTCGACCGCGCCGAGCAGCATCAGCAGCGCGGCCATGCCGGTGTCGACGTCCCAGTAGGGGACCGGCCAGGGCGAACCTGCCACGCCCGAGCGCGCCTTGTCCGGCTCGGCGTAGCGGCGCAGGTAGCGCGACCTGTCCGAGCAGCACAGGATCAGCACGGGCGCGTCGGACACTCCGTGCAGCCAGCCGTCGGTGGGCGCGTCAGGGTCGGATGTGGCCGCCCAGTACGCCGCCCGGTCGGCGTCGTCACGCAGCACCACGAAGTCGAACCCCTGGCTGAACCCGGCACTCGGCGCCCGCAACGCGAGCTGCGCCACTCGTCGCAGCACCTCGGGCGGGACCGGTCGGGTGGCATCGAATCGCCGCACCATCCGACGCCGCAGGATGGCTTCGCGCAGTTGCACCGCCGTCAGTCCGTGCGGCCGGGCGAGGTGGACGACATCGACGAGGACGATGAGTCGGGCGCCGACTTCAGGTCGGGGAAGTCGGACTCCCAGAACTCCGCCGGTCCCGACCGCCGCGCATCGGGCGCGCCGGTGCCGTGCTGATCCTGCTCCCGGGCGCGCAACTCGACCCGGCGGATCTTGCCGGAGATCGTCTTGGGCAGCTCGGCGAACTCGATCCGCCGGATCCGTTTGTACGCCGCGAGGTGCTCGCGCGCGTACGTGAGGATGTCGAGCGCGGTGCGCTCGTCCGGTGCGTGGCCCGCGGCGAGGACGACGTACGCCTTGGGCACGGCCAGACGGGTCGGATCGGGCGACGGCACCACGGCCGCCTCGGCCACCGCCGGGTGCTCGATGAGCACCGACTCCAGCTCGAAGGGGGAGATGCGGTAGTCCGACGCCTTGAACACGTCGTCGGAGCGGCCGACGTACGTCACGTAGCCCTGCGCGTCCCTCACGGCGACGTCGCCGGTGTGATAGACCCCGCCGCGCATCGCCTCGGCAGTGCGCTCGCGGTCCGCGTCGTAGCCGACCATCAGTCCGACAGGCCGGCCGAGCGGTCCGTCCAGACGCAGGCAGATCTCGCCTTCCTCGTCGCCGGTGTCGGCGCCGGAGGCCGGGTCGACCAGGACCACGTCGTAACCCGGCAGCGCCCGGCCCATCGACCCGGGCACGACCCGCTGGCCGGGGGTGTTGCCGATCTGCGCGGTCGTCTCGGTCTGCCCGAACCCGTCGCGCACGGTGATCCCGAGCGCGGCGCGCACCTGCTCGATCACCTCGGGATTGAGCGGCTCGCCCGCGCCCACCATCTCGCGCAGCGACAACCGCTCGCGCCAGGGCGCCAGGTCGCTCTGCACGAGCATCCGGTAGACGGTGGGCGGCGCGCAGAACGTCGTGGCGCGCTCCTGCGCGAGGGCCCGCAGCAGACCCTGCGCGTCGAACCGCGCCTGGTTGACCATCAGCACCGTGGCGCCGGCGTTCCAGGGTGCGAAGACGCAGCTCCACGCGTGCTTGGCCCAGCCGGGCGAGCTGACGTTGAGGTGCACGTCTCCGGGCTGCAGACCGATCCAGTACATCGTCGACAGGTGCCCGACCGGGTACGACGCGTGCGTGTGGGTGACGAGCTTGGGAGCCGCCGTCGTGCCCGAGGTGAAGTAGACGAGCATCGGATCGTGCGCGCCGGTGACGGCCGCGGGCGCGGACCCTGCGTACGACTCGCTCTCGGAGTAGGAGCGCCAGCCCTCCGGGTGGCCGTCGCCAACGGCGATCCGGGTGAAGTCGCCGGGCACCCTCTCGAACGCGTCCGCCGCGTCGGCCCTCACGATGGCGTGCGCGACGACGCCGCGGTCGATCCGGTCCCGTAGATCCGCCGGGGTGAGCAGCGTCGCTGCGGGGATGGTGACCGCGCCCAGCCGGATGCACGCCAGCAGGCTCTCCCACAGCTCGACCTGGTTGCCCAGCATCAGCAGCACCCGGTCACCGGGGCCGACGCCGAGCGACGCCAGCCAGCCGGCCACCTGCTGAGAGCGTCGGGCCAGCTGTGCGTAGGTGTGGCTCGTACGGCGGTCCTCGCCGTCGCTCTGATCGACGATGGTCAGCGCCGCCCGATCGCGCGACTCCGCCTCCGTGGCCAACACGTCGAACCAGTCGGTGGCCCAGTTGAAGCGTTCGAGGCGTGGCGGCGAGTAGCCTGCGATCGCGGCGTCGTAGTCGGTGCGGTGGGACAGCAGGTGATCCCGCGCAGCGCGGAAATCGTCTGCCGGCGTAGCGATAGGGTGCTGGCTCGTCGACGGCATATGTGAATGTAACCAACGTCACGCGCCGGGCGCAGCGAGGTGCACCAACCGATCGGGTGCCTTCGGCGTCTCAAGGGACATGACCACCATCTCCCTCCTGGCGCCCGCCGGCGTCCGGTCGCGGCGACACACGCGTGAAGAGGGGAGGGCGACGGTGGTTCGGGGGGCATCAGCGACCGACGCGGCGGTGCGCGAGGTGTACGACGCGCACTTCGGTCGACTCGTTGGATGGGCGACGTCGTTGGTGGGGGACCGTGATCTGGCGCACGACTTCGTCACGGAGGCGTTCATCCGGTTGATCAACCACTGGGGCCAGGTCGCCGAGCCGCGGCCGTGGCTCTACACGACGGTCGCCAACCAGGTCCGCGACCACTGGCGCAAGCGGGGCCGTGAGGCGGCGGCGTACGACAAGTTCACTGCCGGGCGACCCGTCGACATCGACGTGGCGGCGCCCGAACCCGATGTCGCGACGCGGTTGACCGTGCGCGACGCCGTGGAATCCCTGCCCGGGCGACTGCGGATGACGGTGCTGCTGCACTACTACGCCGATCTGTCGGTGGCCCAGGTCGCCCGCGAGCTGGGCAAGTCCGAGGGCGCAGTCAAACGAGACCTCTACGACGGCCGCAAACTGCTGGCTGAGCATTTGAAGCAGGTGCGATGAGCAACCACGACCGGTACGACACCGGCGACGACCACCGCGAACCGGCGTACGACGACGACCCGGTCGCGCGCTTCTTCGGCGCGCACCGCTCGTCGGTGCGACCCGAGGCCGCCGGTGACCTGGACTGGGCCCGGATCACCCGGGCCGCCCGGCGCCGGCGCCCGCACCGTCTCCTGGCCGGTGGCGTGGCAGCCGCCGCGGTGGCGGCCATCGCCGCGTTCGGGGTCTGGACCGCGCAGACCCCGCAGTCGAACGCCCCGGCCATGGCCGGTGGATCGACGACGAGCTCGTCGGGCGCGCCCCAGGCGAGCGGCCCCGCCGGCGCATCCGATTCACCTGGCTCGTCCGGCTCATCGGGAGGGCGGTCCGGCACCCTGCAGCCGCAGCAGCAACAGAGCGGGACGCCGACGTCGCCCGGTGGCCAGTCGCAGTCGCAGGCGCAGGCACAGCCTCGTCTGGCGCCGCCGGACAGCTTCGTCACCTGGTCGCTCAGCAACGCCGGCGACAACGTGGTCTACGATCTCGGGTCCAGCACCTGCGGGGGCTTCACCTGTCCGGTGCTGCTGCGCTCCGGCGACAACGGCACGCACTGGTCCTCCGTGCACACCTTCGACGCATCCCGCTACTCCACTCCGGTCGGGCCCGGAGCCAGTCGCATCCAGGCCGATGACCAGTTGCGCGACGTCCGCTTCGTGACGCCGACCATTGGATACGTCTTCGGCGGCGACCTGTGGGTGACCCACGACTCGGGAGCGAGCTTCTCCCGGGTGGCCCACCCGGGCCGTACCGTCCTCGACGTCGAGGCGTGGCACGGCGACCTGCTGGTCCTCACCGCCGACAACTGCGCCTCCTCGACGTGTGACGGGTCGGTGAGCGTGACGCGGATGGACACCTCCGCCGACACCGTGCCGCAGGCCGCGTCCTCGACTGCCGACCTCACGGCGCCGATCGTGTCCGGGCAAATCGTGGTCCGCAACGGCATGGCCTACCTCTCGCTCACCAGCGCCTCGGGGTCGCCGCTGCCCCCGCTACGGCTGACCGGCGACACGCTGGAGCCGATGTCCGCAACGGACGCATGCGCCGGTACGCCGCTGCAGGCCATCACCCCGTCCTCCACCCTCGACCACCAGCTCTTCGCACTGTGCGACCCGGTGCCCAGCGGATCGCTGACGGCCTACACGCTGGTGCACAGCACCGACGACGGGTCGACCTGGACGAAGGTCTCGACCGGGGCATTGCAGCTGCCCACCGGCGCTCGGCCGGACCTGGCATCCATCGACGCCGATCACGTGGCCGCCTCGGCCGGTCCGACCGATACATCGGGTGGGGCCGCGACCGTAGGAGCGGGGTCCCTGGTCGTGTCCACCGACGGCGGCGCCACGTTCACGGCCAAGGACGGGCCGCTCAACCTGGGCACGAGCGGGATCGACTGGATCGCCAGCCCCGGCGGGAGCCAGTACTACGCGATCACCCTGAACGGCGCGGGGTACTGGTGGTCCAACGACGCGGGGGCCACCTGGAGGCTCGTCGATCCGGTCGGCTGACGTGGGAAGCTGACCGAGTGAGCGACGGGGACCCGCGGCCGCCGGGCTATCCCTCCCACTGGGAGGCCGATGTCGTCCTGCGCGACGGCTCGATCGGGCACGTGCGCCCCATCCGGCCGACCGATGCCGCCCTGATCCAGGAGTTCCACGAGCGGCAGTCCAAGGAATCGATCTACCTGCGCTTCTTCGCACCGCTGCCGCACCTGTCCGACCGCGACGCGCACCGTTTCGCGAACGTGGACCACCACGCCCGGGTCGCCCTGGTGATGGAGGCGGGCGAGCAGCTGGTGGGCATCGCCCGCTACGACCGCGTGGGTGACGCACCGCCGCGTGCCGAGGTCGCCTTCAACGTGGCCGACGACTTCCAGGGCCGCGGCGTGGGATCGGTGCTGCTCGAGCACCTGGTGGCCATCGGCCAGGAGGGCGACATCGAGGAGTTCACCGCCGATGTACTCCCGCAGAACCGCAAGATGCTCGGCGTCTTCTCCGAGGCCGGTTTCGAGGTGCGTCGTCACTTCGACGACGGGGTCGTGGCGCTGTCCTTCCGCATCGAGACCACCAGCCGCAGCCGGGAGGTGCTGGAGGCCCGCGAGCACCGGGCGGAGGCCCTCAGCGTGGCCGCGCTGCTGCACCCCACCAGCGTGGCGGTGGTCGGTGTCGGCTCTCGCCCGACCTCGGTGGGCCGGGAGATCTACGAGCGGCTGGTCGGGCAGGGGTTCACCGGCACGGCGTACGCGGTCAACAGCAACCCGCACCGTGAGGTCGAGGGTGAGGTCTACGCACGGGTGAGCGACCTGCCCGGACCGGTCGACGTCGCGGTGATCGCGGTGCCGGTCGGCGGGGTGCTCGAGGTGGCGCGGGACTGCGCCGCGCACCGGGTGAAGGCGCTCATCGTGGTGTCGGCGGGTTTCGCCGAGGTCGGGGAGGAAGGCGCCGCGCTGCAGCGCGAACTGCTCCAGGTGGCGCGGCGGGGCGGTATGAGGGTGGTCGGCCCGAACTCCTTCGGGATCATCGACACGCGCGAATCCGTGCGGATGAACGCCTCGGTGGCGCCGGACATGCCGGAGGCCGGCGGGTTCGGCCTCTTCGCGCAGAGCGGCGTCCTCGCCATCTCGGTGCTCGCCTCGGCCGGGCGTCGCGGCCTGGGCCTCAGCGACTTCGTGTCCGCAGGCAACCGGATCGACGTCTCCGGCAACGACATCATGCAATTCTGGATCGATGATCCGACCACGCGCGTCGCCGGTCTCTACCTGGAGTCGATGGGCAATCCCCGCAAGTTCTCCCGCATCGCCCGACGGCTGGCGCAGGAGAAGCCGGTCATCGTGATCAAGTCCGGCACCTCGGTCTACGGCGTCCCGCCCGGTCACCGGGTGCGCGACACGACCGTCGGTCCCGAGGCGTTCGCCCAGATGCTGCGGCAGGCCGGCGTAATCCGGGTCGAGAACCTGCACCAGTTGCTCGACGTGGCCCAGCTGGTCGTCGATCAGCCGCTCCCGGGCGGCACCGGCGTCGCGGTCGTCGGAAACACCGTGTCGCTGGGCGCGCTCGCCGCGGACGCGGTCGTCAGCTGGGGCCTGGACGTGGTGCACGGTCCGCGCAGTGTGCCGCCGGACGCGTCGGGCGCACAGGTCGAGCAGGCCCTGGAGGAGGTCTTCGCCGACCCGGACGTGCACAGCGTGGTCGCGTGCTTCCTGCACGCGAAGACCGAGCCGAGCATCGCCTCGGCGACCGCGCTCGCACAGGTCGCGGCGCGGCACCGCAAACCCTGCGTCGCCACCTTCGTGGGGATCAACGAGGTGCGCGCGGCCCTGGCGTCCGGCCGGCGTACGACGCCCGACGGCGAGGTCACCCCGGTGATCGTGCCGGCGTACAGCACTCCCGAGGACGGGGTGCGCGCGCTGGCCGCCGCCACCCGGTACGCCGAGTGGCGGGCGGCCGACCACGGTGAGCTGGTCACCCCCGAGGGCATCCACCGCACCCGCGCCGATGCGGTCGTCGACGCCGTGCTGGCCGGGTCACCGCAGGGCCGCGCGTTGCAGCCCGGCGAGGTGCGCGAGCTGCTGGCGGCGTACGGGATCGAGGTCTGGGAGACCGTGCCCGTCGACTCGCCGGCCCGTGCCGCCGCGGCGGGGGCGCGACTGGGCTTCCCGGTCGTGGTCAAGTCGACGTCGCCCATCGCGAGCAGCCAGCCCATCGCGAGCGTGCGGCTGGACCTGCACAACCGCTCCGCGGTCCGCGCGGCCTACACGACCCTCGACGACCGACTGCGCCCCCTGCACGCCAACCGGCTCGTGGTGCAGCGGATGGCGACGCCGGGGATCCCGTGCGTGATCTCCTCGGTGGAGGACCCGCTCTTCGGCCCCGTGGTGAGTTTCGCGCTGGCTGGGCCGCCGCGGGAGGTGATGGGTGACATCGGCTACCGCATCCCGCCCCTGCGCACCGGGGACGTGCGGGACCTGATCGGATCGGTGCGCGCCGCGCCTCTGCTGCGCGGACACGGAGGTCGCCCGCCGGTCGACCGGGTCGCACTGGAGGACGTGATCGCGCGGGTCTCGATGATCGCGGAGCAGATGCCCGAGGTCGTCTCCCTGGAGCTCAACCCGGTCAACACCCACGAAGACGGGATCGAGGTCCTGGGCGCGAGCATCACGGTCGCGCCGGGCGCGGCACGGACCGATCGCGGACGGCGCGCACTGGCCTGACCGGTCGTCGTACGGCACGCGTCCCGGCGGCCGCGGTGCAGTACCGATGCTTGGGAGGCAGGCCCGCAGGGGTGAGAGGATGCCCCAATGTCCTATGCCGGTCCCCGCAGTGACGCGCTGCCCGAATCCCTGCTCTCCGACATCGACACCTCGGGCTACTACCCGGCGCTCGTGAGCGATGTGGTCGCCACCGCGCTCGGCGACGACACCGTGGTGTCCCACCTGGTGCACGCGGAGACCACCTTCGACAGCGAGACCGTACGCCGTCACGTCACCGTGCTCGTCCTCGCGCCGCACCGTCTCGTGGTGGTGCACGCCGATGACCACGCGCCCTCTGCCGACACGCCCGCCGAGCACCTCGGCGCGGTCGCGACGGCCACCTCCGAGACCATCCCGCTCGGGAGGGTCCGCGGGGTGATGCTCGCGCACGTGGTCTCCGCGCCCGAGGACTACCGGCCCGGCAGCCTCGGCCGCGAGATCACCCTCAAGCTGGGGTGGGGCACCGTCGCGGCGATCGACATCATGCCCGCGCAGTGCGCCGACCCGCAGTGCGAGGCCGACCACGGGTACGAGGGCACCATCGGCGACGACGACATCACCTTGCGCATCACCGGAGAGGTCGACGGCGACGACACCCTGGAGCAGGCCAAGCAGTTCGCCGCCGTCCTGTCCCGCGCGCTCGGACAGCCCACCAGGTGACCTTCCCCGCAGCCGTGCTCCCGTCGTACGACGAGCGCGGCCTGGTCGGAGTGCTGCCCCGGCTCGTGGCGTCGCTGGGCGTGCGGCTGCCGGGCGAGCCACCCGTAGCGCCGCTTCCGCCGGCACGCCGCGCCGTCGTGGTGCTCGTCGACGGGCTGGGTTGGGAGCAGTTGCGTGCCCGGGGTGGGCACGCGCCGTTCCTGCGTCGTGCCCTGGCCGGGGCAGCGGAGATCGCCGAACCGCTGACGGCCGGTTTCCCCTCGACCACGGCGACGAGCATGGGCGGCTTCGGGACCGGATGCGGACCGGGGGTGCACGGGCTGGTGGCCTACCAGGTGCGGGCGCCGGGAGCCCGCTACGTCTTCAACGAACTGACCTGGCAGGGCGGTCCCGATCCCCTCGAATGGCAGCCACGCCCGACGGTTTTCGAACAGGCGACGGCAGCGGGGGTGCACGTCACGATGGTGGGGCCGGACCACTTCGACGGCTCCGGCCTGACGACCGCGGCGCTGCGCGGTGCCCGGTTCGTGGGGAAGGAGGAGTTGTCCGGGCGGGTCGACGCCGCGCTCGCCGCACTGCGCGCCGCACCCGTGGACGATCCCGCGCTGCTCTATCTCTACTGGGGCGAGGTGGACAAGGCCGGTCACGTGCACGGGTGCGACTCCTGGCAGTGGGGTGACGAGCTGGAGCTGCTCGACCGGGAGCTCGCGAGGCTGCACGCCGCGCTGCCGCCCGGGACCTCGCTGACCATCACCGCCGACCACGGGATGGTGGACATCCCCGCCGACGCCCGCATCGACGTCGTTCACGATCCCGATCTGCGCGACGGCGTACACCTGGTCGGCGGCGAGCTGCGCGCACCTCAGGTCTACTGCCTGCCCGGTGCCGCCGACACCGTACTGGCCGCATGGCGTGAACGGCTCGCGTCGTCCGCGTGGGTGCTCAGCCGTGAGGAGGCCGTGGCCGCAGGGCTCTTCGGGCCGGTGCTGGACCGGGTGCTGCCGCGCTTCGGCGAGGTCATCGTGGCGATGCACGCGCCGGCCGGGGTGTTCGACAGCCGGGTGATGACGCCTCGGGTGTCGGGTCTCGTCGGCCAGCACGGGTCGCTCACCGCGGCCGAACAGCTGGTGCCGTTCGTGCACCTGACCGCCTGAGGGTCTGTCGGCGGGACTCCGCGTCTCTGGCGAGGGTGCTGTGTGGGCCCTCGTGGACGTCGGAGCGTCTGCCGCTGCCGCACACCGGCACCGCATGGACTCTTGTGCGACGGAGTAGGGGTCTCTGGCGGTCGTCTGGGGCCGAGCGGGCCGCAACGCGGGGGAGGCGGCCAGCTGGTGGGTCGGAGGGCTGTCGCCGTTTAGGGTGGTGGACCGTGGCTGAGCTGGTCTTCTTCTCCGGGACGATGGACTGCGGCAAGTCGACCCTGGCGCTGCAGATGGAACACAACCATCGCGCCCGCGGTCACGACGGGCTGGTCTTCACGCGGCACGACCGGGCGGGCGAGGCGGTGCTCTCCAGTCGACTCGGGCTGGCCCGTGAGGCGCTGGAGGTGAGCGACGGACTCGACTTCTGGGATGTCGTCGTCGAGCACGCCACGCACGGTCGCGACCTACGCTTCCTCATCTGCGACGAGGCGCAGTTCTACACCTCCGAGCAGGTCGAGCAGCTCGCCCGGGTGGTCGACGAGATGGACATCGACGTCTACGCGTTCGGAATCACCGCCGACTTCCGCGCGCAGCTCTTCCCAGGGTCGAGACGGCTGATCGAGCTCGCCGACCGGGTGTCGACCCTGCAGGTCGAGGCGCTGTGCTGGTGCGGGCGCACAGCCACCCACAACGCGCGCGTCGTCGACGGTCAGATGGTGGTCGAGGGCGACCAGGTCGTCGTCGGCGACGTCGGTGAGGTGAAACCGGGCGCACCGGAGCGCCTCGTCGAGTACGAGGTGCTCTGCCGGCGGCACTACATGCGACGGATGACGTCGTACACCGCGCGCGTCACCTCCCAGCACCCGCTGCCGTTCGAGGCGGAGGTCTCCGCCCTCTGTCCGTTGCCCACCCTTGCCGCGCACGGCGCCACAGAATCGACGCCGCGAGCCGCCGGGGAGTGACACCGGTGCGGGGGATGATGTGGGCATGAACGAGCCGGGACCCGACGACGCGCGGACCCTGCCGCTGCCTCGGGCCCCTCGGCCTGACCGGACCCGGCCCGTCGACCGCTCGGACGGGCGGGCGACGTCGAGGTCCGGCCCCCTGCGCGACGGGTCGCCGCACCGTCGGGGTGCGCAGGGGCGCCGAGGGGACGCGCACGCGGACGAGACGTACGCCGACGGTGCCGGCGCGGAACACGGACACCCGCCGCGCGGGCGGGCGGCCAAGGCGGTCGGCCGGGGCGCCGTACGAGGGGCGGCACTCCTCGGCCGCGGCAGTGCCGGATTCGGCCGCGGGTCCTATCGGCTGGCGCGCCGGGCCAGCCAGGCGCAGGGCGCGGGCGAGACGGGCCTGTCACGGCTGATCGAGGTGCACGCCTTCAGTTCGGCCGGCGACGCCGCCGTGACGGTCGGCCTCGCGGGCACGGTCTTCTTCGCCGGCAGCAGCAGCCAGGCGCGCGGTCACACCCTGCTCTTCCTGCTGCTGACGATGCTGCCGTTCGCTGTCGTCGCGCCCCTCATGGGACCGCTGCTCGACCGTTTCCGGCACGGTCGACGCTGGGCGATCGGAGCGACCCTGGCCGGGCGAGCGTTCCTCTGCTGGGTGCTCGCGCAGGCGGTCGACGCCGATTCACTCTGGCTCTTCCCGGTGGCTATGAGCGTGCTGGTGGCCTCGAAGGCCTATCTGGTGACCCGTTCCGCGGCCGCGCCCAGGCTCCTGCCCTCGCAGCTCACTTTGGTCAAGGCCAACGGGCGTCTGTCGCTGGCCGGTGTCGTCGGCGCGGCGATCGGTGGTGGGATCGCCGGCCTCGCCACCAAGCTCGGCGGCCCTGCCTGGTCGCTGCGGGTCGCGTTCGTGCTCTTCATCATCGGCACGGTGCTGGCTGTCCTGCTCTCACCGCGGGTCGACTCCAGCGAGGGCGAGAAGCCGGCGTCGATGGTCGATCTCGCGACGGGAGAGAACGTCGTACGACGGGGCGTGTCCCACGACGTGGTGCTCGCGCTGCGCGCGAACGTCGGCCTGCGCTGGTTGTCCGGATTCCTGACGATCTTCCTGGCGTTCCTCATGCGCTCCCACCCGTTCCCCGGGTGGGAGCACCGCACCAACCTGCTGCTCGCCCTCGTCGTCGGCGCCGCGGGCGTCGGCAACGCACTGGGCACGGTGATGGGCTCGCTGCTGAAGTTCGCCGCGCCGCGGGTCATCGTGCTCGTGACGCTGCTCGCGGATGCGGTGGCGATCGTCGCCGCGGCCGTGTTCTTCGGGCTGCGGGCCGCCGTCCTGGTCGGGCTGATCGCGGGCATCGGTCAGCAGCTCGGCAAGCTGGCTCTGGACTCACTGATCCAGGACACCGTGCCTGAACACATGCGCACCAGCGTCTTCGGCCGCTCCGAGACGCTGTTGCAGCTGTCGTGGGTCGTCGGCGGCATCGTCGCGGTGGTCATCCCGAACAACGCCACGGTGGGCATGGTGCTCGCCGCGACGGTGCTGTTGCTGTGGGTGACCGCGGTGCTGATCTGGCGCAGCGGTCGCGACCTGCCGCGGGTCAGTCTCGGCCGCGCCGGCCGCCGAACATGATGTCGTCCCAGCTCGGCACGCTGGGCCGACCGGATCGCGCGCTGCTCGGACGACGGGGCGGGGCGGCTGAGGGCGTCTCGTCCGACGGCACGTCGACCGTCGGCTCCTCGGCCTGATCGCCGGGCGCCTGGTCGTCGCGGTCGGGGGTCGCCCCCGACGTTTCTGACGCCGGGTCGGGGGCACCCGGTGCGGCGCGGTCGCTGTCATGCAACGCGTCGACCGCCGTGGCCCCGTGCCCGATGCTCGCGTCGGGCAGGTGCCGGACATCCTCGGCGTCCTCAAGCGCCCCGGCATCCTCACCGCGCTCGGACTCGGCGGTGTCGTGGGTGTGCTCGGAGTGTCGAGAGTGCTCGGGATCGGTGGTCGGCGCGGTCGCCTCGAGGTGGTCGGGGCCGGGCACCGGGGCGGCGGTCTGCGGGCGCTCGGCATCCGCGACGGCAGAGTCCTCGTCACCGAGGCCCGAGGCGGACCCGGACTCGTCCGGGCGCAGAGCGACCGCCCCGAAGAGGTCCACGGTGCCGGTGACCGGGTCGTGCCCCAGGTCGTCGACCGTCGGTGCCGCCGGCGTCTCGTCCGGCGCGGCTCGGTCCGCTCGGTCGGCCTCATGACCGGTCTGCCCGGGCTGCTGCACGGGCACCGACCGGGGCTCCGGGTGCGTCGACCGAGTGGCCTGCGATCCATCGGAGAGGGACTCGATCGGTGGCACGTCGACCGGCGTGCGACCGGAGCGGTTGCGCGAGCCTCTCGTACGTCGGCCGCGCGAGCGGGCCTGCATGGCGGACACCAGATCGACTGCTCCCGCAGAGGTCGCGGAGGCCGCGGATGCGGATGATCCGGCGGATGTGGACGCGCTCGCGGACGCGGGTGAGCCGGAGGGAGCCCCGGGCTCGGACACCCCGCCCTCGGCCTCGACGTCGAACACCTTCACCGGTGCGACGGGTGCGGGGATCGGGCCACCTGCGGCTCGCTCGTCCTCCCCGAGCCAGCGGGCCTCGTCGTCGACGGCGTTGAGCGAGCGGGTGGCGGCACGGAACAGCCAGGTCGCCTCGCGGGTACGGCCGCCGGCGCTGAACCGGCACACCACGACCCAGCCGCGACCCGCCGTGCGGTGTGCGTCCCAGGCGACGGTGTCGCCGGCGACGCCGCGGTCGTGCAGCCGTGCGGCCACGCGCTGTCCCACGGTCGCTGCCGTGTCGGTCGTGCTGGCGCCGACGGGGAGATCCTGCGCGAGACCGGCGATGTAGGAGCGCTCGGCCTCGATGGGCGCCGCGTAGCGCTCCACCTTGGCCTGGTCCCACCCGGCGGCCGCGGCGACATGTCCCACCGAGTGGCCCGCGCGCAGCAGCTCCTGCACGGCGCGCGGGGTGACCAGTTCGCCGGGAGGCAGGTGGGGCAGGTCGCCGATCGGCGCAGTGGGTTGATCCGGCACGAGGCTCACCGCACGGGCCGCCGTGGCTGGGGCCGGGGCCGCACTTCTGCCCGTGCCCGGCTGCGTGCCCTCGGCGCGAGGCGCATTGCCGCGAGACGACTCTGCCTCGGTCGTCGGTGCAGCCACCGTTGCCGCGGTGACCGACTCACGCACCCGGTCGTCGACCGACAGCCGGTAGCGTCCGCCCTCGTCGTCGACCAGCTGCAGGTCGGCGCCGTCGACCCCGGTCACCTTCAGGTCCCGCATCGCTTCGTCCCGCCTCTCGATGTCTTCTGGTCCGCAGGATGTCACGATCGGCGACGGCTGTCGGCAAGGCCACGCCGACCTCCCGGACCGCGCGCGCGACGTGCGCGGCAGACTGGCCCGATGAACGTTCCCAGCGACGGCCCCGAGTCGTCCCACCCGGAGGAACCGGTCGCTCCTGCGGCGCGGCCCCTTCCGGAAGCGGTCCCCGCACCGGTCCAGCAGCCCGAGCCGGGCGGCGTGAGCGAGGAGGTGCTCGCCGCCGCGACCGAGCCGGTGCCCGACCCGGGTCCGCAGGAGGAACTCGCCGCGATGGTGCCGTACGACGCGGTCGTGCTGCTGTCGTTCGGCGGCCCGGAGGCACCGGAGGAGGTCATGCCGTTCCTGCGCCGCGTGACCGCAGGTCGCGGCATCCCCGACGAGCGGCTGGAGTCGGTGGCGAAGCACTACTACGACTTCGGCGGAGTCAGTCCGATCAACGACCAGTGCCGCGCGTTGCGCGACGCCCTGCACGGCGAGCTGCGCCGCCGCGGCATCGCGACGCCGGTGCTGTGGGGCAACCGCAACGGCGAGCCGTTCCTGGTCGACACCCTGCGCGAGGCGTACGACGGGGGAGCCCGCCGGGTGCTGGTGATCACCACGAGCGCGTACTCCTCCTACAGCTCCTGCCGGCAGTACCGAGAGGACATCGCCGCCGCCCAGATCGAACTGCAGGACGAGGGCCTCGAGCTGGCCGTCGACAAGATCCGCCCCTACGCGACCCACCCGAGCTTCTCCCGGGTCAACACCCGCCTCGTGACCGACGCCGTCCGCGCATGCGGTCAGCCGGACGACGAGAAGCTGCGGGTCGTCTTCGTGACCCACTCGATCCCGGAGGCGATGGACGACACCTCCGGTCCCGGCGACGGTGAGGGCAGCCTCTACGAGCATCAGCACGACGAGATCGCGCACGTCATCCTCGACGAGGCGGGGATCACCCTGGACCGCGACCTGCACGGGGCGCTCGTCTACTGCTCCCGCTCAGGTGCCCCCGGGCAGCCGTGGCTCGAGCCGGACGTCAACGACCACCTGCGTGAACTGGCCGCCAAGGGCGTCACGGACGTCGTCGTCGCGCCGATCGGCTTCGTCTCCGACCACATGGAGGTCAAGTACGACCTCGACACCGAGGCGCGCGCGACCGCCGACGAGCTCGGCCTGCGGATGACCCGCGTGCCGACCGTCGGGGTGGACCCGGAG
The DNA here is from genome assembly GCF_017565325.1 of Allobranchiibius sp. GilTou38. Classification (NCBI taxonomy): domain Bacteria; kingdom Bacillati; phylum Actinomycetota; class Actinomycetes; order Micrococcales; family Dermacoccaceae; genus Allobranchiibius; species Allobranchiibius sp. GilTou38. Next base: position 702,177 of record NZ_JAGEKN010000006.1, on the reverse strand, counting down.
TTCGTGAGCGGGCTGGTCGATCTCGCCGAGGAGCGGGCCGCCCAGGCGCGCGGCGAACAGGTGCTGCTGCCCGCGTGGCCGGGTGCCGCGATGCCGTCGGTGTGCGCCGCGGGCTGCTGTCCCAACCTGCGCACGCCCAAGCCGGCCGCGTGCGGGAGCGACTGATGACGACCGACCGTCCGCAGCTCGGCCACCCCGAGCTCGCCACCCTGGAGCAGATGGCGTGCGACCTCGCGATGTCCGCGGGGCGCCTGATCGTCGACGAGCGGCCCCGCGGGCTCGGCGTGGCGGCCACCAAGTCCAGCGACACCGACGTGGTCACGGTGATGGACCAGCGCAGCGAGGCGTTCCTGCGTGAACGCCTCGACCAGGTGCGTCCCGACGACGGCCTGCTGGGCGAGGAGGGTGCCCAGCACGAGGGCAGCTCGGGTATCACCTGGGTGGTCGACCCCATCGACGGCACCGTCAACTACCTCTACGAGATCCCGGCGTACGCCGTGTCCGTCGCGGCGTGCGTCGGCGACGTACGGCAGGGCGGGGAGTGGAGCACGGTGGCCGGCGCGGTCTACAACCCGGTCACCGACGAGCTCTTCCACGCCCACGCCGGCGGTGGCGCGTTCCTTCGGCGACGCGGCGACGTGCAGTCGCTCTCGGTGAGCGGGGAGAAGCATCTCGCGAAGTCGCTGGTGGGCACCGGCTTCGGGTACGAGATCGCCAAACGCGAGCGGCAGGGCGCGGTCGTCGCCAGCTTGATTGGGCAGGTGCGCGACATCCGCCGGATTGGCAGCGCCGCCCTCGACCTGTGCTCGGTGGGGGCGGGCCGTCTCGATGTCTACTACGAGTCGGGCCTGAATCCTTGGGACCAGGCCGCCGGCCAGCTCGTCGTCACCGAGGCCGGAGGCGTGGTCGTCGGCAGGGGTGACGGACCCCCGGACAAGGACCTCGTCGTCGCTGGTCCAGCCCCTCTGGTGGCCGCCCTGAAGAGCGTTCTGAAGGTGTAGTCGCCACCGGGAATGACCCCGGTTGGCCATGCGTTCAGCGGGTAGGTAACAATTCCTCCGCCCGTCAGCGAAGTTCACGGGCGAGCGCATGAGCATCAGAGAGGGCATGGCATGGCGACTGACTACGACGCCCCACGTAAGACCGACGACGACCTGAGCGAAGACTCGATCGAAGAGCTGAAGTCGCGCCGCGTCGACAAGAACGCCGCGAGCGTCGATGTCGATGAGACCGAGCAGGCCGAGGGCTTCGAGCTGCCCGGCGCGGACCTGTCCGGCGAGGAGCTGTCCGTCCAGGTGATCCCGCGTCAGGCGGATGAGTTCACCTGCTCGCGCTGCTTCCTCGTGCACCACCGCAGCCAGCTGGCCAGCGACGCCGACGGAGTCCTCGTCTGCAGCGAGTGCGCGGCCTGAGCGCTTCGTGAGCGCCGTCCCGGTCCCGATCCGCAGGCTGGATCCGGGACTCCCGCTCCCGTCGTACGCCCGCCCGGGCGACGCGGGGGTGGATCTGCACGCGCGGATCGGCCTGACCATCCCGCCGGGGCACCGGGCACTGATCCCGACGGGGATCGCCATCGAGCTGCCCGACGGGTACGCCGGATTCGTGCACCCGCGCTCCGGCCTCGCGGCCCGGCACGGCATCACCATGGTCAATGCCCCGGGCACCATCGACTCCGGCTTCCGCGGCGAGATCCAGGTCAATCTGATCAACCTCGATCCCCGCGAGTCGTTCTCGTTCGACCGGGGAGATCGCATCGCGCAGCTGATCGTCCAGCGCGTCGAAGAGGTGCAGTGGAGCGAGGTGGACGTCCTGGGCCCCAGTGAGCGCGGCCAGGGCGGTCACGGTGCGTCCGGCGGTTTCACCAGTCCGCCGGCGCGGGATACGGTGCGCTGACATCAGTTCGAGGAAGGGAAGTTGGACCCGTGGGGATCTTCCGCCGCAAGGCGCGTGAGGACGGGCCGACCGCGTCCGGGCACGACGATGACGCGGCGTCGGCCGAGGTCGAGTCGGACGACACCGGAGCAGAGGACGTCGAGGCGACGGATCTCGCGTCGGAGACCGACTCCGTCGGCTCCGATGTCGGCGACGCGGACCTGAGTGACGCCGGCGACGACGAGGCCGACGAATCGCACCACGAGATTCCCGGTCGCCTGCCGCGGCCGCACGACCTGGATCGCAGCAAGGGCCCGTTCGACCGCTCGGAGGTCAAGAACCTCGACGACCGGCTCGACTTCGGCGCACTCGCGCTGCGTCCGCTCGCCGGCATGGAGTTGCGCCTCGACGTGGACCAGGAGGCCGGAAACATCACCGGCATCACTGCCGTGTTGGGCGAATCGGCCTGCCAGGTGCAGGTGTTCGCAGCACCCAAGAGCCGGGGCATCTGGGATGACATTCGCGACGAGATCGCCGACGGGCTGATCACGGGCGGTGGGTCGGCTATTGAAGAGCTCGGTCCGCTCGGCATCGAGCTGGCCGTGCGCATCCCGGCGCGCGGCAACGACGGCCGTACGACGTACTCTGCCGCGCGCTTCGCCGGCGTCGACGGACCGCGCTGGTTCCTGCGCGCGGTCTTCTCCGGTGCCGCAGCGACCGACGCGGGGGCAGCCGCCACGTTGGTGGACTTCGTGCGCGACACCGTGGTGCTGCGCGGCAGCGAAGCGCGGGCGCCGCGGGAGCTGCTGGAACTGAAGGTGCCCGATGCGGTGGCCGAGGCCGCCGAGGAGGAGGATGCTCCTCGTACGCTCGATCCGTTCGAGCGAGGGCCTGAGATCACGGAGGTGCGCTGATGGGCGCAACGGCGACGATTCGCGAGGCGGCGCGCCGATTCAGCAGGTCGTCGGCCGCCATCGAGCGCGACGAGCTGCGTGAGGCCGCCACCAAGCGGGGCGGCACCCCGATCGAGGCGTGCTGCGACCGTCAGATCGCGGGCTGTTGCGGCACCGTTCGCTACACCAGCCTGCGTCCGCGCACCGATTCCGTGCCGGCGTTCGTGGTCGGTCTGGACGACGGCACCCGGATGATGCAGCTGGTCTGGCTGGGCCGCCGGAGCATCGCCGGCATCGAGCCGGGCGTCTACCTGACCGTCAAGGGCCGGGTGCTGCACCGTCGTGGCATGCCCACGATCTTCAACCCCGAGTACGAGATCAAGCCCGCCGTCGAGGTGGACTGACCCGGCTGATCCGACGCACCGGGCATCCGGCCGGGCGACACAGCGAAGGGCACGCTCCGCGGAGCGTGCCCTTCGCAGTGTCGCCGAATCGCCGCAGGCTCAGGTGCTCTCGTGGGAGACGGTGCGCACGTCGGCGATGTCGCGTCCGGTCATCGCGGCACCGAGCGCCGCCTCGGCGTCGGCGGTGGCGAGGAAGAGCAGCTCGTCAAGACCCTCGATGGGCTCGGTCCGGGTAGGCACGATCGGCCGCTCGTCCCGGATGATGCCGACCAGCACGCAGTCCGGCGGTAGGTCCAGCCCGCCCACGGTCTGACCGACGGCCGGGCTGTCGGACGGGATGGTGATCTCGACCATCGTCGCCTTGCCCTGCTGGAACTGGAAGAGGCGCACGAGGTCGCCCACGCTGACGGCTTCCTCGACGAGTGCGGTCATGATGCGCGGGGTCGACACCGCGACGTCCACACCCCACGCCTCGTCGAACATCCACTCGTTCTTGGGGTTGTTGACGCGTCCGACCGTGCGCGCGATGCCGAACTCGGTCTTCGCGAGCAGCGAGACGACGAGGTTGACCTTGTCGTCACCGGTCGCGCAGACCACGACGTCGCAGTCCTGCACCTGCGCCTCCTGCAGCGTGCTCATCTCGCACGCGTCGGCGAGCAGCCAGGACGCGTCCGGGACCGACGCGGTGCGGTCGTCCTCCGCGTACTTGTCGATGAGCAGCACCGCGTGCCCGTTGTGGATGAGTTCGCGGGCGATCGAGCGGCCGACACTGCCCGCTCCGACGACGACGACGCGCATGGTGGGGAACTCCTACAGATCTGCGGGTCGGGGTGAGGTGAGGGTTTTCTCGATCTCCGGACGACGGTCGCGCTCGGCGAGGACCTGCAAGAGGTCGCCTTCCTGCAGCACCGTGTCCGGGTCGGGCAGGCGGCCCTCGCCGAGGCGGGTGAAGTACCCGACGCGGGCGCCGGTCTCGCGCTCGATGACCCGCAGCGGTGTGCCGACCCAGCTGATGTGCGGGCTCAGATCGAGCAGGCTGATGCGGCCGCTCGGGTCGGTGTGCAGCGGGATGGCGCCCTGCGGCACGAGCCGGCGCAGCACCTGGTCGGCCGTCCAGCGGACGGTGGCGACGGTCGGGATGCCGAGACGCTGGTAGATCTCGGCGCGACCCGGGTCGTAGATGCGCGCGACGACGTGCTCCACGTCGAAGGTCTCGCGAGCGACACGCGCGGCCAGGATGTTGGAGTTGTCGCCGCTGCTGACCGCGGCGAACGCGTACGCGTTGCGAATGTCCGCCCGCTCGAGCGTCTCACGGTCGAAACCGACTCCGGTGATGCGCGATCCGGCGAAATTGGACCCGAGACGACGGAAGGCTCCCTCGTCCTGGTCGATGATCGCGACCTCATGCCCGTGCTCCTGTAGGCCGATGGCCAGCGTGGAGCCGACCCGGCCGCATCCCATGATCACGAAGTGCACGCCGAGGACGCTACCGGAGTGTGCGCGAAGCTCCGGCATCTCGCCCCTAGACTCTGCGGTTGTGTCAGTGACTGGACGAACCATCAAGCGTGTGCTCGTCGGTCGCGCGATGCGCAGCGACAAGCTGGGCGACACGCTGCTGCCCAAGCGGTTGGCCCTGCCGATCTTCGCGAGTGACGCGCTCTCCTCGGTGGCGTACGCGCCCGACGAGATCCTGATCACCCTCGGCGCGGCCGGTGGCGCGTTCGTGACCACCAACTCCTGGTACATCACCGGCGCCGTCGTCTTCGTGATGGCGATCGTCGTGGCGTCCTACCGGCAGAACGTGCACGCCTACCCCTCCGGCGGTGGCGATTACGAGGTCGCGACCACCAACCTGGGCCCCAAGGCGGGTCTGACCGTGGCCTCGGCCCTGCTCGTGGACTACACGCTCACGGTGGCGGTGTCGGTGTCCTCCGGCGTCCAGAACGCGTCCGCGGCGCTGCCGTTCGTGCAGGGCCGCGAGGTCATCGTGGCCGTGCTGCTCGTGGTCGCGTTGACGGCGCTCAATCTGCGCGGCGTGCGCGAGTCCGGCTCGTACTTCGCCATCCCCGTCTATCTGTTCATCCTCGGCATCGTGGGACTGGCGATCGTCGGGGTGTTCCGCAAGCTGATGGGCGACCTCCCGCTCGCCGAGAGCGCGAAGTTCTCCCTCGCCCCGCAGGCGGGCATGTCGTCGTTGTCGCAGTTCGCGATGCTCTTCCTGCTGTTGCGCGCCTTCTCCAGCGGATGTGCGGCGCTCACCGGTGTCGAGGCGATCTCCAACGGTGTGCCGGCGTTCAAGAAGCCCAAGAGCAAGAACGCCGCCACGACGCTGCTGATGATGGGCTCCATCGCGGTCGTCATGCTCGTCTCGATCATCGCGCTGTCGCGCTGGACCGGCATCCACATGCAGGACCCCGACCACCCGGGCAGGCTCTTGCTGAACGGCAAGCCGGTCGAGAACTACAACGAGAACACCGTCCTCGGTCAGCTGTCCCACGCGGTCTTCCACGGCTTCCCGCCGGGCATCATCTTCGTCTCGATCGTGACCGGCATCATCCTGGTGCTGGCCGCGAACACCGCGTTCAACGGGTTCCCGGTGCTGGCGTCGATCCTCGCGAAGGACGGCTTCCTGCCCCGGCAGCTGCACACCCGCGGCGACCGGCTGGCCTACTCCAACGGCATCCTGATCCTGGCGGGCGCGGCGGTCGCCCTGATCGTGATCTACCACGCCGAGACCACCCGACTGATCCAGCTCTACATCGTCGGCGTCTTCGTCTCCTTCACCACCAGCCAGACCGGCATGATCCGGCACTGGAACAGGCACCTGAAGGAGGAGCAGGACCCCAAGGTCAGATACCGGATGCGGCGCTCGCGCGTCATCAACGCCGTCGGCGCCGTGATGGCCGGGCTGGTGCTGGTCGTCGTCCTGCTGACGAAGTTCACCCACGGCGCCGGGTACGCCGTCGGCGCGATGATCGTGCTCTACGTCCTCATGCTCGGCATCCGCCGCCACTACGCGCACGTGCGCGACGAGCTGGCCCTGTCCGACATCGACGGCGACGAGCAGGTGCTGCCCGCACGACTGCACGTCATCGTGCTGGTCTCCAAGATCCACAAGCCGACGATGCGCGCGCTGGCGTACGCCCGGGCGACTCGTCCCGCGGTGCTCGAGGCACTGACCGTGGACGTGAACCACGAGGAGACGCAGGCGCTCAAGGACGAGTGGAAGCGGCGCGACATCCCCGTCACGCTCAGCACGGTGGCGTCGCCCTACCGCGAGATCACCCGGCCGGTCATCAACTACGTGCGCGCCATCCGGCGCGACAGCCCGCGCGACGTGGTGATGGTCTACATCCCCGAGTACGTGCTCGGGAAGTGGTGGGAACAGCTGCTGCACAACCAGTCCGCGCTGCGCCTGAAGGCCCGGCTGCTCTTCACGCCCGGTGTGATGGTCACCAGCGTGCCGTGGCAGCTGCACTCCTCCGAGGGGTCCGAGGACCGCTTCGACGGGTCTGCTCCGGGGTCCGTCCGGCTCGGTCGCTGACCCGCGATGCCCCAGCGCCCCCGCTCCGGCGAACCCCGCCGCGGACGACCCGAACGGCGCGGCGGATCACGTCGCCCCGCACGCCGCACCGGCAGCGATCCCGCCGCGCCCGGCTCGATGGTGGGGACCGAGCTGGTCCTGGACATCGGGGCGGTCGCGCACGGCGGATCGTGCGTCGCGCGTACGGAGGGCCGCGTCGTCTTCGTGCGGCACACGCTGCCGGGGGAGCGGGTGCGCGCGCGCGTCACCGACGGCACCCGCACCTCCCGCTTCCTGCGGGCCGACGCGGTCGAGGTGCTCGATGCCTCACCCGAACGGCGCACGCCGGCGTGTCCCTGGTCCGGCCCTGGCCGCTGCGGAGGGTGCGACTGGCAGCACACGAGCGCGGCGTACGGACGAGAGTTGAAGACCGCGGTGGTCGCCGAGCAGCTGCGCCGGTTGGCGGGCATCGACTGGACGGGCGACGTCGAGGCCGTGCCCGGCGACGAGGACGGGCTGCGCTGGCGCACCCGCGTCGAGCTCGCGACCGGTCCGGACGGCCGGGCGGGATTCCGCGCACACCGCTCACACGACGTCGTACCCGTCGAGGACTGCGTGATCAGCGTGCCGCAGGTGCGGGCGACCGGGATCTTCACCGAGCGCTTCGAGGCCGGGGTCACCGGCGTGGACGTCGCCGTGTCGTCCGACGGCTCGGCGACCGCAGTGCTGCTGCCGCGCCGCGGCGAGGTGCCGGGAGTGTTCGAGAGCGTGACCGCGGGTGGGACGTCACTGGACTTCGAGGTGTCCGCGCGCGGTTTCTGGCAGGTGCACCCCGGGGCGGCGCCGACCTTCGTGGACGAGGTGCTGCGGCAGCTCGCGCCGCGACCGGGCGAGCGGGTGCTCGACCTCTACTGCGGCGTCGGGCTCTTCACGAGGTTCCTCGCCGAGCGGGTGGGTCAGAGCGGTGCTGTCCTCGGCATCGAGGGGGACGAGCGTGCTGTGTCCGACGCGCAGGCCGCCCTGCGCGACGTGCCGCAGGCGCGCATCGAGCGCTCCGACGTACGTCGTGCCGAGCCGCTCGTCGAGCGGCACCTGGGCGGCGCCGCCGATCTGGTGGTGCTGGACCCGCCGCGCACCGGCGCCGGTCGCGAGGTCGTGCAGCAGATCACCCGACTGCGCCCGCGGGCCGTCGCCTACGTGGCGTGCGACCCCTCGGCGCTGGCCCGCGACCTGGCGTACGCGGCGGACGAGGGCTACGCGCTGACGTCGCTGCGCGCGTTCGACGCGTTCCCGATGACCCACCACGTCGAGTGCATCGCGATCCTCGTTCCAGCTGAGCGGGGCTGACCGGCGCGACGCCGGTTGTCGGCGTTCTTGCGACGGCGCCGCCCCCGATCCGCTGACAACGGAGGCGGGGTGCGCGTTAGGTCGACCTTTGCTGCCGGAAGCGTAGCGGATATGCTTGACTTATCTTGACGTCAAGATAAATGAGATGCGGCCGGAACGGCGCGACGGACAGGACGAAGGAGTCGGCGTGAGCACCAACAGCTTCGATGCGAAGGACACCCTGAAGGTGGGGGAGAACTCCTACGAGTTCTATCGCCTGGACAAGGTCGAGGGGTCCTCGGACCTGCCGTTCAGCCTCAAGGTGCTGCTGGAGTGTCTGCTGCGCACCGAGGACGGCGCGAACATCACCGCCGACCACGTGCGGGCGCTGGGCGGATGGAAGGCCGACGCCGAGCCGGACACCGAGATCCAGTTCACCCCGGCCCGCGTGATCATGCAGGACTTCACCGGCGTGCCCTGTGTGGTCGACCTGGCCACCATGCGCGAGGCCGTGGCCGACCTCGGCGGTGACGCCAAGAAGATCAACCCCCTTGCTCCGGCCGAGATGGTCATCGACCACTCGGTGATCATCGACGTCTTCGGCCGCGCCGACGCGTTCAAGCGCAACGTGGAGATCGAGTACGGCCGCAACAAGGAGCGTTACCAGTTCCTGCGCTGGGGCCAGACCGCGTTCGACGACTTCAAGGTCGTGCCCCCGGGCACCGGCATCGTGCACCAGGTCAACATCGAGCACCTGGCCCGCTCGATCATGACCCGTAATGGCGTCGCCTACCCGGACAGCTGCGTCGGCACCGACAGCCACACCACGATGGTCAACGGCCTCGGCGTGCTCGGCTGGGGCGTCGGCGGCATCGAGGCCGAGGCCGCGATGCTCGGCCAGCCCGTCTCGATGCTCATCCCGCGCGTCGTCGGCTTCCGTCTCACCGGCGCGATCCCGGCCGGCGCGACCGCGACCGACGTCGTCCTCACGATCACCCAGATGCTGCGCGAGCACGGGGTCGTCGGCAAGTTCGTGGAGTTCTACGGCGACGGCGTCGCCTCGGTGCCGCTGGCCAATCGCGCGACCATCGGCAACATGAGCCCGGAGTTCGGCTCCACCTGCGCGATCTTCCCGATCGACGACGTGACCCTGGACTACCTGCACCTCACCGGCCGCAGCGAGGAGCACATCGCCCTCGTGGAGTCCTACGCCAAGACCCAGGGCCTGTGGCACGACCCGTCCAACGAGCCGCGCTTCTCGGAGTACCTCGAGCTCGACCTGTCCACCGTCGTCCCCTCCATCGCCGGTCCGAAGCGTCCGCAGGACCGCATCGTGGTCTCCGACGCCAAGACCCAGTTCGCGCTTGACGTCAAGAACTACGGCGTCGAGGGCGGTCTGCGCGAGGAGCAGGTCACCCCGGCCGAGGGGCCGGCGTACGGGCTGAAGGACGGCTCGGTCGTCATCGCCTCGATCACGAGCTGCACCAACACCTCCAACCCGTCGGTGATGATGGCCGCGGCGCTGCTCGCGAAGAACGCCGTCGACAAGGGCCTCACGGTGCCGCCGTGGGTGAAGACCTCGATGGCGCCCGGCTCGCAGGTCGTCACCGGTTACTACGAGAACGCCGGCCTGTGGCCCTACCTGGAGAAGCTCGGCTTCTACCTCGTCGGATACGGGTGCACCACGTGCATCGGCAACTCCGGCCCGCTCAATGAGGAGATCTCCCAGGCCGTGCAGGAGCACGACCTGACCGTGGTCTCCGTGCTGTCCGGCAACCGCAACTTCGAGGGCCGGATCAACCCGGACGTGAAGATGAATTACCTGGCATCGCCGCCGCTGGTCATCGCGTACGCGCTCGCCGGCACGATGAACTTCGACTTCGAGGTCGACCCTCTGGGGCAGGACACCGCCGGCAACGACGTCTTCCTCAAGGACATCTGGCCGGCCCCCGACGACGTGGAGAAGACCATCGCGTCGTCCATGGACCGGGCGCTGTTCGTCAAGGACTACGCCGACGTCTTCGCCGGCGATGAGCGCTGGCAGAGCCTGCAGACCCCCGAGGGCGACACGTTCGCCTGGGACGCCGACTCGACGTACGTGCGCAAACCGCCGTACTTCGACGGCATGCCGGCCGAGCCCGAGCCCGTCTCGGACATCAAGGGCGCACGCGTCCTGGCGAAGCTGGGCGACTCGGTGACCACCGACCACATCAGCCCGGCCGGTTCGATCAAGGCCGACAGCCCCGCAGGCAAGTACCTGTCCGACCACGGGATCGAGCGCAAGGACTTCAACTCCTACGGCTCGCGCCGCGGCAACCACGAGGTCATGGTGCGCGGCACGTTCGCCAACATCCGGCTGCGCAACCAGCTGCTGGACGGCGTGGAGGGCGGCTTCACCCGCAACTTCCTCGCCGGCGGCGAGCAGACCACGATCTTCGACGCGTCGGCGGCCTACCAGGAGGCCGGCGTGCCGCTGGTCGTGCTCGGCGGCAAGGAGTACGGCTCCGGCTCGTCGCGTGACTGGGCGGCCAAGGGCACCCGGCTGCTCGGCGTCAAGGCCGTCATCACCGAGTCGTTCGAGCGCATCCACCGCTCCAACCTGATCGGGATGGGCGTGCTCCCGCTGCAGTTCCCGCAGGGGCAGAACATCGAGTCGCTCGGCCTGGACGGCACCGAGACCTTCGACATCAGCGGAGTCGAGGCGCTGAACGAGGGGCGCACGCCCAAGACGGTGCACGTGACCGCGACCAAGGGCGACGGGGCGGTCGTCGAGTTCGACGCGGTCGTGCGCATCGACACCCCGGGTGAGGCGGAGTACTTCCGCAACGACGGCATCCTGCAGTACGTGCTGCGCTCGCTGGTGAAGGCCGGCGCCTGACGTAGACACCGGCTTCACACCGAACGACCCCTGCCGTAACGCGGCAGGGGTCGTTCGGCGTCCGGGTCAGGAGGCGATCAGGTCGTCGATCTGGTCGATCGCCTGGGAGGAGCCCTCGATCACGCCCATGTCGAGCACCTTCTGCAGACCCTCGGCGGTCGTGTACGTGCTGACGTAGGTCGCGCGCGTCCTGCCGCCGATGTCCTCGAACCGGTAGACGTTCTGCGACACCGGCATCGCCTCGTCGGGGGCGAAGTCGTCGGCGTTCTTCGCGAAACCGTCCTCGAACTCGAAGCCGTGCGGGGCGTCGACGGAGGTCACGTGCCACCATCCGGGGTACTTCTCGCCCTCGGGGCTGGTCATGTAGTAGTGCACCCGGCCGCCCTCGGTGAGCGAGTGATCCACGAAGGTGGCGGGGTAGGTCGGCGGGCCCCACACGCGCTCGAGCTGGCGTGGGTCGGCGTACACCTCCCAGACACGCTCGACGGGTGCCGCGAACTCGGCGGTGATGGTCAGCGTGCGGGCCTCGGCCTGGGTCTTGACATCGGTGACGGGCATGTCACTTCTCCTCTGGTGTCGGGTTGTTCGTGATGTCGGTCGTTCCGGTCTTCTCGGTGCTGAGCAGTTCGTCGATCCGGGAGATCCGGCCGCGCCAGATCTGCTCGAGCTCACCGAGCATCGACGCGACCGAACGGATCGCTTCGACGTCTCCGCGCGCGAGCTGTTCGCGTCCGTGGCGACGCTTGACGAGCAGCCCTGCCCGTTCGAGGACGGCGACGTGCTTCTGCACGGCCGCGAAACTCATCGGGTAGTGCTCCGCCAGCGCCGACACCGAGTGCTCGCCGGCGAGGATGCGGCGCAGGATGTCGCGACGCGTCCGGTCGGCGAGCGCGCGGAACATCGCGTCCGCGGCGTCCTCGGGATCGGTCATGAGCACAACGTACAACCAAATGGTTGTACGTTGTCGACAGTGAATTCAACATCGAATGCCGGATGTCCCGCCGCGTGGCGGCGGCTGGCCTAGCGTGATCGTCATGGCGACGACGCAGGCACCAGAGGTGCGCGCCCCGAGCGGGGTGGAGGCCAACGGTCTGAACGTGATCGAGGAGTCCGAACGGCACGGGCGGCCCGCGTCGCTCTTCTGGCCCTGGTTCGCCTCCAACATCTCGGTGCTCGCGATCGCGTACGGCGCGTTCGTGATCGGCTTCGGACTCAACATCTGGCAGGCGCTCGGCGCCGCGGTGGTCGGCAGCATCGGCTCGTTCCTGCTGTGTGGGTTCGTTTCCGTCGCGGGCAAACGCGGGTCGGCACCGACCCTGGTGCTGTCGCGAGCGGCGTTCGGGCTCAATGGGAATCGCGTACCGTCGGCAATCTCCTGGATCCTCACCGTCGGCTGGGAGACGGTGCTGGTGGTGCTCGCCACCCTCGGCACCTCGACGGTCTTCGCGCGACTCGGGTGGAGCCACGGCACCGTCACCAAGCTGATCGTCCTGCTGGTGGTGGCGGCGATCACGGTCGTCGCGGGAGTCTTCGGCTTCGCGCTCATCATGCGGCTGCAGACCGTCATCACCCTGGCGACCGCCGTCCTCACGATCGGCTACATCGCCCTGACCGTGCACCGCGTGCACTGGCACGCGGTGAGCACCATGAAAGCCGGGGGAGTGCCGCAGGTGCTCGGCGCGACGATCCTGGTGCTGACCGCGCTCGGCTTGGGGTGGGTCAACTGCGCAGCCGACTACAGCCGCTACCTGCCGCGTTCGACGCCCAGCCGCGGCGTCATCTTCTGGACCACGTTCGGCGGCGCGCTCGGCCCGGTGGTGCTCGTGGTCTTCGGCATCCTGCTGGCCGCGTCCGATCCCAAGCTCTCCACCGCCATCGGTAGCGACCCGATCGGCGCGCTCACGTCCGCCCTGCCCACGTGGTACCTGGTGCCGTTCGCGATCGTGGCGATCCTGGGCCTGCTGTCCGGTGCCGTGCTCGACATCTACTCCTCGGGACTGTCGCTGCTCAGTCTCGGGCTGCGCGCGCCGCGCTTCGTCGCCGCGCTGATCGACGGCACGATCATGACGCTTGGCGGGATCTACGTCGTCTTCTTCACCTCCAGCAGCTTCGTGGCCAACTTCCAGGGCTTCCTGGTCACCGTGGGCGTGCCGATTGCCGCGTGGTGTGGTGTCTTCCTCGGCGACCTGGTGCTGCGGAGGCGCGCGTACGCCGATGCCGAGCTCTACGACGCCCGTGGCCGCTACGGTTCGTTCGCCCCGATCCCGTTGGTGCTGATGGTGATCGGGTCGGTGCTGGGGTGGGGGCTGGTCGTCACCTCGGCCAAGGTGTCGTGGCTGACATGGCAGGGCTATCTGCTGGACCCGCTGCACCTCGGCGGCAAGGAGGGCACCTGGGCGTACGCCGGACTGGGCGTGCTCGTCGCCATCGTCGTCGGTTTCGTGGGTGCCGTCGCCCTCACTTCCAGCACCGTCCGGCGCCAGGAGCGCGTCGATCCCACCTCCACCGCGAAGGCCGCGAGTGCCGTCTGACGTGCTGGTCGTGATCGACGCCCAACACGTCTTCGCCGACCCGGGCGGCCCGTGGGCGTCGCCCATGTTCGCTCAGACACTGCCCGCCATCGAGGCGGCTGTGCAGGAGTACGCCGACCGCGTCGTCTTCACCCGCTACGTCGCTCCGCGCGAGCCGGCCGGCGCGTGGGCGGCGTACTTCGAGCAGTGGCCGTTCGCCCTCACCGGGCCGGATCACCCGCAGTACCAACTGATCCCGCAGTTCGCCGGCAGGCCGACCGTCGACGCCACGACATTCGGCAAGTGGGGCGATCCGCTGCGCGTCGCGCTCGGCGACGCGCGGTCGGTGCAGCTGTGCGGCGTGTCCACGGACTGCTGTGTGCTGTCGACGGCCCTGCCGATGGCCGATGCCGGCCTCGAGGTGACGATCCGAGCGGACGCGTGCGCCGGGTCGACCCAGGAAGCGCACGAGAACGCGCTGGCGGCCATGGAGCTCTACGCGCCGCTGATCACCGTTCTGCACTGAGCGATCCGTCCCAGCCGGCCGGGCCCCTGACTCGCCCAGCGACTCGGGGTCCGTGGCGTCGTACCCCAGCGCATAGACTCGGGCGTTGGACCGTGGCCGGAAGGGATTTTTCTACGTGGGTTTGCTCGATGGCATCAACGAGCCGGGTGACGTGCGCGCGATCCCTGCTGAGCAGCTCGACGCACTGGCTGCCGAGATCCGCACCTTCCTGGTGGAGTCGGTGTCCAAGACCGGCGGACACCTCGGCCCCAACCTGGGCGTCGTCGAGCTGACGATCGCACTGCACCGGGTCTTCGACTCACCACGGGACACGCTGGTATTCGACACCGGGCACCAGTCCTACGTCCACAAGCTGCTCACCGGTCGGCACGACTTCTCCGCGCTGAAGAAACAGGGCGGCCTGTCGGGCTACCCGAGCCGCGCCGAGTCCGAGCACGACGTGGTCGAGAACTCGCACGCATCCACGTCGTTGTCCTGGGCCGAGGGCATCGCCCACGCCCGGGTGCTGCAGGGCCAGGGCGACCGGCACACCGTGGCGGTCATCGGCGACGGCGCGCTCACCGGCGGGATGGCGTGGGAGGCGCTCAACAACATCGCCGTCAGCAAGGACCTTCCGCTGGTCATCGTGGTCAACGACAACGAGCGGTCCTACGCGCCGACCATCGGCGGGCTGGCCGCGCACCTGGCGACCCTGCGGACCACACGCGGTTACGAGCGGGTCCTGGACTGGGGCAAGTCGACGCTGCAGCAGACCCCGGTCGTCGGCCACGCGATGTACGAGACCCTGCACGGGGTCAAGAAGGGCATCAAGGACATCGTCGCCCCGCAGCAGGGCATGTTCGAGGACCTGGGCATCAAGTACGTCGGTCCGATCGACGGCCACGACGAGCAGGCCGTCGAGATGGGCCTGCGCCGCGCCAAGGACTTCGGCGGACCGTGCATCGTGCACGTGATCACCCAGAAGGGCCGTGGCTACCAGCCGGCGATGGACGACGAGGCCGACCAGTGGCACGGCATCGGCAAGTTCAACCCCGAGACCGGGCTGCCCTTCGAGGTGTCCGGCCGGATCTGGACCGACGAGTTCAGCGACGAGATGGTGCGCATCGGTGCCGAGCGTGCCGACGTCGTCGCGATCACCGCTGCCATGCTCATCCCCGTCGGGCTCGACAAGTTCGCGGCGGCGTACCCCGACCGCGTCTTCGACGTCGGCATCGCCGAGCAGCACGCCGTGACGATGGCCTCCGGTCTCGCGTACGCCGGGCTGCACCCGGTCGTCGCGGTCTACGCGACCTTCCTCAACCGGGCCTTCGACCAGCTGCTGATGGACTGCGCGCTGCACCGCCAGGGCGTCACCTTCGTGCTCGACCGGGCGGGCGTCACCGGCTCGGACGGCCCGTCGCACAACGGCATGTGGGACATGGCCATCTCCTCGATCGTGCCCGGGCTGCGCCTCGCGGCCCCGCGCGACGGCGAGCAGGTGAAGCTGCAGCTGCGCGAGGCCCTCGACGTGTCCGATGCGCCGACCGTCATCCGCTTCCCCAAGGGGGATGTCGCGGAACCGCTGACGGCGGTGCGCTCGGTCGGCCCGCTCGACGTCCTGCACGACGGACCTGCGACACCTGATGTCCTGCTCGTCGGCGTCGGCGCGATGTGCGCCACGGCACTCGGCGTGGCCGAGAAGCTTGCGGCGCAGGGGATCTCGACACTGGTCGTCGATCCGCGCTGGGTGCTTCCCGTGGCCGACGAGCTGGTCGAGCTGGCGAGGTCGGCCCGCCACGTGGCCGTCATCGAGGACAATCTGGCGACGAACGGCGTCGGTATGGCGGTCACCGCGCGGCTGCGCGCGGCGGGCTGCGAGGTGCCGGTGCACCCGTTCGGCATTCCGAAGCGCTTCCTCGACCATGCCTCGCGCGGACAGGTGCTGGAGCAGATCGGCCTGACCTCCGACGTCATCGCGACGGACCTGATCGGGCGCATCGCGCACTGAGCCCCCCGGTCCGAAGCGGTCGTCAGGCGCAGTCCTGCGCGGTGTACGGAGATCGTGCTCCCTCGCGGAGGACCTACGTCAACCAGATGCGCCGCTCAGGCCCGATGGCTACGTTGATATGACCTAGGTCACATCACGCGTGACATCCGATCCAGGAAGGTCGCAGTCATGGCAAGCAACAGAGTCGTCGTCTACAAGGGTCCGGGCGAGGTCGCCGTCGAGGAGATCGACTATCCCTCGCTCACGCTCCCGGACGACGTGGTCTCGGGGATGAAACTGAAGAAGGACGCGCCGCACGCCGCCATCCTGCGGCTGGTGACGACCAACATCTGCGGCAGCGACCAGCACATGGTGCGCGGCCGGACCACGGCCCCGGTCGGTCAGACCCTTGGCCACGAGATCACCGGTGAGGTGGTCGAGCTCGGCGACGACGTGCTCTTCGTCAAGAAGGGCGACATCTGCTCGGTCCCGTTCAACATCGCGTGCGGCAGGTGCCGGATGTGCAACGAGGGCAAGACCGGCATCTGCCTCAACGTCAACCCGGCCCGGGCGGGCGCGGCCTACGGCTATGTCGACATGGGCGGCTGGATCGGCGGGCAGGCGGAGTACGTGATGGTGCCGTACGCCGACTTCAACCTGCTGCCCTTCCCGGACCGCGAGGAGGCGATGGAGAAGATCCTGGACCTGACGATGCTGTCCGACATCTTCCCGACGGGCTACCACGGCGCGTACACCGCGGGCGTCACCACCGGTTCGACGGTGTACGTCGCAGGTGCCGGTCCGGTCGGGCTCGCCGCCGCACACGCCGCGCAGCTGCTCGGTGCGGCCGTGGTCGTCGTCGGCGACATGAATGCCGAACGCCTCGCGCAGGCGCGCAGTTTCGGCTGCGAGAGCGTGGATCTGTCGAGTGGCGACGACCTGGCCGACCTGATCGAGCAGGTCGTGGGCGAGCGGGAGGTCGATGCCGCCGTCGACGCGGTGGGCTTCGAGGCGCGCGGGCACGGCGCGGACGCCGACGAGGCGCCGGCCACGGTGCTTAACGATTGCATGACGATTGCCCGTGCGGGCGCCGGCATCGGCATCCCGGGGCTCTATGTGACGGGCGACCCCGGTGCGGCCGACGACAACGCCAAGGAAGGCACCCTCGGTGTCCGGCTGGGCCTCGGCTGGGCGAAGTCGCACTCGTTCATGACCGGTCAGTGCCCGGTGAAGCAGTACAACCGCCAGCTGATGAACCTGATCCTGCGTGACAAGGCGCAGATCGCGAAGGCGGTCAACGCGACGAAGATCAGCCTGGACGAGGCACCCACGGGCTACGCCGATTTCGACAAGGGCGCGGCGAAGAAGTACGTGATCGACCCGCACGGGATGGTTGCCTGACCGACCGGCACACGGCCACTCTGACGGTGTTTCGCACGGTTGACGGCGTTCGAACGCCGTCAACCGACGCGAACGCCGTCAGGGTGCGGCCGCTTCCTCACGGCGTGCGCTCCATGAGCAGGGGGGTGGTCGCGAAACCGGCGCGGTGGTAGACCTGCACCGACTTCGGCCGGGAGTGCACGATGACGCGGTCCGAGCCGGCGGTGCGCGCCCGCTCGATCAGGGTGTCGACCAGCTGTGAGCCGATCCCGCGCCCCCGGTGGCTCGCCGGTACGTACACCGACTGGATCTCGGCCACCCAGCGGTCACCGGTCGATGGTCGCGGCGGCCGGGGTGTGCGCACCAGGAACGCCATGCCGACGATGGCTTCACCCTCCTGCGCCACCCAGCACGTGTGGGTCGCCTGCTGCGCGCCGATCCAGTCGGCGAAGGTGCGGACGAACTCGTCGTGCTCGTACGCCGGGGCGTCGCCGTCCTCGATGTCCCACGCCCATCGCAGCTCGCCCGCCGCACGCCAGTCGTTCGGGCCGGACTCTCGAATCGTCAGTGCGGACACCATGGTTGCGAGCCTACCGAGGCTGCGACGTCGGCCTGGAACCGAGACGGGCTGTCTGCTCGCAGCAGAATCCGTCCACCGCACCGGCGCCGCGGCCTAGTCTCGCCGTATGCGAGGTGTGGTGCCCTTCCCGTCACCCGACGACGCGCGCGTACGACGTGCGGCGCGCCGGGGTGAGCCGCTGTGGCGCCAGCTGCTGGGACAGCAGCTGCGACGGGAGCGGACCGCCCGCGCCGAGCGGCTGGCGGACGTGGCCCGCCGCGCAGGGGTCTCCCCGCAGTACCTCTCGGAGGTCGAGCGGGGTCGCAAGGAGCCGTCGTCGGAGATGTTGGCGGCCATCGGCGGAGCACTCGACCTGACGCTGCTCGACCTGACCTCGCGCGTGCGCGACCAGCTGGCCGCCGGCTCGGGCGCACCGAGCTCGACGTCCCAGCAGGCGGAGCTTCGTCTGGCCGCCTGAGCATGCCCCGCCACTCACGCCTTCCGCGATGCGATGACGGTGTCGACCACGCCGTACGCGCGGGCGGCGTCGGCGGTCAGCACCAGATCCCGCTCGGTGTCGCGCCGGACCTGCTCGGGCGTGTGCTCGGTGTGCTGCGCCAGCAACTCCTCCAGGAGCGTCCGCACCCGGTCGACCTCCTCGGCCTCCAGGATCAGGTCCGGGATCGCCCCACGTCCCTCGGCTGCCGGCGCATGCAGCACCACCCGACCGTGCGGCAGCATCTGCCGGTATCCGGGTGCGCCGCCGGCGAGCAGCACGGCCGCCGTGGAGACGGCCTGACCCACGCAGGTCGTCTCGACCCGCGCGCGGACGTACTGCATGGCGTCGTAGATCGCGAGCATCGCCGAGATCGATCCGCCGGGGGAGTTGATGTAGAAGTTGATCGGCTGGTCCGGGTTGTCCGATTCCAGGTGCAGCAACTGCGCGATCAGCACGTTGGAGACGCCGTCGTCGATCGCCGTGCCCAGATAGACCACCCGGTCGGCGAGCAGCCGGCTGAACACGTCGACCGTGCGGTCACCGCCGCGTTCGCTGCGGGTCGTGACGTAGGGCACCGTGTAGGAGCTCATCGCGTCGCCCCCAGTCCGGCGGTGCGGGAGGCGATGGGCCCGACCTGGTCCATCGACTCCACGATCGCGTCGATGAAGCCGTAGTCGAGGGCTTCCTGCGCCGTGAAGAAGCGGTCGCGCTGCGAGTCGCGCTCGACGGTCGCGATGTCCTGCCCGGTGTCCTGCGCGACCAGCGACAGCACCGTGTCCCGGGTGTGCCGCAGCTGTCCGGCCTGGATCGCGATGTCCATCGCCGTGCCGCCGAAGCCGGCCGAGCCCTGGTGCAGCAGCACTTGGGCGTGCGGCAGCGCGTACCGCTTGCCCTTGGTGCCCGAGCTCAGCAGGAACTGTCCCGCGCTGTACGCGGCGCCGAGCGCCACCGTGCTCACGTCGTTCGGGATGACCCGCATGCAGTCGCGGATGGCGAGCATGGCCGAGACGGAGCCGCCGGGGGAGTTGATGAGCAGCCGGATGTCGGCGTGCGCGTCCTCGGCGGCCAGCAGCAGCAGCGCGTTGCAGAGCCGATTGCCGTTCGCCTCCTCCAGCGCGGCGCCGAGCAGCAGCGTGCGCCGTTGCAGCAGCCGTCGTTCCAAGTCGGCGTCCAGAGGATTGACCGTGGGTGTCTCGTCGTCACTCATGCGAACGACGTTGCCACCGCTGCGCATTCGCTGTCAGGTCACGCTGCTGACAGCAGATCCGCTACCGGCGTAGGCGAGTGTCCGCACCATCGCGCATACGTCCGCACGGAACCGCGGACACTCGAGGGACGGCGCTCAGACCTCGTGCCACTGACCGCGTGTGATGAGCACCTCGCGCAGCAGGTCGGCGCGGTCGGTCATCAGCCCGTCGACGCCGAGGTCGAGCAGGCGGTGCATCGCCGCCGGCTCGTCGACGGTCCACACGTGCACCTGGGCGCCGGCCCTGTGTGCCTGGCGGATGAGCGTGCGGGTCAGCACCGGCAGCTTGCGGGTGTGCTCGGGGATCTGCAGGCAGTCGACGGCTCCGATCGGCGTACGCGCCAGGGGTGTCCGTCCGAATGCCAGGGCAACCCCGACGAGCACGGGGCTGGCAGTGGTGGCCACCGGACGGGTCAGCCGCGCGAGGACCGATCGCCGTCGTCGGTCGGAGAACGACGCGACGCACACCCGGTCCCACGCGCGGTGCCGCTCGATCGCGTCCGCGAGCGGTGCGACAGCAGCGTCGGACTTGCAGTCGATGTTCAGACGTAGCTGCGGCCACGTCTCGAGCAGCTCGTCGAACCGGGGGATCGGCTCCACCCCACCGATCCGAGCCGTCTCGACCTCGCGCCACGGCAGGTTCACGATCGCGCCGCTACGCCCGGCGACCCGGTCGAGCGAGCTGTCGTGGAAGGCCACGAGCACCCCGTCGGCGGTCGCGTGCACGTCGGTCTCGACGTACGCGTACCCCAGGTCGACGGCGGCGCGGAACGCCGCCATCGAGTTCTCCAAGCCGTCGCGGGAGAACCCCCGGTGGGCCATGGCGATGGGGCCCGGCCAGTCCAGGTACGGCGTACGCGGCGTCACGTCGGCGCGTCCCCTCACGTTGGTCTCATCCGCCCGGTGATGCACTCGGTTGTCAGCGGATTCGTGGCATCGGCGCCGTGAATCCGCTGACAACCGCGCGGCACGGATCAGATGTCGCGGAAGGACTGGATGTCAGCGCCGAGCGCGTTCAGCCGGGTGTAGATGTCCTCGTAGCCACGGTTGATGACGTAGACGTTGCGAAGCACCGACTCACCCGGCGCGGCCAGCATCGCCAGCAGCACGACCATGCTCGGCCGCAGCGCGGGCGGGCACATGACCTCGGCGGCGCGCCAGCGGGTCGGGCCCTCGATGAGCACCCGGTGCGGGTCCATCAGGTGCACCTTCGCGCCGAGCGGCGTGAGCTCGGTGAGGTAGATGGCGCGGTTCTCGTAGACCCAGTCGTGGATCATCGTCTGGCCCTCGGCGACCGCGGCGATCGCGGCGAAGAACGGCAGATTGTCGATGTTGAGGCCCGGGAAGGGCATCGGGTGGATCTTGTCCTTCGGCGCGACCAGCGGGCCGGGAATGGTGCGCAGGTCGGCGAGGCGGGTGCGGCCGTTGGCGGAGGTGTACTCCGGCGACAGGTCGTACTTCATCCCCATACTCGCCAGCAGGGTCAGCTCGATCTCCATGAACTCGATCGGCACCCGCTTGATGGTGATCTCCGAGGTGGTGACGACGGCGGCCGCGAGCAGCGACATGGCCTCGATCGGGTCCTCGGACGGGTGGTACTCCACGTCCTGGTCGATGTGCGGGCGGCCGTGCACGATCAACGTCGTGGTGCCGATGCCGTCGATGCGCACCCCGAGCTTCTCCAGGAAGAAGCACAGGTCCTGCACCATGTAGTTGGGGCTGGCGTTGCGGATGGTGGTGGTGCCGTCGAAGCGCGCCGCGGCGAAGAGCGCATTCTCGGTGACGGTGTCGCCGCGCTCGGTGAGGATGATCGTCGCTCCGGCGGCGACCTCGCGGTTGACGGTCGCGACGTAGTAGCCGTGGCTGGCCTCCACCTGCAGACCGAACGCCGACAGCGCGTGCATGTGCGGCTCCACGGTGCGGGCGCCGAGGTCGCAGCCACCGGCGTTCGGCAGCTTGAAGTCGTCGAACTCGTGCAGCAGCGGGCCGAGGAACATCAGGATCGTGCGGGTGCGCTGCGCCGCGGCCTCGTCCATCGCATCCAGGTCGAGGCGGGCCGGCGGTGTGATCTCCAGGTCGCTGGAGTCGGGCAGCCACCGGGTCTTGACCCCGATGGAGTTCAGCACCTCGGTGATCCGGTTGACCTCCTCGATCCGCGCGAGGTTGCGCAGCGTGGTCTTGCCCTTGTTCAGCAGGGAGGCGCACAGGCAGGCGACGGCGGCGTTCTTGCTGGTGCGCACGTCGATCTCACCGGAGAGCTTGTGACCGCCCTTGATGCGCAGGTTGAGAGGGGTGTTGGTGGCGACCTGCACGACCTCGGTGTCGAGGGCCTCGCCGATCCGGGCGACCATCTCCAGGCTGAGGTTCTGCTTGCCCTGTTCGATGCGGGCGACCGCGCTCTGGGAGGTCTGCAGGGATTCGGCGAGCTCGGACTGGGTCAGCTTGCGCTGGCGGCGGGCGTCGCGAATGAGGGTGCCGACGCGGTCCAGGTAGTCATCCGTCATGCGGCGAGCGTATCTCATATATGAGATAACGACGAACGCCGCCGACCGGCGTGTCGCGGATCGGCGGCGTTCAGCAGGATTGGGGGTGGAGCAAGTGCCTCATCGAAAGTACGGGTGCGCCACGTGAAGCGCACACCCGTACTCCCGACGGTAACGGCAGCGGGCTACGCCGGGACGCTGGCCACGCCGGGGGCGAGGAACCGCTCGCCGGTGACCTCCTGCGAGATCCCGGTCCGGTCGAGCAGGGGCGTGACCCCGCCGTTCCAGAACGGGAAGCCGGCGCCGGTGATCATCGCGAGGTCGATGTCCTGAGCGGCTGCGACGACGCCCTCGTCGAGCATCCGGCGCACCTCGTCGCCCAGCGCTGACAGCGCGCGGTCGCGGACCTCCTGCTCGGTCAGGACGGTCGGGTCGGCGGGTGCCTCGAACAGGTCGAGCACCACCGGGTCGATCGTGCCGTCCGCGCCGTAGAAGCTGGCGATCTTCGCCTCGACGACCTTGGCCAGGTTGGGCGATGCCTTGAACCGGTCGGGGAACGCACCGGCCAGGGTCTCGCTGTTGTGCAGGGCGATGGCCGGTCCGACCAGGCTGATGAGCATGAACGGCGGCATCGGCGTGAGGCCGCCGAACGCGCGCTCGACCACCTCGATCGGGGTGCCCTCGTCGACGATCGCGCCCGACTCGCCCATGAAGCGGCCGAGCAGCCGGTTGACCACGAACGACGGTGAGTTCTTGACCAGGATCGAGGTCTTCTTCAGGCCCTTGCTCGTGGCGAACGCCGTTGCGAGAGTCGCGTCGTCGGTCGCGTCGCCACGGATGATCTCCAGCAGCGGCATGATCGCGACGGGGTTGAAGAAGTGGAAGCCCACGACGCGCTCGGGGTGTTTCAACTCCGCGGCCATCTCGGTGATCGACAGCGACGAGGTGTTCGTGGCGAGCACGCACTCCTCGCCGACCACGGCCTCGACCTCGGCGAAGACCTGCTTCTTGACCGACATCTCCTCGAAAACGGCCTCGATGACGAAGTCGGCGTCGGCGAAGGCCTCCTTGGTGACCGACCCGGAGATCAGCGACCTCAGGTGGTTGGCCTTGTCGGGGGAGACCCGGCTCTTGGCGAGCAGCTTGTCGATCTCATCGGTGCAGTAGGAGACGCCCTTGTCCACGCGCGCCTGGTCCAGGTCGGTCAGTACGACCGGCACCTGCAGGCGACGGGCGAAGAGCAGCGCCATCTGGCTGGCCATCAGACCGGCGCCGACGACGCCGACCTTGGTGATCTTGCGGGCCAGCGACTTGTCCGGGGCGCCCGCCGGGCGCTTGGCCCGCTTCTGCACCAGATCGAAGGCGTAGAGCCCGGCGCGCAGTTCGTCACTCATGATCAGGTCGGCCAGGGCGTCGTTCTCGGCCTCGAACGCCGTGGCGCGATCCGCCGTACGCGCGGCCCTGATGAGCTCCAGCGCCCGCAGCGGGGCCGGGGCGGCGCCACCGGTGCGGCCCTCGACCTGGCCGCGGGCGGCCTCGATCGCGGCGTCCCACGCGGTCTGGTCCAGGTCGACCTCGCGGCGTTCGACCTGTTCTGTGCCGGCGATGACGCCGGCGGCGAAGGCCAGCGAGTCCTCCAGGAAGGTCACCGGCTCCAGCAGCCGGTCGGCGACGCCGAGCTCGAACGCCTGCTTGCCGCCGATCATCTTGTTGTTGGCCAGGGGGTTGGCCACGATCAGGGTGAGCGCGTCCTGCACGCCGATCAGCCGCGGCAGCAGGTAGGTGCCGCCCCAGCCGGGCACGAGGCCGAGGAAGCACTCCGGCGTGGCGTACGCCGGAACGTCCGCGGAGATCGTGCGGTAGTCGGCGTAGAGCGGCAACTCGACACCGCCACCCATCGAGGCGCCGTTGATGAAGCCGAAGGTCGGCACGGGCAGGTCCGACAGCTTCTGGAACGTCGCATGCCCGAGGCGGGCGATCTCGTACGCCTGCTCCCGGGTGGTGATCGACGGGACCCCGGTCAGGTCGGCACCGACGGCGAAGATGAACGGCTTGCCGGTGACGCCGGCGCCGACGATCTCGCCGGCCTCCGCGCGCGCGTGCAGCGTGTCGAGGGCCTCGCTCAGCTCGCGCAGGCCCTGCGCGCCGAAGCTGCTGGGCTTGGTGTGGTCGAAGCCGTTGTCGAGGGTGATCAGCGCGAATGTGCCTGCACCGCCGGGTAGTTGGAGGTCACGCACGTGCGCGTGGGTGACGACCTCGTCGGGCTGGGTGAGCTGCTGCGTCTGGTCCTGAGTGGTCGTCGTCATCAGGCGGCTCCGTCCGTGGTGGTCTGGATGCTCGGGACGTAGTCGGCGTGGTGCGGGTTCTCCCAGATCACCGCGCCACCCATGCCGATGCCGATGCACATGGCGGTGAGGCCGTAGCGCACCTCGGGGTGCTCGGCGAACTGGCGCGCGAGCTGGGTCATCAGGCGCACGCCGGAGGAGGCCAGCGGGTGGCCGACGGCGATGGCGCCGCCCCACGGGTTGACCCGCGGGTCGTCGTCCGCGATGCCGAAGTGATCCAGGAAGGTCAGCACCTGCACGGCGAAGGCCTCGTTCAGCTCGAAGAGGCCGATGTCCTCGATCGAGAGACCGGCGTTCTTCAGGGCCTTCTCGGTGGCCGGGACGGGACCGATGCCCATCACCTCCGGCTCCACGCCGACGAAGGAGTAGTTGACCATCCGCATCGCGGCCGGCAGACCGAGGTCCGCAGCCGCCTGCTCGGAGGCGAGCAGACACGCGGTGGCGCCGTCGTTCAGGCCCGCGGCGTTGCCGGCGGTGACGTGACCGTGCGGGCGGAACGGAGTCTTCAGGCTCGCGAGGCTCTCCAACGTGGTGTCGGGGCGCGGCGGCTCGTCGGCGGTCGCAAGACCCCAGCCGAGCTCTGCGTGCCGGGTGGCGACGTCGACCAGGTCGGGCTGGATCTTCCCGTCGTCGTACGCCGCGGCGAGCTTGGTCTGGCTTCCGACGGCGAACGCGTCGCAGCGCTCCTTGGTGACCTCGGGGTAGCGGTCGTGCAGGTTCTCCGCGGTCGAGCCCATCACCAGCGCGCTGGGGTCGACGAGCTTCTCGGCGACGATGCGGGGGTTGGGGTCGACGCCCTCACCCATCGGGTGGCGTCCCATGTGCTCCACGCCACCGGCGACGGCGATGTCGTACGCGCCGAACGCGATGCTCGAGGCGACATTGGTGACGGCGGTCATCGCGCCGGCGCACATCCGGTCCACGGAGTAGCCGGGCGTGGTCTTCGGCAGACCGGCGAGCAGCGAGGCGATGCGGCCCAGGGTCAGACCCTGGTCGCCGATCTGGGTGGTCGCCGCGATGGCGACCTCCTCGACCTTCTCCGGCGGCAGCTGCGGCTGACGGCACAGCAGCTCACGGATGCATTTGATGACCAGGTCGTCGGCGCGGGTCTGGGCGTAGATGCCCTTCTCGCCGGCCTTGCCGAACGGCGTACGCACGCCGTCGACGAAAACGACCTCTGACAGCGTGCGGGGCACGGCGCCTCCAGAGGATTGCAGTGGTGGGTTGGTCGAACTCCGCCACTCTAGACCGAATTGTTACTCGTCAGTAGCCGGGTGATCCTCGACGGCCTGCACGACCAGCGGCGTCACGGCGTCGACCTGCCAGGGGCGGGCGCCGTGCGACGCGAGCTGCTCGCGAATCATGCTCTCGTCCCACACTTTCGGGGCGTTCCAGATCAGGCGGCGCAGGCTCTCGGGTGTGACGAGGTTCTCCAGAGGCACGCTGTGCTCCTCACCGAAGGTGCCGAGCCGGTCGCGCACCTGGGACAGGCGGGCGGCGGCCACGGGGTTGCGGTCGGCCCACGCCCGCACGGGCGGCGGACCGTCGCCGCGCACCGAGGCGGGAGGCAGCGCGCGCTCGGGCATGACGCGCACGCGCTCCAGTGCCGTCAGCCAGTCGCGCTGGTAGCGCAGCAATCCGTGATGCGGCTTGCGGGACCTGCGTGGGGGAGCGCCGGGGGCGGGCGGCGCGGCGCCCAGGGCGCTCATCTCCTCGGCCGAGGTCGGCGGGGTCGTGGCCATCGCGACGATGAGGGCATCCGGCAGCAACCGGCCCGGTGCGATGTCCTTGTCGCGAGCGAGGGCATCGCGCGTCTGCCACAGCTCGCGCACGCGAGCGAGGGCGCGGCGTTCGCGGATCTTGTGCATACCGGAGGTGCGGCGCCACGGGTCGGTGCGCACCGGCGGCCCGGTGAACGACAGCAGCGCCTGGAAGTCCTGCAGGGCCCAGTCGAGCTTGCCGCTGGCTTCGAGGTCGGCGTACATCAGGTCACGCACCTGGGTCAGCACCTCGACGTCGAGCGCGGCGTAGCGCAGCCAGGGCTCGGGCAGCGGGCGGGTGGACCAGTCGGCCGCCGAATGCTCCTTGGCGAGAGTCACTCCCAGGTAGTGCTCGATGACGGCCGCGAGCCCGACGCGTTTGAGCCCGGCGATGCGACCGCCCAGCTCGGTGTCGAAGAGGGCCCGGGGGCGCAGGCCGACCTCGGCCAGGCAGGCCAGGTCCTGGGTGGCCGCGTGCAGCACCCACTCGGCGTCCCCGATGGCGTCGTTGACGGGCGACAGGTCGGGGCACGCGATCGGGTCGATGAGGAAGAGCCCGGCGCCCTCGCGGCGCAGCTGCACCAGGTAGGCACGGTTGCCGTAGCGGAATCCCGAGGCGCGCTCGGCGTCCAGGGCGACGGGTCCGTGACCTGCTGCGATGGCGTCCGCCGCGGCGGTCAGGGCCCGCTCGTCGACGATGACGTCGGGAACGCCGTCGGCAGGACTGTCCAGCATCGGGTACGACGGAGCGTCCTGCTCCGCTGCGCTCTCGGTCTCGACGGGCGCCTCGTCTCCGGTGGGTGTCATCGACGCTGGCCCGGCAGCGCGACCACGCCCTCCGGCAGCGGCGGCAGGCCGGCGATCGTGCACAGCAGCGTGCCCCAGGCCTCGAAGTGCGCGCCCAGGCCGACACCGCCGGGCGCGACCGGGGTCCACGATGCGCGGACCTCCATCTCCACGCTCGTGCCGTTGTCGACCAGCCCGCCGTAGCCCTGCGACACCACGCGGGTCACCGTCCCGGCCTCGGCCACGGCGTGCGCGTCGCAGGACTGCAGGCTGTCGGTCAGCCAGCTCCATCCCACGTCACCCAGCATCGGGTCGGTCGCCATCTCAGGTTCCAGCTCGGCGCGTGCGAAGCTCACCACGCGCCACGCACCGCCCCATGCCTCGGGTTCGGACGGGTCGTGCAGCAGCACGAACCGGCCACTCGCCAGTTCGTCGTCGTCCTCGGTGCTGGACACGACCTCCGCCGTCAGCGCCACGGCGTACGGCGCGATGCGGGTCGGCGCGGGGACCTCGGTCAGACGCACCTCGGGGCGCAGGCCGACGGCCTCCACCTCGCGTGTCGCGCGCTGGAAATCCGCCGCGGCGTCACCGCCAAGGTTTCGGGTACCCACTCGTGCAGCGTAGGTCGTACATTCGCTCGAATCCCGTGCGACGCGCCGTTCCGCCGCGTCATGCCGCACGGTGGCAGTCGGCCAGGTGTGTCTGGGTCGGCATCGGGGATGTGCACGGTTTGCGTCCGCGGCCAGGACCGCAGCGCTGGCCGCCAACGCAAACCGTCAGCGCCGACGCAAACCTGCAGGCACCGCGCGGCCGTGGGCTGGCACGATGCTGCGATGAGCACCGTCACCACCGAGGACCTGCGCCGTCGCTACGCCGATCTGCACCGGGGCGGGACGTTCCTCATCCCCAATCCGTACGACGTCGGGTCGGCCGTGCTGCTCGCCGGCCCGCTCGGCTTCCCGGCGCTGGCCACCACCAGCTCCGGGCTCGCGGCAACCCTCGGTCTGGACGACCAGCAGGTGACGCGTGAGGTGCTCGTCGAGCACGTCACCGCGGTCTGTGCTGCCGTCGACGTGCCGGTGCAGGTCGATGCCGAGGATCTCTTCCCGCGGGATCCGGGCGGAGTGGAGCACAGCGTCGAGCTGCTCGCGCAGGCGGGTGCCGCCGGTGTGTCCCTCGAGGACTACGACCAGTCCGCCGGCCGCGTGCTGCCCTTGGACGACGCGACGACCAGGGTGCGCGCTGCGGCGACCGTCGCGCACGAGCACGGGATGCTGCTAACGGTCAGGTGCGAGAACTTCCTCTACGACGCGGGCGATCTGCACGACACCGTCACCCGGCTGACGGCGTACCGGGATGCCGGTGGCGACGTCCTCTACGCGCCCGGCATCACCTCGGAGGAGCAGGTGCGCGCCGTGGTCGGCATCGGGGCACCGGTCAACGTCCTGCAGCTGCCTGGTGGACCGCACGTGTCGTCGTTGCGGGGGTGGGGCGTGCGCCGGGTGTCGCTGGGCGGTGCCCTCGCGTGGGCGGCGTACGGCGAGATGGTCCGGGCCGCAGGAGAATTCGCAGAGCAGGGGACGATGTCGTACGCCGACCGCGCCGTCTCGCGCGAACACCGGGACGCGTTCGGTCGCCGGTGACCTACCTGCTGGCTCTGCTGTCCAGCCTGGTGTGGGGCAGCTCCGACTTCGCCGGCGGTCTGTTCACCCGCCGTGCGCACGCCGTGCAGGTGGTCTTCACGTCGCAGGTGGGCGGGCTGATCATCACGTGCGTCGCGATGGCGGTCGCGGTGAGCTCGGGCCACGCACCGCAGAGCGGCCTCTGGCCGGTGTACGGCGCCTTCGCCGGGCTGTGCGGATGCGTCGGGCTCTGCGCGTTCTACGCGGCGCTGTCCTCCGGGACGATGGGAGTCGTCTCGCCGATCGCAGCGCTCGGCGCGATCGTGCCGGTGGTCCTGGGTGTCCTCGGCGGCGAGCACATCGGTCTGCTGACCGGTGCCGGGATGGCGCTGGCGCTCGCCGGCGCTGCCCTGGCCTCGGGGCCCGAGCTGTCGGGCGAGGTCTCCCGTCGACCGCTGGGGCTCGCCGTGGTCGCGGCCGTGGGATTCGGACTGGCGCTCTACCTGCTGCACCAGGCGAGCGCCACCAGCGTGCTCGGTGGTCTGTGGGCGATGCGGGTGACGAGCATCGTGGCGCTCGGGCTGCTGTTCACGGTGTGGCGCACCCGCCCGGGCGGCATCCCCGGCCCGCACCTGAGCAGACGCCTGATCCCCTTGGCGATGCTCGTCGGTAGCGCGGATCTGAGCGCCAACGCGCTCTTCGGGATCGCCTCGACCAGTGGAGCGGTCGGTGTGGTGAGCGTGTTGGGGTCGCTCTATCCGGTGATGACCTTGCTGCTCGCGCGCGGGTTCCTGCACGAGCGGCTGCGTCGGGTGCAGCTCGTGGGCGTGATGTGCGCCGTCGTCGGGGTGGCACTCACCGTGTCCTGAACGACGCGCGCACGTTGCGGGCCGAGCGGGCCACAGCGGGCACATGGAGAGGCGGGGGGAAGTGACCGCGGCGCCGACAACCCACCGCCCCGGTGAACGTCAGCGCAGGAAAGTGACCGCCGCGCCGGCAACCCACCCGACCCGCGGATGGCGGACGCGGACCGGTGGTCCTGGGCAGGTCGCCGCGCGTGGAAGGATCGCGTCGTGACCTCCCAGGGCCCCGACACCGAGCTGCCACTCCTCATCCGCGCCGCGCGCGGGCTGGAGGTCGAGCGCACCCCCGTCTGGTTCATGCGCCAGGCCGGGCGGTCCCTGCCGGAGTACCGCGCGCTGCGCGAGGGCATCCCGATGTTGCAGGCCTGCCGCACCCCTGACCTGGTCACCGAGATCACCGTGCAGCCGGTACGCCGCCACGGTGTGGACGCCGCGATCTTCTTCAGCGACATCGTGGTGCCGCTCGCCGCGGCCGGGGTCGATCTCGACATCGTGCCCGGCGTCGGGCCGGTCGTCGCGTCGCCGATCCGCGACCGCGCGGCGGTGGAAGCGCTGCCCTCACTGACCGCCGACCAGGTGCCCGACATCGCGCAGGCGGTGCGGCAGACGGTCGCGGAGCTGGACGGTGTGCCGCTGATCGGTTTCGCCGGAGCGCCGTTCACGCTGGCCAGCTACCTGGTCGAGGGCGGCCCGTCGCGCAACCACGAGCACACCAAGGCGCTGATGCACGGCGACTCGCAGACGTGGGATCTGTTGTGCAGCAAGCTCGCCGCCATCGCCACGACCTACCTGCGGGTGCAGATCGAGGCGGGCGCAAGTGCTGTGCAGCTCTTCGACTCCTGGGTCGGCGCACTGTCGCGCGAGGACTACGTGCGCTACGTGCAGCCCCACTCCGCGGCCGTGCTCGCCGGAGTCGCAGACCTCGGCGTGCCCCGCATCCACTTCGGCGTCGGCACGGGCGAGCTGCTGACGGTGATGGGGGAGGCGGGGGCGGACGTGGTCGGCGTGGACTTCCGGGTCCCGTTGGACGAGGCGAACGCCCGCCTGGGTGGCCGCTATCCGCTGCAGGGCAATCTCGATCCGGCGCTGCTCTTCGCTCCGTGGGAGCCGCTCGAACGGTCCATCGACGCGATCCTGGACGCCGGCCGGGCCGCGCCCGGGCACATCTTCAACCTGGGGCACGGCGTGCTCCCCGACACCGACCCCGACGTGATCACACGGGTTGTGCAGCGGGTGCACTCTCGCTCGGCGCGTTGAGCGGGACGTCCAGCCGCACGATGCACCACGGCAGGAACGCCTGCACCAGAGGACCGATCGCGACGGCGTAGGCCAACGTCCCGAAACCGACCACGCCGCCCATCAGCCACCCGGTGCCGAGGACGGTCAGCTCGAGCGCGGTGCGCACCAGCCGCAGGCTGAGGCCGGTACGCCGGTGCAGCCCCGTCATGAGTCCGTCGCGCGGACCCGGCCCGAGCTGGGCGCCGATGTAGAGCGCGCCGCCCGCGCCGTTGACCACGAGGCCGAGCGCGAAGACTGCGATCTGAGTGGGCAGTCCGTGCATCGTGGGGATCACAGCGAGCGCGATGTTGGTGGCGACGCCGATCCAGATCGCGTTCGCGATGGTGCCGAGACCGGGCCACTGACGCAGTGGAATCCACAGTAGGAGCACCGGGATGCTGACCACGATGACCGCGGTGCCGAGGTCCATCCCGGTCAGCCGCGCGACGCCGTAGTGGAAGACGTCCCACGGGTCCAGGCCGAGCCCCGCGCGCACGAACATCGCCATGGCGACGCCGTACATCGTGAGGCCGACGAAGAGCTGCACCACACGGCGCGGCAGTCGTCCGGCGCGCAGCTGGCCCATCGGGGTCAGGGCGGCGAGGGCTGCTCGTGGGGCTCGTGGTGGTGCGGTCATGGTGCTAGTTTCGCAGCAAGTGGCCTTGGGAAGAAGGGCCAATCTGCACGAGGTGGATTCCTATGCAGCACATCACCGGCCGACGGCTCACGACGCTGCTGGGCGCGCCCGATCCGGGCCGGCCGGCCTACCTCTGGCTGGCGGACGGGATCCACGGGCTGGTGGCCGACGGTCGTCTGCTGCACGGCACCAGGCTGCCGAGTGAGCGTGAACTGGTCGACGCGGTCGGCGCCAGCCGCACGACGGTGACCCGCGCGTACGCCGTGCTGGGGGAGCGGGGGTACGCGGTCGCGCGGCGCGGGTCCGGGACCGTCGTGCAGTTGCCGGGCGGGCCGGTCGTCGGCGGCGGCGAACCGTTGCCCGGGTGGGTGGCGGACGACGGCGTGGGCGACGTGATCGATCTGCGGCGCGCCGCGCAGGCGGCGCCCCCGGGACTGCGGGAGGCGCTGGAGTCCGCGACGGCGCGGTTGCCGGCGTACGTCGGTGGCGCCGGTTACTTCCCGCTCGGGGTGCCGGAGCTGCGTGAGTTGATCGCCGCCCGGTACGCCGAACGGGGCGTGCCCACCGATGCCTCGCAGATCTTCGTGACCTCGGGGGCCCTGTCCGCGCTGGTGACGGTGTTCCGTGCGGTGATCGGTCGTGGCGACCGGGTGGTGATCGAGTCGCCGACCTACGCGCACTCCGTCGGTGCCCTGCGCCACACGGGCGCGCGTCTGGTGCCGGTGCCGATCGGTCCCGTGGAGGTCGATCGCGAGGCGCGCGACCAGGCCCTCGCCGCAGGAGCCGGCGCCATGCTCGCCCTCCCGGACTTCCACAACCCGACCGGTCTGTCGCTGGACGACGACGACCGCGCCCGGCTGGCGCGCGTCTGGCAGCGCCACGGCGTGGTGGGGATCGTCGACGAGACGCTGACCGAGGTGTGGCTCGACGAGGCGCCCGACGTCCTGCCGATGGCGGCGCACAGTCGCGGCTGTGTGAGTGTCGGGAGCGCGAGCAAGACGTTCTGGGGCGGTCTGCGGATCGGCTGGATCCGCGCGCCTCGCGCGCTCGTGGGCGCGATCGCCGCCGCACGCGCGACCCTCGACCTGGGGGCGCCGGTGCTCGAGCAGCTCATCACCGCCGAATTGATGCGCACGAGCGCGACGTTGCACCCGGACGCTCGTGCCGGGCTCATCGAGAGCCGAGCCGCACTGCTCCACCTTCGAAATGCGTTGCCGCAGTGGGAGGTACGTGTGCCGTCCGGCGGCTTGTCCTTGTGGTGGCGGGTGCCGAAGCCGCGAGCGACCCGTCTGGCGGCGATCGCGCGGCAGCACGGCGTACTCCTCGATCCGGGATCGACGCAGGCGGTGCAGGGGAGCGGGCTGGAGCATTACGTGCGTACGCCGTTCGCGCTCGCGGACGCCGCGCGCGCAGCTGTCCCGGCGCTGGTGCGGTCGTGGGAGCAGATCGCCCAGGAGGACGCGGGGTCACGCGGAGGAGGAAGGTCGCGCTGATCCGCGCATCGACCCGACACCGTGAGTAGCTTGGGTGCAGCTCGGCAACACCAGTTGGATCGCCCACGTCGGCGATCCACGGGACAGCGTCGTCACCGCGAAGAGGCACAGCATGAGGTCATCGAGTCAGCGTCATCACCTCGGATGGATCCCGGCCGCGATCATGGCCGTGATCGCCCTGGCCCTCGGGACGCCCGTGGTCGCGGCGAGCCCGGCGACCGCGTCGCCGCCGAGTCCGCAGCACGGTCCGTCCGGCTCTGGTCATGCGCGGTCCGCACCCAGGCCGGTGATCGACGCCAACTTCGCCGACCCGGACATCCTGCGGGTCGGGCGCGTCTACCACGCCTACGCGACCAATTCCGGTGGCAAGAACATCCAGCACGAGACCTCGACCGATCTCGTCCACTGGAGCGCTCGCCCGGATGCGCTCCCGACCCTGGGCGCCTGGACCGGACCGTGCAGCTTCACCCCTGGCGGCGCCACCGACCACTGCGTCTGGGCGCCGGACGTATCGGCCGTGCCCGGCGGTTACGCGATGTACTACACGGCCCGTGACGCACTGGCGCCCCGTCAGTGCATCGGTATGGCGTTCTCCACCTCGCCCGACGGCCCGTTCACCCCCGTCGGCACCGAGCCACTGGTCTGTCCCGACGGACAGCGCGGCACCACCGATCTCGGCGGCGCCATCGACCCGTCGACGTACGTGGAGAACGGCCACCGCTACCTGCTCTGGAAGGCGGACGGCAACTGCTGCGCGCTGCCGGCGACCATCTATCTGCAGCCGTTGTCCGCGGACGGCCGCACCCTCACCGGGCCGCCGACGAAACTCATCTCGAACGCCCTGCCGTTCGAGGGGCA
The DNA here is from genome assembly GCF_017565325.1 of Allobranchiibius sp. GilTou38. NCBI lineage: Bacteria > Bacillati > Actinomycetota > Actinomycetes > Micrococcales > Dermacoccaceae > Allobranchiibius > Allobranchiibius sp. GilTou38. Next base: position 668,470 of record NZ_JAGEKN010000006.1, on the reverse strand, counting down.
CGTCGTGGAGGCGCCGACCCTGGTCAAGCACGCCGGCACCTACTACCTCTTCTTCTCCGCCAACGACTTCGGCGGCGGCAACTACCGCACCGGGTATGCGACCGCGACGTCGCTCACCGGACCGTTCACGCAGTCGCACACCGAGCTGATGACCACCGACCTCTTCCACGGCACCGTGATCGGGCCGGGTGGACAGGACGTGATCACCGCGGCCGACGGCAGCACGAAGATTGTCTTCCACGGATGGGACCCGACGTACAGCTACCGCGCGATGTACGTCAGCGGGCTCAGCTGGTCGCGCAGCGGGGTGCCGAGCGTCGACAGCGCCGACGTCCGGTACCAGGCAGAGGACGGGGTCGTCACGGACGCCCGCGTCGTGCAGGACGTGACCGCCTCCGGGGAGGCCAAGGTGGGCTACCTGGACAACCCGGACAGCTCTGTCACCGTGCGGATCGCCGCGGACCACAGCGGTCCGGCGACGCTCGGCATCCGCTACGACAACGGCTCGCGTGATGCGTCCGGCAACGGTGTCGCAGCCACGGACGAGGTCGTGGTCAACGGGCGCGCGGCCGGCACGGTCACACTGCGCAACACGGCGTGGGGCAACTGGTCGACGACCGCGTACGACGTGCGCCTGCACCGGGGTTGGAACACCGTGACCCTGACCAAGGCGACGTACTACGCCGAGCTCGACGCGATCGACCTCTACCGCAGCCCCGTCGCGCCGGACCGTACGCCGACAGCACCCCCGCCGGGTCGCACGCCGACGCGGTACGAGGCCGAGGGCGGGGTGATCGTCGATGCACGAGTCATCGCTGATCCCAGTGCATCCGGCGGGGAGAAGGTCGGCGGCCTGGACAACGCCGACAGCTCAGTGACCCTCACCGTCCAGCGAGCCCGTGCGGGCCGCGCCATCCTGGGCATCCGGTTCGGCAACGGGTCGCTGGACCGCAGCGGATACCCGGTGTCCTCCAGTGACCTGATCACCGTCGACGGGCGCCGCGCGCCGGACGTGATCTTCCCCAACACCACGTGGGACAACTGGTCGACCGTCTACTACCCGGTGCGACTGCACCGCGGCAGTAACACCATCACGTTCACGAAGTCGACGTTCTACGCGGAGCTCGACGCCGTCGACGTGTACTGATCCTCACCGGCAGCCGTGGACGCGCTGCCGTCGGCGGCTGCCTCTCAGACGCCGGCGACGGGCTGCGAGGCTTGCTCCCATGAGCACGATCGCGATCGTCGGCGGGGGCATCACCGGGCTGGCCGCCGCCTGGCACCTGGCGACCCGGCATCCCGGTCACGAGGTCGTGCTGTTGGAGAGCACGTCGCGGCTCGGCGGCAAGCTCGACTCCATCCGGGTGGCAGGCCACGTGGTCGACGGAGGTGCCGAGTCGGTGCTGGCACGACGACCCGAGGCCTTGGAGCTGATGGCCGAGATCGACGCTCCACTGGTGCATCCGGAGCGATTCCCCGCAAGCCTGTGGAGCCGGGGCACCATGACTCCGATGCCCGCGGGCACGTTGATGGGTGTGCCCTCCGACCCGTCGTCGCTGCGCGGCCTGCTGACCGACGACGAGGTGGCACGGGTGCGCGATGAGCGTTCCGTGGACCTCGACGGTGCCGACATCGGCATCGGTAACCTGGTCGAACGCGCCTGCGGCAGTGCGGTCGTCGACCGCCTCATCGAACCGTTGCTCGGCGGGGTGTACGCCGGGCACGCCCGCGCGCTGTCCGCGCGTGCCTGCATGCCGGCCCTGTGGGAGGCAGCCGCCACCGGTCGCTCCCTGCTGCAGACCGCGGCGCACGCGGCCGAGGTCGGCGCCGCCCACCGGGACGAGCCGGTGTTCGCCGCCGTCGACGGGGGCCTGGGCACCCTGCCGGCCCGTCTGGCCGAGGCGGCACGCGGTGCGGGGGTGACGATCCGCACTGGTGCGGTCGTCTGCGGCCTGACGGCGGAAGGTCCGGCATGGCGGCTGCGGTTGACCGGCTCGGAGTCCGGCGCCGGCACCGGGGACGCCGCGCCCGCCACCACGATGCATGCCGACGCGGTGCTGCTCGCCACCCCGGCGGCGCCGACCGCGCGCCTGCTGAGCGACCCGGCACCCGACGCGGCGGCGGCGCTGCGGACCATCGAGTACGCGTCGATGGCGCTGGTGACGTTCGCCTTCCGCGCGTCGGACAGCGCGGCGTTCGAGGGGACGACGGGCTTCCTGGTGCCCCCGGTCGACGGAGCGCAGATCAAGGCGTCCACCTTCAGCAGCAGCAAGTGGCCGTGGCTCACGGACGCGGTGCCGGATCTGCGGTTCGTGCGGGTGTCCCTGGGGCGGCACGGCGAGGAACGCGTGCTGCAGAAAGACGACGCCGACCTGATCCGGATCGGCCTGGCGGACCTCCAGAAGGCGGTCGGCGCGATGCCCGAGCCCGTCGATGCGCAGGTGCGCCGCTGGGGCGGCGGCCTGCCCCAGTACGCGGTCGGTCACCTCGACACGGTCGCCTCGATCCGCACGGCCACGGCGGCGCACCCGACGCTCGCACTGGCCGGTGCGGCGTACGACGGGGTCGGGATCCCGGCCTGCATCGCGTCCGGTCGCAGGGCGGCCGAGGAGCTGGTCACCCGGCTGTGAGGCGGTCAGGCGACGTTGAGACGATGGAGCCATGACGCACCACGACAACCCGCAGCCGACGACCGAGCACGCCGAGCAGATCAACGCCTCGATCCGCTACACGATGTACTCGGTCTTCACGGTCGCCCGCGAGCTCCCCGCGGACCGGGACGAGCTGGTCGGCGAGACCGAGCAGTTCGTCAAGGGGCTGGACGCCGAGGGAGTGGTCGTCCGCGGCATGTACGACGTGTCCGGGCTGCGCGCCGACGCCGACCTGCTGGTGTGGTGGCACGCCGAGACCATCGAGGCGCTGCAGGCGGCGTACAAGGGCTTCCTCGCGACGCCGCTCGGGCGGCACCTGGACGGGTTCTGGTCCAATGTCGGGCTGCACCGGCCCGCAGAGTTCAACCGGGGTCACGTGCCTGCGTTCCTGGCCGGTGAACCAGCTAAGCGCTATCTCTGCGTCTACCCGTTCGTGCGTTCATACGACTGGTACCTGCTGCCGGAGGACGAACGCCGCACGATGCTGCGCGATCACGGTCTGGCGGCACGCGACTTCGCCGACGTGCGCGCGAACACCGTCGCGTCGTTCGCGCTCGGCGACTACGAGTGGTTGCTGGCGTTCGAGGCGGACGAGCTGCACCGGATCGTGGACCTGATGCGCGCGTTGCGGGAGACAGAGGCGCGCCGGCACGTGCGCGAGGAGTTGCCGTTCTTCACCGGCCCGCAGACGAGCGTCGCCGACTTCGCGACCGCCCTGCGCTGAGCCAGGCCCCCAACACGGCGAGAGGGTCGCAGCGCGCTCCATGGAGCGCGCCGCGACCCTCGTCGCCGTGGGGAAGACGTCAGGACGTCGGCTGCAGGGTGATGCTGACCGAGTTGATGCAGTAGCGCTGGTCGGTCGGGGTGTCGTACCCCTCGCCCTCGAAGACGTGGCCCAGGTGCGAACCGCAGTTGGCGCAGCGCACCTCGGTGCGCTTCATGCCCATCGAGCGGTCGGTGATGAGCTCGACGTTGTCGCCCTCGGACGGCTCGTAGAAGGACGGCCACCCGCAGTGACTGTGGAACTTGCCCGTGCTGCGGAAGAGCTCGATGCCGCACGCCCGACAGTTGTAGATGCCGGTCGTCTCCGTGTCGGTGTACTCGCCGGTGAACGCGCGCTCGGTGCCCGACTTGCGCAGCACCTGGTACTCCTCCGGCGACAGCTGCTCGCGCCATTCCGCGTCGGACTTGGTGACGGGGTAGGTCTTCTCGTTGGTGTCTTCGGACTTGTCGGTGGTGCGACCGAACATGGCGGATTCCTCTCGGGTGGACTACCTAGACCAACGCCGCCGACCGGCCGGTTGTTTCCGGCAGGGCGGCGGCGTACGGGTCGCGGCGCGTCAGCTGGTGCTCAGCCGCCGATGTGCAGCCGGACGATCTGCGGGTCGTGGTCGGAGTCCTGGTCGCTGAACTCCGCGTTCGTGTGCACGATGTCGTAGCTGTACGCCGAGCCCTTGGACAGCGCCGGGCTCAGCAGGATGTGGTCGAGCACCTGGCTGTTGCCCTCGAAGTCGTAGGTGTAGCGCTGGTTCTTCGGAAGCGTGCGCGGCAGGTCCGTGAGGCGGGTGCCACTGTGACCGGCCAGGATGTCGGCGGTCGCGCTGAACTCGAAGTCGTTGAGGTCGCCCAGCACGACGACGTTCGCCTTCTTGTTCGCCGACAACAGGCTGTCGACGAAACCGCGGACGAGGGTGGCCTGCTGGTGCCGCTGGTTCTCCGAGCTGCGGACCGGCTGCTGCCAGCGGCCCATCAGGGGGTCGTCACCACCCTTGGAATCGAAGTGGTTGGCGATGACGAAGACCGGCGCGCCCTGCCAGCGGAACTCTGCGACCAGCGGCTTGCGGGAGTCGTCCCACGCGGCATTCGTCGGGTCGATGCGCCCGGGGGAGGCGCTGATCGAGGTGCGAGCGCCCTTCCCGATCACGGTCGTCGACGAGATCGCTGTGCCGCCGCTCTTGTCCACGAACGACAGGCCGCGGTCCGTGCGGAAGAGGAAGACCTGCCGGATGTTGCCGCCCGGCTGGCCGCCGTCGGTCTTGTCCTGCGGGTTGATCCACCGCGCCTGGTACGACGGGCCGCCCGCGGCGCTGATGGCGGCGACGAGCTTCGCGACGGTCGCGGAGGAATCGGTGGTCCCGTCGTCGGTGGCGCCGCTGTTGTCCTGGATCTCCTCCAGCGCGACCAGATCGGGGGCGCGCAGGTTGGTGACGATCTGGCCGGCGAGCCGGCTGAACTTGGTCGCCGGGTCCTGCGGCGCGAGGTTCTCCACGTTGAACGTCGCGACCGCGAGCTGGGAGCGGGAGGCGCGTGCCGTCACCTCACGGGTGAGGCCGTCGGAGCGCCGCTGGCCCACCGAGGTCGCCATCAGGTGGAAGTTGCCGAAGGTGTAGTCCATGACGCCGGTGGTGAGGCCGGCGTAGCGGTCGCCGACGTTCGCGGCGCTGGGCACACTCGCCGTCGGCAGCAGCGCGGTGTCGAGGATCAGCCGCATCGAGTTGGGGTGGTCGTATCCGGAGTAGAGGACCCCGCCACGCGGAGTGGAGATCGCGCGGACGTTCTGCCCGGGGACGATGGGCGTCTCGCCGTACGACACGGCGGTCGGGCCGACGGCCTTCGCGTTCAGCTCGGCGACGCGCATGCCCTCCAGGGACTCATCGAAGTCGAGGGCGTTGCGGGACGGGTCGAACGGGGTCTCGGCCGTCTCGACGTTGCCGGGGTTGCCCTGCTCGACGGTCTGCTGCGGCGCGATCCGGTCGCGGCCGATGACCACGGGGGCGGGCAGCGGGTTGCCCGTGCTGACGACGGTGACGGTGACCCCGCTCAGCTCGGTGGTGCTGAGGTTGCCGACGCCGCCGCTGCCGCCGGGGCGGAACTCCACGACGGTGCCCGCGACGGTGACGTCGTCGCCGGCGCTGACCGTGGGCACGGATTTGGTGTAGACGAAGATCCCCTCGCTGGTCGCGGGGTCGGAGTCGGGCGTCATCGATTGCATCCAGAAGCCTGTGCGGCTGGTGGCCGTGACGCGGCCGGCGACGCCCTGCACGGTCTGGCCCTTCAGCGGCGAGACATGCGCCGCGCCCTGGATCTGGTCGATGGTCGTGCCGGATGCGGCGTGGGCGGCCGGCTGCCACAGGGCGAGGCCTGCCGTGGCGCAGAGGGTGACGGTGCCGAAGGCGCTGAGGGTGCGTCTGCTGGTCGAGATGCGGGGCATGGTGAGCTTTCCTATCTGTGACGGTGCGGTTCTCCGCGGCGCGACGGTGGATCGCGGGTGGAGTCGGTCGCTCGACTGTATGCATCCTGAGAGGGCCCGCGGGAGGGGCGCGGATGGCCATTCGGTGAACGCGGAGCTGCCCTCTTCGGCGTCGGACGGCCGCTCGCCCGGCGGATCCCGCAGTGCTGGGGGTGCACGCGGCTAGGGTCGGGCAGCATGAGCGCCAGCAAGCCGGTCATGCTCGAGATCGAGTCGCCGGGCGGCGAGCCGCGTACCGTCCGGCTCTCCAGCCCGGACCGGGTGATGTGGCCGGACGACGGCTACACGAAATTGGATCTGGCGCAGTATCTGATCGCCGTGGGGGAGTCGTTCCTGCGCGCGAACGGCGACCGGCCGGTCGCCCTCGAACGTTTTCCCGACGGGGTCGACGGGGAGCGGTTCTTCTCCAAGAACCCGCCGCGCGGGGTCCCCGAGTACGCGCGATCGGTCACCTGCACCTATCCCTCGGGTCGCTCGCACCCGCAGTTGGTGCTCGACGAGGTCGCCACGGCCGTGTGGGCGATCCAGATGAACACCGTCACCTTCCACCCGTGGCCGGTCCGTGCCGCTGACAACGACCACCCGGACGAATTGCGCATCGACCTGGACCCGCAGCCCGAGCGGTCGTTCGCCGACGTCGTCGAGGCGGCCACGCAGCTGCGGGACGTGCTGCGGGAGGCGGGTTTCGATCCGCGGGTGAAGACGTCCGGCAACCGGGGCCTGCACATCTACGCGAGCATCGAGCCGACGCACGAGTTCCTCGACGTCCGGCACGGCGTCATCGGCGTCGCCCGCGAGCTGGAGCGCCGGATGCCGGAGCTGATCACCACCGCCTGGTGGAAGGAGGAGCGCGGGGAGAAGATCTTCGTCGACTTCAATCAGGCATGCCGGGACCGCACCATCGCGGGCGCGTACAGCCCGCGGCCGTTGCCCGGGGCGCCCGTGTCGATGCCGGTGCGCTGGGAGGAGTTGAGCGACATCGCCACGAAGGATTTCACCATCGCGACGGTGCCGAAGCTGCTGGACGACCGTGGTGACGCGTGGGCGGAGCGAGGTGCCGTGGGCGACGTACGCGGCGCGATCGCGTTGTGGGACAGGGACGTCGACGAACGAGGCCTGGGGGAAATGCCCTTCCCGCCGGACTATCCGAAGATGCCGGGCGAACCACCGCGCGTGCAGCCGTCGCGCAAGAAGATGGAGGGCTGAGTCGTGCGACTTCCCGTGAACCCACCCGTCAAGCCGATGCTGGCCAAGTCGGTGCCCGGCATCCCGGACGGCGCGTCGTACGAACCGAAGTGGGACGGGTTCCGCTCGCTGGTCTTCCGGGACGGCGACGAGGTCGAGCTCGGCAGCCGCAACGAGCGGCCGATGACGCGGTACTTCCCGGAGCTGGTGGCAGCGGTGCTGAAGGAGTTGCCGGAGCGCTGCGTGCTCGACGGCGAGATCGTGATCGCGACCGACCACGGCCTGGATTTCGAGGCGCTGCAGCAGCGTATTCATCCGGCGGTGTCGCGAGTGACGATGTTGAGCGAGAAGACGCCGGCGTCGTTCGTGGCGTTCGACCTGCTGGCGCTGGGTGAGGAGGACCTGAGCGGCCGACCGTTCGTGGAGCGCCGGGCGATGCTCGTCGAGGCGCTGTCCGGTGCCGGGCCGTCGGTGCACGTCACACCGGCGACGACCGATCCGGAGGTCGCGCAGCGCTGGTTCACCGAGTTCGAGGGCGCCGGGCTGGACGGGGTCGTCGCGAAGCCGCTGGACGGCACGTATCAGCAGGACAAGCGGGTGATGTTCAAGATCAAGCACACGCGGACCGCCGACTGCGTGCTCGCCGGATATCGCTGGCACAAGACCTCGACGCAGGAGAAGCCGCTCATCGGTTCGCTGCTGCTCGGGTTGTACGGAGACGGCCGGTTGCAGAACGTCGGTGTCGTGGGCGCGTTCACGGCGAAACGGCGCGCGGAGCTGGTCGAGGAGTTGGAACCCCTGCTGCTCGGCGAGGGGGAGGACCACCCCTGGCAAGAGTGGTCCAGCCCCGCGGCGCACGAGGGCCAGCGGCTGCCGGGCAACGTGAGCCGGTGGAATGCGACGAAGGACCTGTCGTTCGTCCCGCTGCGTCCCGAGCGGGTGCTCGAGGTGAAGTACGAGCACATGGAGGGCACCCGTTTCCGCCATCTCGCGCACTTCATCCGATGGCGCGATGACCGCACGCCGGAGTCGTGCACCTACGAGCAGCTCGAGGAGCCGGTCAACTTCCGCCTCACCGACATCGTGCCGGGGCTCGGGGTGGCGGCGGACTGACCCGCACTGCGTTTCAGCTCCGCCGTCCGCCCCGGCCTGACGGCGTTCGCGTCGGTTGACGGTCTTTGAACACCGGCAACGAACGTGAACGCCGTCAGGGTCATGCCGCGTGTCCCGTGCCGGGTCGCTGGGGCATGAGTCCGGGTGTGGGGTCCCAGGTGACGCCGGTGGTGGTGACGGTGGCGGTGAGCAGGTCGCGGTGGACGATGGTGTGGTGCCTGGCGCAGAGCAGTGCGGCGTTGGTGAGTTTGGTTTCGCCGCCGGCCCACCAGGGCAGGACAAGGTGGTCTCGGGGTCCCCGCGAAGTATCGGAGCGCAGCGGAGAACTTCGTGGGGTGAGGTTCGCGTCGCACCAGTCCGGTGGTCGATCACAGCCGGGGAACGTGCACCCTTCATCGCGATGGACGATCGCGGTACGCAACCCTCCGGTGAAGAGGCGTTTGGTGCGCCCGACGTCCAACGGTTCGGACTCACCACCGAGCACTGCGGGGATCAGGTCGGCGTCGCAGGCGAGCCGTCGCAGGGTGCCCGCGCCGAGCAGATCGCCGTTGATCGTGCGGCCCACGCCGGGTAGGTGGCCGGGTGGGCCACCCTGGTGGCCACTGCCTAGTCGTCCGACGGCGGTGAGCTGGTCGAGGAGGGTCTGGTGGTCCAGGGTGACGATGATCCTGGCGGAGCCGCCGATGGTGCCGTTGCTGTGGGAGCGGTCCCCGTCCAACAGCCGGGCCGCGGTGTTGGCCAGTTCCATCAGGGCGTCCGCGCGGCGCTTACCGGGGGTGCGGATGTCCCGCTCCGGCACCACATCAACCGTCGAGTCCACAGACGTGTCAGCGGTGTTCGGGCCAGTGCATGCTGCGGGTGCTGGTGCGGACAGGGCTTGGATGGCGTGTTTGATGACGGCGGCGTGACCGCCGGACAGGTCGGCGGTGAGCCGGGTGAGTCCGTTGGGAAGGTCGGTCCAGGTCAGCGTTTCACAGGCCTGCTGGTGTTCTTCCTGTGCGATGAGGACTTCGGGGGCGAAGCGGCCGATGATCCGCGCGGACAGGTCTCGCAGTGTGCGGGTCCCGGTGTGCGAGAGCGCGAGGTACCAGGACAGCAGCTCTTCCCGGTCCGCGCCGGGGATCACCGGCAGCACCTTGGGGACCTCCCGTAACGCGACTCGCGCGCAGTGCACTGTGACCGCGCCGGCGGCCAACGCATCGGCCACGACCCGGTTCCGCGGGTCGGCGCACCCGGTCGCGACCACCCCGATCCGACGGCAGATGGCCGGTTCGGCGACGATCGCGCTCGGCGCACACCCCTCGGCGCCACCGCCAAGTGACCCGGCAGAACCCGCTTCGGTGACGCACGCGGCAACCCACCCGCCCGCGTCAGTCGCAGTCGAGTTGGCCACAGTGCCGCGGGTGACCGCCTCCGTGGTGGCCACCGCCGCCAACGACTCCGCACGGGTCGCCAGACCCACCATCGTGGCCACGAACCCACCCAACTGGGCCTCGCCGAGCTGATACAAAGCACCGGACCAGTCCTCCAGTCGGGAGGCGAGCACCCCCAGGTCGGCCAGCAACCCGGCCGCAGCACCCGGACCGGCTGGCACCACCGGCGGGCAGGCGGCAAGTGGCGCATCAGGCACCCGTGAGATCCCCTCGACACTCATCCGCGCCCACCTCCTCCCAGTCACCTGGCGGCTTTGCGATCTGCTTCCTATCGTACGCGCGTTCGAAGCCGCCCGCAAGAGCAAATAGGACGAATTCTCATATTCGACAGTATGATTCGAGCAATGGTCATCCACATCTCTCAGTCGCAAACGGACTTGTCCACACCCAACAGCCACAGGGTGGACGCGACCCACAGCCGTCGTTCTCGTTGCCTCACGTGCACGGCTCCACGCCGTGTCGCTGCCGACAGCGCCGACCTGGCACGATGACGCCGTGAGCCACGTCATCCGAAGGACAGCGACCGCCGGGGCCGTGGGGGTCACCCTCGCCGGGGCCTCGCTCATGGGGCTCGGCGGCTACTTCGTCCGCCAGATCTTGACACCTGCCAAGACGGTGGCCGAGGACGAGACGGTGCTCGCCGTCGACGCCGACACCATCACCCTCCGACGTACGCCGGCCTCGACCTCACCGGGGCGCTACAGCCTGTATTGGCAGTCGTTCTCGGGCCATGCGCGGATCGGACAGATCCTGCACGAGGACGACGAATCGGTGACCCGCGAGGTGCTGGCGGTCGACTTCGGGCAGCCCACCCCCGGCCCGGCCCGGCTCAGCAGCTATTTCTACCCCGCGCCGTCGGTCGAGGACGGCACGCAGCTGGAGGACATGACGTACGACGGCGCGCTCGGCACCATGCCCGGGTGGGTGAGCGAGCCGGCGCAGCCGCAGGACGACGTGTGGGCGGTCCTCGTGCACGGTCGCGGTGCGTTCCGCGCCGAGGCGCTGCGCGCCGTACCCCTGCTGCACGACCTCGGTCTCGCGATCCTGGTGCCCGGCTACCGCAACGACGTCGACACCCCGCCCAACGCCGACGGTCGCTACCACCTGGGACTGTCCGAATGGCGCGACATCGAAGCCTCGCTCGCGTACGCCGTCGAGCGCGGCGCGCAGCGCATCGTGCTCTTCGGGTGGTCGATGGGCGGCGCGATCGTGCTGCAGCTACTGGACCAGTCGGCGTACGCCGACAAAGTGGTCGGGGTCGTCCTCGACGCCCCGGTGGTGAGCTGGCGGCAGGTCATCGACTCCCATGCGGCCGCGCACCGTCTGCCGCTCGCGCTCAGCCACGCCGCCCAGCGCCTCGTCGGTCAGTCGTGGAGCAAGTCGTTCGGTGGGGTCAGCATGCCGCTGTCGATCCCGCACACCGACTGGATCGCGCGGGCCGACGAACTGAGGGTGCCGACCCTGCTGATCCACTCCGTGGACGACGACTTCGTGCCCTACGAGCCCTCGCGCGACCTGGCCGAGGCCCGACCCGACGTCATCCAGCTCGAGACCTGGCACACCGCGCTGCACTGTCGGGAGTGGAACGTCGACCCGCAGCGGTGGCGCTCCGTGGTCGAGACCTTCGTGCGGACGCGGGTGGCCGAGTCCGGGCGAGGCGCCGACGACGAATAGCGCGGCTGCTCCTGATGGTCGACCCGGGCCGGGGTCTCGCGTCTGTGAGTAGAGTCGGTTCATCTCGCATGACCCCGAGCACCAGGAGTGAAGCCACGTGAAGGTCAACCCGTTCTCCGCCGGCCCCGCCGCAGCACTCGCCCTCGGTGTTCTGCTGCCGAGCGCGCTTCCCAAGCGGCGGCTGCTGTCCGTGGCGCTGGTCGGCGGCGCGTACGCCGCGACGATCGTGCAGGACCCGTCGAGCCCCCGTGCGTTCACGGTCTCGACCAAGGGGCTGCCGATCCCGCCCGCGCAGGAGCAGCTCGCCAAGATCGCTCTGCCCAGCCTGATCGTCGGCCTCGCGTCGGTGCCGGTCATCGGTCTCGCGCGGCTCCTGCCGCTCGGCCGGGTGCCCGCCGCGCTCGCCCTCGGTGGCGCCTACGTCGCCGCGGAGTCCTACCTGGCCGACAAGGGCCAGCAGGCGGTCGCCAAGGTCGACCTCAGCAACGAACCGGAGTCGATCGGCTGAGCGTCCTCACCTGACACACGTCGCCCGCGGCCATCGGCCGCGGGCTTCGTCGTGTCTACGGCGCCGTGTCACCCTGCGCTCCCGACCTCCCAGCGGGCGATGAGCGTGGAGTCCTGCTCCACCAGCGACAGCAGTTCCAGGTCGGACCGGTGGGCGGGGCCGGACAGCGTGCGGATCGCGCTGCCGGACAGCGTCATCGGCGTCGTCGTCGTGCAGATCTCATCGACGAGCCCGTGCTCGAGCATCGAGCTCGCCAGGTGCGGACCGCCTTCGCAGAGCACTCGTGTCATCCGGTCCCGTCGGAACCGGGCGAGCACCTCGTCGAACGCGCCCGACACGGAGTAGACGGCTCCGCGCTCCGGCGTCGCGGGCTGCGCTGAGAGCTGAGTGGACGTCAGCACGGCGAGGTCCGGGTGGGGTGCGGGGCCGGTGCGGAAGGACGCCAGGTGTCCCGGGGTGGTCAGCGCCGAATATTGCTCTGCTGCATACGTTCCGCGCCCGATGAGGACGACGTCCGCCCAGGCGCGCAGCACGTCGAAGACCCGTCGGTCGGCGGGGGAGCCGATCGACCCGGACAGGCCGTCCGGGCCGGCAGCGGCGCCGTCCACGGTGGAGACCATGTTGAGCCGCACGTGCGTCCGCGGCTCGTCCTGGGCGGGTTCCGTGGAGTAGAGCCGCACCAGCTCGGCATCGCTAAGCTCGGCGGAAGGGCTTGGAATGAGTTGGCGCACCGTGCCATCCAAGCAACCGCGAGCGATCAGGGAGACCCGCATGGGTAAGAAAGCAGCCGCCAAGGACCTCGCGACGACGTTGGAGAAGGCGCTGCGGGTGCACCAGGGGTTCGTCCTGGCCGACCGTGCACCCGCATCGACACCGGGCTTCACGAAGGGCAAGAAGACCGCGGTCTCGGCACAGGAAACCACGGCGGCCGAGCTCGACGACCTCCAGGAGCGGATGTACGCCGAGAGCACCCAGGGCGGCCGGCGCAACGTGCTGTTGGTCGTGCAGGGGATGGACACGTCCGGCAAGGGCGGCATCATGCGGCACGTCGTCGGGTCCCTCGACCCGCAGGGCGTGACGCACCACGCGTTCAAGAAGCCGACGCGCGAGGAGCTGAGTCACCCCTTCCTGTGGCGCGTGCGCAACGCGCTCCCGCCGGCGGGCAGCGTGGGTGTTTTCGACCGGTCCCACTACGAGGACGTCCTGGTGGCACGGGTGCACAACCTCGTCCCGCCCGCGACGATCAGTCGTCGCTACGGGCAGATCAACGGCTTCGAGCAGACCCTCATCGACAACGGCACCACCGTGATCAAGGTGATGCTGCACGTCTCGCGCGAGGAGCAAGCGGAGCGCCTCGCCGGGCGGCTGGACCGGGTCGACAAGCAGTGGAAGTTCAACCCGAACGACGTTGACGAGCGCGGCTTCTGGCCGGCGTACCAGGAGGCCTATCAGCTCGTCATGGACAAGACCTCGACCGACGCCGCGCCGTGGTACGTCGTCCCGGCCGACCACAAGTGGTACGCGCGCCTCGCGGTGCACCATCTGCTGCTGCACCACCTGCGGGCGATGGACCCCCAGTGGCCGGCGCCGTCGTACGACGTGTCGGAGCAGAAGGCGCGCCTCGCGTCCAGCTGATCGACCCCGCCTCTCCTACACAGGTCAGCCGGCGCAAGAAAGTGGCCGTTGAGGCGACAACCCACCCGGCCCGTGCCATCCGGCGCAGGGAAGCGACCGCACCACTGACAACCCACCGGGGGCACCTGCGCCGGCGCGGCTCGTCAGCAGCTGAGGACGGCCGACCGGCTGTGAGCCGGTCGGCCGTCGTACGCCGGCAGGATCAGGCCAGCGGGCTCTGCAGCACCAGCATCGAACGGGCCGGAAGCGCGAAGGACTCGCCCGGCGAGTAGGTCGGCGGCTGAGCGGCCTCGTCCTCGTCAACGGGGGCGGTGCGCAGCGCGATCGACCACGTGGCGTCCGGCACGTCCTTCGGCACCACGAACTCCACGTCCTCGTAGTGCGCGTTGAAGAGCATGAGGAAGTGGTCATCGGTGACGTCGCGCCCGACAGTGTCGGGGGTGCGAATCTCCGCGCCGTTGAGGAAGACCATCAAGGTGCGCGCGTAGCCGTTGCTCCAGTCCTCCTCGCTCATCGGCGAGCCGCCGGGGGAGTACCAGATGATGTCGCCGATGTCACTCGCGCCGCCACGGGTCGCGGCACCCTGGAAGAACCGTCGCCGGTGGAACGTCGGGTGCGCCATCCGCAGGGCGAGCGCCTGCTGCGTGAAGTCGAGCAGGGACTGGTCGTAGTCGTCCAACTCCCAGTCGACCCAGGCGATCTCGTTGTCCTGGCAGTAGACGTTGTTGTTGCCGCCCTGGGAGCGTCCGAGCTCGTCGCCGTGCGCGAGCATCGGCACGCCCTGGCTGAGCAGCAGGGTCGCGATGAAGTTGCGCTCCTGCTGCTGGCGTAGCGCGTTGATGTCCGGATCGTCCGTCGGTCCCTCGACGCCGCAGTTCCAGGAGCTGTTGTTGCTCTCGCCGTCCTTGTTGCCCTCGCCGTTGGCCTCGTTGTGCTTCTCGTTGTAGGACACGAGGTCCCGCAGCGTGAAGCCGTCGTGAGCGACCACGAAGTTGATCGACGCGATCGGACGACGCCCGGAGTGCTCGTACAGGTCGCTGGAACCGGTGAGCCGAGAGGCGAATTCGCCGAGCGTTGCGCCATCGCCGCGCCAGAAGTCGCGCACGGTGTCGCGGTACTTGCCGTTCCACTCGGTCCACAGCGGCGGGAAGTTGCCGACCTGGTAACCGCCGTCGCCGAGGTCCCACGGCTCGGCGATCAGCTTGACCTGGGAGATGACGGGGTCCTGCTGGATGATGTCGAAGAACGCCGACAGGCGGTCGACCTCGTGGAACTGGCGGGCGAGCGTCGCGGCGAGGTCGAAGCGGAACCCGTCGACGTGCATCTCCTGCACCCAGTAGCGCAGCGAGTCCATGATCAGCTGCAGCACGTGCGGGTGCCGCATCAGCAGGCTGTTGCCGGTGCCCGTGGTGTCGTAGTAGTGCTCCTTCGCGTCGTCGACCAGGCGGTAGTACGCCGAGTTGTCGATCCCACGGAAGCAGATGGTCGGGCCGAGCTCGTTGCCTTCGGCCGTGTGGTTGTAGACCACGTCGAGGATGACCTCGATATCGGCGTCGTGCAGCGCCTTGACCATCGTCTTGAACTCGGTGACCTGCTGGCCGTCGCTACCGGCTGCGGCGTACGCGTTGTGCGGCGCCAGGAAGCCGATGGTGTTGTAGCCCCAGTAGTTCGACAGACCCTGGTCGGTGAGGGTGGTGTCCTGGATGAACTGGTGCACCGGCAGCAGCTCGACCGCGGTCACGCCGAGCTCTTTGAGGTGCTCGATGATGGCGGGGTGCGCGACGGCGGCGTACGTGCCGCGGATCTCCTCGGGCACGTCCGGGTGCGTCATCGTCAGGCCCTTGACGTGCATCTCGTAGAAGACGCTGTTGTGGTACTCGTGCTGCGGCGGCCGGTCGTGTGCCCAGTCGAAGAACGGGTTGATGACCACCGAGGTCATCGTGTGACCCAGCGAGTCGTCGTCGTTGAACTCCTCGGGGTCCTCGAACCGGTAGGAGAACAACGACTCGTGACCGTCGATCTGACCGTCGATGGCTTTCGCGTACGGGTCGAGCAGCAGCTTCGCGGGGTTGCAACGCTGCCCCTGCTCGGGGTCGAACGGTCCGTCGACCCGGTAGCCGTAGCGCTGCCCGGGCTGTACGCCCTGGATGTAGCCGTGCCAGACGTGTCCGTCGACCTCGGTCAGCGCGTAGCGGGTCTCTTCGTCGTTCTCACCGATGAGGCACAGGGTCACTCCGGTGGCGACCTCGGAGAAGAGTGCGAAGTTGACTCCGCTGCCGTCGAAGGTCGCGCCGAGCGGATATGGGCGGCCGGGCCAAATGTCCATCGCACCATCATGGTGCATGGAGTTGGGGGTCTTGACAGCTACCGTGGCTGTCGTGACCAATCGCACGCAGGCCCACTGCACCCCGTGAGCCTGAACAGATCGGCCCTCCGCGAGAAGCTCGGGCGGGTGCCCGGGCTGGTTTCGTTGGTACGGCTCGTGCTCGGCACCGTGCGGATCTGCATGCGCTACCGGGTGACCGGACTGGCCGCCGAAGCAGGCTTCTTCGCTCTCCTGTCATTCCCGCCACTGCTCTACGGGCTGTTGGGCCTGGTGGGGTATGTCGGCAACTGGCTCGGCGCCGGCGTGCGTCAGGACGTGACCAACAGCATCGTGCGGTATGCCGCGCGCTTCCTGACCGAGGACAGCCTGCAGGAGGTGCTCGTGCCGACCCTGCGACAAGCCCTGAACGGCGGGCGGCCGGACGTTGTGTCGGTCGGTTTCGTCCTCTCCCTGTGGTCAGGATCACGTGCCCTGAATGTGCTCCTCGACACGATCTCGATCATGTACGGGCAGGGCGGGCGCCGCGGGATCGTACGCACCCGTGTGCTGAGCCTCTCGCTCTACTTCGTGACGCTGGTCTTCGGCGCACTGGTCGTGCCGCTCATCGTGGTGGGCCCGGGACTGCTCGAGCAGCGATTGCCGGCGAAGTTCCTCTTCCTGATGAACTTCTACTGGCCGCTCGTCGGGGGTCTGACGATCCTGGGCTTCGCGACGCTGTACTACATCGCCACGCCTCGACGTACGCCGTGGGTACGCGCGCTGCCGGGGGCCACGCTGACGCTCGCCATCTGGGTGGTCACCTCGATGGCGTTGCGCTGGTTCCTCGGCGCGTCGATCAACGGCGTGAGCATCTACGGGCCGCTGGCGGCCACCATCGTGGTGCTCATCTGGCTGTACTTCCTCGGGATCGGGGTGTTGATCGGCGCTGCGTTCAATGCCGCGGCCTCCCGCATCTGGCCGATGCGCGAGGTGCCCACGGTGCGCGACCGGGCCCGGGGCTGGATGGACGCGCGATCGCGTGACGACGAGCAGCCGGTCGCCGCACGGCTGCCGGGCCGGCGCGCGGCGTGGATCCGCGCCCGTCGCGAGACGCCCGTGGAGCAGCCCCCGCCCGGGATGCCGACGGTGACCGCGCCCAAGCCCGCACCGGCGGCTGCCGTCGAGAAAGACGCGCGGGCCTCGCAGCCTTCCCGCTCCTAGCGGCGCGCTCTCAGCCTGCTGCGCTCCGGTTGTCCGCGGTCTCGTGGCGCCTGCGGGCCGAATCTACGGACTATCGCAGGGCCGACCGGTCGCTGATCCCGCGACTCGGCGTACGGCGCCACGGGTTTGGAGCAGCGCGGTTGGACTCGCTGTGGGCGATCGGATAACCTCGCGGAGCGTTCGACGGCCCTTTCCGTCGACGTGTAGATGCGGACATAGCTCAGTTGGTAGAGCGCAACCTTGCCAAGGTTGAGGTCGCCGGTTCGAGCCCGGTTGTCCGCTCTGCTCCGGGACCGGTCGGCGCCCTCGGGCGCACCGGCCCGGACGTGGTGGCGTGGCCGAGAGGCGAGGCAACGGCCTGCAAAGCCGTCTACACGGGTTCAAATCCCGTCGCCACCTCCATCACGTCCTACGCCGGGGGCTCGGGGCTGCGGCTGGAGATCTCCTGCAGCGCCCACGAATTCCCGTCCGGGTCCGAGAAGTAGGCGTACTTCACCCCTCCCATGTCCTGCACATCGGAGATGTCGACCTCCCGACTGCGCAGCTCCTCGCGCGCCGAGGCGATGTCGTCGACGACCAGGTGCAGGCCGTTGACCCGACCCGCATCGGGATCGCTGATCCCGACGCCGACGACCACCGAGCACGCCGACCCCGAGGGAGTCAGCTGCACGATGCGCATCCCGTTGCCCGGCTCGATGTCGTGGTCGAGCACGAAACCCACCCGGTCGACGTAGAACGCCTTGCTGCGGTCGACGTCGGTGACGGGCAGCGGGACGAGCTCGAGGCGCATGTCCATGGGTGGGGTCTCCTCCAGTGTCGCTGGGCGGGTGGGTCGCGCTCAGCATGCCCGGTGTCACCGACAACTGGCAGGGTTCGGGGCATGACCCTCGGACGGGAACGACGATGAGAGCCCTGGTCCTGGCCGGCGGAGGGGTGGCCGGCATCGCGTGGGAGCTCGGGGTGCTCCTCGGGCTGCGCGACGGCGCGCCCGATCTGCGGCCCGCTCTGGTGGACGCCGACGTCGTCGTCGGGACGTCCGCCGGCGCCGCCGTGGGCGCTCAGATCACGTCCGGTGTCGATCTCGCGGAGCTCTACGCCGCGCAGTTGGATCCTGCGAGCGCCGAGATCGAGGTGGACCTGGACGCCGAGGCGTTGGCCGCGTCATACGAGGCAGCGGCTCGCGGCGCGACCTCCGCGGTCGATGCGCGTCGCCGGTTCGGTCAGCTGGCGCTCGCCGCCCGCACGGTGTCCGAGGCCGACCGGCGTACGGCGATCAAGGCCAGGTTGCCCTCGCTCGACTGGCCCGACCGCGAGATGTTCATCACGGCCGTCGACACCGCGACCGGCGAGTTGGAGACGTTCACGCCGCGGGGGAGCACGAGCCTGACCGACGCCGTGGCCGCGAGCTGCGCGGTGCCCGGCGTCTGGCCGCCCGTGACGATCGGCGGGCGCCGTTACATGGACGGGGGGATGCGCTCGGGCACGAACGTCGACCTGGCGGCAGGCTGCGACCGGATCCTGGTGCTGTCGCCGACGCTGCCCGGTGCGCCGTCGCTGCTCGGCGATCTGGACGCCGATGTGGTCGCACCCGCGGACGCTCAGGTGCTCGTCGTACAGGCCAACGTGCGATCGATGGCGGCGTTCGGGCGCAACCCGCTGTCACCGGCGACCCGCGCTCCGTCCGCCGAGGCGGGCCGTGCGGTGGGCCGCGCCAGAGCCGCTCGGGTGGCGGAGTTCTGGGCCTGAGCGGTCGCCGTACGACGGGCGCGATCGCGCCAGGAACGCGCCGTGATCGGTGCCGTTTTGGGTGCCGGGCACCACCTCGGCTACAGTTCCCCTCGTTGTTCACCCGGGCGTACGCCGGGGAGTGCAGCAGGCGGACATAGCTCAGTTGGTAGAGCGCAACCTTGCCAAGGTTGAGGTCGCCGGTTCGAGCCCGGTTGTCCGCTCCACCCATGATTTGGGCGATTGGCGCAGCGGTAGCGCGCTTCCCTGACACGGAAGAGGTCACTGGTTCGATCCCAGTATCGCCCACCAGCACGTAAGGCCCCTGACCTGCGGAAACGCAAGGTCAGGGGCTTTCTTGTTTGCGGTCGTGCCCAGCACGTGCCCAACGCGGGAGCAACTGGCGTCAATAGATGACCCCGGCAGCGCAGGAACGCTCCGGGGTCTGACGACCAGCCGTAGGAGGCTGCCCGTGAGCACCACCGTACCCAATTCTCAGTTCCCGCTCCCCGTGTCCGAGGCCTACGAACCGGACGACCTCGACGCCGCGCGCGATGGCAGCGTGATCGCGATGTGGGGGCACTGCCAACCGTGGTGCGAGACCGACTGTGGAGACGCACGGCGCGATGGTCACACCGTTTACGACCACGGTCCGTACTGCATGTCACTGATGATCGGCAACCTGATTGAGGCGGCCGAGGATGACGGACAACCGCTGCTCGGAGTCGTGACCCTCGCCCGCAGCTACATGCAGGGCATGTACGCCGTGCCGCTGCCGTCAAGCTGCCGCACAACGTTCGTCCGCCTGGACTTCTCGGTCATGGATGAAACTCGTCTGGCGGCGAACCTGACCAGCTCCGAAGCGCGCACCCTTGCCGCCTCGCTTCTGCGCGGCGCCGATGAGGCCGACGGCCTCACCACCCCACTGAGGCGACACGCTCGGTAGACACCCGAGCACGACGCGGCGCTGGACAGGGCCTCAGCCGCGAACCAACTCGGACGCTGCCCGCGGGTGACTGACCCCCGCACGCCGACCCGCCGGCGTGCGCCCACAACCAAGCTGTGCACGGCCGGTCGTGGGTCGACGGCCCCGCTCGCTCTCACACCGAGGCCGAGCTAGGAGTCGTGGCCGGGTGCGAACTGGCTGGGTCGGCATTGGGAGGGTTCGCCACCACTGCGCCCCCCGTCAGGGTGGTCCGTGCGCTAGCGGTAGGCAGGACATCCGGGATTGAGCGGGCGCTTCACGGGACCATCTTCCTGGCAGGATGCTGGCCTATGGGTATTGCGTCACTGATCATCTCGATCCTCGCCATCCTGTTTACAGCGGCATCGGTCGTCTACACCAGGCGTACCGCGGAGGCCAACCGCACCATGGCAGCAAATGACACTGCGCGACGGCGTGAGGAAGTCGCCGCCCGGGAGGTAGCCGAAGCGAAGTCAACGCAGGCCGATATGCGAGCTTCCGTGGAAATTGCCGCTGGCAGTGTCGCTGTGGTGCGATTGCACAATGCAGGAGCGGCCCCGGCGGTGAATGTCAGATGCCAGCCTTGGGTCGAAGGGGCTGGAGGTGCGGCCCCGATGGTCGAGGTACACGACTCGTCCACCCCGATCAAGCGGATAGAACCAGGGAAGTCCGTTGATCTACCCATCGCGCGCCTCGAGGGTGGAATGGCCGACTGGTTCAATTTCGAAGTGTGGTGGACCGACTCAAGACCTGAGCAGAGTCACGTGACTGAACTCAAGACGCCCTGAGCGACAGACAATCACCACCTGAAGATACTGGGCGTAGCTTAAATGCCATGGGCTTCATCTCGCGTCTACTCATCCCGCGCTCAGTCCGCCGGGCGATGCACCCGGCTCGCACTGTGCGACGGGCAGTGACGCCAAAGCCAATCAAGCAGATGCGCCGGGCGATGCACCCGGTCAGCAATGCAAAGTGTTCAGCTCAACGGTCCTTGGCGACAAGCATGCGGGCGGGTGCCAAACGTCGCGCGAAGGCGACGATCTATCGCCACGGAAGTTGCCCGGTCAAACATCGAACACATGAGGCCGCGGCGAGGTGTCGGAACAGCTAAAGGGCTCGACCGACGGGCGACGGGTCACGCCGAATCGTCGGCGCTTTGCCGGCCCGTCGGCAGCGGGGCTAGTGCTCTGCCGCATCGCTGGACGTCACTGGGGCTCCCAGCGCCACTTGTCGTTGTTCTCGCACTTGATCGCTTCGCCGTCGCCTGCGACCCCGGTCGCGCCGTGGTCCCGTTTGCGGCAGAACTCGCCGGGCTCGTAGCAGTTGCCCCCGTTGGTAAGCGGGTAACAGGCGGCCGATGCGGCGCTGGAGCTGGTCGACGCCGGCGGCGCCGGGGCTGGCGCCACGAACGGAGCAGAGTGCGTGGGTGCTGGGGCCACCTTTTGGGTGGGCGTCACCTTGTGAGTCGGCCTTGGTCTGGTGGTGCTCGGTCGCGGCGTAACTGTGGTGGTGGTGCTGGTGCAGGGGGCTGTGGTTGGCGCAGGTGTCGTGGTGGACGCAGAGGTGGTTGCGGCAGTGGAGCTGCTCGATGCTGCAACGGTGGCCTTTGTGGCTGTCCCAACGTGGTTGGCAGACAGGATTGCGCCCAGGGTCGCCAGACCGACGAACAGCGCCACGATGACACCGCACCCGAGGCCGAGGATTTTCAGTGGGCTCCGCTTGCGTTTCGGCTGCGGGCGGTAGGGCGGCAGTGGTTGCTGGTATGACATCGGGCTCCCCCTGTTGCGACAGTGCATTACTAGTGAACCCATCCGGTCAGCACCCTACTTAACATCGGGTCAAGTTGGGGTTGCTCGGGCCGTAGGCGACGAACGGAACCGGCCCGAGGCGTCCCCGTTATTTCGACGGGCCTGACGGCGACCTCAGCGGCCGAAACAATGGCCACCAGGAAAACTTTGGATCCCGTAGGCAGCGAACTTCGCAGAATGCAGCGGCACGACGCTGAGCCCCGGGCAGGGACCCCCTGCCCCCGTCGCACTGAGGCACCGGGGCGTACTGGTTCTGCCACTGGGTACGGGTCTGGGGGTTTCCGCGAGGGCCGCGATCTTGGGCAAGGCTGGGCTGTGGGTGGGTTGCTCGGCCGCGCTGGCGCGGTCATGGGACCTGCGAAAGGAGAGGGAGGTCCTCACGCGCCATCGATCCACGGTGCCCGCTGGAGTCATGAGACAGCGGGGTGGTGACGTTGACGCGGCCGAGCTGGTCTATGCGGCAGCTTGTGGCGGCTGCCTGGTCTCCAATTGCGGCCATTGTCGGCGGATGATCGCGCCGCCCAAGGTGGGCGCCTGCACGACCGTGCGCAGGATGATGGGCAGCACGGGAAGCGCGCCAGCAGCACCGTCGACCGGCTCAGTGGTGGCGTACCCGAGCGCGACCAGCAGCGCACGTTCGGTCGGTGTGGCATCGCGGGCGTACCCGCGGGTGTCACCGGGCAGGGCAGTCGCGTCGTCCGGCAAGCAGGTCACTGTGGCGGTGCCAAGGTTCAGCAGTGGCACGTCGACCCCGATCGTGCGCTCAGCCGGTGAACCGTTGGCGTACCCCCTGCCGTAGTCCGCGGCGCGGGTCGCGTCCTCGAAGTCCCGGATGGCGCACGGTGTGGCGTGGTCGATGGCGAGCCAGCCGGCCGGGTGACCGACGAGCTGGCTGCCACCGCACACAGGGCAGGACCGCATCCGCGTCAGTCGCCCTCGGTCAGGCTCATCTTCACGATGGCGGCCGGGTGCGGGAAGGAGAATCCACACCGCATGGTGCCGCGCACCGCGACACGATCACTGGTGAAGAACACCGAGCTGTCGGCGGTCACAGTGGCGTCGGTGCGCACGATGATGTGTGCACGATCGCCGGGTACGCCCCAGATCGTGCCGGGCGTGACACCGGCCGAGACGCGCAGCGGGACACCGGAGATCATCCGCACACCGGGCTGCGCCGGGTCCGGCTGCAACAGTGGCGCGTTCGCCTGCGCGGTGCCGTACTGCTTCAGCTTCGCCAGGACTAGCGCATCGACCGGGTTCGCCGTAGCGGAGCCCGACCCGCTCAGCTCGTCGTCCAGCACGCCCTGCCGTCCCCCGCTATCGCTGTTGAGAGATGCTTGACACCACCCCCCGGTGGCGCAATATTCAACCTGGCCGCCGCAGGTGGCTGTGCACCCCGGACCCGGTGCGACTTCTTTTCAACGAGGAAGCATTGGGGCGGGGTTTTACTTGTGCGCGCTGCTGTCCTGATCGTGAGCGGAGGGCGCTGCTCATGATCACCGATTCCCCTACCGGGGCCGCGTTCGGTAAGCCCGACGCCGATAAACCTGGCACCGTCACCCCACACCCCCTTTCCGGGTCTGATCAGCAATTACTGACATTGCGCTTCGTCCACGGCTTGAGGCCCGCGGAGATCGCTCAAGCCGTGGGGATGTCCCAAGCAAGGGTCGCGCAGCGGCTGGCCGCCCTGGCTGACCGTGCGCAAACCGGTACGGGCAGCAGCGACGGTTCGCACTCGGCGTAATGAGTGTGACTACACGACTCCACCCGCACTCGCGGGTCGTAGAGGAGACCCTGCCAGCTGCGGTGTCGGCCACCGAGGATCACGACGTTGAGCAGCAGACAAGCGGGAGTGACCGCGAAGCACGCACGGTGGCGTTGCTGATCCGGGCCGGGCGCGTCGACGATCCCGGTATCGCTAGCCAGTTGCGTGGCGAGGCGGTCGCTTTGAACCTGAGACTGGTCCGTGGGGTCGCCCGGCGCTATGCCGGCCGCGGGGTGGAGTTGGAAGATCTGCAGCAGGTCGCCGGGATGGCGTTGGTGCTGGCCGCCCGCCGCCTCGAGCCGGAACAGGGACGAGGGTTCGGCGCATTCGCTCAGGTCACCATGCACGGTGAGCTGAAACGACACCTGCGCGATCATGCGTGGGCAGTTCGACCACCGCGGGCCTTGCACGACACATACCTGCAAGTCGTCCGCATTGGTGATGATCTGGCCCAGTCGCTGCAGGCTGTGCCCAGCACCGGGCAAATTGCCCAAGCCTTGGGCGTGACCTCGCAGCAAGTACGAGAAGCCCAGAACGTCAGCGGGTTCTATGCCGCCGCATCCTTGGACGCCTGGCCCGGTGGCGACGACATTCCGTGGGGTGAGCCGGTGAACGTCGGCCGGGTGCGCAGCGTCGATGCCCAGCTCACAGGTCTGGACCTACGCCAGAGCATCCGGCTGCTCCCACCACGGGAGCAACTGATGCTGCACCTGCGATTCGCCGAGGACCTGACCCAACAGCAGATCGGTGTGCGCCTGGGAATCAGCCAGATGCAGGTCTCCCGTCAGCTGTCCTCGGTCATTACCCGGTTGCGCGCCACCCTGACCAATGACACCGCTGAAGCGGCGTCCTGACTGACCACGCCGCCCAGTGCATGCCGAGCCTGCGCCATCTCACGGAAAGTGACCCTCATGCCAGCAATGACCTTGATCTCCCGCTATCGCGCACGACGTATCTTCGGATACCGCGCACGACGTGTCTTCGGCAATCCGGTAGCCCCACGCTTGAGGGTTCGAGCTACCCAGCCGGCGGGGTCGCGATGAGTATGAAGATTTACCGCAGTGAAGGTCGCGAAGCCGGCCCGTGGGTGCGCGTCGATCTCGTGCCTCGCAGGGGGCCCGACGCAATGCGCGTCTGGTTGATGCGCGCCTTGCACATTTATCAACTCAGCCCGATCCCGACGCGTCAGGTACCTCCGCAACTGCGGCCCACAACTACGCGCTGGGCCGCCACCCGCGGGCTGACGACTGACCACCGGCACGTGCTGATCATCACCGACGATCAGCGCGAAGAAGAGCCGCGACGACCGACCAGGCCACGCGAGCAGCGGTCCTCCGCCGGCTGAACAACCCGGGCAAGATCTGTTGCCCGGCGATTCGACCGTGGACCTGACGTGCGAGTGAGCCCACGTTAGAGTGCGCATCCTGCGGTGACGCGCGGACCCTATCGTGTGAGAATCCCAGGCCTTGTGAGCAATCCGGGTCGTCAAACGTGGTCCATTTTGTTGGCAATGCGACCGAACAGGATGTCGAGTCCGGCCCCGAATTCTTCCTCGAAATGGTCCTCGGTGAGACCGGCGCGCAGTCGATGGATCACGGGATAGTCGCTGGGTTTGACGCCGAGTAGTTCGCTGGTGGTCGCAGCGTTGGCCAGTGCTTTACGTTTGGCGGTGGTGCGGGTGGGGCTGATGGAACCGGGGACGGGGTCTGCCGGATCCACTGGATCGTGGGCTCCGGTGTCGTCGCCAGCCTGAAAGGAGCCATCGCCGGGTTTGGGGTCGTCGATGACCATGGCGCTGGTCTCTAGGAGAAGGTGTCCCAGCAGGAAACTGTTAAAGGACCGGTAGGTGAACAGCACCTGTTCGTCGTTGAACCCGGCCTGAGAAAGGTTGGCTAACATGGTCTCGATCCAGCGCAGCGAACGCAGGGGCGGATTTATCCACGGAGCGCTGGGGGGGCGGGTGGCCACCAGGGGGAAGGCGTGAGGGTGGGCTCGGGCGTACCGGCGCACACCCCATGCGAGGTCGGTCAGGTAGGACTGCCACCCGTCATCGCCGACGTCTTGCTGGATGGTCGGGTCATCGTCCAGTTCGCCGACAATATGGTCCACGACCGCGTCGAAGAGATCTTCTCGGTTGGCAACATAGCGGTAGAGCGCCATCACTTGTACACCCAGTTGGCGGGCGACAGTGCGCATCGAGGCCGCGGCAATCCCCTGCTCGTCGATGAGGTCCACCGTGGCGGAGACGATCTGGTCCAGACTCAGCCGCCGCCTACTTTCAGCGCGTTGCGCCTCTAGCTCGCGCATCCCGTCACCTGGCCTTCACGTCTTGGCTGTACGACTCGAATCGACCCCCTGTCGAGCCACTCGAAACCCACCGTGGGGTGTTGTGCACTCTAGGTGAATCTGCTGCGAAGCGGCCTGTTCGGACGCGGTTGTATACGCCGTACGCACTTTGCGTCTACGGTGTAGACGGCTCGACGGGCCACAGCTTGCGGCAGGCCTACAGGGGCGACCGATGTGAAGCAACAGGGTGCGACGCACCAGGAGGCAACGATGAGTAGTCCAACGAACGAGTCATTCTCGCGGCGAGCAGAGCGCCCAGCGGGCGATGGCTCGCAGGAGTCCACGGCAGGGCAGGCCAAGGACGCGGCCGCCGATGTCGCCAGCCACGGCCAACAGGCCGCAGCCGACGTGGCCCGCACCGGCCAGCAGGCCGCCGCTCAGGTCGCGGGTAAAGCCAAAGAACGGGCTAGCGACCTGCTGGGTCAGACCCGCACCCAGCTGCGCGAGCAGGCAGAGACCCAGCGCACCACCGCGGTGCAGGCTCTGCAGGATCTGGGTCGGCAGTTGTCGGCCATGACAGACAACGCGTCGTCAAACGACGCTCAAGGTGCCGCCATCGACGCGGTGACCACGGCCCGTGACCGGGTCAGCGACGCTGCGGAGTGGCTCGAGCGGCGCGACACCGATCAAGTGCTGGATGACGTCAGGAAGTTTGGTCGGCAGCGCCCCCGTGCGTTTCTGCTGTCTGCTGCCTTGGCCGGGGTAGCAGCCGGCCGCCTCACCCGCGGGGTCGTTGCTCAGCACATAGACACGAACACGGACTCCGATGACGACCAGTCCACCGTCACACCGGCTCCTTGGGAGACCGGTGTGTCGTCTGAGGGGCGGGCCGGCCGTGAGTGACCTGCGCGAAGAGGTCGGCGGTTTACGCGACGACGTGACCGACCTGGGCAGCCAGCTGCCGCCCAGCACCGATGAGAAGGCCGCGGTCCGCGACTTCATGTCCGACGTCTCGCGGGACCTCAAGGCGTTGATGAGCCAGGAGGTCGAGCTCGCGAAGGCCGAGATTGGTGCCGAGGCAGGCAAGGCCGGCAAGGGCGCCGGCATGTTGGGCGGCGCGGGCTTTGCGGCGCTGATGGCGGTCATCTTCGCCTCGACCGCAGCGTGGTGGGGCTTGGGTCACCTCGTGGGGATTGCCTGGGCCGCGCTGATTGTGGCCCTGGTGTGGGCCGTGATCGCCGCGGTGCTGTTCATCGTGGGCCGCGGTGTCCTGCGATCCATCAGCCTCACCCCGCAACGCACCATCGATTCCATCAAGCGCATCCCCAGTGCGATCAAGCCACGCCAAGGAGACCAGCATGAGTGACCCCGACCAGCTCGCAGCCGACACCCGCCGTACCCAGGACGCCCTGTCCCAGGACGTGACCCGGTTGACCAACCGGGTCAACCCACAGCAGTTCGTGGGTACCCGCCGCGAGAAGGTCTCCCGCGGCCTGAGCTCGATCAAGGATCGCGTGATGGGCGTGGGCACCAGTGCCGCGCAGGCCGCGAAGGAGACGGCGCAGTCGGCCGCTGACTCCGCGCAGAACGCGGGCGGGTCCGCACAGGGCGCAGCCGGCTCCGCGCCGGACGCGGTCCGCGACCGGGCGTCGGGCAACCCCATCGCCGCAGGCGTGATCGCGTTCGGCGCCGGCTGGTTGCTTTCCTCGCTCCTACCCGCCAGCGATACCGAGCAGAAGGCCGCCGCCACGGTCGAAGACCGCGCCAGCGGGCTCACTGATTCGGTGAAGCAGTCCGCACAGGACGTGGCCTCCAACCTCAAACAGCCAGCACGTGATGCCGCCCAATCGGTGCAGCAAACCGCGACCGAGGCAGCGAACCGGACTGCCGAGCACGCCAAGAGCGCGACCTCCGACGTGAAGAAACATGCCCAAGACGCCACCCAAGACGTCACGGACAACGGGTCAGGTCAAAGCAGAGGCGCAGGCTCTATCGGCGGGCACTATGCCGGCTGACGCGGTCGCCCAGCCGGGCCAACCTGAGCGAGGCCGACAGAACTTTGACGCGGGCCGCGGCGGTAGCGCCGCCAACAGTGCCGATCACGCCCCGGACCGGCCCACCGACCTGCCCAAAGCCGGGTGGTTCGCGATCCTGCGGCGATCGATGAAACAGTTCAAACACGACAACGTCACCGACTACGCCGCCGCGTTGACCTACTTCGGGATCCTGGCCATCTTCCCGGCCATGCTGGCATTGGTGTCAGTGCTGGGACTGCTCGGAAAACACCAGACCGACTCACTGCTGTCCAACATCTCCTCGATTGCCCCCAGTGGGGTCACGAGTGTCTTGAAGTCCATCATCACCCAGGTGCAGGGCAAGGCCGGCGCCGCCGGTATCGCGTTGATCGTGAGCCTGGCGCTGGCGTTGTGGTCGGCCTCGGGGTACGTCTCAGCGTTCATGCGCGCTTCCAACGCGATCTACAACGTCGACGAAGGCCGACCCATCTGGAAGACCGCGCCGGTGCGTCTGCTGGTGACGCTGGTGCTGGTGGTTTTGCTGGCCGCCAGTGCGGTGATGGTCATCGCCACCGGTCCGGTGGCCTCTCAACTGGGCAAGGTCTTCGGCATCGGCCACTCCGCGGTGCTCGTGTGGGAGATCGCCAAATGGCCGGTGCTGGTGATCGTGGTCAGCCTGATGTTCTCGCTGCTGTACAAAGCGTGCCCGAATGTCAAACAACCCGGTCTGCGGTGGATCAGCCTCGGCGGCGTCATCGCCGTCGTGATCTGGATCATCGCCTCAGCGTTGTTCGCGCTCTACGTCTCCTTCTCCGGGTCCTACAACAAGACCTACGGCTCGTTCGCGACCGTGATCGTGTTCCTGGTCTGGTTGTGGATCAGCAACATCTGCGTGCTGCTGGGCGCGGAGTTCAACGCCGAGACTCAACGCGAACGGGCGATCCGCTCCGGCTTCCCGCACGACGTGGAGCCCTTCGCGGAGCTGCGCGACACCCGCAAGCTGGATGAGCCTCAGCAACGCGAGGCCGAGGAAGCAGCCCGGATCAGGGAACGAACCACCGACCAGTAGAACCGGCGCGATCTGTTCTTCCTGCTTCAGCTCCGACCCCCTAGTAGGCGGATCGGGAACCCACGGATGCCGGCCCAGTCCGGTGATCCGACCGCACCACCATCTCTATGTGAGGGACTACACATGATTTCCACAGAGCAGATCCAGACCATCTCCGGCGGCAACGCCGTCGACTCCGAAGGCGCCAAGATCGGATCAATCGGGCAGATCTACCTGGACGACCAGTCCGGTCAGCCCGAGTGGGTCACCGTCAAGACCGGTCTGTTCGGCACCTCAGAGACGTTCATCCCCATCCGGGACGCCGAAGTCGACGGCAACGACCTGCGGCTGCCGTACAGCAAGGACAAGGTCAAGGACGCCCCCCGGGTCAGCGATGCCGATGAGCACCTCGACGTCGAGCAGGAGCAGAAGCTGTACGAGTACTACGGCCTCGCCTATGGCACATCGTCGACGGGCGGCAACGGACACGACGACGTGGTCGGCGGCCGGGGAACAGTGCAGGACGGCGTCCAGGACAGCGACCATGAGCACGAGCGCGAGCGCGAGCACGACGACCGTCGCGACCGCGCCGGTGAGCCCGGTGTCGTGGGTCGGGACACCTCCGGTCCCACGACTGACGACGCCATGACCCGCTCGGAGGAGCGGTTGAATGTGGGCACCGAGAAGGTGGAGACCGGACGCGCGCGTCTGCGCAAGTACGTGGTCACCGAGAATGTGACCACCACGGTGCCTGTCAGCCACGAAGAGGTCCGCGTCGTCCGTGAGCCGATCACCGAGGCCAACCGCGGTGACGCCCTATCTGGTGGCGACCTGACCGAGGAGGAGCACGAGGTGACGCTGCATGCCGAGCAGCCCGTCGTGCAGAAGGAGACCGTCCCGGTGGAGCGCGTGAAGCTTGACACCGAGACCGTCTCCGGTGAGCAGGAAGTCACCGAGCAGGTCCGCAAGGAGCAGATCGAGACTGACACCGGCGAGGGCAACGAACCCCGCCGAGACAACAACAACCGTTGAGGTCCTACCACGCCGCGCCTCCTGATATGGAGGCGCGGCGTGGTCTTGATCCACCCCAGGCCACGGGTCACGTGTGCGCTGGCCTACCAACGCACAATCCCGAAGAGAGATGACCCATGGCCAATGACCGCGGCGGCGCCCACACCTTCGACTCCAACGCACAAGGATCAGCTGACTCAACCAGTCCTCGTACTACACGGGGCCAGTGGCCGGCCGATGACCAGGACACGCATCGGGGCCGGGGCAGTGATGAGCGCGACCATCGAGATCGTCGCCGACCTCGAAACATCGACCACGAGTCGATCACCACAGCGCAGAAGGAGGAGCACGGCGGCATCAAGATCGGGTCAGCCTTCTTCGGCTGGCTGACCGCGACCGGTATGGCGGTACTGCTGACCGCGCTGCTGGCCGCCATCGGCGCAGGCGTCGGGCTGGCAAACAAGACCGACGTCACCAAGGCCACCAACGCCGCCAGCAACAACTCCACCACGGTGGGCATCGTGGGCGCGATCGCGCTGCTGCTCATCGTGCTCGTCGCGTACTACTGCGGTGGTTACGTCGCGGGTCGGATGGCCCGGTTCAACGGAATCCGCCAGGGCATCGCGGTCTGGGTGTGGGCCCTGGTCATTGCGATCGTGCTCGCCATCGTCGCGGCCGTGGCCGGTGACAAGTACAACGTCCTGTCCAAGCTGAACGCTTTCCCGCGGATCCCGGTCAAGGAGGGCACCCTCACGACCACCGGCGTCATCGCCCTGATCGCGGTCGCGGTCGCCAGCCTCGTCGGAGCGATCCTCGGCGGCCTGGCCGGAATGCACTACCACCGCAAGATCGACAAGACCTCAGTACAGGCCTACCGCAACTGACCCATGCCCTCCCTTCGTGCTCACCAAGCACGGTCCAGGCACAAGCGCCACCCTTCCCATGGGTGGCGCTTGTACCTGGCCCTAGGCTGCACCGTCCTCATCACCGGCTGCGCCGCCACCACCGGACCCGGCCCCACAACCGACGAAGACGGCCACCCGCTGTCTTCCGTGCTCCCTGCCGGCCCGAACACTCCCACCGTCTCAATGACAGGCACCTGCTCATAGGAGCCACGGATGGCTGCAGGGTGCCCGCGTTGAGAGTGCCGAGCCGTCGCCAAGGCCGCACGGGCCCACGGCTCGAAGGGGGACCTTACGATTTCGGGACCTAAGGATTTCCGAAGTGCCCGTGGCGACAACTGCCATCCGCCATTGCAGGATCCAAAGGCACGAATCCTCAGCCACGGTCCCGACGGCCCGGCGCGCAGCTTGAAAACAGCACGTCTTAGGGCAACGGGCGCTGTGGCTACGCCAGGTGCATCGTGGCGCGCCTTCGCCGTGCGCGGCCACGTGCTTGGTACTCGGTGAAACTAATCACTCCCGCAACTCGGTCGCACAGGTCAACGACCTCCTCCACGTCGAGCTGCTCCAGGTCGGCGCCGCTCAGAGCCGCGCGAACCCGGGCCTGATGTATTGGCGAAAGCTGCGCGATGTGATCCTCCGGTGTTGCCCGACGTTCGGCTGATGCTGAGGTAGTGCTGGAGCATTGACTCATGGTTGGTCCCCTGGCTTGCGGTGATGTCAACAAGGCCAGGGTCTGGGACCAAAACGAGTGGCAACCATCTGTAACGACATACGTCCACTTGTGCATACAGCTTGCGCCACGAATCAACCCTGCGCAATAGCCGTTACAAGCGTCCACGAGCTACCACCGAGATTGAAAGCCGGCGGCGCCACACCTCGAGTAGCCGCGCCCATCCCCGTTGAAGCGCTTCGACCGGCAAGAGACGGCCTTGCGGAAGATCTGCGCCCACCACCACCCGGTCACGCTTGGGTCCCATCAACGGGGCTATGGGTGCGACGACTGGTGCCGGCCGGCCCCGGGTATAGGGCCATCGAGGTCACTGATCGCTCGTTTGCGGCGGACTGATCAGTCACCTCACTGGTTAGGCCTCAGGCAGCTGGTTGCCCGGCGCCGGCACAAGGGGCCACTCCCAGGACCATCACCAGGTGTCTTCCAGACCCACGAAGAAGGGGAGGTAGGTGGGGATGACCACGATGAGGGCCAGCACCAAGACGCTGTAAAGGGTACAAAGGAAGGGGGCCGCTACCTCGGCGTGACGGCCGCCGAGCAACCCAGTCAGTCCACAACCTGCAACGTGGAGCCCCTTCACAGCAAAGGACGCATGATGCGCGCATTGGTCTACCACGGCCCGAAGAACGTCTCGGTCGACGAGGTTCCCGACGCGAAGATCGAGAAGCCGACGGATGCTCTGATCAAGATCACCACCACCAACATTTGTGGCAGCGACCTGCACATGTACGAAGGCCGTACCGACGTGGAGGAGGGCAAGGTCCTTGGTCACGAGAACATGGGCGAGGTCATCGAGGTCGGTGAGGGTGTCGATCGGGTCAAAGTTGGCGACATGGTGTGCCTGCCGTTCAACATCGGGTGCGGGTTCTGCAAGAACTGCGAGGCGGGCCGGACCGGTTTCTGCCTGACGGCCAACCCCGGAAACGCCGGCGCGGCGTACGGGTACGCCGACATGGGCCCCTACAACGGGGGACAGGCGGAGCTGCTGCGCGTGCCGTACGCCGACTGGAACGCCCTGGTCCTGCCCGAGGACGCGCGGGAGAAGGAGAAGGACTACGTCATGTTGTCCGACATCCTGCCGACGGGGTATCACGGCACCGAGCTCGCGCAGGTGGGGATCGGGGAGTCCGTGGTGATCTGGGGCGCCGGCCCGGTGGGGCTGATGGCGGCGATGTCGGCGCGGTTGCGCGGCGCTGACCAGGTGTTCGTGGTCGACCGTCAGGCCGACCGGTTGAAGCTGGTGCAACAGTTGGACGCGACCCCGATCGACGACAGCAAGGGCGACGCCGTGCAACAAATCCTGGACGCGACCCGTGGTGAAGGCGCTGACAAGGGCGTGGAGGCCGTGGGTTACCAGGCGCACGACCACGAAGGGCGGGAGCGACCGGGTCTGACGATCAACAGCCTGATCCAGGCCGTGCGACCCACCGGGCGCATTGGGGTTGTTGGCGTCTTCGTGCCCGAGGACCCCGAGGCCGAAGATGACCTCGCCAAGGAGGGCAAGTTCGGGTTCGATTTCGGCACGTTCTTCTTCAAGGGCCAGGCCATGGGCACCGGGCAGGCAAACGTCAAACAGTACAACCGGCAGCTGCGTAATCTCATCCACCACGGCAAGCTGAACCCGGGCCTGATCGTGTCCCACGAACTGAACCTGGACCAGGCCGCCGAGGGCTACAAGAACTTCGACGACCGGCTCGATGGGTGGACCAAGGTGCTCCTGCACCCCTGAGCGCAACACGGGCACGTGCCTGACGTGCGCAACCCGCACGTCAGGCACGCGTCGGGCGACCGGAGGCAGCATTGCGTGGGCCCTGTGCTGGAGGCTGCGCTGAGCGCGTGCTGCACGTGGTGCGCCGTACCGGCCGGCGCGTGCCCGTGCCCGTGCCCGTGCCCGTGCCGCAGGATTTTTGGCTCGAGTTGACACGTGCGGCGGTAAATTGGGCGAGGCCGCTGCGGATGCCCTCGGCCGGCGCGGGCGGGATGACGTCAACTAGGTGATGGGGATGAGACATCGTGACTCCACGCGAAGATCCTGGCCCTTCGGTCAAGGATGACGAGCTGTACGAAAAGCTGCGCGATGAGGGAAACAGCAAGGAGAAGTCAGCGCGCATCGCCAACGCTGCTGCAAACTCCTCCCGTTCGAGTGTTGGCCGCAAGGGCGGCAGGCATCCTTCCTACGACGAATGGACTAAGCAGCAACTCTTGGACCGCGCCCGGGACATTGGGGTGGAGGGCCGCTCCACAATGACCAAAGACGAGCTGATCAACGCGTTGCGCGAGCGTTGAGGAGCGGCGCGCGAAACCAGGACGCAACTGGGCGACCCTCGTTGGCTTCGTGCTGAATCGGACTTCTCAGCGCCGGTTGGTGCGCCTCGAGGCGGGGGAGCGGGGTCAGGTGTGTGGCTGCGGTGCCATCCGCGCTGAGGTCACCCGCCGGTGGGTGCGTCCGCGGCAGTCTCGGAGGGCGCCGAATCGGCGGCCGACGGGGAACGGGAGGACCGGTGTTGCGGTTCGATGACGTATCGGGGGTCGAGCGTGGATGCGCGGCCGGCCTCGAAAATCCCGAAACGCAGGCAGACCGATCCCGCGGCAAGCGCCAGCCCGCCGACGGCGGCGGCCGCCCGGTACCGGCCCCCCAACGCACCCAGCACCAGCGCGCCACCGCCGGTGAGTCCCTTGGCCGCCGTCATGAGGCTGCGTGCCCGACCCTCATGCAGCGTCTCCATGGAGAGGTGCCCGCTGCGTTCCATGGCCGTGGTCGCGGCGAGCTCCGCCACGGCGGCCGCGACGGCCACCCGGCGGGCGGGCCCGGACTGCGCGAGGGGCGTGAGCGCGCTGGCGACACCACCAGCGCTCGCCGCGGCCGATCCGGCGAAGACGAAAGGCAGCTGGCGATGCGCGTCGTGCCAGGTCGGCACCGCAGTGTCGCCGATGAGCACGGCGGTGTACGTCGCGACGCCTGCCCCCAGCACTGCCGCACCTCGTCCGGCGACCGGGGCGACCCGTCGCAGCAGGGGTAGCGGCACCAGCTCCGCTCCGGCGGCCAGCCCGACCAGCGGCGCGTACATCGTCAGCAACCACGACCCCATGCTCATGGGCGACGTCGGTTTGGCGACACGGAGCATGTTCACGAACCGGGCCGGTCGGCCCAGGTCGTGGACCAGGGCGACGAACGACACCCCGAGGGCGCCGAGGGCCGTCAGTCTGGTGGACCGTACGAGCGCGGGCCTCCCGGTGAGCTCGGCACCGGCCGCGAGTGCCGACGACGCGCCCGCCAGACCTCCGGCGAAGAGGTAGCCGGCGATGTCCAGCGGCTCCCACGTCGGAGGCTTGAGGATCGGCCTGCCGTAGTAGGAGGTGAACTTGTCCTCTGGTCCGCGTCGGGGGCTCATCCGCGGTCCGTGAAGTACGCCGCTGCGACGCAGGCCAGCAGGGCTGCCGCTGCAGCCCCGGCACGGCGCCACATCGCGCCCAGGTCGCGGGTGGTCACCACCGGGTCCGGCGGCAGCCCGTAGACCTCGGGCTCGTCGAGCAACAGGAAGAACGCGCCGGCTCCACCGACGCCGTCGTCGGGCGACTCGCCGTACAGCCGCGCCTTGTCCTGCCCGGCGGCATGCAACTCCTCCACCCGTGTCTGTGCGCGCTCCCGCAGCTCGTCCAGGTCGCCGAACTGGATGGACTGGGTCGGGCATGCCTGGGCGCAGGCCGGCTCCGACCCAACCTTGAGCCGGTCGTAGCACATCGTGCACTTGAACACCCGGCCGTCGTCCTCGCGCTGAGCGATGACGCCGTACGGGCACGCGGACACGCAGTAACCGCACCCGTTGCAGATGTCCTCCTGGACCACGACCGTGCCGAACTCGGTGCGGAAGAGCGACCCGGTCGGGCAGACGTCCAGGCAGGCGGAATGGGTGCAGTGCTTGCACACGTCCGAGGACATCAGCCATCGCACCCCCTCCTGCGGCCCGTTCGCGGAAGGGGTCTGCACCTGCTGCTCGATGAACGCCACGTGCCGCCAGGAGTCGGCCGACAGCTCGGAGGTGTTGTCGAACGACTCCCCGGTCAGCTCCAGTGCACCCTTAGTGGGGACGGCGTTCCACTCCTTGCAGGCCACCTCGCAGGCCTTGCACCCGATGCAAACGCTGGTGTCGGTGAAGAATCCGACCCGTGGCATCCCGAGGTCCACCGTGCTCACGACATCACCCCGTGCTCGACGCCGGTGTGCTCATCGATGCCGGCCCGACGCCGGTACTCCGCCACGAAGCGCGGCAGATCGGCCCCGCGCGGTCGACGCCCGGGTCTGATGTCGACGGTCAGCGCCTTCACCTCCTGGATGTGGGCATTGGGGTCCATCGCGATCGAGCTCAGGTTGTTCATCGCGTCTCCTGTGGTGAGGCCGTTGCCGCCCCAGTGGTAGGGCATACCGATCTGATGCAGCTGGGTGCCCGCCACCGTGAGCGGCCGCATCCGGTGGGTGACGAGCACCCGCACCTCGATGGCGCTCCGAGCCGACACCACGGTGGCCCATCCGCCGTTGTGCAGGCCGCGCTCCGCGGCGAGCTCGTGGGACACCTCGGCGAACATCGCCGGCTGCAGCTCGGCCAGCCGGGATAGCCACCGCGTCATGCCCCCGGCGGTGAAGTGCTCGGTCAGCCGGTAGGTCGTGAGCACGAAGGGGTAGACGTCCGCCCCGGGTTCCTTCCCGCTCGGGTGGTACCTGTTCCCTCGACGGATCACCAGCTTGCGTACGGGGTTCTGGCGCTGATCGGGGTAGATCGCATTCTCGAACGGCGATTCCTGGGGCTCGTAGTGCGTCGGGAGCGGGCCGTCGACCAGACCCGCGGGCGCATACAGCCAGCCCTTGCCGTCGGACTGCATGATGAACGGGTCGATCCCGGACAGGGCGTCGACACCCGTCGCGTCCTGCGCCGGCCGGTAGGACGGCGGCTTGTCCGGCTGCACGTCCGGCACGTCGTCGCCGACCCACTTCTTCTCGTCCTCGTCCCACCAGATCAACTTCTTGCGCTCGCTCCACGGCCGGCCCTGCGGATCGGCCGACGCGCGGTTGTAGAGCTCGCGCCGGTTGGCGGGCCAGGCCCATCCCCACTCCAGTGCGGCCTGCCCCTGCTCGTGGTGCGGGCGGCGCCGAGCCGGCTGGTTCACACCGTCGGCGTAGGAGCCCGCGTAGATCCAGCACCCGCACGAGGTCGAACCGTCGGGACGCAACTGCGTGTACGCCGACAGCGGCGCACCGTCGGCGCCGGTGCCGTTGATCTCGGCCAGGACGGCTTCCGCGCTCGGCTCGTCATATCGGCCCTCGGTCGGGTAGTCCCAGGTCAGGTCGAGCACCGGCCGATCTCGGTCGTCGGTGGACCCGGCGAGTCGTTCGCGGATCATTCGTCCCAGGTGCCACATGAACCACAGGTCGCTACGCCGGTCGTCCGACGGCTCGATCGCGGCGTTGTGCCACTGCAGCAGCCGGTTGGTGTTGGTGAAGGTGCCGCTCTTCTCGGTGTGCGCCGCGGCCGGGAAGAAGAACACCTCGGTGGCGATCTGCTCGGTGCTCATCTCACCGGTCGCGATCTCCGGGCCGTCCTTCCACCAGGTGGCACTCTCGATCAGCGAGAAGTCGCGCACCACGAGCCATTCGAGCTCGGCCATCCCACGACGCTGCAAGCCGGCGTTCGCCGACCCCACCGCCGGGTTCTCCCCCATCAGGAAGTACCCCTTGCACCGCCCGGCGAGCTGCTCCTGCACCGTGTCGTAGGTGGCGTGGCTCCCGGTGATCCGCGGGAGGTAGTCGAAGCAGAAGTCGTTGTCCTCGGTGGCGGCGTCGCCCCACCAGGCCTTGAGCAGACTCACCATGTACGAGCGCATCCCGGACCAGAACCCGACCTCCGCCTCATCGGCCTTGATGAAGTCGTCCAGGGTCTTGTGGCGGTGCGCGTGAGGGGTCGGGATGTACCCCGGCAGCAGGTCGAACAGCGTGGGGATGTCGCTAGAGCCTTGAATACTCGCGTGCCCCCGCAACGCCATCACCCCGCCGCCTGGTCGACCGATGTTGCCCAGCAGCAACTGCAGGATGCTGGCGGTGCGGATGTACTGCGTCCCGACCGTGTGCTGGGTCCAGCCCACCGCGTATGCGAACGCCGAGGTGCGCTCCCGACCGGAGTTGGTCACGAGAGCGTCCGCCACCTGATGGAACAGCTCCGGCGGGACCCCGCACACCTCGTGCACCATCTCGGGGGTATAGCGCGCGTAGTGACGACGCAGCACCTGGAAGACGCACCGCGGGTCCTGCAGGGTCTCGTCGCGGTGCCAGGTGCCGCGCAGCGATGGACCACCGGACCCGAACGAGTGCGCGTGCCCCGACTCGTCGGTGCTGGAGCTCTTCTGGACCTTCTCGTCGTACCCGCTGTCGCGGGCGCCGGACGCTGCCGCGACCTGCACCCCGTCGTACTGCCACGACGACGGGTCGTACGTGGAGCCGTCACGGTCCAGGCCCGAGAAGACTCCGTCCAGGTCCTCGGTGTCCTGAAAGTCCTCGTTCAGGATCGTTGCCGCGTTGGTGTAGTTCAGGACGTACTCGTGGAAGTACGACTCGGTGCTCAGCACGTGGTTGATCAGGCCGCCGAGCCACGCGATGTCGGTGCCCGCACGGATGGGGACGTACAGGTCGGCCATGGCGCTGGTCCGCGAGAAGCGCGGGTCGACGTGGATGATCTTGGCGCCCCGCGCCTTGGCCTCCATCACCCATTGGAAACCGACCGGGTGTGCCTCAGCGAAGTTGGACCCCTCGATCACGATGCAGTCGGAGTTCGCCAGATCCTGCAGATACGTCGTGGAGCCGCCCCGACCGAACGACGTACCGAGTGCCGCGACCGTCGAACTGTGGCAGACGCGTGCCTGGTTCTCGACCTGCACCACCCCGAGCGAGGTCAGCAGCTTCTTGATGAGGTAGTTCTCCTCGTTGTCCAGGGTGGCACCACCGAGGCTCGCCAGGCCCATCGTGCGGCGGGTGGTGCGCCCCTCGTCGTCCTCCTGCTGCCACCCCTCCTCCCGTGCGCTCAGCACCCGGTCGACGACCATCTCCATGGCCGTGTCCAGATCGAGCCGTTCCCAGTCCGTGCCGTACGGGCGGCGGTAGAGGACGTGACGCTCCCGGGCGTCGCCGGTCGTCAGCTCCAGAGTCGCAGATCCTTTGGGGCACAAGCGTCCTCGGCTGATCGGGGAATCCTTGTCGCCCTCGATCTGCACGACCTCGTCGTCCTTGACGTAGACCTTCTGACCGCACCCCACCGCGCAGAACGGGCAGATCGAACCCACCAC
The DNA here is from genome assembly GCF_017565325.1 of Allobranchiibius sp. GilTou38. Lineage (NCBI taxonomy): Bacteria > Bacillati > Actinomycetota > Actinomycetes > Micrococcales > Dermacoccaceae > Allobranchiibius > Allobranchiibius sp. GilTou38. The sequence goes on along the minus strand of NZ_JAGEKN010000006.1, from coordinate 629,909 downwards.
CCTGTCGGCCGTCGCGGTCCGGGCGGTCAGCTCCTCGGTGGCTCTGGAGGTCGCCGCCTGATGCCGACCGCTCGGGTCGCCCGAGGTGAGTTGGCGTAGGACCGGCCAGCGCAGCGGTGTCACCATGAATCTTCTCCGATCAGCTACCTCGTACGACGGCGAGCGGACCGCCCGGCTGACCGGCGGTTCCTCATCGTTGCACCCGGAGGGTCCTCCGCGCAGGGTGTGCGCCGACCTGTTGGAACCACCGCTCGACGAACTGGACCGGACCGGCTGGTTGGATGCGGGGGTGTCCGACCCGTCGCAGCTGCTGTCCTACGACCGTGACCACCTCTGGCACCCGTAATCCTCGGTCACCGAGCCCGCGCCGACCCGCCTCGTGGAGTCCGCGAGCGGAATCCGCCTGACGCTGCGGGGCACCGATGGCACCCAGCGCAAGCTCCACCACGCCCGAGGCCAAGACGACCGCGTCCTTGTCGAGAAGAACCCACTTGGGTACCTGCGCCTGGAACGGTTTGCGCGCGAACGTCCAGTGGCCTACGTCCGCGAACATCATTCCTGCGGCGAGCCCGATCTGCGCGATCTGCTGCGACGTCGGAATCTTCTAGGGTCTCGATGCCATCAAGACCTCTCATCATTGACAGCCCGCCCGCAGGGGGTCGCAGCTCAACAAGTGATGCGGCGTAACGCCGTTGCGGTCACGCTACAACGACGGCTCAGCAGATGGGGTGGGCTCACAACGTTCAGTCCTGGCACCTCCATGTGCGAATGCGGGGAGTGGCCCTGCTGGTCGTCGCCGTCGTTGTGCCCGTGGGTGGTGTCTCCGCCACGGCGACCGTCCTGTGGGTTGTCGAACCATCCCAGCTGTCACCAGGGGGTCGCTTATCAAGAACTCGAGGACCGGCGCCTGCTTTCGCCAATGCTGGCCCGTGGTGGTGGCTGCAGGTGAGGCGCACCAAAACCTGCCCTACTCAGGATGCTTGCGGAGCCAGCCCCGATGGCGCAGGCGACCACACCTGCAATGTCGAGAGCGTGGCGACCGAATGCCGCGCCACAACCGATCAAAACGGACCCCAGAAGTATCACTACGACTCCGGTCCAAGCCGCGATGCTGTTCCCGTGGCTATCTGGCTTCATCTCATTCATGAAACCCCTTCGACAGAGATGGGTGCCGCTGGGGGTCAGCAGCAGGTGTCAACCATTCGCGGCCGTCTCGTCACGACGTCCTGGAGGAGCAGCTCACGGGTGCGGTGGCGCCCGGCGCGACCATAGCCAGTCTCCGTGGTGTTGTGGGTCGTTTTCCTAGTGCGGGCCGGGCGGCGCATCTTGCGCCCAATGCGGCGATGACCCCGCCGATGTCCGTCGCCGGGGTTGCGCATGAGGGAAGCTGGTCCGCCGAAGCGGTCCGGAAACTGAAGACCGGTTCATCACGCAACTGCCGCCGCCGCCAGATCGGGGCTGCCTGAACACGTGACCACGGGCCCTGATGAATCGGCAACGGTGGTCGCACCGCCTCTTGCTGACACGCGATAGCGCGCGAGATCTGGTTCGCCCATGCACGCCGTGACTCGTACCCACGCCAGCTGGGAAGTGGGAGCGCTGCGTTGCACGTGGGTCACCGCAGACAGCGTTCTAGACCGGTGAGGGTGCCGGTCTCGGAAGGTGCTTAAGTTGCCGGATGAGCGATACCTCTCCGAATACGGATCTTCGGCGCCGGGCTGGATGGTTACCTGACCAAGACGCTCTGGAGGAGTGGTTGAAGGGTCACCAGCAGCGTGCTGAAGCCAAGGGCGACCAGGTAGTGCTGCACCCGGTCATCGTGGAGTTCAAAGAACTCATCGCTGGGGACCCGGTGGTGCGGATGTACCTGGATCGGATGATTACCGAGGTGCCCCGCAGCAGGTCCTACAGCCGGCAGCACCTGACCAGCGTCGATCAGATGCTGCTGCTGATCAACGAGGTGCTGACGGTGGCACCGGAATTCGGGGACCAGGCCGTGACCTTGCCACTGGCCGGGATCCTGGACTGGACGATGGGCACCACCGCCGGGTTCGCCGCCTACCGCAACCCCCAGCTCAACGCCATGCTGCAGAAGATCCTGAACGCGTGGTGTCAGTTCCTCAGCAGCAACGAGTCCCGCTACGTCCTGAACGACACCCCCACGGGGTGGAAGAGCGAGCAGGCCTGCAAGGCCGTGGGCATGGAGCAGTTCCAGCACGACCCGCAAGACCAGTATTGGGGATTCGCATCCTGGAACGACTACTTCACCCGCACCTTCAAGGACGGGGAACGTCCCGTCGCGGCCCCGGAGGACGACTCGATCATCGCCAATGCGTGCGAGTCCACTCCGTACAGCATCAAGACCGATGTGCAACGCAATGACCGCTTCTGGATCAAGAATCAGCCCTACTCGCTGTACGACATGCTCGCCGGCGATGAGGCCGTAGACCAGTTCGTCGGCGGGACCGTCTACCAGGCGTTCCTAAGCGCTGTGGACTACCACCGTTGGCACAGTCCCGTGGCCGGGACCATCGTGCGCGCCTCGGTCCAGCAAGGTACTTACTACTCCGAGGCCGACTCCGAAGGCGCCGACGCCGTGGACCCGCGCAACTCCCAGGGCTACCAGGCGCATGTCGCCGCCCGGGCCATTTTTCTCATCCAAGCCGACAACCCGGCCATCGGCCTGGTGGCGTTCATGCCCGTCGGAATGAACGAGGTCTCCTCCTGCGTGATCGGCGCGGGTATGACACCCGGTCAGCATGTGGGCAAGGGCGACGAGCTGGGGTATTTCCAGTTCGGTGGGTCTACCCACTGCTTAATCTTCGGCCCCGGAGTCATCAAGGACTTCAACCTTGCCGCAATCCCTCAGCTACATGACCCCAACGCTCCCACCGTGCGCGTCCGATCTCATCTAGCCACGACCCAGACCGGACGGAAGGCCGACGGCAGCAGCTGAGAGTGGGGCAGTCCGAGCAATGAGCCGGCCAGTAGTGGGTCAATCATCGACGGGTGCTAAGGGGGACCAGCGGTCTTAGGAGGGATGACTCCAGCTTGGCGAGTAGGTCGGCCGGATCTTGGTAGGTCTCTATCGCGCCCGCGTCATGCAGCTTTGCCTCGGCAATCCCGCCAGACAGCAGCGCGATGCAGGGCAATCCGGCCCGTTGCGCTGCCTCTACATCCCACACGGTGTCTCCGACGATGGCTGTGCGTGCTGAGTCCAACCGTGCTCCTTCAGTGCCGCGGTCAGCAGGTCCCGGTGCTGGTTTGGAAGCAACGACGTCATCGGAGGTGATTGCGCCCTTCAGTACGTCATGCGCGCCGATCCGGGGCAACATCCGGTCAAGATCAGACTTGGCCCCGCTCGTCGCAAGGACAACCGTGAGGCCCGCGTTGCGGCACCCGTCAAGTAGATTGCGGTGGCCACCCCTGGGTGGGCAAGAACGAATCCGAGCGCCAGGTAGATGAGTGACAGCCCAGCTTCGTCGGCCACTGTGGCCAGCGCTTCCTTCAGGAAGTACCACCAGGGCTGGGGCGGTGAGACCACATCATTTAACTCACCTACGAACGTTGCAGCGAGCCTGCACTAGGTCAACGACTGAGCTGGTCCTCGCTGTCGCGGCTCGTGTTCGTGGCCACGGTCCAACACTGACTCGACCCGGCGATCCACTTTGGGCGCACCCTGCGTTGACCGTGCGGGGTGGGTTGGTGCGGCTTCACCCCGGCGACGGCGGTGGCACCCGGAGCGGCTGTTGTGGGTGGGTCAGTGCTGGGACCAGTCGAGGGTAGCGACGTGGCCACCAATGATGGTGACGGTGTCGGTGGGGGTGCCGTCGAGGTCGTGGACGACATAGTCACCGGCATGCAGTGCGGCAAAGATTGCCGCGTACTGCACGCTTGGTCCGTCGCGGCGTTGCCGGACTGCGGTGTGTGTGCGGGGGGTTCCGGCGCCGACGCGGCTGACCTCGATCTCTGCGCCGACGAGCTCAGGGGTGGTGTGCAGGACCAGGGCGCCGACGTCCCCACCGATGTCGAGCACCACTGCGCCGGCGTCCGTCGGCCCGTAGGGCTGTTCGGCCATCTACCCGGCCCGCCATTTCGGTGCGCCGAGCGTGGCGGCGGTCATGCCGGGGTCTCGGGTGTGATGTCGTTGCCTGAGCGGTGTTGGTGTGCGACGGCGGCGGCGGCGGCCCCTGCCGCCGCTACGGCACCCCCGACGAGCAGCCCGGTGTCCCGGCCACCGCTGGTGCCGCCGGCACCCGTGCTGGGGCCACCGATTGGCACGGTCGGGCCGGCACTGGTACCCGGGTAGGGTGCCGGGTCGTTGTTGGCGGGGTTGTCGTGACCGTTGTGCGGGGTGCCCAGGTAGGGGAAGCCGGGCAGGTAGTGCTGGGTGTTCTTGGCATGGACGTCGGTGTTGGAGGAGGTCAGGCCTTGGGTGATTGCCCCGGCTGCCTTGTCGGGGGTGAAGGATTTGTCGACCAGGGCGTAGGTCACCCCGGCGATAGCGCGCAGCTCGATGGTGGTCACGTCGTCGAACACGCGGCGCCCGTTGGGGAACCCGGCCGGATCCATCCCGATCAGGCCGAGGTTGCTGGGCGATTTGGTGGTGGGCGGGATGGCCATGTTCAGTCGTAGCTGATCGGCCATCACCGTGCCGGTGTTGTTCTGGAAACCGGGGACGATCCCTGCCGGAATCCCAGTGAGCAAGATGGCTGCCAGGTCCGCCCGCGGCTTGCCGGAGGCATTCAACGCCGCGAGGCGGGGGAACTCACCGGGGTAGAGGCTGGGAAGCAGCTTCCCCAATTCGGGACTGGTGACATATTGAGCGAACTGCTTGTCATTACCGGGCTGCTGGGAATTGAAGAGGTCTTTCTTGGTGATCGGGATGAGTACCTCGTTGAACAACGGGTTCGCCTGCCGGGAGACCTGCACCCAGGGCCCTGTGTTGATGGTGGTGCCTGGGCGGTCCGTGTCGTACATGCGGGTTTGCTGCCTGCTGGCGGTGGCCCACACCCCGATTGTGGAACGGGGGTTGGTGGGATCGGTCGGCGCGCGGCCGCCCGCGCTCAGGTCGGTTTTGGGGACTTGCAGGGTGATGGAGTGCACGTTCTTGGCGTTCGTGCCGCTGATGCCTCCGGCGGCCGGCATCTGCGAGCCCACATGCAGATTCTGGAACGGCCGTAGATCACCGAGGTCGAAGATCGCTCCGAGATCGACGTAGAAGCCCTCGGCCCGCTGCCCTGCGAACAGGGTGCGACCGCCGTCGAGGTGGTGGATCGCCGCGTTGGCCAGCTTCACGTAGTCCGGGGTGGAGAAGGGCCCGATGTTGCAGGGCGGGCAGGGAAGTTTGTCTGCCAGGCGCAGGTTTTTTCCGGTGGTGACGTCCCGCCGGTTCACGGACACGTACTGCCGCCGGTTCCAGTTCTTGCTGGTCAACGACTCGATCGGCCCTATGTTGTACAGGAACGTGTTCGGAAGGGTGTAGTCGGTGTTGAATGTGAACTGGTAGACGATCTCGGCCAGGCCGTCACCGTTGTTGTCGATGTGGATCTCGTACAGCACGTCGTCACCGAACTCGTAGAAGTTCGGCCCACCGGCCGGGTCCTCGAACGGCACGAAGTTGGAGATCATCGTGACGGTGTCCGGATTGTCTGGGCTGACGAAGACATAAACGTCGGTGTTGTCCGCGGCCGCATCGTTGCTGATCGACGGGGCTTCCTTGTGAGACGACATGAACTACCTCTTTATCGGCAAAGTAAGTCCGGCGCGTTCGCGCCAAACCAGAAATGGGTGTCTGTGCCCGCCAGGTGCGGCAGGAGTGAAAACAGTCGAGCTGCCAGCTCAGGCCTTGGGTACCTCATGAGTCAGGCGCGCGGCGAGCCCCTTGTCGACAAATGTTGAAGACCGTTCACCGTGCATCACGGTGAACTCTCCACTGCCGGCGTCGCGCAGGAACACCACGATCGGTCCGTTCACCCCCTTCGCGGGGATGGGCGTCTCCAGGGCGGGGGTGCCCGCCTGCGCCGCCCCACCGAACAGCAATTCCGGGGCAGCGACCGCCGCTACCCCGACCGCCCCCAGGGAGGCATTCTTGAGGAAATTGCGACGATTACTACCAGCCATGATGAAACCTTTCGGATGCGGACGTGGGGAATCGTGAGCGGGGCACACCCGAGAGCCGGATCGAACGGGTCGAGATTCGACCCGAAAACGCTTGTGCCGCACTTGCCGTCGCTCTGCTAGACACGCTACGTCGCTGCGCGCCGTTTGGATACAACCGAGGTTGTCGCTCCGTAAATCTGGAGAAGACACGCTCTGCGGGTGGGGCGGACGCGGGGTTTTGCCTGGTCATCGACAGCCGCCCAGAGGTGCCCACGGCCCGCGTCGTCGGGGGAGCAGCTTGGGCGGACATGCCCTCGTACGTTGGGCGGTGTGCGGGCGGTCTCGCGGCACGACCGGTCGGTGCCGATCCAGGTGCGCCGCGACCCGCGCCGGCGAGCACATGCCTTCGGCCCGGTCCCAATTTCAACCCCGACCAGCGATCGTCGATATCGCCTGGTGCCAACCACGATTCAGGGGGCACCTCGAGGCGGTGTTCGGCCGGGTTGACGGTTCGAGCGGTCCAGACGGTCGCGAGGCGACTATCGAGCGAGTCGCAGTGGGCGGTCATGCAGCGCATCGCGCCGTTGCTCGGGGTCACTGCCGCAGAAATGCAGCGCACGTGGGTGCGTCAGGCGCAGACCGGTGCCGGCGCTCGGGACGGGACCACGACTGCGGAAAACGCAGGAAGTACGCCGGTTGCGGCGGGAGGACGCTGACTTCGTGAGGGCCGACGAGAGCTTTGAGCGGTGTCGGCTTTCCTCGTGGCCAAGCTCGACCGGCCACGGGCTGATCGTGGGCTCCGTCGTTACTCACGCCACGGGTGTGAGCCCGGTGGGGTGTCGAGTTGATCTGCAGGCACTTTCCGAGCTCGGGTGGCGGACCGCCTCGTCGACATACCATGGGGATGCTGCGCGTACCGGTGCGACAGGTGTGGAGCCCCGGATCGCGTTGCCGATGCACAAGATTCCAGTAACCGGCCGGGTTCGATCGTTGAGACGCGTTTGCGGACATGTCGGGGCGGTTCGCGAAGAGAGTCGAGTAGATGAAGCGTGTCGCTGGATGCCACCCGTTGTTCCATGAACCGGTACGACGACGGAACGGGCGGATGAGGCGCGTCGCTGGATGCCACCCGTTGTTCCATGAACCGGTACGACGACGGAACGGGCGGACGAGGCGCGTCGCTGGATGCCACCCGTTGTGGAGGGTCCAGGAACCTCCAGGACGACGTGCGCAGCGGCATGTCCCGTTGGTGTTGAGCGTGATGCTGGCCGTGATTGCCGTTGGGCTGATCGGTCGCTACCTGACGATGTCTCCGGCCCCGCCTGCCGCCGGCGACCTAGGCACCATTCCTGCAGCCATGGCGAGACCGGCCCAGCAGGCCGTGACGATCCCCGCTGCTCCTGCCACGAAGGCGGCGGGCAAGAAGCCGGCCAACTCCTCAGCCGCACCATCGGCCTTCCATCTGAGCGCTTCGGCACCGGTGTCGATACGCGTGCCCTCGGTCGGCATCCGGTCCCACCTGCTGACGGTGGGGCTGAACGCAAACCAGACGATCGAAGTTCCCACCACCGCAGCTGAGGCGGCGTGGTACCGCCTCGGACCGACACCCGGTGCGCTCGGCCCGGCTGTGATTCTCGGCCACGTCGACTCCACCTCCGGCCCCGGGGTGTTCTACAAACTGGGTGCTCTGCGCCCGGGCCAGAGAATCGAGGTCACCCGCGCCGATGGAAGCCTGGCGTACTTCCGCGTCGATGCAGTCGATAGTTACCTCAAAGATCAGTTTCCCTCCCAGGCCGTGTACGGCCCCATCGACTACGCCGGCCTGCGGTTGATCACCTGCGGGGGCCGGTTCAACACCACCACTCACCACTACGAATCCAACACCGTGGTGTTCGCCTCACTGACCCGGTCGTGATCTCGCAGGCCCCGCCCCACGAATAGTGTCTCCGGCATTCCATCTTCAGAGACTTCGCCGGTTGGTAACGATGACACGAAGCCTTCAGTGCTGTGTCGTCGGGCTTGCCCGGTGCCCTGGGCTTCAGGCTAGAAGTGACCAGGTCCTTGGGTAGCAACTGGGAACACGCCATAACTACCACTTGCATTTCTTCGTCGAGTTGAGGGGTTGGTGGCACCCGCGCTCTGACGCGCGACGCTCAGTCAGGACAGGTGGCCGCCCTCGCCAGTGATGTCCTGGGTTTGATGGCGCACCTTGAACTACGCGACGTCACTTTGGTTGGACACGACTGGGGCGCGCGTGCCGCACACGCGTGTGCGGCCCTGCGCCCATCGGCGTTGTCGGGGTTGGTCACGCTCTCGACTGCTTACGGTGCAGCTGGCCGCGCTGGTCGGCCAGCATCAGACCCGCAGCGTCTGCGTCCAGGACTTCCACGCTGGTGGTGGCCAGGGTGTGGAGGAAGTCAATGACATCTAGGTTGAGCTATGCCCTGGACTCCACTGCACGCGGCGCTCGGCGTCTCAGCTCCGATCTGACCTTCCAACTGGTCGCGGAAGCCTGCGCCCAGAAGGTTGCTGAGTCAATGCAGCTGGATTGGAAGAAGGAACTGCCACTCAAGGCTGTGGACCCAGTGGGCAAGCAAGCCCAGCAGCTGGAACTAGCCAAGGATCTCGCTGCGATGGCTACAGCGGGGGCGGTCTCATTGTGTACGGAGTCGATGAGGTCAGGGGCTCCGACGTGTCAACGGCGGCGAGCGTGGTGTCCGTTGGACCCATCAACGACACCATCACCAAGACCATCCGGCAGGTGGCCGGCAACCTCATCTACCCGGCAATCAGCGGTCTCGCACTGGTCGAACTCATCGACCCCAGCTCAGGCGATCGCGTGTTGCTTGCGATAGTTCATGACAGCTCCGGTGCAGAACCCACATCGAGGCGACCGCCCGTGGGTTGTCGCCGACAGAGGCCACGAACACGCGCGAGGTTGGATGCCTACACGTCCACGACCTCACAGGGCCCTCCGTCGCAGCCCCCCCGACACGTAGCACGCGGCTGATCCGATGGAGTCGTCGTCGTCAGTACTGCATGCGGAGCAATGCCAATGGGGTCACGATGGTCGACGCGGTCGACGAATGCGCCCGCTCGCGGCGAGAGCCACCCGTCGACATCTGGAAGGTCGCCTGCGTCGCGGTGACAGCACCGCTGGGTCTTCAGGCCTAGAGGATCAGTCGAAGTTGGAGCAGCGCTGCGAACCGCGCGTCGGGATCGTCCAGGTCCAGTTGTCCTACTTCGGAGAGCCGACGCAGCCGGTACCGGAAAGTGTTCGGGTGCACGAAGAGTGTGGAGGAAGCGGCTCCCACGTCACCGAACGCGTCGAGCCACGCGCGCAGGGTGTCGACCAGATTGGTGTCGTGCGCGTCGTCGTAGGCCATCAGCCGGGCCACGGGTCCGGTGAGAGCATCCCCGCGGGCAGCGATGGAATCGCGCAGTTCGAAGACCAGCGACGTGATGTAGACGTCGGACAGACGCGCGACGCGCTGTGGGCTGTCGGTCTCACGCACGACACGTAGGGCCCGGTCCGCTCCACTCCGTGCGTGGGCGAGGCCGTCGACATCCGCGGCGACGGGTCCGATCCCGATGATTGCGGGCAGACGATCGCCCGTGCGATCCACGAAGTCCTTTGCGACCCGCAGTGCCCATTGGTCGTCCTGGAGGTCGGCTACCGGCAGTAACGCGTACACCGTGCGTCCGAGGAGCGCTGTCGCACTGTGCGGATGGATCGCGGTCAGATGCATCCACAGGACATCGGACAGACGTTGACGATCGCTGGTCAAGAGCGCGGTGGAGCGTGCCGACTCCGGACCGTTGTCGGCTTCGATGGCTGACACGGCGAGCACGATGAGGTGCCGGTCCGCCAGCTCCAGCTGGTTCAGCGCCTCCCGGGCACCGGCACCACCCTCGAGAGCTGTACTCACCAGGTCGGCGCGCAACCTGCGTTCGACGTCCGCTCCCGCTCGCTCGCGCAGAAGGTGCAGGGCGACGAGCTTCGATGCTTCCTCCAAGGCGGCCGACCGGTCGGCGTCCAGTGGTCGGTCGAGCACGACCCAGATGGAACCCAGCAGCTCATCACCTGCCCGTACGGCGATCGCGGCCCGGGGCAGGCTGTCGGTGTGCGAATCATCCTCTGCAGAAACAGGATCGACCATTACCGGGCCTTGAGACCGGTAAAGCTCACCGAACACGCCGCGCTCGGAGAGGACCCGGGCGTACCGTTCGGGAACCTGCAGACCGAGCACCGTTTCGATCCGGCCCTGATCCGTCTGGTCCTGGCGACCGGAGAAGGCGATCACCCGATTGCTGCGATCCTCGATCGTCAGGGGCGCGTCGAGGAGCGCGGCGATCGCGTTGGCGAGGGCGAACAGATCGCCCGAGGGGAGCCCACCCAACGATTCCGGCCCGGTGGAGCCGATGTCGTCCTGCGCGAGGAGCGAACGCAGCATCGCCGCCAACTGGGCCCATGTGGCGCCGCGGGTGAGACCCAACAGGGCCACTCCTGCCTGGCGTGCACATGCGATGACCTCCGGCGGAATGGGAGTGCCCGATCGGAGGACGAGCCCCGCGACGTCCCGCCCGGCGAGATCACCGAGCAGCGCGAGAATGTCCGGCACGCTGCCCACCCCGACGCCCAGGACGAGGACGGTCGGAGGCAGGAAGGGCGGGTCGAGTGGGTCGTGGATCGCGATGCCGCACACCTCGGGCACCGCATCGGGGTCACCCTGGATCAACTCCAGCAGCGTCGACCCCAGATCGTCCAGGATCCGGCGCAGCCCGGCTCGTTGGAGCTTGATCGCCACTGGTGGTACCGCCTGGACGCTGGGTACGGACGAGGTCAGGGTAACGGCAGCCATCGGGGCGGATTCACAGCGGAACCCATTGCGACCACGTCGTGACCTCGTTCAAGTACTCCGGGCGTGGTGCAACGCCGATCCCGGCACCGGTCGGCACTGCGAGATGCCCGTCATCCAGGACGAAGGGCTCGGTGATGTCCTGGTGGTAGTAGCGATTCGACCCCGAGGTGTCGCCGGGCAGGGTGAAGCCGGGAAGCGCTGCCAACGCGACGTTCGCGGCTCGGCCGATCCCGGTCTCCAACATGCCACCGCACCAGACGGCGACCCCGTGCGCCAGGCACACGTCGTGGATACGGCGCGCCTCGAGGTATCCGCCGACCCGGCCGGGCTTGATGTTGACCACCGAACATGCACCGAAGGAGATCGCGGCGGCTGCTGATCGCGCCGAGGTGATCGACTCGTCGAGGCACATGGGTGTGGTCATCAACTGGGCCAACCGGGCATGGCCGAGAATGTCGTCCTCGTCCAGCGGCTGTTCGATGAGCAGCAGGTCGAACGGATCCAGCTTGGCCAGGTGGCGCGCGTCCGCCAGCGTGTACGCGGTGTTGGCATCGACCTGCAGCAGCAGCTGCTCGCCGAACCGCTCCCGTACCGCGCGGACCGGTTCGATGTCCCAGCCGGGTTCGATCTTCAGCTTGACCCTCAGGTAGCCCTCCTCGACGTACCCCTGAACCGCGTCCAGCAACTGCGGCACCGAATCCATGATCCCGACCGAGACACCGCAGGGCACCCGGTCGTGGACCGCACCGAGCTCGCGCGCCAGAGGTCGCCCCAGCGACGTCAGCTCAGCGTCCAGCACCGCCATCTCGAGCGCGGCCTTGGCCATCCGGTGTCCCTTGAACCCACCCAGGATCGTCTGCACCGCAGCGCCGTCGAGCTGATCGGCCGAAGCGAGAGCAGGGATCAGGAAGCGGGTGAGCACGTCGACCGCGCCGTCGACGTACTCCTCGCTGTACGCGGGGTCGACGAGTGTCACACACTCGCCCCATCCCTCGGCCGCGTCGGTCACGGCTCGTATGAGCAGGATGTCCCGCTGGGTCTGCGTTCCGAACGACGTCCGGAACGGCGACACCAGCGGCAGGCCGATCCGCCGTAGCTCGATCCCCGTCAGTTTCATCCGACACCCTCTTCTGCTCGCTCAGCCGCCGGTCGTGGCGGGTCCTGACGCACGACGTACCAGCCGCGACGGTCGAAACCCTCGATCCGCGCGCCGGCGGCCAGGAGGCCGCCCAGGGACGCCCGCAGCTCCGAACGCCATTGCGACGCCAGGTGCGGGTGGGTGACACGCAGTGATTCCACGTCCGGCGGGACGGCGACCAGGAGGATCGGGGTTCGGGTCGGGCCCGGAACGGGTGCACCGGATTCCGAGACCCCCAGGGCTGCATCAGCATGGTCGTACCGCTCGGCCCGCCCGGGGGCGGAGCGGTCGACGGCTGCCGGCGACGGCCTGGTCAGGTCCCAGTGCACCAGCAGCCGGTCACTGCTGTCAGGGCCGTTGATCCCGTCGTGCATCCCGCCGTAGAAGTCGGTCAGGTACTCCACCGGAACGGCGCCGAGCCGCCCGAGGTTGAACCACGCGTTGCGGGCGACCAGGGGATCGAAGGTCCAGCCGATCGTCGACGCACCGCGATGCAGTGCCCAGGCGCGTTGATGCAGTTTGATCGCGAGACCCACGTGGCGACGGCGTGCGGTGGCTGAGACCCCGGCGATGTGACTGTGCAGTGCACCATCGGCGGGCGCCGCGAAGAATCCCACGCACGCGCCGATCAGGGTCGGGCCGTCGAAGGCGCCCACCACGTAGTTCCCGGCCTTGGCGAACGCGCGCAGCAGCTGCGCGGTGAGGAGCGGGCCCTCATCTCGTTTCCAGATGCTGTCGTACAGGTCGACCACGGCCTCCAGGTCGACGACCATGCTGAGCTCCCGGATGACGATGCCCGCGTCCCGGGCAGCCTCCTCGGCCGCGCGCTCGGCCCCCGCTCGCACGTACGCGACATCGTCCTCGGTCCGCGCGAGCGTGGGGGAGGGGCCGTCCTTGGCGCGGGGCTCCAGGGCGCCGGTCATGACCGCTCCGCACCCGACCGAGGGTCCCTGCCAGATCCGGCGAGGGTGGGCGATTCCGACAACAGGTCAGCGATCAGCGCGGCGAGCAGCGCCGTACGGCCGGGGATCTCATCGATGATCACGTGCTCGTCGTCCGCGTGTGCGCCGCCGCCGCTGGCTCCGAGACCGTCCAGCGTCGGCACACCGACACCCGCGGTGAAATTGCCATCGGATGCTCCACCCACAGCAGCCTCATGCAGGGGTGGGAGTCCCAGAGCGGACGCCAGACCGACGGCGCGGTCGTACAAGAGGGACGACATCGCCCGCTCGAGCGGCGCACGGTTGGGCCCGCCCGTCACGATTAGTTGCGCATCGGGCAACGACGGTCGCAGACCGCGCATCGCTGCGTCGACCCGCTGCTGCTCGCGCACGTCCCTGACCCGTACGTCGACCGCGAACCGAGCCGTCGCAGGCACCGTGTTGCTGGTGGTGCCAGCAGAACCCGACGTGGGAGTGACCGTCGTGCCGCGCCCCGAATCTCCGAGGGCCGATACCGCCAGCACTTGACGGGCCAACTCGACCAACGCGTTCACCCCGGCCTGCGGCGCCAGGCCGGCGTGCGAGGCCCGGCCGATCGCATGCACGTCGTACAGGGACACGCCCTTGCGGGCGGTCTTGACCGCGCCGCCGTCGGCGGCGGCCTCCAGCACCAGGGCAGCGCCACATCCGGCGGCACTCCTCTCGATGAGGGCACGCGAACTGGGCGAGCCCAGTTCCTCGTCGCCGGTGACGAGCAGGGTGACCCCGTCGCGGTCCGGGAGCGCGGCGATTGCGTGCATGGCCATCGCCAGACCGACCTTCATGTCGACGCACCCGGGTCCGCGCAGGATCCCCTCCTGTATCTGGAACGGGTGGGTCTCGAGTGAACCGATCGGCCAGACGGTGTCGTGGTGTCCCAGCACCAGGACCCGACTCGGACCCCCGCCCCACGTCCACAACAGGTGGGTGCGGCCCTCGATCTCGATACGTTCCGGCTCTTCTCCCAGTCGGAGCCTACCGATGTCGGCAACCAGGTCCGCGCTGTCGGCGACCGCCTGCAGGTCCTCGGAAGGGGATTCGCACCGGATGAGTCGTTCGGAATCGGCCAGCACCTGCCGCAGCATCACGGTCATCGTGTCGACGAGGGAGGTCACGACGTCAGGTCTTCCGAGAGTGGGGTGGTCCCGGACGGTGTCAGCACGTCCGCCACCGCGAAGTGACACGCCGCTGCATGACGGTGCCGATGGTCCGGTTCCGTCGTACGACAGATCTCGCGGTCGGCGTCGACCAGCGGGCCGACCGGGCAGCGCGGGTGGTAGCGGCAGCCGGTGGGAGGAGTGTGCGGATCCCCGGGCTCCGCAGCGGCTATCGCGACCGGAACGATCCCGGCTGCGCCGGAGTTCAGCCCCACCTCGGTGCCCGGGATCGCTGCGAGCAGGTCCCGGGTGTACGGGTGCTGCGGATCCGACAGGACCTGGGTCGCCGGTCCGTACTCGACGATCTGACCGAGGTACATCACGGCGATGGTGCTCGCGACGTAACGCACCACAGCGAGGTTGTGGGAGATGAAGAGCATCGACATACCGAGCTCCCGCTGCAGGTCACGCACCAGGTTCAGCACCGTGCCCTGGATGGAGACGTCCAAGGCGGACGTGATCTCGTCTGCGATCACCACCTCGGGGCGTGCTGCCAGGGCACGGGCCAGAGCGACGCGCTGGCGCTGTCCACCTGACAGGTGTGTCGGGTAGGCGTCCGAGCGCGAGGAGTCCAGTTCCACCAGCTCCAGAAGCCGCGCGACCTCCTGGTGTCGCTTCGTCGATCCGGTGCCCTTGGGGATCGCCTCGGCAATGCTGTCGCCGATGGTCATCCGCGGATCCAGGGACGAGTAGGGATTCTGGAAGACCATCTGCACAGGGCGGCGGCGGCCCGTGCGCTGTGCGAGCGGCTGTCCGTCCAGCAGGATCCGGCCGTTGGAGACGGGTGTCAGCCCGACGGCAGCCCGGGCCAAGGTCGACTTGCCCGACCCAGATTCCCCGACCAGCCCGACGATCGAACCGTCCGGAACGACCAGGTTGATGCGGTCGGCGGCGGTCATCCCACGCCGCCTGGACCCGTAGCGGATCGTGACGTCCTCGAAACGGAGCTCGCTCATGACACCTCACCGGCCGCGACGGCCTCCCGGTCCGTGACGATCTGCTGCCAGTGATGTGGCATCGGTTCACCCGCGTGCCAGCACGCGACACGACCTCCGTCGACATCGGTGACCAGCTCTGGGTCGTCGGTCGCACACCGCTCGCTGGCCAGCGGGCAACGAGCCGCGTAGGCGCACCCGGTGGGGTGCTGTGCCGGGTCGATCGGTCGCCCGGGGATCACTGACAACGGCTGGTCGAGATCGACATCCATGTCCGGTACCGCGGCGACCAGCGCCCGGGTGTATGGGTGGCGCGCACTGCTGGACAGATCACTGGCGCGCAGGTCCTCCACGATCCGCCCCGCGTACATCACCAGCACCCGGTCGCAGACCTGCCGGACCACGGCGACGTCGTGACTGATCAGCACCAGGGCGACCCCGTTCTCGTCGCGGATCTGCGCCATCAGCTGCAGCACCTGACGCTGCACGGTGACGTCGAGGGCGGTCGTCGGTTCGTCCGCGATGATCAGCGCGGGATCGTTCATCAGACCCATCCCGATCATGGCCCGCTGTCGCATCCCACCGGAGAACTCGTGCGGGTACTGGCGCGCCCGCCGCTCGGCTCCGGGCACGCGTACAGCGCGCAGCCTTTCGACCGCCCGCGTCATCGACTCGGCCCGGGTCATCCTCTGGTGCTGGGCGGCGACCTCCGCGAGCTGCCGGCCGATCCGCCAGGTCGGGTTGAAGGAGGTCATCGGGTCCTGGAAGACCATTGCGAACGACCGGCCCAGCAGGTGACGATGATCGCGTCCGCTCCCGGACA
Source organism: Allobranchiibius sp. GilTou38 (assembly GCF_017565325.1). Taxonomy (NCBI): domain Bacteria; kingdom Bacillati; phylum Actinomycetota; class Actinomycetes; order Micrococcales; family Dermacoccaceae; genus Allobranchiibius; species Allobranchiibius sp. GilTou38. Next base: position 613,912 of record NZ_JAGEKN010000006.1, on the reverse strand, counting down.
GCAGGTCGGTGCCGAGGAAGCTCAGTCGATCTGCTGTGACCTGCCCCGGCTCCTCGATCAACTGGGCGATCGCCATCGCCGTGAGCGACTTGCCCGACCCGGACTCCCCGACGATGCCGACGGTCTCCGCACGGTGCACGGTGAAGCTCACCGACCGCACCGGGACCAGCGGTCCGGTGGCTCCGGGCAGGGTCACCGTCAGGTTCTCGACCTGCAGGACGACATCGCCAGGAGTGGGGTCGGCCTCGACCGCCGCCGGCGTGGGACGCCTGCGGCTTTCCGCGATCGGCCGGAGCGGGACTCGGCCGACCGTGGCGGTCAGGCCGATGCCCTTGGCCACGGCCTCTCCGAAGAGGTTGAACGCGAGCCCGACGATCACGACAGCGACACCGGGAGCCAGCGCTCCCGCGGGGTGGATGTAGATGCCGGTCAGACCGTTCTGCAGGAGCGCGCCCCAGTCGTAGCTGGGGGGCTGGACGCCGAGGCCGAGGAAGGACAGGCCGGCGAACGCGAGGAGCGCGCCACCTGCGCCGATGGTGGCGTTGACGATCAGGGGCTCGCCGATGTTCGGCAGGATGTGGCGCACCAACAGACGCAGGCGCCCGATGCCGGCGATACGGGCCGCGGCGACGTAGTCCCGTTCAGCGATGCCGGCGGCCAGCGTCTGCGTCAGGCGGGCGAAGGCCGGGGCGCCCGCGACACCGATCGCGAGCACGGCGCCCTTGATGCCGATCCCGAAGATGACCGCGAAGAACAGGGCGAGGAGCAACCCCGGGAAGGCCACCGCGATGTTGATGCCCGCCGTGATCAGCTGGCCGATGACACGCCCCGTCAGGAGCGGGAGGGTCCCCAGGATCAGGCCGAGGACGACAGCGATGAGGGTTGCCAGCAGGGACAGACCCACCGAGAGCCGCGTCGCGACGAGGACGCGGTAGAAGATGTCCCGGCCGAGGTTGTCGGTGCCGACCCAGTGCTTTCCGGAGGGCCCTGACAGGATGTTGTCGGTGTCCACGGCGTTAGCTGAGTGGTCCCAGATCAGCGGCGAGACCACCGCGAGCACCAGCACGACTGCCAGCAGAAGCCCGGCGCTGAGACCCACCGGAGTTCGCAACACCGCGAGCCAACGGTCGGCGCTGCGTGGCCGTCTCGTGGCGGGGGAGGTGGCGACGGTGTCATGGTCGACGTCCCGGATGATCGACATCGTTCAGCTTTCCTTGATGACGGAGCGCGGATCGAGGAGTGCGAGGGAGACGTCGACGACCAGGTTGATGATCAGCACACCCGCGCCGTAGACCAGGACGATGCCCTGCACGACCGGATAGTCCTTGGCGAGGATGGACTGCACGATGGTGGAGCCGAGCCCGGGCCAGGCGAAGACCGTCTCCACCAGCACCGTGCCGGCGACCAGTGCGCTCAGGAGCAACCCGCCCAGGGTGATCGCAGCGGTCAGAGCGTTGGGCAGCGCGTGGCCGAGGTAGATCTTCAGCGCCGGCAACCGCTTGGCCCGTGCCGTCCTCACGAAGTCGGCGTCCAGCACCGACACCATCTCGACGCGCATGATCCGGGCAAGCGCGGCCGCCGGCCCGATCGAGAGGGACAGGACGGGTAGCACGTAGGACGTCGGGCCGGAGCGTCCCGCCACCGGAAAGATGCCTGCGCTGACCGCGAAGACGTACACCAGGCCGACACCGAGCAGGAAGTCGGGCAACGACCCGAACACCACGCTCGTGCTGGAGAAGACCAGTTCCGTACGGCGTGCCCGTCCACCCCGGGTCACCACACCCATCAGCACGCCTAGGGGGATGGAGACGACCAGGACCACCAGGAACGACAGCACGGCGAGAAGCAGTGTCGGCGGCAATCGCTGACCGATGATCTGAGAGACCGGCAGCTGGGACGTGATCGAGGTTCCGAGATCTCCCGTGAAGACGCCCTTGAGGTAGTGCGCGTACTGGTTGAGCAGGGGGTCGTCCAGACCGAGGGCGTGACGGCGGGCCCGGATCAACGATTGCGAGGCCGTCGGGCCGAGGGAGGCGCGCACCGGATCCCCGGGGATGAGGTGGATCATCAGGAACGAGGCTGTGATGAGCACCCACACCGACACGACGAGTTGAGCGAACCGGCGTACTCCGAACCGGACCCACGTGTTGTCACGCGCCTGGTCGAACGCGGTGACGAGCCTGTTCGACGTCGTCGTCACGGTCGTCATCTCCGGCTCCTTCCCCAGGGTGGTCTCATTGCTCCGCGGTCATCGGGCTGCTGGGCGTCCGTCGGCGATCAGCCGGCCGTCATGCGAATGGTGGTGGGGTCGATGGCGCTGAAGCCGGACGTGAACTGCGCGCCCTTGCCGAACGTCTTGACCACTTGATTGGCGAACGGGATGACGTCGGCGTTGCTGACCAGATCGGACTCGGCAGCCAGCCAGGTCGAGCATCCCGCCTTGCCCTCCAACTTGGTCGCCTGGGCCACCTTCGCGTCGTAGGCCGGGTTGCTGATCTGACCGAAGTTGTTGCCCGCGGTAGGAGCCGGCCCGGACATGAAGGGCACGATCTGGTCAGGACTGCTGACGTTCAGGGGCAGCCAGGCGATGTCGAAGTTGCCGCTGCCGCCCAACACGGTCTGGCTGATCTGGGTGTCACTCTGGGCCTTCATGCTGACGTCGGCCCCGAGCTGCTTCCAGGTCGATGCGGCCAGCTCGGCCGCGGCCGAGGCGCCTGCACCGCCGGCGGTGTCGTAGATGAATGAAAGGGACAGCCGCTTTCCGTTCTTCGTCCGCGTACCGCCTGCTCCGTCAGCCCAACCCGCTGCCTGCAGAGTGGCTTTCGCCTGCGCCATGCCGTGCGGTGGCAACGCCGACTGGATCGAGTTGCCCGGGCAGGCCACCGGCGCGGCGACCGCGAACGTCGTCGCCGCGGTCCCCTCACCTGAGCTGATGACCTTCATCAACTGGGGGAGATCGACGGCTTGGGTGAGTGCCCTGCGCACCGCCGGGTCCGAGCCCGGGCGGCCTTTCGCGTGGTTGAACCACATCTCGGCGAGAAGGGCCTGCGTGGGGGAGGAGAAGAGTCGCGACCCCGCGAGGCGTTTGGCGTCCGGTCCGGTCACCGTCGCAGCGTTCAGGCCCCCGGACAGCACCAGGTTCGCGGCGGTCGTCAGACTGGCGACGAACTTGATGGTCACCTTGTCGGGCAGGCCGGGCGTACTGCTGGTGACGCCGGCGGGACCCCAGGTGTACCCACTGCGTTTGGTGAAGGCGAGATGGTCGCTGGAGACGTCCTGCGTCAGCTGGAACAGACCCGTGCCGTCGGTCTTGGTCGCCAGGGTGGACCGGTTCGCGAGCCCGGCCTTGCACACCATGGGGATGCTTGCCAGTCCGTTCAGGACGAATGGTGACGGCGCCGCAAGCTTCAGCGTGACCGTCGAGCCCGAGGCCGTGGCGGTGGCCCCGGGAGGGGCGAACGCACCCGTCAGCGGGCTCTTGTTCTTGACGTTGGTGACGAAGTTCAGGTTCGCCGCTGCATCGGCCGCGGTGAAGGGCGAACCATCGGCACAGGTGAGACCGGGGCGCATGGTGAAGGAGACCGTCGTTCCGGACGCCTTCCACGCGGAGGCCAGCTCGGGGCTGAGGGTGCCGGTGTTGCCGATGTGGATCAACGTGTCGTAGGCGAAGTTGGCCACCTGCAGCGTTCCGCTGTTCGCGGTCATCTGCGGGTCCAGGTTGCCCGGGTCGGTGGGCAGCGCCATGGTGAAGGTCCCGCCGCTGACGACCTTGGCCTTCTTGGCGGAGCCCGACGCCGTGCCTCCTCCACCTCCCCCGCAGGCAGCCAGCGCGGTCGCGGCGACGCAGACGCCAGCAATGGTCCCGGCAAGCTTCATGGTGTGTCCTCTCGGTGGGTGGCCTCGAACAAATACTGCGGGGAGCACCGACGGCCACGCTTGTCGAAGCGGACGATGCCAAGGGTGCGTGTGTGTCCGGACGGACAAGACGCGGGCGACAGCGCGGACGTCAGTGACCGTGCGCGCGTGGTACGACCCGGCCGATGTGCACGTAGTCGGCCGGGGCGTCGCCGCTGCCGATGAACGCATGCGGCATGTGCAGCCCCTGCTGACCGTCCTTGTCGATGAGCATGTCGTCCTCGTAGGCGACCAGCTCCACCCGCGTCGGTGACTCGCCCATGTCCGCGAACTCGCCCTTGGGCCGGATCTCCCGCCAGATACGACCGTCGTCGTCCTGTTCGATGACCAGGTCCGCGACCCGGCTGGCGTAGATACCGGTGTAGCGCGAGGCGTCGATGCGTGGCGGATCGTGCGGAGGGGCCGGCAGCGGCGGAAGTCGCGTACCGCTCAGCTCCGCCAACAGGTGCCCGACGACCTCGAGGTAGAGGGGGTAGGCCTCACCACCGTTGGTCAACAGCACCACGGCCACGTCGTCGGCGGGCACCATCCGCAGGAACGAGGCCTGGCCGATCGTGGTGCCGTCGTGTCCGATGACCGGACCTGCGGGGGTGTCGTAGATCTCCCAGCCCAGCCCCCACGCGTCACCCATCACGCGCAGTCGGGGCAACTCGACCTGTCGCTGCTGCATCTGCGCGACCGTGTCCTGGCGCAGAACCTGGGCGCCGTTCGCCGCGCGGCCGGAGTTCAGGTGGACCCGGGCGAAGGCGATGAGGTCGCCCGCGCGCATCGACAGGATCGAGCCGGCGGGCGCGTTGGAGCGTGCCATGTTCCAGATGGGCGCCGGCTGCTGCTCGGCGTCCGGCTCCGGACGCACGTGACCGACCGCCGCGCGGAAGAGGATCGCCTCGGCCGCGCTGGTGGCGGAGTGGGTCAGGCCGAGCGGGGCGAACAGGTGCGAGCGGAGGCACTCGTCGTACGTCGTGCCGTGCACCACCTCCAGCAGGCGCCCCAGCACGCAGTATCCGGCGTTGTTGTAGGAGAAGCGCTCACCCGGAGGGAAGAGCTGCTCGACATCGCCCAGGGTCGCGACGTACTTCTCCAGTGCGTCGTCGCCGGGGCCGGTGTCGGTGAAGATGTCGCCCTCGAAGCCGGCCGTGTGGCTGAGCAGCTGTCGCACCGTCATGGCCGACGTCGCCGCTGCGTCCGCAACGCTGAAATCGGGCAGGTATCGGCGGACCGGGGATTCCAGATCGACCCGGCCCTGCTCGACCAGTTGCATGACCATCGTCGCGGTCCACATCTTGGTGATGGATCCGATCTGGAAGACCGAATCGGTGGTGGCCGTGACTCCGGTCGAGAGACTCAGCACCCCGGCGGCCGCCTCGACGGTCTCCTCGCCCGCGCTCACCGCGACGGCGGCCGCGGGCACGTCGTACGTCTCGATGAGTTCCGGCAGCCGCGTGTCGAGCCACGCCTTGACCTCGTCCAGTTTCGTCATACGGCGAAGCTACGAAAGCTCGGGGCGATTCTCTCGTCACATGTGCCAAGCATCGGCGCCGGGTTTGGTCGGATCGGATGAACAGCCGGCCGGAGGACGCGGGCACGCTGTACGCCATGACGCGGCGCCTTCGCCTGAGCGATCTGGCGGCTCTCCAGCTGCCCAGTTCCCCGACTCTGTCCGCCGACGGTCGGTCGGTCGTCTACGTCCTGCGGACGACCGACCCCGTCGCGGACCGTGACGACCATCAGCTGTGGTCGGTGCGCGAGGACGATCACGGATGGGGCCGGCCGGTCGCACTGACCGACGGGCGCGACGACACCGCGCCGTCCATCGCACCGGACGGCAGATCGGTGGCGTTCCTGCGTGGCCGCCCTGAGCCGCAGCTGTATCTGGCTGGGCTGGACGGGAGCGACGTACGCCCGGTGACGGCGCTGCGCGACGGGGCGGGTGCACCCGTATGGAGCCCGGAGGGGGACCTCATCGCGTTCGTGGCTCCGGTCCGCCCCGACGGCGTCGAACCTGATGCGGACGCTCCGGTCGTCGTGACCCGGCTGGGCTACAAGAGCGACGGTGACGGATTGACGGGATCTGTCCGTATGCATCTGCACTTGCTCGATCTCGCGACCGGCGACGTGCGACAGGTGACCCATGGGGACTGGGATGCCGGCGACCCGGCCTGGTCCCCGGACGGCACGAGATTGGCATTCACCGCCGCTCCGCGACAAGATGCGAACCGCACGTCGTACCCCCAGCCCTTCGTCCTGGAGCTGACCGCCGATATGCCACCTCGGCGGATCGGACCCGGCACGGGTGTCGCGGGTCCGTTGCTGTGGAACGCCGACGGAGACGCTCTTCTCGTCGCCGGACAGACAGCACCCCACCTCGGTCACACGGCGCTGCTGGTGATGTCTCTCGGCCCCGCCGACCAGGACCTCGACCTGACCGCGTCACTCGACCGCAACGTGATGCCGGGTGGACCCGGGTATCCGGGTGGGCGGCCGCAACTCCGTACCGGTGGCCACGAGGTCGTGTTCTGTATCCGGGACCACGGCTGTTCGCAGGTGTACGCGGCGCAGGTCGACGGCTCGGGGGCGCCACGACCGGTCCTGGCAGATCCGCATGGCGTGGTATCCGGGCTCGCTGTGTCCAGGGACACCGACCGGGCCGTCGTGGTCCTCGCGAATCGCTCCACCTACGGCGAGATAGCGATGGTTCCGCTCGCCGGGGGCGACCCTGTCCTGCTGACCCGCCACACGGCGCGCAGCATGCCGGACGTGGAGCTGCTGGAACCGCAGGCACGTACCTTCACCGTGCATGACGGCGCCGCGGTGCACGGGTGGCTGCTGCGCGACCCGGACACGTCACCGCCGGGTCCGATGCTCATCGACGTGCACGGCGGCCCGCACAACGCATGGTCGCCGGTGCCTGATCCGGCACACGCCTACCACCAGGTCCTGGCGGCGCACGGCTGGACGGTGCTCCTGCTCAATCCGCGGGGTAGTGACGGGTACGGACAGGACTTCTGGAGTGGCGCCGCGTTCGGCTGGGGGACAGCTGATGAGCGGGATCTGCTCGATCCGCTCGACGAACTGGTCGCGGAGGGGTTCGCCGACCCGGCGCGGGTGGCCATCGCCGGCTACAGCTATGGCGCCTATCTGACCTGCTGGCTCACGGGCCGGTCCGACCGGTTTACCTCGGCGGTGGCCGGCGGTGTGGTGGCGGACCTGACCAGCCTGTGGGGTACCAGCACGGAGGGCCTGGTGCTCGGAGAGCAGGAATGGCCCGACCCCTTGACCCAGCCGGGCGAGCTGACCGCCATGTCGCCGTGGGCCAATGTGGCGCACGTCAACACCCCGACCCTGCTCCTGCAGGGCCTGGCCGACGAGGCCTGCCCGCCGGGTCAGGCCGAGCAGTGGTTCGCCGCACTGCGCACCCGGGGTGTCCCCACCGAGATGGTGCTCTATCCGGGGGGTTCGCACCTCTTCATCCTGAACGGGCGGCCATCACACCGCATCGATTACAACCGCCGACTCATCCAATGGACGGAGCACCACATGACCACCCACACCGCGCCCTCGCGTCTGGACCAGCAGCACTGGGCCGGACGCCTCGAGGAACTCGCCGCACGCCACCACGTGGTGGGCGCGACCCTGGCGATCCGCCGGGTGGACGAGGGCGGCGAGGACGAACTCGTCGAGGCCGCGACCGGTGTCCTGAACAAGAACACCGGCTACCCGGTCACCACCGACTCGGTCTTCCAGATCGGCTCCATCAGCAAGGTGTGGACCACCACCATGGTCATGCAGCTGGTCGACGACGGTCTCCTCAGCCTCGACACCCCGGTCGTGGAGCTGCTACCCGGCTTGGAACTGGGGGACCAGGACGTCGCCCAGAAGGTGACGATGCGCCACCTCCTCACCCACACCAGCGGCATCGACGGTGACGTGTTCACCGACACCGGACGCGGCGACGACTGCCTGCAGAAGTACACGGACGGCTTGCGCGACGTGGCGCAGAACCACCCGCTGGGCGCGACGTTCTCTTACTGCAACTCCGGATTCGTCCTGGCCGGTCGGATCATCGAGGTCCTGACCGGCAAGACGTGGGACGCCGTCCTGCGGGAGCGGATCATCGAGCCGCTGGGTCTGACACACACCTCGACGCTGCCGGAGGAGGTCATCCTGGAGCGTGCCGCGATCGGACACATCTCCCCGGAACCCGAGCAGGAGACGCGGGTCGTGCCGACCTTCCTCCTACCTCGCTCCCTGGGTCCCGCGGGCTTGATCAACGCCACCGCCGCCGAGGTCACCCTGTTCGCGCGGATGCACCAGGTCGGCGGAACCGCACCGGACGGCACCCGCGTGCTCTCCGCGGACTCGGTTGCGCAGATGAAGTCCCATCAGGTGGACCTCCCCGAGAAGTACACCCTCGGCGACTCCTGGGGCGTTGGATGGATCCGGTTCGACTGGGACGGCGAACGGCTCTACGGCCACGACGGATCCACGTTCGGACAGAACGCGTACCTGAAGGTGCTGCCGTCCCAAGGGCTCTCCGTCGCCCTGCTCACGAACGGAGGTCACACCACCGACCTGTACAACGACCTCTACCGGGAGATCTTCGAGGAGGTCGCCGGCGTGTCCATGCGTGACCAGCTCACCCCTCCGGCGGATGCGCCCCAGGTGGACCTGTCGTCCTACGTGGGCACCTACGAACGCAGCTCGATCACCTCGGAGGTCTTCGAACGCGACGGGAGCCTGGTCATCAAGGTAATCCCTAGTGGCTTTGCCGCCGAGGCATCCGGGTCCACCGTGGAGGAGATGACGTTGCAGCCGGTGGAGCAGGGTCTCTTCGTCACCCGGCCTCCCGGCCAGGAGAGCTGGCTGCCCGTGTTCTTCTACGACCTGCCCGACGGGAGCCCGTACTTGCACTACGGCGCCCGGGCGCAACCGAAGGTCAGCTGACCGGGCGCGGACCGACATCCGGTGGTGAATCACGGCGTGGAAGGTGGACGCTCATGACGACGACCCTGCTGCAGGGCGGCACCATCATCGACCCGGCCACCGGCAGCGAGATCGTCGGCGATCTCCTGTTGTCCGCTGGGAGGGTGGCAGCGGTCGGGGCGCATCTGCGACCACCCGACGACGGCGAGACGATCAATGTCGCCGGGATGGTCGTGGGCCCGGGGTTCGTGGACCTGCACAGCCACGTGCACACGGTCGCCGGCCAACGGCTGCAGGCGATGGACGGCGTGACGACCTCCTTGGATCTGGAATCCGGTGTCATGCCGCTGGCCCGGGCGTACGCGGAAGCAGCCGCACAGGGCCGTCCGCTGAACTACGGCTTCTCGGCGTCGTGGGGTGACGCGCGGGGCCAGGTGCTGGCCGGCGTGGCCCCTACAGCCAGCATCCACCAGTCGCTGTCGCTGCTGTCGGACCCGGCCTGGCAGGGGTCCTCCACACCGGCCCAACGAGCCGCGTGGCTGGATCTCCTGCGCGACGAACTGGCCGAAGGGGCACTGGGTATCGGGATCCTCATGGGGTACGCCCCGTACAGCGACCCGGAGGAGTACCTCGCCGTGGCCCGGCTGGCGGCAGAGGCGGGCGTGCCGACGTACACGCACGTGCGCGAACTGGTCGAGGCGGATCCGAGGACGCCGATCGACGGCGTGGAGGAGGTCGTGCGTGCTGCGTCCGAGACCGGAGCGGCGATGCACCACTGTCACGTCAACAGCACCTCCCGGCGACACATCGACCGGGTGCTCGCCACGTTGTCCCGGGCACAGGAGCAGGGGTCGAGGGTGACGGTGGAGAGTTACCCGTACGGTGCGGGAAGCACGGCGATCGGTGCCGTGTTCCTGGCGCCGGAGCGCCTCGGCGCCTGGGGGCTGAAGCCCTCGTCCCTGGTGCTGCTCCCGAGTGGTGAACGCATCGAGAACCAGGCACGGTTGCGTCAGATACGGGCGGACGCACCTGGTACGGCCTGCGTCGTGGAGTTCCTCGACGAACACGACCCCGACGACCAGGACAGACTGACCGCCGCGCTCGCTTATCCGGACAGCATCGTGGCCAGTGATGCCATGCCGGTGCTCTGGTCGGACGGGACGTGGGAGACGACCAGGTGGCCATTGCCGGAAGGCGGTTCCACCCACCCACGCACTGCGGGCACCTTCTGCCGCTCGCTGCGGATGATGGTGCGCGAATCCGGACGTTGGAGCTGGCCCGAGGCCTTCCGTCGCTGCTCCTACCTCCCGGCCCGCGTCCTCGACGACGCCGCACCTGCCGCCCGGGCCAAAGGTCACCTCGGCGTCGGGGCGGACGCGGACGTCGTCGTCCTCGACCCGCACCGGGTCACCGACATGGCCACGTACCTGATGCCGACCGCGACCTCACGCGGAGTGCAACAGGTCTTCGTCAACGGCGAAGGGGTGGTCCGGGACGGACACCTGCGCTCCGACGCATTCCCCGGCCGACCCCTACGCGCCGAACCCCGATAGTCGCGCGACCACCTCTCGGCGCCGCAAGCGCTGACCTGAGGACCGTCGGCGGGCCCGACCGTCCGCCGGGAGCGCCGGCGTCGATCCACCCGCGTATCAAGCGTCTGAGGGTGCCGGCGGACGCCTGACCAGGGACGACGTCACCGATCAGTACAACCACTGCCGGTCGGACTGGCGCCGCGAGCGGGATCCGGGAGGCACCGATGACGGATCCCGTCATCCACCCCATGCTACTTCACGCACTGCGCCAGTGTGTCGCCGATCACACCGGGCTGTAATGACCACGCAACCTAGTGGCGATCGTCACACATGAGACAGGTAGGTAGACACGCATGGTCAGAATCCCCACTCCAGTGAGTGTGACGAGGAAGAACTCGCCCGGTGGTACGTCGATGGCGACACGGGCCGCAGCTGGGGTGGCTGTGATCACGATGTTCGGGCTGGCCGGGTGCGGGTCCAGCTCGTCGGGCTCCACAAAGTCGGCGGCAGGCGGCGCCAGCTCCGTGGCAGGCAAGCAGGTGACCCTGGTTCATTGCGGTGACGTCAACCCGTGGTGCGCGGTGTACAACAAGACAATCATCAAGGGCCTCCAGGCGAAGGGGGTGAAGGTCACATATCTGCAGGACCCGTTCGATGTCTCCCTGGAGATCCAGAACCTCCAGTCGGCGATCGCCTCGCACCCCAATCTCATTCTCGTGTCTCCGACGGACGACGATTCGCTCGTGCCGTCGTTGCAACAGGCCAAGGCTCAGAACGTGCCGGTCATCATCGACAATTCCCGGCCGGCCGCCGCTGCGGTGAACGACGTCAGCGCGACGATCGACGCAGATCAGTCGTCGCTCGGCACCTACGCTGCGCAGAACATCGTGGAGGGCCTCAAAGCAGAGGGCCGCACCAGCGGGAACATCATCGCGATCACCGGTGCCGACGCCACCGCCACCAGTGGAGACCGGATGACCGCGTTCAAGGCTGAGCTGGCGAAGTACCCCTCGTACAAGCTGGTCGAGGTGAAGAACGGCAACTGGGACCCGGCGCTGACGGGGAAGATCGCCTCCCAGCTCTTCGCCCAGTACCAGAGCAAGGGCGGCATCCAGGCGGCCTACGGCATGGCGGACTACATGGCCAACGCCGTTATCCAGAGCGCGCAGCAGGCCGGTCTGCCCCTGGGGGTGGCCAAGAAGGGCCTCATCGTCACGGGAAGCAACTGCTTCAAGGTCGGGATCGACAACATCCAGTCCGGCAAGCAGTTCGGCACGGCTACCCAGGCCCCCGACGCCGAGGGCCAGTTCGTCGTCCAGTGGGCGCTGAAGTTCCTGCAGGGAGACAAGATCCCGAAGACGAACCTGAACAAGGAGTACCGGGTCACCGACAAGAACGTCGCCCAGTACGCAGCTGCCTGTTCCAAGGCGTAATCGCCCCACCGTCTCGAAGGCAGGGCGCGCGGGTGGTCACGCGCGCCCTGCCACCACCTCCACCGATTGAGAGCTGTACACAGTGGGCCCAGATATGCGCCTTGAAGTCTCGGACATCAGCAAAAGCTACGGCGCGGTCCGAGCGTTGTCCGGAGTGTCCTTCGACCTGCGACCCGGAGAGGTCCATGCCCTGCTGGGTCACAACGGGGCCGGCAAGAGCACCCTCGTGAAGGTCCTGGCGGGCCTCGTTCAGCCAGACTCCGGCACCGTCACGATCGACGGCTCAGTCGTAGAGTTCAGCAACCCACGCGAGTCGCAGACGTGCGGGGTGGCGTTGGTTGATCAGGAACTGAGCCTGGTCCCCACGCTGACCGTCGCGGAGAACATGTTGCTCGGGTCCCACCGCGGATCGCGCGTGAAACCCGACGGTCTCCGGCGCATCCTCGATTCGCTCGGTCTGCAGACGGTGCCGCTGGGCCGGCGCGTGTCCGAGCTCACCCTCGGCGAGCAGCAACTGGTCGAGATTGCACGAGCCCTGAGCCGCGATGCGCGCATCCTGATCCTCGACGAGCCCACGGCCACGTTGAGCGACCACGAGATCCAGATGGTGTTCAAGGCCGTACGCGCCATGGCCGCCGACGGTCGTTCGATCATCTACGTGTCGCACCGGCTGGGCGAGATCCTGGACCTGTGTCAGCGGGCCACGGTGTTCCGTGACGGTCGATGCATCGGCACGCGTTCCGTGGCGGAGCTCGATCGTGGCTCGCTGGTCGAGATGATGCTGGGACAGCTGCCCGATCTGGACAAGCCGGCGCGCCCCGCCGACGGCGAGCGACCACCGGTCTCCATCGTAGTCGAACACCTGCATGTCGAGCCGCGCGTCGCCGATGTCAGCGTCTCGGTGGCGCCGGGCCAGATCGTAGGTCTCGCAGGGCAGGTGGGGTGCGGAGCCAGCGAGGTTCTGCGAGCCCTGGCCGGGCTGGAGGCGGGTGCGTCGGGCTCGATGACCGTCGACGGTGTGCAGGTGGCCCTCGGGAGTCCGTTGCGCTCCGCGCGTCACGGGGTCGTCTACACCACGAGCGACCGCAAGTCCGAGGGCCTCTTCCTCAGCCACTCGATCGCTCGCAATCTGGTCGCCACTCGACTCCCCACGCTCGCGACCACCGGGGTCATGAGCTCCTCCCGCGACGCCGACGCGGTGTCGACCTTGCTGCAGCTCACGGGGATCCCGGCGGATCGTCGTCGGCAGCCGGTGGGCACCCTGAGCGGTGGCAATCAGCAGAAGATCATGATCGCCCGATCCCTGCTGAACACCTCCTGCCGGCTGCTGCTGCTGGACGAACCGACCCGCGGAGTGGACGTCGGCGGTCGCGCCGAGATCCATCAACTGGTGCGCAGCGCCGCCGCGGCGGGGACCTCGGTCATCTTCTCCTCGACCGAGTTGGACGAGGTCCTCGAGCTCGCCGACACCGTCGTGACGATGTTCGGAGGACGGGTCGTCGACACCCACCCCAGCGATCGGCTCACGCCGGCGAAGGTCCTTGCGGACATGACGCACGGCCCGGCGGCAGGAGCAGTCGCATGAGCACGTCCACCTCCGTCAAGCCGGCGCTCGTCCCGTCACGGAGCACCCGGTCCTTCCTGAACCCGCGATGGTTGCCGATCATCGTGCTGGCGCTGGTCCTGATCGTGTTCTCCACCCAGACCCATGGGTTCTACTCGCTGGACAACGCCAAGGTGGTCATCAACTCTGCCTCCATTGTCGGCATCATCGCCGTGGGCGTGACGGCCATCGTCCTCGGCGGTCGGTTGTTCTCCCTGTCGGTGGGTACGACCGTCGCGATTTGCGCGATGTTCTTCCTGTACTCGTTGCGGGTCGGCATGGTGCTGGCCATCCTCCTCACGCTCCTGCTGGGAGTCGTCGTACTGGCGCTCCAGGGCTGGCTGGTCGGCCGGCTACGCGCCAACCCCATCATCGTGACCATCGGTGCCGGGGCTCTTCAGGAGGGCGTCGTCACGTGGGTGACAGGTGGTGTCTCGGTGTACCCGCCTGCCCACGGTCCCAGCTACGGCTTCCTGGCGGCACCCCTGTTCGGACTGCCCTTCCCCGTCTACGTCTTCGTGGTCGTCGCCGTCTTGGGCGAGATCGTCCGGCGGCGCACCGTGTTCGGTCGTCAGATCATGTTGATGGGGGAGAGCCTCCCGGCGGCCCGAGCGAGCGCACTGCCCATCACACGTCTCACCACGATGGCGTTCGCCGCCGCCGGTCTGACGGCGGCGGTGGCCGGAGTCCTGCTCGGAGCCTTCAACCAGAGCGGCACCCTCACCACGACCGGCACGCTCACGTACGACTCCATCGCGGCGGTCCTGGTCGGCGGCACCGCCGTTACCGGCGGCACGGGTTCGGTGCTCCGCTCCGCGGTGGGGGCCCTCGTCATCGCGGCGATCGAGGACATGCTGCTGTTACGCGGGTATTCCTCTCCCGTCGCGCTCCTGGTCCTCGGAGTCATCGTGGCGTGCGTCGTCGTCGTCAATCATCTGACCCGCCGAGCGAAAGAGGCATCGTGACCGCCACAGCGCAGGGGCATCCCGCCGGGATCGGGCACAGCATCCGGGCCCACGGAGCTCCTCTGATCTTCCCCGTGCTCATGCTCATCGCACTCTTCGTCGTGCCGCCCCTTCGGAACGTCCCGGTCAACTCCTTCAGCGTGTACAACGCCCTGCAGAGCTTCGCGGCACTGGGACTCGTGGCACTGGCACTCGGCCTGACGATGATCGTGGGCGAGTTCGACCTCTCGGTGGTGGGAACGTACGCGCTGGGAGGGATGATCGCCGTGAAGTTCGGCGTGCACCACCCGGTCCTCGGCATCCTCTGCGCACTGCTCGTGTGCGCGGCGTTCGGGCTCGTCCAAGGGCTGCTTGTGGCACACCTCGGCATCAACTCGATGGCCGTGACCCTGGGTGGCTATCTCGCCAGCCTCGGTCTCACCGGGACCATCTCGAACAACAAGAGCATTCCGTTCTCCAACTACGCCTTCAGCGGCCGGTTGAATCAGCCCATCGCGTCCATCCTCTCCCTGAAGATAGTGGTGGCGCTGGTGGCCATGGCCGTCGTGGCGGTGGTGGTGATGGGGACGACCCTGGGGCGCAACATGCGCGCCACGGGCGGTGGTCGGCGTGCCAGCCGTACGGCAGGCGTACGGGTCAATCTGATGGTGGTCGGCGCCTTCGTGGCCTCCGCAGTACTGTCGGCCCTGGGCGGCTCGCTGCAGAGCTTCGGCGTCGCGACCGCCACGGCCAACCCGGGGCTGTCACCGCTCATCTTCGCTGTCACCGCAACCCTGCTGGGAGGTATCGCGCTGAGCGGTGGACGCGGCAATCCGCTGGGCATCATCGCCGGTGGTATCGGTCTGTGCTTCTTCGCGCAGTTGTTCACCACCCTCGCGAGCCCGCAGTACACCGTCAGTCTCCTGACGGGCGGCCTGCTCATTGTGGTGACCGTCTTCAGTACGACGAACACCGCCCGTAGGGCCCAGCTCCTCAGATCCCCCCTCGTCACGCGACTCAGAACGAAGAAAGCGACGTCATGAAGAAGACGCTGATCACCAATGCCTACGTCATCACCATGGACAGGGAACGTTCGGTGCTCTCGCGGGGGCAGGTGCTGCTGGGCGACGACAAGATCCTGGCTGTCGGGCACGGCCTGCCGCAGGACGACGCGGAGATCATCGATGCCCGCGGCGGCATCGTGATGCCCGGGTTCGTGGACAACCACCGCCACATGTGGCAGACGAACTTGCGCGCCATGCTCACCGACTGGACCCTGCACGAGTACATGCGAGGGATCCGGTTCAGCATCTCGCCGGTTCTGCGCGCCGAGGACATCGGCGCCGGCAACTACATCGGAGCGCTGGAGGCTCTGAACGCGGGCGTCACCACGGTGTTCGACTATTCCCACAGCAACAACAGTCCCGAGCACGCATCGGCGGGTGTGGAGGCGCTCCTGGAGAGCGGGATGCGAGCCGTGTACGGCTACGGACTGGTGCCCGCGCCCGTGGACCACCCGGCCTTCACCTCGGTGGACGATCGCATCAAGGACGCCCACCGCATCCACGACGAGTACCTGTCCTCCCCGTCGGCACTGGTCACGATGGGCATGGCGCTGACCGAGACGGGTCTGATCCCGTGGAGTTCCTCGGTCAAGGAGATCACCGCAGCTCTCGACATGGGAGTGCCGCAGTCCATCCACAACAACAACTACTTCGGTGTCACCGTCTCGCAGGGAGTGGCACCCATGCACGAGGCGGGTCTGCTGTCGCCCAGCCAGATTCACGTGCACTGCAACACCAGCACCCCCGACGAGTTCAGGTACCTCGCGGATGCCGGGTGCACGATCGTGTCCACGCCCGACACCGAGATCCAGATGGGGATGGGTCACCCGGTGTTCAACGAGGCCAAGGCCGCCGGAATCCGGTCGACGGTGGGCTGCGACATCATCACGCTGAACGGCGGTGACATCGTCGGTCAGTTGCGCCTCGGGCTGCAGGACGCCCGGGTGCGCGTCAACGACTCGTTCAACGCCCGACGCGAGATGCCGCTCCGGCTCGAGACCAGTTCGATGGACGCGCTCGCCTGGGGGACCATCAACGGCGCCGAGGCGCTCGGCCTGGGATCGGTCACGGGTAGTCTCGAGGCCGGAAAACAGGCGGACGTCCTCATCATCAGCGGCGACAGCCCCACCATGTGGCCGATCAACGAGGAGCCGGGGATGGTGGTGTTCCACTCCCACCCCCAGGACATCGACACCGTCTTCGTCGCCGGAAAGGCCGTCAAGAAGGACGGCCGCCTCGTCGGTGTGGACTACGACGCCGCCCGCCGTCGTGCGGAGGAGTCGCGCGACTGGATCATGGATGCCGTGATGCGCACCGCCGGGATGGTGCTGCCACCCGAGGAGAGCATGTCCCTGATCTCGATGGAACAGACCGCCGTCGCGAACATGGCCTGCTGATGGAGACGACGACGATCCCAGCCAACGTCCCCGACCGATCAGCGCCCGGCAGTCTGGCCGGTCGCGTTGCCCTCGTCACCGGAGCGGTGAGCGGCATCGGGGCCGCTATCGCCGAGACGTTCGCCGCCCAGTCCGCCCACGTCATCATCACCGGTCGGCGGCTGGCGGAGGGCGAGGCCATGGCGCAGCGGCTGCGGGGCGACGACGCCGACGTGCAGTTCGTCGGCGGTGACGCCAGCGACGAGGCGCAGGTCGCGACGCTCATCGAGCACTGTCGTGCCGTGTTCGGGCGTCTCGACATCGTGGTGAACAACGCCGGTGTCGCTCCGGCCGGACCGTTGGAGGACATGGCGCTGGAGGAGTGGAACTACCTCCTGGCCTGCAACCTGACGAGCATGTACCTGGTCACCAAGCATGCCGTCCCGCTGTTGAGGCAGTCCCCGAGCGCCAGCATCATCAACCTGGGCTCCACCTTCGGGATGGTCGGGGCGGGAGGCTCCGCCGCCTACGCCATGACCAAGGCCGCGGCGATCAGCCTCAGCAAGTCCCTGGCGCTGGAGCTGGCGCCCGATCGCATCCGCGTCAACGCGCTGTGCCCCGGCGCCACTCAGACGGAGTTCCTCGACGGGTGGGCGGAGGCCACGGGCGACCGGGCGGCCACGATGCAGTGGCTCGTCGACCACCACCCGTTGGGTCGTCTGGGCACACCTCAGGAGCAGGCCGACGCGGCCTTGTTCCTGGCATCGGACGCCTCGTCGTTCATCACGGGCCACGCACTTCTCGTCGACGGTGGGTTCACAGCGCAATGACGGACACGACATCGACCGCGCATCGCACACCCGACGCTTCCCGAGAGCCCGTCCCCGTCGCGGTCGTCGGTCTCGGCTGGTGGGGAAGCACCATCATCGACGGCCTGCAGGACAACGAGCACTTGCGGGTGATCCGCGGGGTCGACGTCGATCAGGAGCAATGCGCTCGGGTGGGGGATCGGTTCGGCATCCCGACGACGTCCTCCCTCGCCGACGCTCTCGAGGACGACGAGGTGCGCGCCGTCGTTCTGTGCTCGCCGCACCCGCTGCACCTGGAGCAGATCGTTCAAGCGGCCGAGGCCGGGAAACACGTGTTCTGCGAAAAGCCGTTCTCGGTGAACTCCGGGGACGCTCGTACCGCACTGGCCGCGATCAAGGCAGCGGGCGTCGGTGTGGGGATCGGGCACGAACGCCGCTTCGAGCCCGCCGTCCAGCAGCTGCAGAACGATCTGCGCACCGGTGTGTTGGGCGTTCCCCTCGTGTTCGAAGGGAACTTTAGTCAGGACAAGTTCCTCAGCCTGCCTCCGGACAACTGGCGTCTGTCCTCGTCGTTGGCGCCGGTGGGGCCGTTGTCGGCCACCGGGATCCATCTGGTTGACCTGGCGATCAGCATGTTCGGCGCTCCCGCGGAGGTGCACGCACGGCTCGGCACCTTGGCCACCGGATTCGCCAACGGTGACACCCTCGTGGTCACCATCGGCTTCGAGTCCGGGTCCACCGCCGTCATCACCGCGGTGCTGACCACCCCCTTCATCGGCCGCGTGTGCGTGATGGGCTCGGAGGGGTGGACGGAGATCAGGGACCGCAACCACCCGGAGAAGTCCATGGGGTGGGACGTCACCACGGTCCTGCGTGGAGGAGAACCTCGGGCTGAGTACTTCCCACCGTTCCCGTCCGTCGTCGCCAACCTGCAGGCTTTCGCGGACTCGGTGAACGGCGGGGCGTCGTACCCTGTGGCGACGTCCGACATTCAGCTCAACGTGGACACGTTCGAAGCGATCTCGCGATCCGCGGCGAGCGGGAAGCTCGAACGACTTCGTCGGTAGGACAGGGGGATCCATGGAACTCGCCGATCATTTTCCGGGCATGGAGGGCGAGTCGGCGCTCCCCGAGTGGGCCCGTCGAGCTGTCAAGTCGCACGACACGGGTCCGATGCGACGAGCCATCGTCGACAAGTGCGCCTCGGCGGTGTTTCGCGAGAACATCGACGACGCGGTCTTCCTGGAGGCGTTGGAGGCGAGTGTCAGTGAGAACGCGCAGGCGTTACGGGACGTCCTGGCCGGACAGTTGGACCTGGACGACATCCCGCTGACCCACCGGCTGCGATTCACGGCTCTGGAGGCCGAGGTCCGGGTCGAGCAGGCGTCCCTGCAGCGCTCGTACCGCATCAGCTTCTTCCTGCAGGGGCAGGAGTGGTCCCAGGTCGTCGCGGCCGAGGCCCAGCGCCTCGAACTGTCCCGGGACGATGCCGTCGATGCGCTGACCACGCTGGCGATCGTCGTCCAGGCCTACTCCGACGCCGTGATATCCCGGATGGCCCAGGATCTCGCGCGATCCGAGGACGCCCTCAACAGATCGAAGGCGCACGTGCAGCAACGTCTCGTGCGCGACCTGCTGGAGGGGCGCGAGGCCGGACTGTCGCCGGCCGATCTGATCATCCTCGGATACGCGCTCGATGCGTCGCACCTGGCGATCCTGCTCCCGTACACCCCCCAGGGCCTGGCGAACCAGCTCCTGGTGGGGTTGCGAGAGGCCGTCCGCCCCAGCGGGAGCCTGGTGTACCCGGTCCGTCTCGGCTGCTCGGCCATCTGGCTCGGATCACCGAAGACCTGGTCGGACGAGCGGATCGGTCGGGTGGTGGCGACCCTGCGGAAAGCTGGGGTGACCGCCTGTCTGAGTGAACCACGGCCCGGGACCACAGGCTTCTGCAAGGCCTACCAGCAGGTGCGCCAGGTCGAATCGCTGGAGGCCGGGTGGTCCGATCGCACCACGCCCACCGTCGTGCAGTACGCCCAGCTGCGCCTGGAGGTCCTGCTGATGCAGTCCCCGGAGCTCGCGCAAGAGTTCCTGGACCAGGAGCTGGGCGCGCTCGCCGACAGCAGCCTGGAGGCCGGCAAGCTGCGCGACACGATCGAGGCGTCGTTCAGGCTGGGCAGCCATGTGGCCGCCGCGAACTACCTGCAGCTGCACGAGCACACGGTTCGCAACCGGTTGCAGAAGGTGCAGGAGATCCTGGGCGCCTACCAGGATCGGCGTACGGAGATCCTGGTGGCCCTTCGTCTGCGCCGGATGCTCGCCACCCGGTGACCGTGCTCGCCCGACGGGAAGAGGTCGCGCCGCGGCCGATCGACGTCAGTGACGGAGACAGCGAACCAAGGCATAACGGATGCTGTCAGTCGGGTGAGGGTTTTTCCCACCTCGCGCCAATGTGCCCGGGCGGGTCGCGGGCTTGAATGTGATCCAGGTCATGTCAAGCGAAGGAGCCGCAATTGTCCGACCACCGCATTCTCATCCAGAACGCCACGGTGCTGACCGTCGACCCGAACCTGGGCCAGTTGGACCGTGCCGATGTCCTGATCGAAGGATCTCGCATCGCCGCGGTGGGTCACGGCCTGGATGCCACCGACTGTGAGGTCATCGACGCCACCGGCCACATCGTCATGCCGGGATTCGTCGATTCGCACCGGCACCTGTGGCAGTCGCTCATCCGCCACATCGGTTCGGACTGGACGCACGGTCAGTACCTCACCGGGGTGCACCTCGGCCTGAGCGGCGACTTCCGCCCGCAGGACACCTACCTGGGCAACCTCTGGGGTGCCCTGGAGGCGCTCGACAGCGGGATCACCACCCTGCTCGACTGGTCGCACAACATCGACACGCCGCAGCACGCGGATGCCGCCGTCGAGGCACTCGTCGCCTCGGGGATGCGGGCGGTCTTCGCGCACGGTGGGGGCGCCTCGATGTGGAATCTGCCGAGCACGGTGCCCCACACCCACGATGTGATGCGTATCCGCGATCAGTACTTCTCGTCGACGGACCAACTTGTGACAATGGCCTTCGCTCTGCGGGGCCCGCAGTTCAGCGTGCCGGACGTCGCTCACGCCGACTGGGCCCTGGTCCGCGAATCCGGCTTGCGCGTGACGGTCCACAACGGGGACGGTGAGTGGGGCAAACGACGACCTGTCGCCTGGATGCACGACAACGGCATGCTGAACGACACCGTCACCCATGTGCACTGCAGTTCGTTGTCTCCTGACGAGTTCCGGATGATCGCCGACTCCGGTGGCACCGCGTCGGTGTCGGCCGATGTCGAGGCCCAGATGGGTCTGGGCTGGCCGGCGACGGGCCGGTTGCTCGACGTCGGAGTGCGGCCCTCGCTGTCGGTCGATGTATGCGTCTCCAACGGCGGCGACATGTTCAACGCCATGAAGGCCACCATCGGGATCCAGCGTGCGCTGGACAACGCGGCCGAGGAGCGCCCGGGCGAGCAGGACGCCGTACGTCTGTCGTGCAGCGATGTCATCGAGTTCGCGACCCTGCAGGGTGCTCGCGCACTGGGACTGGACACGGTCACCGGCAGCCTCACCCCCGGCAAGGACGCCGACCTCATCATGGTCAGGGCCGACGGCTTCGCCATGACGCCTCTGAACAACCCGGCCGGCGCGCTGGTCTACTCCGGTCACCCCGGTCTCGTGGACAGTGTCTTCGTGAGGGGCCAGGCCGTGAAGCGGCACGGTCGGCTGTTGCATCACGACATCGACCAGATCAAGACCCGGGTGCTGGCGGCTCGTGACTATCTGTTCGAGGCGGCCACGGCCCGCCCGTCCACCGCGGACGCCCATCTCGGCGGTAGTTGGACGCCGGGCATCCATAAGGTGCAGCGATGACACCCGACAGCGCAGGCGCGCACGACCCCGATGCGCGGGTCGTGGGGTTCGTCGGCCTGGGGGCCATGGGGGACCCCATGTCGCGCAGCCTGGCCGACGCCGGATGGAAGGTCCTCGGGTACGACGTGAACGCGGCTGCCGTCGCGCGTCATCGCGACCGCGGTGGTCACGTGGTGGACGATCTCGCAGACCTGCCGCGGGCGACGCGAGTGGTGGTCACCTCGCTACCCACCTTCGACGCCGTACGTGCGGTCGTCGATTCCCTGGGATCGGCCGCCCGGGACCAGGCACGGAGTCTGGTCATCGTGGAGACCAGCACTCTGGCGCTTCGCCAGAAGGAGGCACTGCGCGATCTGGCCGCACGCTACGGCTGCGCGCTGCTCGACTGTCCGGTGAGCGGCACCAGTGCTCAGGCCGAACGCGGCGACCTGGTCGCCTATCTGGCCGCTTCCGAGGAGGAGGCGGTCGTCCTCGCCACCCCCGTGGTGCAGGCCATGACCCGAGCGGTGCACGACGTGGGGGAGTTCGGCAACGGCACTCGGATGAAGCTGGTCGCCAATCTGCTCGTCGCGATCCACAACATGGCCGCAGCCGAGGCCCTTCTACTCGCGCAACGCGCCGGCCTCGATCTCGATCAGGTCCTGAAGTCCGTCGGTGACGGCGCGGGCACGTCGCGGATGTTCGAGGTCCGGGGCCCGTTGATGGCGGCCGGCTCCTACGACCACGCGACAGCCAGCGTGCAGGTCTTCCAGAAGGACCTGCTCGCGATCCAGGAGATGGCGGGCGATCTGCACAGCCCGACGCCGCTGCTGTCGGCCACGGCCGTCTTCTACGAGATGGCCGCAGCCCAGGGGCGACTTCAGCAGGACACGGCATGCGTCTTCGCTGTCCTGGAGCAGTGCCTGCAACCACAGAACATCAACTGAACCGCACCGATCGGACCGGTCGTCGTCGAGAGAGCGGCGACGGTCACCTCGTCAGGGTCCTTCGGACCCACCCACCGTCACACTCCTGAGAGAGACACCACATGAAGCTCGGCTATTTCGCCATGCCCTTGCACCCTCACGGTCGCACGTGGCAGGAGACCCTCCACGAGGACCGCACGGCCGTCATCCTGGCGGACAGCCTCGGCTACCACGACGCGTTCATCGGCGAGCACCTGACCGACGAGCACGAGAACGTCACCAACAGCCTGCTGTTCCTGGCGACCCTCATCAACGAGACGAGCCAGATCCGGCTGGGCACGGGTACGACGAACCTGTCCCACCAGCACCCGGTGCTGGTCGCCGCGAACTCCGCCATGTTCGACCATCTGAGCAACGGTCGCCTCATCCTCGGTGTGAGCCCCGGGGCCCTCGCATCGGATGCCGAGGTGCTCGGCATCCTCGACGAGAACCGCAACAAGATGTTCGCGGAGGCGGTCGATGTCATCACCGCCGTCTGGGAGTCCGAGCCCCCCTACGACATCGATCTGCCGGACAACCGGTTCAAGGTGTCGACACGGCAGACCATCGACCAGAACGTCGGGGTCGGCGTCCTTCCCAAGCCGCTGCAGCAGCCGCGCCCCGAGATCGTGGGGACCGTCGTGGCCCCGTTCTCCAAGGGGGTCATCGAGATGGGACGCAAGGACTTCCACCCCATGTCGGCCAACTTCCTGCTTCCGCAGTGGGTCGCCACCCACTGGCCGAACTACGTGCAGGGCAAGACCGATGTCGGCGTCACCGCCGATATCGCGGACTGGCGCGTGGCTCGCACCATCTTCGTCGCCGATACGCACGAGGAGGCCGTCGCCTACGCCAAGGTGCAGGAGGACAGCCCCTACCGCTTCTACTACTCCCAGATGCTCAAGAAGATGCGCAAGCTCGGCCGGTTGGAGCTGTTCAAGTCCTCCAGGGAGCAGCCGGACGACGAGGTGACGCTCGAGGGCATCCTCGACGACCTCGTGATCGCCGGGACGGCGGAGGAGGTCGCCGAGCAGCTGGTCGAGTTCAACGCTCAGGTGGGCGGCTTCGGAGAACTCGTGTACGCCGGAATGGACTGGGTCGACGAGGGTCTGGGCCGCCGTTCCATGGAACTGATGGCGACCGAGGTCATGCCCGCGGTGAACGCGGCCATCGGCGACGTGGAGCCGCGATGACCGTGGGTCCCGACCGGTTGCCGATGCCGCCGACCGAGGTGCTCTCACCCGAGCAGGCCGATGCCGTCGACGAGATCGTCGCCGGGCCGCGGGGTGCGTTGGTCGGTCCGTTCGTGCCGATGCTGCGGGCCCCGCAGTTGATGACCCGCGTCCAGCGGGTGGGGGAGTACCTGCGGTACTCCAGTTCGCTGGACGACGACCTGTTCGAGCTCATCGTCCTGCTGGTCGCACGGCACTGGGACCAGTCCTTCGAGTGGGGGCACCACCACCCGCTGGCGCTGGCGTCGGGTGTGCCCGCGTCGGTGGTCGAGGACGTCGAGTCCGGTCGTGCCCCGTCCGGCGGACGACCCGAGATCGCGCTCGTGGCGCGCGCCGTCACGTCCCTGCTTGGCACCGGTCAGGTCGATGACCAGACCTACGACGAGATGGAGCGCGCCATGGGCGATCAGGCCCTGGTGGAGGCGGTCGCGACGGTCGGCTACTACACCACGTTGGCGCTGGTCATGAACGTCGCGCGGACGCCCGCCCCGTCCGACGCTCCCGCCCTCTCGGCACGCTCGAGCGACCGGTGATGGGACCCGCGCCCCTGGTGCTCCTGCATCCGCTGGGGGTGGACCACACCTTCTGGGACGCCGTTCTGCCGCACCTCGGCGGGCGTCCGGTGGTGGCGCTCGACCTTCCCGGCCACGGTACGTGCGCGCCTCTTCATCGCGGCGCGGACGTCGCGCAGCATGCGGAGGCGGTGGCCGCCGAGCTGGCCCGTCGTGGGATCGCGCAGTACGACCTCGTGGGGGTGTCCCTGGGAGGGCTCATCGCCACGGTGCTTGCGGCGACCCGGACGACGGAGGTCAGCAGCGTCACCATCGCCGATGCGGTCGACGTCTATCCGCCGGCCATGCAGGAGATGTGGCGCGGACGCGCCGTCGACGTTCGCGCCTCGGGCGTCGCACCGATCATCGAGCCGACCCTCGCGCTGTGGTTCACCGATGCCTTCCGCACCTCCGGGTCCCCGCAGGTGGACGCCGTTCGGTCCCGGCTGAGCTCCACCGACACGGAGGGATACGCCCGGGCGTGCGAGCTCCTGGCGGCCGTGGACGTGTCCGAGTACGTCACGCGTATCACCTGTCCGTCCTGCGTGATGTGCGGGACGCAGGATGCGCCGCCGTTCCGCGACGCGGCGACACGACTCGCTCCCGCGCTGGGTCACCCCACCCCGACGTGGATGCCCGGCGGTCACGCTGCTGTCATCGAACACCCCCAATCCTTCGCGCAGGCCCTGCTGACCTTCTTGCCGTCGGTCCCGTCGTACGACAAGTGATCGGAGACACCCATGACGACACCCACCGATGAGAGCCCCGAGGGGATCGATCCCCGTGAGTTCCGCCGGGTCGTCGGCCACCTCGCGAGCGGGGTGACCGTCGTGACCACCCAGCTGGACGGCGTCCGGTACGGCATGACCGCAAGTTCGGTGACATCGCTGTCCTCGGACCCGCCCATGATGCTCGCGTGCCTCAACAACGCCGTTCCCACGTCCGGCGCGGTTGCGACGTCCATGCGATACGCGATCAACGTGCTGAGCGAGTCTCATGGCCGGCTCGCCCACCAGTTCGCGGTCCCCAGCGACGACAAGTTCGCCGGGGTGCAGGTCACCTCGGGCGAACTGGACCTGCCCCTCATCTCCGACGCGTTGGCGACGATCGAATGCGTCGTCTCCGAGAAGGTGGTCGGAGGCACCCACTCGGTCTTCTTCGGCGATGTGGTCTCGGCGAAGACGGGGTCAGGGCAACCCCTCACCTACTACAAGGGTGGTTTCGGGCGCTTCGAATTCGCACGCGACGACCAGATCTACCGCACCGCGCGACAGAAGGTGCTCGACCGGGACTACGCATCCGGCGACGTCATTCCCCTGCTCGAACTGGCCGGCGCCCTCGAGGTGGATGAGTCGGGCGCGTTCTATGCGTTGACCCGACTGGCTGCCGACGGGCTCGTACGCCGGGATCCGGCGCTGGGTTACGTGGTCACCCCGTTCGATCTGCGGACGTCGGACAGTACTTTCGACGCTCGCCTGATCATCGAGCTGGGCGTCATCGACCAGATCGTGGGGCGAGTCCCCCCTGCGCGGTTGTCCGCCCTGCGCGAGCATTTCGAGCAGATGGCCGCGTTGCTGGTGGACGACCGATTCGTCGACTTCGACGCGTACCTGGATGCGAACTATCTGTTCCATCAGACCCTGGTCGAACTGGCGGAGAACGTCGTCCTGACTGCAACCTTCGGCAGCCTCGCCATCAAGCAGGTCATGACGAAGAGTTTCGGGTCGACCCCGGTCACGTCGCAGAGCTTCATCGACGCACAACGGGGCATCATCGAGGGTCTGGAGGCCGGCGACGGGACCGCGGCGAAAGCCGCGGCGGCCCAGTACACCGATCTGGCGAAGAGACGCGCCATGGAGATCATCGAACTGCGTGGTGGACAACTGTGAACACTGCGACCTCGCCGAAGTCTCCGTCTGTCGGACACGGCCTGGACAAGGTCTGGTCCAGCGCGGGCGAGGCCGTCGCCGACATCGCGTCCGGTGCCACGCTGGCGGTCGGCGGTTTCGGGCTGTGCGGCGTTCCCGTCGTCCTGATCGAGGCCGTTCTGATGTCCGGCATCGACGATCTGCAGGTCGTCTCCAACAACTGCGGAGTCGACGACTGGGGATTGGGTCGGTTGCTGATGGCCAAACGGCTACGACGCGTCGTGGCGTCGTACGTGGGGGAGAACAAGGAGTTCGCCCGGCAGTATCTCGGTGGGGAGTTGGAGGTCGAACTGACTCCGCAGGGCACCCTGGCAGAGCGGATGCGTGCCGGCGGTTCCGGGATCCCGGCGTTCTTCACTGCTACCGGGGTCGGAACCCAGGTCGCGGACGGCGGGCTGCCCTGGCGTTACGACTCCCGGGGTGAGGTGGCCATCGCCTCGCCACCGAAGGAAGTGCGGTCCTTCCCCACCGAGCACGGTGCACGCGACTTCGTGCTGGAGGACGCGATCGTGGCGGACGTCGGGTTGGTGCGCGCGTGGAAGGGCGACCGGCACGGCAACCTCGTGTACCGCGATTCAGCGCGCAACTTCAACCCTCTGGCTGCGATGTGCGGCCGGCTGACGATCGCGGAGGTGGAACATCTCGTCGAACCCGGGCAGATAGACCCCAACGACGTGCAGACGCCTGGCGTGTACGTGCACCGGGTCGTCGCGCTCACCTCCGAACAAGCCGCCGACAAGCGCATCGAGAAGACGATTGTGAGGCAACCTGCATGAGCTGGTCACGCGATGAGATGGCAGCTCGAGCCGCAGCGGAGCTGGTGAGCGGGTCGTACGTGAACCTCGGCATCGGATTGCCGACGCTCGTTCCGAACTTCGTCGGCGATGACGTGGAGCTGGTGCTGCACAGTGAGAACGGGGTGCTCGGCGTCGGTCCCTACCCTCTCGACGGGGAGGTCAACCCGGATCTGATCAATGCCGGCAAGGAGACCATCACGATACGGAGCGGAGCGAGCTACTTCGACTCAGCAGCCAGTTTCGGGATGATCCGCGGTGGCAAGATCGACGTCGCCATCCTGGGCGCGATGCAGGTCAGCGCGGAGGGTGACATCGCGAACTGGATGATTCCTGGGAAGATGGTCAAGGGGATGGGCGGTGCGATGGACCTCGTCCACGGCGCCAAGCGAGTCATCGTCCTGATGGAGCATGTCGCCAAGGACGGCTCGCACAAGATCCTGGACCGCTGTTTCCTGCCGCACACCGGTCTCCGGGTGGTGCAGCGGATCATCACCGACCTGTGCGTCATCGATGTCACCGAGACCGGGCCGCGGGTGGTCGAGGTGGCCCCGGGTGTCTCGATGAGCGAGGTGAGGCTCAAGACCGGTTGTCCCATCGAGGGCCCGAGTTTGTCCTGAATCCATGCGGCGAGTCTCTGACGGGTTGTGCAGCCGCTGCTTCGAGCAGCATATCGGCTAGGGGCAGTCCAGCCCTACACCGCGAAGGCTGCCGAGCAGGCCGTCGCTCACCCGGACGAGCGAGACCTGTTCCTGTGCCATCCGTGGGATGACTGGGAGGGCAGTGCGGAGGAGTTGCATGACCACCTAAAGACCAGCGGCACCTTCTACGAGTTGCTGCCGGTGTACGGAGCTGACCAGGAGCCGTGGGCCGTCAGAGTCGCCACCGACTTCATCGACAGGATCGGCGACCGGTTGTCCTTGATCGTGGGTGTCGGCCCGACAGCGCTGCATGCTGAAGGGCTCGCGCACGCCCGGCAGTACGCCGATCGGACCGTACGGGTGCTGCGAGAGCTGGGCGGCGCCCCTCGGGTCGCCCAGCTGTCTGATCTCTACATCTCGTCGCTGCTGTCCGAGCTGCGGGACCAGGTCGCGGTCCGCGGCGACCGGGTGACCGGTCCGCTCGCGCGGCTGGTGTCGTACGACGCCGTGCACGGTACGGATCTGGTTCAGACCCTGCGAGCGTGGCTGGACGCGTTCGGCGACGTGAACGCGGCGGCGGCTGTGTTCTTCGTGCACCCCAACACCTTCCGCTATCGTCTGCGTCGCCTGGCAGAGGTGGGCGAGCTGGACCTTGCCAATCCGGACGCGCGGTTCGCCGCTCTGCTGCAGCTACGGAGCTTCCCGATCACAGGTACAGATCTCCATCGGGTGATGGGCAGGAGAGAACGCCGGTGGAGCGCGCGCGGCGCCGGGTGCAGATCCACCCCCGACCTACGACAGCCCCCGACCGCGATGGCGGGCAGGGGCTGTCGTAGGTCGGGCCCGTGTGGGCCGGGTGTGGTTACTTCCAGGCCACCAGGTGGTGGGAGCTCACCTTGTTGTAGGTGGGTGCGCCGGGGTACTTGTAGCCGAGCACGTCCAGGATGGGCTGGAACTCCGAGGCGGATGTGGACACGTGGTCGTAGGGCAGCCCGCTCGGGCCTGTCGAGGCGTAGTCGGCCTCATAGCTGACCTTGCCGTTGGACACCGTGCAGACCTTGTCGGCTCCGATCAACCGCAGGCTGAGGCTCTTCTTGATCTCGTTGACGATGTAGTTGCGCTGCGCGTTGCAGGTTGACGTCTTGGTGGTCGCGGCGTCGTGCGTCACCACGTGAGCGAACGGCCACACGTCCTGGGTGTCGATGCTCGTGCCCGCTTCGACCTGCGACTGCCGGTTGGTGGTGTCGAGGTAGAGATCCGCGGACTGGATCGGATTCCCGGTCTTCGACATGTACGCCGTGAGATAGCTCCACTGACCGCTGCGTAAGGGATAGCAGGCGAATCGGTACTCCGGGCCCTCGTCGTTGGCGCGCTGCACCGCAGGCAGCAGGGTCTGCGTCGCAGACGCCTTCGTGACGAGCCCGACCTCGTACTTCGCGTGGGCCTCGCAGTCGGTGCGACTCCAGAAGTGCGCGAGGTGCGTGGTGCCGTGCAGATAGATGGAACCTGCCGGATGGAGGGGTGCCGCGTGCGCCGAGGGACTCGACAGCGCGAGGCCGGTACCGGCGAGCGCGGTGGCCCCTACCGCGACGGCGATTTTCTTCAGCATGCTTGCATCCTTTGCGAGAGCCGGTCGTGAGCGACCGCTCACGTCGGCAGCATACGAGCCGAAGGCGAGTTTTGACCCGTAACCAGATCGCGAAGAAAAGCAATCCGACAGGAGGTCGGCTACGGATTAACACGAAAATTATCAACTGTCAATAAGCCGCCCAGCCAATTCCCAGGATATTGGCTGAACACGATGCCCAGATTTCCTCGGGGAAAACCGACTTCGGGTGTTAGATTCAGCGAGCGCCACGCGCCGTGGTGCAGGTCCCTGCGAGGACTGCAGAATTCTGCGATCGGAGATCGTATGGAAAAGTCATCTCGGCGGAATTTCGTCACCATCACGGGCTTGGGTACGGCGGTCGGCCTCGCGGCGATGGCCGCGCCGTCGGCCGCGAACGCGGCCACGGTGGATCAGGCATCGGACAGGGTGCAGGTGCCTCGCGGTGCCGCATCGTCGATGGCTGCGTTCGTCAGCGACGTCCATCGCGGTGAGGTGACCCTGATGGTGGACGGTGACGAGGTCACCGTGACCGACAAGCAACTGGCTGCTCGGTTGGCCCACGCTTTTCACCACGCAACTCGAGCCTGAGACCGGGCCTCCCCGCCTGGTCCCGTTCATCGGGAATTAGCTCGTCGTTCACCCTCCGCCCGTTTGAAAGGTCGTTCATGTCCTCGCACCGCGAAGCGCCAGAAATCTCCAAGGATCCCTCCGCAGACAACACGGATGTCTATGCATTCGTCAGCCCTGACAAACCGGGCACCGTGACGTTGATCGCTAACTTCATGCCGTTCGAACTGCCTTACGGCGGACCGAATTTCAATGAATTCGCGGACACCGTGGTCTACACCATCAACGTGTCGAACAGCGGTCGCGCTCTTGCCGACATCTCCTACCAGTTCACCTTCAAGACGCAGGTGCGTAACCCCAACTCCTTCCTCTACAACGTGGGGCCCATCTCCTCCCCGACCGACGCGAACTGGAACCGTCCGCAGACCTTCACCGTGGAGCGCGTGGACCTCACGCCGCCGCCGAAGTACTTCCCGCGACACCTCAGCGGGATCCTGGGCAAGGATCTGACGTGCCCGCCGGTCAACGTCGGTATCCGCAGCACCCCGAACTATCCGACCCTGGCGGCGAAGAGCTACCACCAGCTCGCGGGCGGGCGCATGGTGTTCGCAGGACAGCGCGCCGACGGATTCCACGTCGACCTCGGCAGCATCTTCGACCTGGGCGACCTGCGTCCCTTCCAGGGTGCGTACAACAAGGGCATCCCACCGGTCCTGGCCAACATGCCCGGTGTGAACGGCCTGTTGGACTTGAATGTGCACACCATCGCCATCCAGGTGCCGCTGTCCGACCTGACGGTCGACGGGAAGACCCCGACGGACGTGATGTCCGCGAACTCGGTGATCGGTGTGTGGGCCACGGCCAGCCGCTCCACCAGCCGGATCCTCAACAAGAAGACCGGCAAGTACGACAACTACGGTGCGTGGACGCAGGTCTCGCGACTGGGCAACCCGCTGGTCAACGAGGTCATCAACCCGATGGGCGAGAAGGACCTCTGGAACATCAACCCGCCCCGGTTGGACAGCCAGTTCGCCAAGTACGTGCTGCAGCCCGAGCTCGCCAACCTCATCGCCAACGTCCTCTACCCGACGGCGTTCCCCAATCTGGCGGCGTACGTCAAGTCCAAGAAGCCGCGTGCGGACCTCGCAGCCATCCTGCTGACGGGCATTCCGAAGGGCGTGGTCCCGGGCTTCCAGAACTACACCGGTCCGGTCCAGGCCGACATGCTGCGGCTCAACATGGCAGTCCCGCCCACGCCACCGAGCAAAGCCAACAAGATCGGTCTGATCGCCGGGGATGCGGCTGGATTCCCGAACGGGCGGCGCCCGATCGACGATGTCACCGCCATCGAGTTGCGTGCGGTGGCGGGAGCGACGATCCCGCTGGTCGACAAGAGTTACAAGCCGGACGCCGCGGCAAGCGCGCTGAACGACGGTTCGACCGAGGGCACGGCCAACGACAATGCGCCGTACGGTGCGGCGTACCTGAGTTCGTTCCCGTATCTGTCGAACCCGAACAGCGGTTTCACCTCCAAGCCGGGCAAGCCGGGCGGGCAGACCGTCAATTGATCCGCCGGTTCGCACTCAAGGGGCACGTCAGTTGACCGACGCCGAGAATCCGCATGCCGGTCAGGGCATGGTGGTCCTCGACATCGGCGGCGATGTCGGCGCTCTCGTCGTCTCCACGCCGGCCGACATGGCCGGCGTGGAGATCGAGATCTGTCCGAGTGGGCGTCGGGGGCACGAACCCGACGAGGGCCTGGACTGGTGGATCGGTGAGTGGCGCTCTCACGACCACCCGTCCGATGGTCCTGTCGGTCACGGTCATCGCCATGCCCGTGCGGCATGGCCGCACGTGGCGGTCATCCCGCGTCCCTCGCCCACGGGCCTACACCCCTGCGCGGTCTATCCCGGACTGGTGGAGGGCACCTACGACCTGTGGGTGCGGCCCGACGGGCCGACCGTGCTGACCGTCTCGGTCGTGGGAGCCCAGGTCACCACTGCCGACTGGCCCTGAGCTCGACGGTTGGTCGATCGGGCGCGTCGGGGCGGCCCTGACGTACGTGTGCCGGTGCACCGGTCGTTCAGTCCACGAGGGGCCCGGGCAGCGGCATGCCGTGCACCACGTCCAGCCCGGAAACGGCTCGGGTGAGCACGATGTACAGGCGGCGCAGGCCGGTGCGCAGGTCCGGCTCCGCGGCGACGATCCGGGCTGGTTCGACGACGACCGCCTGGTCGAACTCCAGACCCTTGGCAAGACCGGCGGGGACCAGTTGCACCCGGTGATCCACCGCACCGGGGTCGTGGACTCCCAGCACCGAGAAGTCGATCCGCGCATCCTTCATGGCGGCCAGGTGCTCCGGGAGGTCGGCGTCCGGGACGATCACTCCTACCGTCCCTGCGGACCGCAACGCTACCTGCACCCGATCGACGACGGCGACGACCGGATCCGGGACAGGCAGGATGGACAGCCTTCCAGGGTTGGTACGGATCGCCTGCGGTGCTCGCAGATCCGGTGCGATCAGGGGCAGGAGCCGAGAGGCGAAACCGAGCACCGCGGCCGGCACCCGGAATCCGCGCTCCAGTTCCTCCAGATGGAAGTCGGGCTTGTCGAGGTGGGCCATCGCGACATCCCATGAAGTGGTCGCCCACGGCGTCGTGCCTTGCGCGAGGTCGCCGAGCACGGTCACCGAACCGGTTGCGCATCGGCGGCC
Source organism: Allobranchiibius sp. GilTou38 (assembly GCF_017565325.1). NCBI lineage: Bacteria > Bacillati > Actinomycetota > Actinomycetes > Micrococcales > Dermacoccaceae > Allobranchiibius > Allobranchiibius sp. GilTou38. The sequence continues at coordinate 581,426 of NZ_JAGEKN010000006.1, read as the reverse complement.
GACCGCGCGCAACTGCATCGGTGACAGGTCCTGCGCCTCATCCAGGATCACATGTCCGAGGCTGGGGGTGCGGACGAGCACGTCACCCAGCTCGTCGAGAAGGAAGAGGTCCGCGACGGACCACCGAGCGCGGCCCTTGGCACGTGGAGGGTGCGGCCAGAGCAGGGTGGTCTGCTCCTGTTCGGTCAGGATGCCGTCGGCGGCCGCAGCGAGCAGCACCCGGTCGCTCAGGAGCTCGAACAGCACCTGACGCGGATCCACGTTGGGCCACACCGACTTCGCGTAGCTACGTACCGGTGCGCTCCACGCGACAGCGTCCTGCACCCGATCGTCGGGGAGTCACCGGCCTGCTCCATCTGCAACAGCACCTCGTGCGCGAGCCGCTGAGGCAGCATGTCGCCGGCGGCGGCGTAGCGCACCCCGCGGGCCCGGAGCCGCTTCATGATCTCGGCGACCTCGTACGCGGGGACGCGCCAGCGCCGGACGCCCCGCGGCACCACGAGCGCCTCGGTCGGCGCGACCAGCCGCGCCCACACCGCTCGATGCAGGATTTCGGCCATCCTGGCGTCACCCTTGAGGGCGGCGGCCCGCGGCAGGTCCTCACCCCGGACCGGCGAGGAGGCGACCAGGCCCTCGAGACTGGTGTGCACCACCCGCACCTCGCCCAGTGCGGGCAGCACCGCCCCGATGTGGTCCAGGAACGCCTCGTTCGGTCCGATCACCAGCACCCCGCTGCGCTCCAGGCGATCCCGGAACTCATAGAGGAGCCAGGCGGCCCGGTGCAGCCTGACCGCTGTCTTGCCGGTCCCGGGTGCCCCTTGCACGCAGATCGACCGACCCAGCTCGGCTCGCACGATCTCGTCCTGCTCGGGCTGGATGGTGGCGACGATGTCGCGCATCGGCCCGGTCCGCGGCCGCTCGATCTCCTCGGCCAGGATTCGACTGTCTCGGCCGGCGGCGTCGACGCCGGGAGCGGCGAGGTCCTCGTCCTCGATGGCAGTGAGTGCACCGTGATCGACCCCGAAACGACGTCGTCGCAGGACTCCCATCGGTTCGGCAGGGGAGGCGCGATAGAAGGCGGTGGAGACCGGCGCACGCCAGTCGATGACCACCGGGTCGCCGTGCAGATCGCTGATGTGGCGTCGGCCGATGTGCAGCGTGGGGGGCAGGTCGCGCGCCCCCGGAGCGCCCGAGGCGTCCAGATCCAACCGACCGAAGAAGAGCGTGGTGCGCGGGTCATCCGTGAGTGCTGCGATCCGGTCACGCAGGGTCCGCTGGAGCTGGGCGGAGGAGTCGGCGTCGCTGGCTTTCAGCGGATCCAGTGCCGAAGTGCGCTCGCGCATTCGGGTGAGTTGCTCGCGGGCATAGATCAGGTGGGCTTGCTCCAGAGGAGCTCGGTATCCGGAGGCACGACCGATCACGATATCCACGACCCTGATGGCCCGTGCGGGGTCGGGACGATCGGTTGCGGCCTGGTGACGGCGAAGTATTCGATCACCGTGTCACTGATACGACACCGCCGACTTAGCCAAACCCTTACCCTTTCTTGACCAAGACAGGAGATGCGATCGGTATCTTCGGTGGAGCGATTCAACGGGGCGGGAGCGGGACGTGGACGGTGACACGCGCCGGGTGACACGTCGTGCCGTGCTGGGCACGACAGCCTGGTCTGTGCCGGTGATCGCGGTCGGTGCAGTCGATCCCCTCGCCGCAGCATCGGCCTGCGGCGGGGTGGCGGCACCGAGCACGGCAGCGGGGTGGACTGTCACCAAGACCAACATGTCCACCAACGGCGGGACCGATCAGTTCACCAACAACGGGTACGTCCTGGTGCAGGATCCTGCGTCGACCGCCGCGGCGTCCGAAGTGGTGCAGAGCCCGAGCCAGACCTTCCTTGCCGGGCGTACCTACACCTTTACCTTCAATTACACGACCTACTCGAAGAACCCGCGGAAGTTGACGATGAGCTTCCAGATCAACGGCGTCGCGCAATCGACCGGCGCCATCGACACGAGCACGACGAACGGCGGGTCCGGCACCAAGACGGTGACGTACTCGCCCACGACGACGGTCACTTCGCCCGTGGTGCTGCGATACGACTTCGTCGCGGCGACGGGAACCACCGGCGACGACATCACCATCAGCAACTTCGCCAACACCTGCACCTGACCGACCCGCGGGACGCACGACGAAGCCCCTCGACCCGCGCGGGTGGAGGGGCTTCGTCGTGATTGGTGCGGGTGTCAGTCAGTCGGTCAGATCGCCGAGTCGTTCCGCCTCGTCGGCGGTCAGTGTGATGCTGGCGGCGGCGGTGTTGGACTCCAGGTGCGCCACCTGCGACGTCCCGGGGATGGGAAGCATCACGGGGGAGAGCTGGAGCAGCCAGGCGAGGGCGATCTGGGTGACCGTCGCGTCGTGGGCGTCGGCGATCTCGGCAAGCGCTCCGGCGGCAGCGGTGTGGTCGGCCACCGGACGCCACGGGATGAAACCGATGCCGTTCGCCTCGCTGTGCGCGAGAAGTGCGTCCGCGTCACGGGTTCCGAGGCTGAAACGGTTCTGCACAGTGACGATCGGCGCGATCTTCTCGGCGGCCTGCAGTTCGTCCACGGTCACCTCGGACAGCCCGATGTGCTTGATCTTGCCCTCGTCCCTCAGCTTGGCCAGTTCGCCGACCTGGTCCTCGAGCGGGACCGCGGGATCGATGCGGTGCAACTGGAAGAGGTCGATGGCATCGACCTTCAGGCGCCGCAGGCTGAGTTCGGCTTGTTGCCGCAGGTAAGCAGGCACACCGACCGGAGTCCAGATGCCCGGGCCCTGTCGGGTGAGTCCGGCCTTGGTCGCGATCACGACGTCGTCGGCGTACGGGTGCAGCGCCTCGGCCAGGAGCTCCTCGGCCACGACCGGCCCGTAGGAGTCGGCGGTGTCGAAGAAGGTGATGCCGAGTTCGACCGCGCGACGCAGGACGGCGACCGCCTCGTCGTGGTCCCGCGGCGGGCCCCAGACCCCGTCCCCGGTCAATTGCATGGTGCCGTAACCCAGGCGAACGACGGGAAGGTCGCCTCCGATGGAGAACGTCCCGGACTGCACGGCGGTATTCGTCGAAGAAGTCATGTCATCGGCAACCACGGTCGGCCGAGGTCGATTCCCTGATCAGGGCTGTGCAGGTCGACGCGATGGCAGCAGTGACAGACGGCAAAGCCCCCGACCCGTCAGGGCCGAGGGCTTCGTTCCGCACCGACAAAGGGGCGGTTGCGGGCGATCGGTGACCGCCTGCGGGGCGTTCTGCACGCTACGCCTCCGACGACGGAATGCGACCCCCCACGGGTCCGCTCCCAACCGTGTCGTACCGATCCGGGTCGGTCCTCGCGTCGGGCCACGGGTGGACCATGCGGAGCGGGGGGACTGTCGCGTGGTCGGCATACTTGGGCCGCGATGGATGACGAGGACGGGCGGGCACAGTTCGCCGGTGTGACGGCCACCGGGGTCGTGGAGGTGCGGCACGACCTCGTGGCACTCGACGAGCCGGGCTTCTGGGTGGTCGTCGATACCTTCGAGCGCGAGCTGACAGCGGTCCGGATGCGATCGGTGGAGTATCTGAAGCACCCCGACGCCGCCGGTGTGGTCGAGCCCCTGGTGGCCGACCCCGACCTGTCCGCATGGTCGTCCTCGTTGGACCGATCGGCGTACGAACGGGGCGTGCGCGCGATCCGCGACCGCATCGCGGCCGGAGAGGTCTACCAGGTGAATCTCTGCCGCGTGCTCAGTCGCGCGGTGCCGGGCGGCTTCTCGATGGCCGAGCTGGATCGCTTGGTGCGACAGGCAAATCCGGCACCCCGACACGGGTACATCGACATCCCCCACGCGCGGCTCGAGGTCGTCTGCGCCTCACCGGAGCTCTACCTGCGTCGTAGCGGGGACCGGGTGCGGTCTGCCCCGATCAAAGGCACCGCACCGACGGTCGAAGAGCTGCTCCCCAAGGACCGCACCGAGAACGTGATGATCACTGACCTGGTGCGCAACGACCTGTCCGCCGTATGCCGCCCGGGCACCGTCGCGGTCGACGCGTTGCTCGCCCCGCAGTACAACCTCGGGCTGGTGCACCTGGAGTCCGCGGTGTCGGGGCAGTTGGATCAGGGGGCGCAGTGGGCCGACATCCTGGGTGCGACGTTCCCGCCCGGCTCGGTCTCGGGAGCTCCGAAGTCCAGCGCCCTGACCGCCATTCGGGATCTCGAGCCGGTGGAGCGGGGCCCGTACTGCGGCGCGATCGGGTATGTCGACAACGACCAGGGCACGGCGTCGCTCGCCGTCGGGATCCGCACGTTCTGGTTGGAACACGACCGCGGCGGCACTCGTTGGCTGCGGTACGGGACCGGCGCCGGCATCACCTGGGGATCGGACCCGGCGGGGGAGTGGTGGGAAACTGCTCTCAAGGCGCGGCGCCTCCTGGCGCTCGCGGAATCGGTGATCGCGAGGTCGGAATGAGCATCCGTGTGTGGGTCGACGGCGAGCGGGTCGACGACAAACCCAGCCTGAGCGCGCTGGACCACGGGGTGACCGTCGGCGACGGCGGCTTCGAGACCTGCAAGGTGATCGACGGGCAGGTGTTCGCGCGCACCATGCACCACACCCGCTTCGACCGCACCCTGGCCGGGCTGGGGCTGCCGCGCGCGGACCGCGACCGCGTCGACGAGGGCATCGATGCGGTGCTGCGCGAGCCGATGCCGCTCGGTCGGGTGCGCTACATGGTCACCGGGGGAGCGGGGCCGCTCGGCTCGGGGCGCCTGGACTCGGCGCAGACCTACATCGTGACCGCCGGCCCCGCCGACCCTCCGCCGGTCTCCTCGAAGATCGAGGTCGTGCCCTGGGTGCGCAACGAACGGGGTGCGCTCGCCGGACTGAAGACCACGTCGTACGCCGAGAACGTCGTCGCGCTCGCCTACGCCAAGGAGCGGGGGGCGGACGAGGGGATCTTCGCCAACACCCGCGATGAGCTCTGCGAGGGCACCGGCTGCAACATCTTCGTCGTGGTCGACGGTGAGATCCTCACCCCACCGCTGTCCGCCGGTCCGCTGGCGGGCATCGCACGGGCGCTCGTCCTGCGGTGGTGCCAGGCGGCCGGACTGCCCATCCGTGAGGCCACCCTGCCCCTCGACGTGCTGGACCGGGCCGAGGAGATCTTCCTGACCTCCTCGCTGCGTGAGGTGCAGGGCGTGCATGCGGTGGGCTCGCGAACGCTCACACCCGGTCCGGTCACCGCCCGGGCGGCGCAGGTCTTCGCCGATGCCGCCGCCCTCGACAACGACCCCGCACCGTGAGGTACGCCGTTCAGCCCGTCGAGGATGTGTCATGAGCACCTCGACCCAGGACGACAAGAAGTCCCCGGCGCGCGCGGCCGCACCCGCGCGCTGGGAGTGGCAGCGCAAGATCCGCGCCAACGCCACCACCCACCTGATCTACCGCGTCTTCGTCGGCATCCTGGGCTTCGCGATCATCGCGCTCGGCATCGTGCTGCTGCCCCTGCCCGGCCCTGGGTGGGTCATCATCTTCATCGGCCTCGGCGTGTGGGCCTCCGAATTCGTTTGGGCCGCAAAGCTGCTTGCCTGGACCAGGAGGCAGGTCAAAGCCTGGACGGCGTGGCTGGGGCGGCAGAACCCCGCTGTACGCGGCTTGGCGGGTCTCGGCGTGGCCGCCATCGTGGTGGCGTGCCTCTACGGTTACCTGCTCTGGAAGGGCGTGCCGACATGGCTGCCCGACTTCGTCGAGACCCCGCTCGGCCGGCTTCCCGGACTCTGACCTGCGTCGGTCGGGGCCGATTGGCGGTGGACGACGGCGCCGGGTTAACCTCTCCCTCGCGCCCGGACGACGTACCTGCTCGTCTGCGCCGTCTACGGACGTGTAGCTCAGCTGGTTAGAGCGCTCGCCTCACACGCGAGAGGTCAGGGGTTCGAGTCCCTTCACGTCCACTACTGTTTTTAGCGGCAAGCAAGAACTGCCCATCAGGACAGCGTGCGTTCCGAAGGCCGAAGGGCTCGTCGGGGCCGTCGATATACAGGGCAAGCGAAGGGGCGTGTGCCCCGCACCGTTACAATCGGCCAGTACCGGCGGTGGGGCTCGCCGTTCCCAAACCGTCACCATCAGGTGGCCAACAGTCCCTACCCGAACAGTCATGAGGCTTCATGACGTCGTGACGGTAGGAGACCCCGCGTGAACGACACTCACCATTGGCTCGGAAAGCGCGCGCCGCGACGACCAGAGCACCGCGGTCGCGGGTTTCACCGCGCTCACAGCGTGACCCAGGCAGATGCGGTAGCCGACGGAGAAGTCCCGGTCGTGTGGCGCAGTACACGCCTGACGGGACCATTCGCCGCGGTGTGTGGTGTCGGATTTCTTGGCCGCCTCAGCTACGAGATGGCCCGCAGCCCGTTGACTCCACTGTTCGCCAGGCATCTCGGCGCGCCTGTTCAGCTCATCGGGCTGATCGTCGCCGCAGTCACCATCAGCGGCATCGTCGTGAAGCTCCCCGCAGGGGCTCTTTCCGACGTGTTCGGCTTCCGCCCACTGATGTTTGCCGGCGCCATCGTCAAAGCAACCGGCCCGCTTCTGTACTTGCTCGCGTTCACGTGGCCCGGTTTGCTCTTCATCCGCTTCTATCACGGGCTGGCCACTGCGCTCTATGCGCCGCCGGCGTCGGCCCTGGTGGCGAAGGCGTACCCCGACGCCCGTGGTCGCAAGCTCGGCGTGTACAACGCCGCCGAGAGCGCCGGGACCGTGCTCGGGCCCGTTCTCGGCGGGGCGGTGCTGACCTGGACGCTGATGGACTTCAACGCGGCATTCCTCGTCTGCGGCGCCATTGGTGTCCTTGCGTTGCTGATCATGTTCCGCGTGCCCTCGGACGCGCTCACCCGGGCGCCGGAGCGCCGATGTGGAGACCGACAACTGCGGGCTGCGCTCGAGCAGGTCGCCGTCGGTGTTCGGCAGATTGCCTCGGAGCCCTCGATCCGCCTCGTGAGCTTGGTCGAAGCAGTGCTCTGGCTCGGAATCGGATCGGTGCAGGCATACCTGCCGCTCTACGCGGCCTCCGTTCACATCCCGGTTGTGCAGATCGGGCTGATCGCCGGTGCGCAGGGTATTGCATCCGTTCTTACCCGCCCGCTCATGGGCAGATACTCCGACCGTCTCGGATCGAGGAAACCGCTCATCGTGGCAGGCATTGTCGTGTGCGTGGCCTGCCTCGTGACGCTTCCCCACGTTGTCGGTTTCTGGCCCCTCATCGGTTTCAGCAGCCTTTTCGGTCTGGGCACCGGCCTGGTGACACCCTCGACAATGGCCATGATCGGCGATCTGGTCACCCGCAACAACTACGGCTCTGCGATGGGTGTCTTCGGCAGCCTGTGGGACGTCGGCCACGCCTCAGGTCCCGTCCTGTTCGGACTGCTTCTCTTGGTCTCCGGCTACCAGGTTGCCTGGCTTGTGATGGCGCTGCTGATGAGTTGCGCGCTCGTCGTGTTCCTCGGCGCAGGACGACTGCTGCGCTAGCCCTGGGGCTTCACCGACCGCGGGTCCCCTTCGCCCTCTCACGAGGACTGGCGGCGTGCTCCGGGTGCTTTGGTGGCTCACGTGGTGTGGAAGATGTGCTGGTAGAGATCAGCGCCGAAGCTCGTCGCTTCCGGCGGGGCAACGCGTAACCGATAGCTGCGCTGGCCGTCGGAGCGGCGTTCGGCCCTGAGGAACAATGTGTGATCGTCGCCGGTGTACCGGCGTGCCAAGTCGAACATGTGGGTCACGAAGACGATCCGGACGCTCTGCTCGCGCAGAGCCTCGATGATTCCGGCAGCGATCTCGGCGCCTTCGCGTTCGTTCGTGGCGGCGAAGGACTCGTTGCACAGGAGGAGTCCGCCGGGCCGGAGGCGGTCGGTGATGCGACTCATCCGGGCCAGTTCCTCATCGAACTTCCCGGCTGTCATGCCGGGGTCTTCTTCGCGCGTGAAGTGGGTGAAGAGGCCGGTGACCGTGCTGGTCGAGAAGTGTGACGCGGCGACGAACAGTCCGCTCTGCGCCATCAGGAACGCGACTCCCAGGCTGCGTAGGAAGGTGGATTTGCCGCCCTGGTTGGCACCGGTGACCACGACCAGATCCAAGTTCGTAGCGTGAAGGTCGTTACCGACGACCAGGTGCTTGGTACGCAGGGCGAGGCACGGGTCGTACAACGCCTCGGCGCGAAGCTCACGGCCCGGCTCTTCCACGACGGGACGGCATACCTCGTGGCCGATCGCGGTCAGGCCGGCGTGCAGGTTGAGTGCGCCGAGGTAGAAGGCGGTATCGGTGCGCAGAGCGATGAAAAACTGAAGGATGTGATCAACCGACTCGCCCAGAGCCCGGGCGGCCAGCGTGACTCCGCGATCGCGCATCACGGCCAGCGCCTCGAAACCCGCCTGATCCCGTTCGGCGATGGTGAAGTCGTACGTCGGAGCTTTCAACGCCCTGCGCCGCCACCAGTTGCCGCGGTTGCGACTCAGCGGCGAGCGAAGGACGTAGTCGGTACCGGCGTTGCCGGCGCCGAGGTGTGCGCTCAGCACCAGCCCGCGAGGGAAGCGCAGTGTCTGGGCGTGCTGCTCCAACTCGGCGAGATAAGCGTCATCGAGTTCGGCGAGGATCTGTTCGTAGAACCGCGTCAGGGCGCGTGAGGTGGCGTGCTCGGCCTTCTCCTCGGCGAGTGCGTGCAGGGCGCGGAGCGCGTCCATGAAGAGCGCGAGCACTTTGAGCGACCGTCGCAATAGGGATTCGCCTGTCTCGCGGAACGCACTGTGGTACACGCCGGCCTCGGCCTCGATGGCGTCCACCGCGAGCTGGTGCAGGCGGCGCAGAGCGTCCGGGTCTCGCAGGCCGTCCTCGAGCACCTCCTGGCGGTAACGGATGGCGTCGGGGTCGGCGAGTGGCTCATTCGTCACGGCGGCCGACACCGCCCGCACGAATTCATCGCCGCCACCCATCGCGTCCCAGAGCAGATCAAGTCCCAGGTCGGCGGCGGTGGCGTTCTTGGGGCCGCTGGGAGTCGGATGCGTCGTGCCTCTGGTGACGCGTGACCGGTGAGTCGCTGGGACGACCAGATCACGGTCGGAGAAAAGCAGGCGAGACCTCATGCGCGCATCCTCACGCGAATCTCATCACGGGTCAGGCCGTACTTCTCAGCGAGTGCATGCGCGTACGCGTGACCGTCGGCCGGCTTGCGCAGAACCTGGAAGGTCCGGCGGCGGGCGTCGTGTGGATCGACGGTGCTGACCATGCTGACAGTGGCCTGGTTCATCGTCGCAAGTTCGTCCAGGAACGTCACGCATACCCCTATCGCCCCCAGGGCGGTGATGCGTTCGAGGATCTTCTGAGAGAGGTATTGGGCATCAGTCACCGTTGTCGAACTGAACATCTCGTTCATCACGATGAGGCTGCGGGACGTGGCCGTGCTCACGGTGGCGTGCAGCGCAATCAGCTCACTCTGCAAGCGACCCGCTAGCGTCGTCAGATCCTCCTGGCGTTCGAAATGGGTGTACATAGCATCGCAAGCCAAGATCCGGACCTCCCGTCCTGGGACAGGGCATCCGATGCGGGCCAGATGGTGCAACTGGCCGATCGTCCTGGCCAAGGTCGTCTTGCCACCGTTGTTGGGTCCGGAGATGACGAGAATACGTTCGGGCGCGTCGAGGGTGACGGTGTTCACGACCACCTGCCGATCCTGGGCGACGCACTGCACCGCCAGAGGAAGGTCATAGACGTCCACTAGCGATTCCGACACGGCGTCTTCAGCCAGGACGGGCGTCGTGACATGCAACCCGTTCTCCCCCAATGGAGCCAGGTAATCAAGGTAGGACAAATAGAAGTGGATCTCCCGGTCGAAGAGCACCGTGACCGGATCTAAGAAGGTGTGATGGTCACGACAGAATCGGTCAAGCACCTCGAAGTGGGCGGGAAAGATCTTGGCGGTGCAGGCGAGCACGCTGGCTTCCACGTGATCCAGCGGGCCGGAGCCTCGGGGTACCGACAGCTGGGTGGAATCGACATCGACGGCCCGAAAGCGGGCGAATGCCTGTTCCACTTCTTCGGTGTAGTCGGGTTCGTCGTCATAGGAACCGACGGTCACCCGCGCACCGTCGATCCAAATCCCATAGTGCACGCTTGCCAGTGCCCCCACGGCGGCACTGCGGTCATGACGCAGCGTACGAAACGCGGCAGAGTCGTGGTAAGCGTCGAGGTGGGCCACGATTCCCTGCAGGCCTGAGGAGGCTGGCTCAGCGTCTGACAGTTCCGTTCGCAGTGTCAAGACCGCATCGCAGTACTGCACCGCCGCTTCGAGGTGCCACCGCTGCCCCTCATACGGTTCGCTCGCCCTACGTGCGGTGTGCAACCGCTCCCGCACGACGCGCATGCGCCGAACGAAATCATCCACCGCCGCCCGAACGTCGGCGCGGTCAAGATCGGCGAACACGGCTTGGCGCAGCTGAATGAGCGCCTGGTCATCCAGGGGACAACGGAAGTGGGGAACCACGTCGTACTCGTCCCCGGCTCCGAACACGTCGGTCTCGACACGGTCGAGATTGAGATCCCGGAAGTATGCAGGTTCTTCCACCTGGGACAGCTCTGGCGGCTGCGGTCGGTATCCGAACAAGACACTCCACCGGGACGGTGGGTGAGCATGCCGCGCGGTCGGATCCTCATGAGGAGCTGAAGGCGTGCTCATCGTGGACTGAACAACGTCGAGCTGAGCGCCGGTGGCAGGTCGCGCTGGCGTCGTGCCGAGCCGTGCAATTCCCACCCGGTGCTGCCACGCACCAGGAGGTGACACCCGGCCGTCGCCGGCGGGGTGTGCTCCACGGCATGGGGGAGGCAGCCGAGTGCAGCGAGCAGGACATCAATGTTGGCATCGTGAGTGACGACGACGACAGGGCCTGTTGACAGAGTGTCCAGCACCTCATAGGTGCGTCGAAGAACGTGATCCTGAGTCTCCAAACCCGCGCCGCCATCCAAGGCACCGTTGAGCGTGGTGTTGTCCGGCACCGCGTGCCCCTCCCACGGGCCGTAGTAGCGGTCGATCAGGCCCTGATGACACGTCACCTGAGGTGGTAGCGGCATTGCGTTAACGATCGCCTGAGCCGTCTGGGCGGCCCTCAGGAGAGGGCTGTGCACAACCCGCAAAGGTCGAATCGGAGACAACACCGCCCGCACCGCCGTCCCCAGCAGGCGCGCCTGCATGACGCCGGCGTGATGCAGCGGGGGATCTAGATGACCTGCCACCATCCCGGCGTCGTCGAAGTCCGTTCGCGCGCTTCGTGCCAGCACAACAAGCAACTGGTTGGAGGCGTGCAGCGACGCAGCTGAGAGGTCGGTCATGACCCGGTCGCTGACGAGCCGGTCTGCGCAGCGAAGTCATGCGCATCCTGCTCCGACGAATGCTCACGGTCGTGGTGCGGGACCACGACGACAGGGACTCGGCTGTGTCGCACCAGGTCCCCTGTCGCGGAGGGGCCGTGCAACAGGGTGTCCAGAAGATGGCCCTGATGGCGACCCAGCACCAACATCTCAGCGCCGACACTGGTGTCCCGCAACAAGTCGGCGACACCCCTGTCGTCGCACACGATCTCGTGGTCCGGCAGATCCGCGGTCGAAAGTGCCAGTGCCCTGCCAAGTGCTGCGATGACGCGGCGCTTGTGTTCATGCACGAGCACGTCTCGGGAAGTCTCGAAATCATCGATGTCAGGGTCGACGGGTCCGGTGAACGACATCACGATGACGAGCCGCGCCCGCCGCAACCGACTTTCATCGGCCGCAAACACCAATGCGGCATCACAGCGCGCGGTGGCGTCCGTGCCTACCACGACGGATCGGTCACACATCGTGCACCACGTCGTTGCTGTCCCCGGCTGCCGCGGTGCTCCGAGAGTTGACCGCACCGTCGGTGGGACCCCATCCGCTGTGCCGAAGGCCGTCGCCCACGTGGCCGCCGCCTTGACTGTGTGACCCGGTCGCGGCCATGCCGCCCGGGCCACCGGTGTGCGAACGGGAAGCCTGTACGCCCTCGAAATCGGTGGGGCAGTAGCCGCTGTGCCGCTCGGTGCCCGACTCGTGGGCGGCAGACTCTCCGTGATCGGTCGGCGCGTACCCGGTGTGGCGCTCTGCAACTGGGGCTGTGCTAAGCGGCGCCTGTCGGGAGGAAACGTGCTGCGCCGGGACGACCGACGCGTGACGTGGGGAGTGTGATGGGGACATTGCCTACCTCGCATCATTCGACGAAGTAGGAACTATCAGCCTGAAGGCGGTTCGACCCTGAGGGTCCGGCGAGATCCATCACCGCTTCGACCATCCCACTCGCTTTGAAGAATTGCAAGGTGGCCCGTCGGTCTCGTCGGGGCGTGGCGGGTTGTTCGAGCGGAAGGTCCATCGACGGTAGTCTGACCAGACGCGGCGGTGGGGCTCGCCGTACCCGAACCGCCACCCACGGGTGGCCAACAGTCCCTACCCACACAATCCCGGGTCCTTTCGCGGACCCCTGCGGGTAGGAGACGTGACATGGATGACCGCCATTTGCCCGGTCGCGCGACAACGGAACCGCTCGATGTCGATGTGGAGGGCGAGGACCTCGCCCCCACACCACCCGGTCGAGAGCTCGGGACCCTCGCGATGATCAGCATCGGTGGAGTGGTCGGAGCCGTCGGCCGGTATCGGGTCGGTGTGCAGTGGCCTACCTCAGCAGTCGGATTCCCGTGGACGACGTTTTTCATCAACGTGATTGGCAGCACGCTGCTGGGAGCCCTTCTGGGCGGCATCGAGTTGCGCACCGCGTGGGCTCGGTGGCGACCATTGTTGGGAACGGGTGTCATCGGTGGGTTCACGACCTTCTCCACATTCGCGGTCGACAACCAACGGCTGGTCCGCGACGGCCACACGATCACCGCTCTCAGCTACGCCACCGCCACCCTGGCGGTGTGCGCTGCTGGGACCATGGCGGGGGACTACCTCGTTCATCGCAGCCACCGGACGGCGAAGGGGTGGAGGAGATGAACACCTGCTGGGTGATGATCGGTGCCATAGCCGGTGCGCCGGCCCGCTACCTGCTGGATCGAGCCATCCAGACCCGGCACCGCCGTGCTTTTCCCTACGGAACGTTCGCGGTCAACATGACTGCATGCTTCCTCCTGGGCCTGATCACCGAATGCGTGACCCGAGGTGCGCCGACCGAACTGCAACTGATCGCTGGGACTGGATTCTGTGCCACGTTCAGCACCTACTCCACCTTCTCGGTCGAGACGACGCAACTGGCCCGGCGTGGGGAACCACTCCTGGCGTTGTCGAATGCTGTGTGCAGCACAGTCATCGGGAGCATCTTCGCGGTGCTCGGCGTCGCAGCGGCGTTGGCTGTCACCTGATGCCGGTCAGAGGCCTCGGCACCCTGGTGGGGGCGTGCGCGCCGGTACGGTCGTCGGGTGAGCCACCTGACCCGTCTTGATGCGCTTGCCGCGACGTGGCGCCTGTCGCCTGTCGGAGCGAGACGTTTCGTCCCCGGGTTCGACCCGGATTCTGGAGGCGATCGTTCCCGAGTACTGGTGCTGATGCAGTCCCCAGGTCCCTCGACGATCGCGCGCGGTGACGCGGCAATCAGCAGCGAGGACAATCCGGGTCCCACCGCAGTCGCTTTCCGTCGTGCGCGCATGGAATCAGGTCTGGACCGATTCGACTATCTGCGCTGGAACATAATCCCGTGGGCACTGGATCACACGCCGAGGATCGAGGACCTCGAAGACGCCCGCCCGGCGTTAGCCCAGCTGATGTCAGCTCTGCCAGACCTTCGCGCCGTCGTCACGTTCGGGACACCTGCGCTGATGGGCATCATGAGGTACTTCACCCTCGACCCGGACGCTCGCGTCGTTCCGGTCCTCGCAGCACCTCACCCCTCACCCGCGAACGCCACGCGCGCAGAGGAGAAGCATCGTCGAAGCGTGACCGCCCTCGATCGTGCCTCGCAGCTGTGAGCTAGACGTGATGTGCAGAGCGATGTTGCAACTCACTTCCGGTCGTCCGCCGTTGCGAGCCACAAAGAGAACGTGTAGCTGATCGTGAGGGGCAACCGCGATGTGGCGGTTACCGTGATCGGATGGCAGTGGACGACGTGGTCCCAGCGCGGTGGGTGAAGGTCCTGGATCAGACTCGCTGCATCGGCTGTCACGCCTGTAGCACGGCGTGCAAGAGCGAGAACGAGGTGCCCCTCGGGGTCAATCGAACCTATGTGAAGTCCGTCGATGTTGGGGTCTTCCCTCAGGTGCGACGCGCCTTTCAGGTCACGCGATGCAACCAGTGCACCGATGCTCCTTGTGTCGCCGCGTGCCCGACGGGCGCCATGTACAAACGCGACGACGGCATCGTCGACTTCGATAAGAGCATCTGCATCGGCTGCAAGGCCTGCATGGCGGCCTGCCCCTATGACGCGATCTTCATCAATCCCGAAGACCATTCGGCCGAGAAGTGCAACATGTGCGCGCACCGACTCGACGTGGGCCTGGAGCCGGCATGTGTGAGCGTGTGTCCTACCGAGGCGATCCTGGTGGGCGATCTGAACGACCCCACCTCGAAGGTCGCCACCCTGATCAATCGCAAACCGGTGACGGTCCGTCGCCCCGAGAAGGAGACAGGCCCCGGCGTCTTCTACCTCGGCGCTCACCAGGCCACCTTGGACCCGCTGGCAGCCCGCCGACCCGACGGCGGCCTGTACGCGTGGGCCACTCAAGGCGATATGTCCGACCCGCAGCTCGTGCCCGCCGGGAGCGCAGGGCACAACACGTCCTCGGCTGCCGCGCTCGTGTCGTATGACGTGCCGCACCGGGCGCCGTGGGGGTGGGAGGTGAGTGCGTACACGTGGACCAAATCTCTCGGCGCCGGGATGATGCTGGTGGCCGTTGCCCTCGCGGTGCTGGGCAAATTGGGTTGGCAGGACGCCACTGCTCGATGGGTCGCACCGCTGGGTGCGGTGTTCTTCCTGTCGGTCACCGGAGTCCTGCTCATCGCAGACCTCAAGCACCCGATGCGGTTTTACCTCATCTTCACTCGGCATCAGTGGCGTAGTTGGCTGGTGCGGGGTTCCTTCGTCCTCGGTGGGTACGGCGCGATCGTCGGTCTGTACTTCCTCGCCGCCGCTTTCGATCTGCACACCGCGCAGGTGGTGACCGGCGTCATCGCGATCCCGCTCGCGGTCGCCACCGCGTGCTACACCGCGTTCCTCTTCGCGCAAGCCAAAGCGCGCGACCTCTGGCAGAGCCCGCTACTCCTCCCACATCTGGCGGTACAAGCAGTGCTCGCCGGTGCGGCGGGATTGCTGCCGTTCGCCATGCTCTGGTCAGGTTCTCATGTCACCAGTGACCTCGAGGTCACGCTGGCGGTCGCGGCGGTTGCTCATCTGCTGCTGGTCGTCGGCGAGATCACCCTGCCCCATGTGACCGCGCATGCCCACCGCGCAAGCAAGGAAATGACGCAAGGCCGATTCGCGCGGGCGTTCTGGGTGGGGTTCGTGGGGGTAGCGATCGCGGTCGCGGCCCCCTGGATCGGCCTCGCCGGCGTGGCCGGAGCGCTCGTCGGACTCGCCGCGTACGAGCATGCATTCGTACAGGCCGGCCAATCGGTCCCCCTCGCCTGAGCGACCCAAGGAGCTGCTGTGAAAAGACAACGCACCCCGTCCCTGGTGGAGCGGGGCGAACGCGTCTCTGCCGCTCGAAAAGCGGTCGAAGAACGGGGCGAGACCTTCTACCAAGGTCCCAGCGCGATCCACTTGTCGGCATTCCCGCCGAAGGAACGGTGGGACGACTGGGTCGAGTTGGACTCGCGGTCGTGGCCGAAGCGCGTCGAGCATCACTACACCCTGGTGCCGACGACGTGCTTCAACTGCGAATCCGCCTGCGGCCTCCTCGCCTACGTGGACCGGGACAACCTGCAGGTGCGCAAGTTCGAGGGAAACCCGGAGCATCCCGGTTCTCGTGGCCGCAACTGCGCGAAGGGACCGGCGACCATCAATCAGGTCACCGACCCCGACAGGATCCTCTACCCCCTGAAGCGCGTAGGAGCGCGGGGGGCTGGCAAGTGGGCGCGGGTCAGTTGGGACGAGGCACTCGACGCCATCGCGGCACGCCTGCGCGCGGCGATCGTCGAGGGTCGGCAGAACGAGATCATGGTGCATCTCGGTCGTCCAGGTGAGGACGGTTATACCGAAAGGGTATTGGCCAGTTGGGGCGTCGACGGTCACAACTCGCACACCAACGTGTGCTCCAGCGGGGGGCGTACCGGATATCAGTTCTGGATGGGCATCGACCGGCCGAGTCCGGATCATGCCCACGCGAAAGTCATCTACTTGATCAGTTCACACCTGGAGACCGGGCACTATTTCAACCCGCATGCCCAGCGCATCACCGAGGCCCGGGCCAATGGCGCGAAGGTCATCGTCCTCGACACCCGGCTGTCCAACACCGCGACGCACGCGGACTACTGGCTGTCGCCTCAGCCGGGCAGCGAGGCTGCCATCAACCTGGCGATCTGTCGGCACCTGATCACCACTCAGCAGTTCAATCGCGACTTCGTGCGTACCTGGTGGAACTGGGCGCAGTACCTGCAGGAGTGTGCCGCTGACCTGCCGCCGACCTTCGAGTCGTTCGAGGGCGAACTCGCCCGGCTGTATGACGACTTCACCTTCGAGTACGCCGCAGGTGAGTCGGGTATCGACGCCGGGACTCTTCGCGAGGTCGCCGAGACGGTGGCGACGGCGGGCACCAGGTTCGCAGCACACTCCTGGCGCTCGGCGGCCGCCGCCAACCTCGGCGGGTGGCAGGTGTCGCGCACGGTCATGCTGATCTCGGCGTTGTTGGGTGCGATCGCCACCGAAGGAGGCACCTTCCCGAACACGTGGAACAAGTTCGTGCCCAAACCGATTCACACTCCGCCACATCCCAAGGTGTGGCAGGGGCTCAGTTGGCCGTTGGAGTACCCGCTGGCACAGAACGAACTGTCCTTCCTGCTTCCGCACCTCATCAAAGATGGCCGCGGACGGTTGGACACCTATTTCGCACGGGTCTACAACCCGGTGTGGACCAACCCCGACGGTTTGTCCTGGATGGAGATGCTGACTGACGAGGAACAGGTCGGCAGCTTTGTCTCGCTCACTCCGACGTGGAACGAGTCGGCCTATCTCGCCGACTGGGTCCTGCCGATGGGTCACGCGTCCGAGCGTCACGACACCCACTCCTACGAACAGTACGACGGGCAGTGGATCGGATTCCGGCAACCGGTGCTGCGTGCCATGCGGGAGCGGATGGGTGAGGTCATCACCGATACCCGGCAGGTCAACCCCGGGGAGGTCTGGGAGGAGAACGAATGGTGGATCGAGCTGTCTTGGAGGATCGACCCGGACGGCAGCCTCGGCATCCGGCAGTACCACGAATCGCGGAAGGAACCCGGGACCAAGCTCACTGTTGATGAGTACTACGGCTGGATGTTCGAGAATTCGGTTCCCGGCCTGCCTGAGGCGGCGGCCCAGCAGGGCAAGACGCCGCTGGAGTACATGCGGACCTATGGGGCGTTCGAGATAGCCAAGGGCACGGGTGCCGTCCATGAGCAAGAGGTTCCGTCGGAAGAGCTGGTCAACACCTCGATCACGCCGCTCGGCCGCGTCTACACCGCCACCCCCAAGCCGGACAGCCCGAACCTGGCACCCGTCGCCGCGCCGGACCCCGACGATCAGGGCAGACGTGCGGTCGGTGTCGAGGTCGACGGTGTCGTCCGGCGCGGTTTCCCCACTCCGTCCGGCCGTCTGGAGTTCTACTCCTCGACGTTGGCCGATTGGGGTTGGCCCGAGCAAGCCATCCCGGGATACATCAAGAGCCACGTGCACCCGGACAACCTGGCCGAGGACGAGATGGTGCTGCTGTCGACGTTCCGACTGCCGACCCAGATCCACACCCGCTCGGCCAACGCCAAATGGTTGGACGAGCTGGCCCACACGAATCCGGTGTGGATACATCCACAGGACGCCGTTCGGCTCGGAGTCGAGAAGACAGGCGACCTGGTCCGTGTCGAGACCGCGATCGGCTTCTTCGTTGCCAGGGCCTGGATCACCGAGGGCATCCGCCCAGGCGTCGTGGCGTGCAGTCACCACATGGGCAGATGGCGCCCACAACAGCAGGAGGGGGGCGTTAGCGGGATGATGGCAACGGTGGACCTCGCGAACGACGGGTCGACCTGGTCGATGCACCGGCTGCGCGATGTCCATCCGCACGAGTCCAGCGATCCGGACACCCAACGCATCTGGTGGAGCGACACCGGCGTCCACCAGAACCTCACGTTCCCGGTGCACCCGGACCCGATTTCGGGAATGCACTGCTGGCATCAGGCGGTCCGCATTTCAGCTGCCGGTCCGAACGACAAAGCGGGGGACATCAGTGTCGACACGGCGAAGGCTCGTGAGGTCTACCTGGAGTGGTTGACCAAGACACGCGAGGCGCACCGGGTCTCACCCGACGGGACACGTCGGCCACGGTGGCTGCAGCGACCGCTCAAACCGCAGGGTGACGCCTTTTTGATACCTCACTCATGATCGCTTCGGAGATGACGGCCTTGGCCGCCCTGGGGGAGGTCGCTCGGGCAGCCGGCGCGGTATTGCTGACTCCACCGCCGGGCTCCTCAGCCATCAGCGCCGCTCTGCAATTGGAGGAGTTCACCAGCAGCGACTACACCGAGGCGTTCGTGTTGATGGCGCCGCCCCACGCTGCCATCCACCTGGGCGCCGAAGGCAAGTTAGGCGGCGATGCGTTGGATCGCGTCGAGGGCCTGTGGCGGGCGCTCGGTGTCACTCCACCGGTAGACGCCGATCATCTCGGAGTGTTGCTGATGAGCTGGGCGCAGCTGCTCGAAGACACCGACCCCGCGGCGCGTCGAGTGGCCTACACGCTCCTGCACGAACACATCTGGCCGTGGGCGCCGGGATATCTCGGCGCAGTCGGTCGGCTCGGTATCCCGTCGGTCACCGCGTGGAGCGAGCTCACCCTGCAGGTCCTGCACGCTGGGCTGCAACAAGCCCCGATGCCGCAACTACTGCCGGCAGCCCTGCGCGACGCACCTGCGGACTTGACCGGAACCATCGACCGTGAGGATCTGCTGGACGCGATGGTCGCACCTATCCGATGTGGTTTCGTGTTGACCCAGCGCGACCTGGCGGCCGGCGCAGCGCAGGTCGGATTGGGATACCGGCGCGGCGAGCGACGCTTCGCACTCAAGGCGATGCTCGACCAGGATTCCCACGCGACGCTGCGGTGGCTTGCGGCTCACAGTGCCGGGTGGGCGGATCTCCACGAGACCTGGGATGGCGAATCTGCGACCGGCCGGTGGTGGTCCGAGCGAGCACGAGCGACCAGCGACGCGCTGGGCCTCGTCCTGCAGGGAGCGTCGTGAAGAGCGCGAGCACCGCGTCCGAAAGCCAGGTAAGGCGTGTCGTCGGCGACTTGCTCGACCCCGAGCTGCATCACACGTTTGCGGCACTGCAGATGGTGCGCGAAGTGCGGATCGACCGGCGCGGACGAGCGTCAGTGCGCATCGCGCTCACCACGCGCGGTTGTCCCATGACCGAGAACATCCGCGCGGCCGTGGTGCAGGCGGTGCGGGGGACCGGGATCGATCGAGTCGACGTCTCCTTCGATGTGATGAGCGAGGAGGAGCGGCAGGCGGCTGCCGACGTGGCGGTGCCAGTGCATGGTCTGGGAGCCGCTCCCGCGCCCGCCGTCTATGCGATTGCCAGCGGAAAAGGAGGCGTCGGCAAGTCCACAGTGGCCGCCAACCTCGCTGTCGCTCTGGCCACCCACGGCAAACGTGTCGGGCTGTTGGACGCCGACGTGTGGGGGTACTCGGTACCTCAACTGTTCGGGGTGCGTCACTCGCCTGTGGTGCTCAACGGGAGGATGCTGCCGGTTCGCGCGCACGGCGTCAGCCTGATGTCGCTCGGGTTCTTCGTGAAAGAGAACGAGCCGATCGTGTGGCGGGGGCCCATGCTGCACAAGGCGTTGAGTCAATTCGTGACCGAAACACACTGGGGCGACTTGGACGTACTGGTGCTCGATCTGCCGCCCGGCACCGGTGATGTCACCCTGTCGGTGCTGGAACTGTTGCCCGACGCGGCGCTCGTGGCGGTCACGACTCCGCAGGCCGCGGCGCGCACGGTCGCCTCACGGGTCGGCGCAATGGCCCGCGAGGTGCACATGCCGATCGCCGGGGTCGTTGAGAACATGGCCGAGCTGATCTGCGCCCACTGCGGTTCGCAGACGCCTCTGTTCGGCTCGGGTGGAGGTGAAGAACTCGCACGCGAACTGGGAACACCCCTGCTGGGCCGTATTCCGCTCGACGTGCAGTTGCGTCAGGCCGGCGACGCGGGTGTCCCGGTCGTACTGTCAGCACCCCGGAGCGGCTCGGCGCTGACGCTGAGCGATATCGCTGCGCGTCTGCGTCCGGTCCGACGACCACTTGTCGGGCGGCAATTGGGGTTGACCCCCGTTTCGTCAAATCCGCGATGAGTCGGATCCGCCGCCCGGCCCGACAACCCGGGCCGACCGAACGTCTACGGGTGCCGCCGCCCCTGATACGGCGGCGGCTGCCGTCCGGACGGGGTGCGATGACCCAACCGAACGTCACCGGGGACGGCGATGCACGTCTGACGGGAAAGTTCTGGATCCTGGTCGTCCTGGTCGGTGTCGCGACGGGGCTGTTCGGAGTCCTGATGATGCTGGTCCTGTTCAGCGTTCAGCATCTTGCCTTCGGTACGCCGTTGAGCGGCGACGGCACACTGAGCAGTGTCGAGGCGGCGTCGGGATGGCACCGACTCCTTCCGGTTCTGATCGGTGGCGTCATTGCGGGTCCCGCATGGTTCTTGCTGCGTAAGTTCACCCCCGGGGCCAAGTCCGAGGTCGACGACGTGTTGTGGACCGGGGTGGGTCGGCTGTCTTTCCGTCGCAGCCTCGGGACGTCGGTGATCTCCGAAGTGGTCATCGGGCTCGGTGCGTCCCTAGGTCGTGAAGCGGCGCCAAAACTCATGGGCGCGGTATCAGGCAACGTCCTCGCCGACTGGGCTCGCCTCACGCCCGCGCAGCGACGACTCCTCGTGGCATGCGGGGGTGGGGCCGGCCTCGCCGCGGTGTACAACGTCCCCCTCGGCGGGGCGTTATTCACCGCCGAGATCCTCGTCGGCGCCATCAACCTGCCCACCATGCTCCCGGCAGTGATCTGTTCAGCAGTGGCGACGAGCACCGCGTGGATCTTCCTTCCGCAGCATCCGACGTACATCGACATCCCTCAGTACGCCTTCGCGTTACGTCTCCTGGTCTGGGCCCTGGTAGCGGGCATCGTCATCGGGTTGGCATCAGCCGGCTATGTTCGGCTCATCGGAAGCGTCTCGCATCTGCAGGTCACCGGACGGCGTGCGCTCATCGCGCCGCTTATCGCCTTCGCAATTCTCGGTCTCCTGGCGTTGGTCTACCCGCAGTTGTACGGCAACGGCAAAGGGATGGCGCACGACGCTTTCCTCGGATCAGGGACACTGACACTTCTGCTGGCTTTGGCCGTGCTCAAGCCTCTCGTCACACTGCTGTGTCTCGGTAGCGGTGCCTCCGGCGGGCTGTTCACCCCGGTGATGAGCACCGGAGCCGTGGCCGGCGGCTTCCTGGGATTAGCGTGGAACCACCTGTGGCCGGGCAGCCCCGTGGGTGCTTACGCGATGATCGGCGCCGCCGCGATGATCGGGGCGGCGATGCAGGCTCCCTTGGCAGCAGTGGCACTGGTCCTTGAGCTCACCCATAGTGGGTTTGCGCTGATGGTGCCGATTCTGATCGCGACGGCCATCGCGACCGCCGTGACCCGGTGGATCGATGGCTACTCCATCTACACCGCGCGACTCGCGCCCGAACCAGTCAGCGGTTGACGGACGGCGCCGACAGGGAGCGCACGATCAGGTGTCCGAGCTGTCGTCGCTGGGTTCGACCACTTGCCACGCCGGTAGGCCGAGTGCTTCCAGATGGTCCGCGACCATGGTCCTGGAGGATGGGGCGTGACCACATACCAGTATCGGTCGCGTCATGGTGTCCGGGCCAGATGGAAGGACCACCTGCCGGCCCTCGCACGTAGCACTGCCGGTGTCCGTATCGAAGCAGATCGCGCCCTCGGCGAACAGCAATGCAGCACTTCGGCTGTCAATGACGACACCGGAATCACACGCGGTGCTCGTCTTTCGGGAAGGCATCACGGCACCAGGGTCACAGTCCGGGGCGGGGCGGGGCGGAACAACGTCCCGCGCACCGAACCGTGCGCTGTCCGCACGGCAACCGTTGCCCAGGCGATCAACAAGCCGACGTAGAACACGGCAGCCGCCCAATGAAACACGGTGGATCCGGTGTGCAGCGCGAGCCCACTCGTCCCTGTGACACAGGTGCCCACGGGGAAGGTGAACGACCACCAGGTCAGGGAGAACGGCAGTCCCTGCTTCGCTGTTCGCGCGGTCACCGCGGCCGCCAGCCCGGCCCACAGCAGCGCGAAGCCCCACACCGGTACTCCGTAAACCACGGCGAACGCCTTGAACGCAGTCGAGTACGGCGCGGGCAACGCCTGGCTTGCGACACCACCGAGCAAGTTCGCGGCTGTGATCGATTGACCCAACGGGCCAAGGACGATCCATAAAGTCGGAACCATGCGGGCTTCGCCGACCTTTTGTGTCGCGAGCCGATACCAGATAAGCGTGATCACGACGAGCGAGGCGATGAGGGCCAGACCGAACATCGCGTAACACGCCAGGACCAGCGTGAGACGAGCCTGCCCTGCAGGCGTGTGGGGTACGAGTAGGGCGCCTGTCGAGGCCGAGACCATGGGAGGTACGACGGGCATCAACCAGCCTCCGAACGCGCTCTTCTCGTCGACGCCTTCGTGCCGGGTGAACTGCAGATAGGGGACAACGCCGGCCGCCGCCAGACCGGTGAGAGTGCCCAGCGACCACAGCACCCAGTCGACGGCGACGGCAGGTCCTATGCCGAGAACGTCTTTACCTAAGAGCAGCGTGCCTGCGCCGACGGTGAGTATCGCCATGGGCGGTGCACCGTAGAAGTGGGCCATCACCGGATCGAGGTGGTGGCCGCGTGCGGTGTCGCGGTACTTGACCCAGTGCGCTGCGGTGGCGACCGTGAGCAGCACCAGCAGGATCGCGGCGGCTGCCCAGACCACGACACCGAAGACACGCAGGCCCGGGAACTGGACCGGCAGAGATGCGGCTGCCACCGCCACGATGCCGGTGCCCATGATGGACGCGTACCAGTTCGGCGTGATGTTGCTGAACATCTCCGAGGGGTGCTGCAGATCGCGCAGCAACCCGGTCCGCGGGCCGGACGTTGCCCGCCCACCTATTGGCGGCTGCCCGCCCGGCTCGCCCGCCTGTCGTTCGACCGTCGTATTCGTCATGCCGTCCACGATGCCTCGGTGGGCTTGTCGGCAACACCCTTGTTAACCTTGTGCGGCCACAAACGCACATTGTGATGTCGAAGGCTAGAGTGTGGGCGTGTTGTCGCCCAGGATGCCCGATCTCGCTGCGCTCGATGTCCTGCTGGTGGTTGCGCAGACCGGGAGCTTGAGTAAGGCAGCGACCGAGGTTGGGACCAGCCAGCAAGCGATCTCAGCACGCATCACCGCGCTGGAGAATCTTGTCGGATCGCGGTTGACCACTCGGACCTCGCGCGGGACCGAACTGACCGAACACGGCCGTCTGGTGGTGGAGTGGGCCGACAGTCTGCTGCGTCATGCGGCGAAGGTGGATGCAGGGATTGCTTCTCTGCGGGATCTCACGAGGGCGAGCATTCGTCTCAGTGCCAGTCTGACGATCGCCGAGCAGTTGCTGCCGATGTGGTTGGTGGGCCTTCAGGCGGACGCCCGCCGGCGTGGAAGAGACCCCCTAGGAATCGTCCTGACGGCGACGAACAGTGTGCAGGTCGCAGAACAGGTTCGATCCGGTGAGGCCGACCTCGGGTTCGTCGAGGGACCCCGGGCCCCGCGTGGCCTACGCAGCACGGTTGTGGACCACGACGAGTTGATCCTGGTCGTGCCCTCGGGTCACGCCTGGGCGCGCAGGCGTGGGGCGGTGACAGTGGAAGAATTGACGCGACTTCCGCTCGTAGTGCGTGAACGGGGGTCTGGCACGCGCGACTTCTTCGAGACCGCTGTCGCAGCAAAGACCGGTATCGAGCAATCCTTCGTCGAACCGGCCCTCGAGTTGTCCACATCCGCTGCTGTGCGAACGGCGGTGCTCGCCGGGGCGGGGCCCACCGTTGTCAGTCGGCTTGCGGTGGGTGACGACGTAGCCGCTGGACGCCTTGCTGCGGTGAGGATCGCGGACTTGGACCTGCGTCGCGACCTCCGCGCCATTTGGGTGGGAGGTCGGACAGCACCGGCCGGCGCTGCGCGCGACATGCTCGCTCACATTGCCTCATCGACGACCCGGTCGCCCAAGATCTAGGTGGGGTGCATTCGGGTCGTGGCACCCTACAGAGGGGGACTAGTGGGAGAACGAAACGTTCGCCAGGATTCGGTTCAACCAGGCGAAGGGTCACCGCGGAGGTGGTCAAAGGCGACGCCAAAGGCCTTTGCGGAGGCGTCAATGAATGGGTCGGCAGTTCGCAAATAGTCCGCAACAAATTATGCGGACTGATTTCGCTAGCCGCGTCCAACGCTCGCGCGGGCGGGTTTGCGCAGATCAGACCCTGTCTCCACCCTTGATCGACGATGTCCAACTATGTCCGAAAGGGGCGTTTTCAGCTTCGACTACACGACGTACTCCAAGAACGGGACTGCTACACGGGTAGGCGCCCTTGAGCTTCCAAATCGGCGGGGTCACCCCGGCGCCGGACGCCATCGACGCGGACGACGCGGACACCACGAACGGCGGCGGTGGCAGCAAAACCGTCACTTACACCCCGACCCGCGGACGTCAACTGGCCCGTGGTCGCTGCGGTTACGACTTCGTCGCCGCCACAGCGACCACCGGCGACGACATCACCATCAGCGACTTCGCGTCGACCTGCGCCTGAACCGGCGGCCCTAGCCGAGGGCCGTCTTCTTTACCCGCTCCGGCGGCATGATCAGCTCCGGTATGGCTCTCGTCAGGAACTTGTCAAAGTGCGGCACGGTGAATGCGGCGGAACCCTGCTCGGGCATGTAGCGCAGCCCCGTGTTGATCAACTGATCGCGCGTGGGGCCCATTTGCGTCGACTTACGCCCGATGATGGTGGCCACGTCCTGGGCCTTCTGAGCTTCGGGACCCAGCTCGGCCATTGCACGCGGGTAGATGCTTTCCATCTCGGTGGCCCGGTCCAGCCATTCACGAAGGAAGAATTCGTCAATCTTGCTTCGTGAATGGGGACGGATAGGGCAATGACCTCCCGCGTGACATGGGATCTCCGCAACGCCCCATACCGCATAGCCGGACACTGCCGAATCGAGCGCGCCGACGAGGCCCGGGTCCGTGGCGCCCCACGTCGAGCGCCGATAGAGGGGAGGCGGCCCCACTCCACCAGGCATGTGGCCCGGCTAGCAGTGGTGGTGTGGGTGGCTTTCCAGCAATGTGAAACCGGGCGGCCGACTAAGTGTTCGCCGTTCTTGCAGCCTCTGGTTGAGGGGTGTCTTCCCGGGTGTGCAGCTTCACTATTGCGAACCAGATGAGGCCGGCAGCAGTGATGGCGGTTGCGACGAGCAGGTTGAGGCGAACGCCGAGGAAGTGCGCCGAAGAATCGACACGAATGGTTTCCTCGAAGATCCGATATCCGGAGTACCCGGCGACGTAGAGCGCGAAAAGGCCCTGAGGTTTGATCCGTCGGTGGTGACCAGCCCAGATCAGGGCTGCGGCGAGCAACAGGTCGAAGATGAGTTCATAAAGGAAGGATGGTTGGAAGGTGGTGTATCGCAGGTCTGTCGGCGGCATCCCTGATGTCAGCCGTGCTGGTCTGCTGATCTGTACGGCCCAGGGCAGGGTGCTGGGTTTGCCGAACAGTTCTTGGTTGAAGTAGTTACCGATCCGCCCGATGGCTTGCGCAACGAGCAGCCCGGGTGCGGCGGCGTTCATGAACACTCCTACCGGTGCCTGTGCCCGGCGTAGTCGCCATATGGCGGCGGCCGCTCCCAGTGCGACGCCTCCCCAGATGCCCAGACCGCCTTGCCAGACCGCGAAGATGCCCCACCAGTGGTGGGGGATGTCGAACGGCGTGGTGATATCAAAGTAGATGCGTCCGCCGATGATTCCTGCGGGTAGCCCCCACCAAAGCACGTCGTAGATCACGGCCACATCGCCACCGGCGGCTTCCCACCGTCGCGAGGTGATGTAGAACGCCAGCACGATGCCGACCACGTACATCAGCCCGTAGAAGTGAACGAACAGCGGCCCGAGGTGGAAGCCGTTGACCGGTGGGCTGGGCAGATAGGTCGGCGCAGCACCAGCGAACGCCGCCGCAGCGGCACGACACACCATGCGGGGACCATCTCATCCCGAGCTGAGGCCCGCCGGTGCCGAGGTCCCCAGTTCGCGGGTCGTGTGCTGTCCCGCAACCTGCCCAGGAGGAACAGGTGTTCCAAACCCAACCCAAGCACTAGCAGTTTCGTGGCGTGGCGAGTTAGAGACGCACGTAGGCGGCGCCGCGCCATTGGCGCTGCGCGACGTAGGCCACTGCGGAGGGGACGACGTTGATTCCGTCGATCAGGAGTTGGGGGTCGATGGCCTGGGCGCGCAGAGAGTTGCCGCAGGCTGCGATGACGCAGCCATCCTGAAGAGCCTTCTTGATGGCGCTGTTGAGGTCGGAGTCACCGCAGAGCTGTCGCACTGCGGCGCCTTGGACCGCGATCTCGATGACCGTTTCCTGACCGAGTTCGCGTCGGATGTTGGTGGCGCTGAGCAGTCCGGCGGCGAGGGTGGACTGGTCGGGCAGGTGTATCACGACGCTGGGGTCTTGATCGTGCGGGGTGGGCATCAGATGGCGTCTTCTCCTCGGAAGTATTCAAAGACCCATCCGATAGCTGACAGGGCCAGCAGGGGCAGTCCGATGATGACCATCCACCATCCCACGGCAAGTCCGAGAAAGACGATGGCACCGGAGGCTGCCAGAAAGAGGGGCCACCACGAGTGGGGGCTGAAGAATCCGAAGTCGCCTTCGATATCTGAGATTAAGGCGTCGGGATTGTCATCGGGGCGTAGATCGATTTTGCGGCCGGTCCAGAAGAGGAAGAAAGAGATCATCAAGGCCAGGCCGCTGGACAACAGCAGGGCAGTGAACCCCACCGGCTCGTGAAACTTGGTGAAGATCCCGTAGATGACACCAACAATGCCGAAGAAGGCACACAGGATGCCGAATATGGTGTATTCAACTTTCATGGGCGTTCCGTTCTCACAGGTAATTGCTCAGGTTTTGGTGCTTTGTCAGGACTGGCAGAAGAGGTGACCGAGTGTCCCGGCGCTGTCCTGGGTTCTGAGGACGGTGCCGCTGGTGGCGGTGCGGGAGATGGGACCACGGTAGCGGGTGTGCTGGACGCTGAGTCGCTGACTTTCGGGGATGGGGTGGGCGACGGTGCATGGGTGGTGACGCGGTGCGCGGCGAGGTGGTGACTGCCGATGGCTGTGAGTAGGAGGCAGGGCAGCACCCATAGGGGTGGTCCTGTGAGTTCCCAGGCGAAGAATGCCGCGAACCACGGTGCCTTTTGGGTGGTGGCCAGTACGCCGGCGGCGCCGATGATGGCGTAGGTGGGGGTGGGGATGGGCAGTCCGAGGGCGTGGGCGCCGATGGCGGCGGCGGCTCCGAGTGCGGCTCCGGTTGCCAGCGCTGGAGTGATCAGGCCTCCGGTTGCTCCTGCTCGCAGGTACATGCTGGTGGCCAGGGGTTTCAGCAGCAGCAGGGCGAGGAACACTGCGATGCTGCCGTGTCCGGTGATGATGGTGTCGATGATGGCTTTGCCGTTGCCGAAAAGCTGAGGGAACCACCAGGCGGTGATGCCCAGCAGTGTTCCCGTGGCGCCGATCGTGACGATCAGCCAGGGGGTGGCGGGGGTGGCCTTTCCTCGTGCGCGGGACATGAGGTCGGAGAATTTCTCTCCGACGATGGCACACGGTGCGATCGCGATGAGGGCCCAGGCCAGGGTGGCGGCCCAGGAGGGTGTGGTCCCGGGCCAGTGGTAGGCCCGGGCGGTTCCGTGCACGGACCACAGCACACCGGTCGCGATCCCCGAGACGGCCAGGGCCATCGCCAGGGTGGCCATTCGGCGGGTCCGCAAGGTGATTTCGACGGCGAACAGTGCGCCGGCGATGGGGGTGTTGTACACGGCGGCCAGGCCAGCACCGGCGGCTGCTGCGATGAGCGCCGAGCGGTGCGCGGGGCTGATCCTGCGGTGTTGGATGGCGGTGGCGGTCAGGATGGCCGCCATCTGACGTGGTGCTCCCTCGCGGCCGATGGATCATCCAGAGCCGACCGCGAGCACTTGCAGGAGCGCGTCGAGGTTGACACGCCACAGGGCCGGTCGTGGCGGGGAGCCGGTGACCAACTCGTTGACCGTCAGCACTGGGCGTTGTCGTCGTATCCACCACCACCCGCCACCAGCGAGCAGCCCTCCCAGGGCGGGGCCGACGACCCGGCGCCACCGGGGTGCCTGCCGGACGCCGTCCAGGAACATCCCATGGTCGTAACCGAAGGTTTGGTATTCCACCAGGTGCAAGACGAAGCTGAGGGCGACACCGGCCACGCCGCTCAGCAGACCGGCCACGACGATGCACAGCGCTAAAACCAGCGGCGAGGAGGCCGAGGCCGCCGCGGCACCTGTTGATAGCCCCGGCGTGCGTGGCGTGAGGTGTCCCGGTCCGCCGTGTCGCGCCGCGGGGGTGGGTCTGTCGCGGTGAGGGTGGCCGGGCTGCCGGGCGGTCATGGGGCCAGTGCGTGGGGTGAGCGTTGGTCGTTGCAGGGTGGGGACCCGCAGGTCACTCCAAACCCCCTGCGCTTCCATCGTCGCGGACCATGGGTAGTCCTTGCTCGTGCCATGCGTTCATGCCCCCGGCCATGTTGCGGACCTGGAACCCGGCTGCCGCCAGGCGCTCGGCGGCTTTGCCGGAGCGTTTTCCCGATCGGCAGATCGCGATCACCGGCACCGCCGTGTCCATGGTGGCCGGGTCCAGGTCACCCAACGGGATGTGCACGGCCCCGGCGGCGTGACCTCGGTCCCACTCCTCGTCTTCGCGGACATCCAGGAGAACGGTGGGGGTCGCCGCAGCGGAGCGTGTTTCGGCGGGTGTGATGTCGGGCCCGGGGTGCGGGTGAGTGGCGTCAGGCATGACTACTCCTTGGGGCAGCGGACGGAAATGCGGAATCGACGAAGGCTTGGTCGCTGTGGAGGAGCGGGGCGGCGACGCCGAGGCGGTACCCGGTCCGGGCGGCAAAACTGGCGCTCACGCTGAACCTGTCGCCTCGGATCAGCGTGTGTCGCCACTCGATCCGACGACTGCCCCAGGTGCCGGTGCGTTCGATGGCGAACGCCGCCGTGCGGTCGTCGATCTTCAGCAGCACCCGCTCGGGTGCTGTGGGGACCACGGCGCGGAGATGCTCTTCGCCGCCGGTCAGCCGGATGGCGCACCGGCGGTCCAGCTCGTCGTAGAGGGCGGTGCGCGTGAAGTCGCTGTCCAGAAGCGGGGCGGTCAGTTGCGCGGGCAGCCACACCCGGTCCAATGCCAAGGGCTCTCCGTCAGCCAGCCGCAATCGCTCGAGGTACAGCAAAGGAACATCGTTGGGCAGTCCCAGGCGGCCCGCGGCGACTTCATCGACGCGTAGATCCAGCACCCGCACCTGACTGATCTGCTCCATCCCAGCGTCTTCAGCCGCGGCGAACAGGCTGTACAGCGCACCAAGCGGTTGTTCGATCTGAGCCGCCGGCGGGATCTGTGGTGCACGACCCCGGACCGCGGTCACCACACCGTCCTCCCGTAACTGCCGCAGCGCCTCGCGGACGGTGTGACGACTGACGCCGTACTGCTCACGCAAGCTCAGCTCCCCGGGAAAGGGGCCGTTGGCGAACTCCCCGACCTCAAGGCGTCGACACAGGTCATCGCGCAGTTGTCGCCACAACGGGGTCTGCACCTGCCGGTCCAGGGACCGCGCGCCGGAACTGCTCTTCATGGTGCACCTCCTCGTTTCGTTGACCTGCTCCGTGTAAGCACCCGCGTCTTGTGTCGACTTACCGATCGGCGTAATGTCTGGACATTACCACGGCACTTCGCCGGGTATGACCGGACATTGAGTGAGGGTTTGCGTATGCAGGTCGAAGTTCTGGACACATCCGAGCTGGGCGACCGCAGCTACGTGGTGCACGACGGCTCGCGTGCCATCGTGGTCGACCCGCAGCGCGATATCGATCGCGTCCTGGACGTGGTGGCTCGGTTGGGGGTGGGCGTCGATGTGGTGCTCGAGACCCATATCCATAACGACTACGTGACCGGCGGCTATGAGCTGGCCCGCCGAACCGGCGCGCGGTATGTGGTCAATGGCGAGGACCAGGTCGCATTCGAACGTACCGCCGTCCGCGACGGCGACACCGTGCAGGCCGGCAACCTGACCGTTGATGTCGTGGCCACCCCCGGGCACACCGTTACGCACCTGGCGTTCGTGATCACTGATGCCACTGCGCCCGATGATGGCCCTCCGGCTGTGTTCACCGGCGGATCTCTGTTGTACGGCAGCGTGGGACGCACCGATCTGGTGGATCCGGCCCGCACCGTGGAACTGACTCACGCGCAGTACCACTCGGCCCGCCGCCTTGCTGACCTGTTGCCCGACGACGCACCGGTCTATCCCACCCACGGGTTCGGCAGCTTCTGCTCTTCCGGTTCCGCTGCAGGCGGACAAGACAGCACGATCGGTATCGAGCGCGGCCGCAACGACGCCCTGGTGACCCAGAACGAACAGGAGTTCGTCGACACTCTGGTGGCCAATCTCACCGCCTACCCCGCCTACTACGCCCACATGGCACCGCTGAACCTGGCCGGCCCCGGCGTTCCCGACCTGAGCCCACCCCGCGAAGTCGACGCCGCCGACCTGGCCCACAGCATCAAGGCCGGGGAATGGGTGATCGACCTTCGTGACCGCACCGCCTACGCCGCCGACCACATCGAAGGCACCGTCAGCATCGCGCTGGGCGCCCAGTTCGCCACCTACGTGGGATGGCTCGCCCCCTGGGGCGCCCCCCTGACAGTGATCGCCGATACCCCCCAGCAGGTCACCGACGCCCAACGCCAGCTGATCCGCATCGGTGTGGACCAGTTGGCCGGTGCCCGCAGCGGCGAGTTGGACCAGGTCGCCGCCGACGCGCCGCGAACCAGCTACCCCCGTGTCAACTTCGCCGAGGTCGCCGAACAGGCGGGCCCCGGCGACGTGATCTTGGATGTCCGTCGCGACGACGAACGAGCCCAGGGATATATCCAAGACTCCGCCCATATCCCCCTCAGCGACCTACTCACCCGTCTGGAAGACCTGCCGCCGGGCCGCTTGTGGGTGCACTGCGCCTCAGGGTTCCGCGCCAGCATCGGCGCCGGTGCTCAGTTCGGTGCACGCGTCCCTGCTGGCTAGGTCTACGACGCGTCGGGCTCCGGCGAACCGTGTGCTAAGCCGTTACTGCGGGATAGGACCTCAACGAACTGACGCACCGTAGGCGAACCGTCGACACCGTCCGGCGTCCGATACAGCCGACACGACAGCCCGATCGGGGTCCTTGGTTCGGCAAAGGGATCCTGACCGTCGATCAGAACCGTCGGGGAGCCACGAAAGCCCCAGCGGTGCGCCTGCTCCTGGGTATGAACCGCCCCGGTATGTCCGGAGACTCCGATTGTTGAGAAAGTTGGAGTCATGCCAGGGAACACCTCGAAGCGGTACCCGGCCGAGTTGAAGGTTCGGGCGGTGCGGATGGTCGCGGAGCGACCATCGGATGAGTCGGAGTGGGCGGCGATGCAACGGATCGCGCCCCTGCTGGGGATCACGGCCGCGGAAACGCTGCGCAAGTGGGTGCGTCAAGCACAAGTCGACGCGGGCGCGCGGGACGGGACCACGTCCGCGGAGTCGGAGGAACTGCGCCGGCTGCGGCGGGAGAACGCTGACTTGAAGAGGGCCAACGGGATCCTGCGGGCGGCGTCGGCTTTCTTCGCGTCAATGCCACGCTGAGGGGGTCCAGCGGGGTTTGCTCGTTTCTTCGCTGCCCGGCACTTCGTGTTGTGGCTTTTCGTCCGATGTGCGGCTCCGCTGGATGCCCTGGTCGTCGGGTGTCTCGTGGCTTGATAGGAGCCTGCTTTTGCTCGATTGAGGCGTGCCCGGGTCTCCCGGCGGTCAGGACAACCATGTGTCCACGTCTTGAAGGGAGTCCGTCATGGTCATGATCGGTACCGATTCGCATAAGAAGACTCACACGGTCGTAGCTGTTGATGCGGTCGGGCGGCAGCTGGCCCTCACGACGCTGCGGGCAAATACTGAGGGACACTTGCAATTGCTGCAGTGGGCCAGTCAGTTCAGCGATGTCACGTTCGCGTTGGAGGATTGTCGTCATCTGACCCGCCGGCTTGAAAGTGATCTGCTGCGCGCGGGGCAGCGTGTGGTCCGGGTACCGACACGGTTGATGGCCGATGCCCGCCGCGGATCGCGCACGCCCGGCAAGTCCGACCCGATCAACGCCGAGTCGGTCGCGATCGCGGCGCTGCGCCACCCTGGCCTGCCGGTGGCGGAGTTGGAGGGTCCCGCCCGCGAGGTCAAGCTCTTGTCGGATCACCGACGGGACCTGGTGATGCAACGCACCCGCGCATGTTGCCAATTACGTTGGTACCTGCACGAATTGGACCCCGACCTCGATGTCCCGGCGCGCGGGCTACGGCATGCTTCGACGGTCGCCATGGTCGCGTGCAGCATCGCCGACCGTGACGGAGTCGTCGCGCGACTGGCCCGTGAGCTGCTGGACCGGATCACCGAGTTGACCCGGCAAGTCAAGGCCATCGAGAAAGAACTCAAAACGCTCGTGGCCACGTTGGCACCCGCGCTGCTGAACGTGCCCGGGTGCGGCGTACTGTTGGCGGCCCTGCTCCTGGGGGAGACGGCTGGCGTGCACCGCTTCAACAGCCGCCACGCTTACGCCCGCTTCACCGGGACCGCACCAGTTCCGGTCTGGTCCGGGTCGTCCGCCGGCAAGGTACGTCTGAATCGTGGTGGCAACCGGCGAGCGAACTACGCCCTGCACATGATCGCCGTCACCCAGGCCCGCGGAGTCGGCCCCGGCAAGGACTACCTCGACAAGCAACATCAGCGCGGCAAGGACCGTGTGGCCGCGTTCCGCCTCCTACGCCGACGCCTGTCCGACGCGGTCTACACCGCGCTGCGCGCCGATCAAGTCGCCACCTCAACTCCCGCGCTGCCAGCAGTCGCATGAAACCAACAAGCCCGAACCAGCGCACCGGCCTTGACATAGGAGCATCGCCGAGCTCGACCGGCCACACGGCTGATCGTGGACTTCATTACCGCGCACAAGAACCAGCGCGATGGTGATGGCCTGCGGTGGGGTGTCGAGCCGATCTGCGCCGTGCTCAGCGAGCATGGGTGGCGGATCGCCCCATCGACGTACTACAAACACGTCAACCGTGAGGCGACAGCCGCCCAACGGCGGGAGGCGTTGTTGATCAACGAGATCCGCCGGGTTCACGCGCGTAATTACGGGGTGTACGGGGCGCGGAGGTCTGGTTGACCCTCAACCGCGAAGGCACACCGGTGGCTAGGTGCACGGTGGAACGGCTGATGCGCGGGCAGGGCCTGGTCGGCGCGTTCCGCGGGAAGGTCAAGCGCACCATGATCGCTGAACCGGGCGCTGCCCGCCCGGACGATCTGGTCAATCGGCGCTTCGCGCCGGTGGCCCCGGACACGTTGTGGGTGGCCGACTTCACCTAATGGGAGGACCGCGAGCTCCTCGCGGTGTCTGATGCGACTGGCAGGGGCCCCTGAGATTTCACCGGCCCTGGCTGGGTGCAGGGTGGGAGTGAGCCGCTGGCGGTGGTCCACTCCCAATACTTCACCGGGCTGTGAAGGCCTCAACGTAGACGGTGGCCCTGCCAGTCGCTGGGACGGGTGAACGGCTAGTGAGATGCCGCGCCTTGAGCGCTTCCATTAGGTCGCCGCGCACGTCCTCGGGCTCGTTCACCAACACGAGAGTCAGGAGAGCACGTGGCAGGCATCACCTGTGGAGTCGACTGGGCCGAAGGGCATCACGACGTCGCGATTATCGACGCCTCCGGGACGGTGCTGGCGCGCCGTCGGATCGATACCGGCGTCAGGGGGTTCACCGAGTTGGAAGAGTTGTTCGCACTTCATAGTCACGACCCGGCCGCGGTGCCGGTCGCGATCGAGACCGACAAGAACCTGCTGGTGGTCGCGCTGCACGCAGCCGGGCACCCGGTGTACGCGATCAACCCGCGCGCGGTCGCCCGCTACCGAGAACGCCACGGCCAGGCCGGCGGCAAGTCCGACCCCGGTGACGCACTGGTCCTGGCCGACATCCTGCGCACCGACGCCCACCGACACCGGAGCATGGCCCAGCTGAGCCAGAACGCCCAGGCCATCAAAGCGCTGGCCCGGCAGCATCAGGAAGCAATCTGGGCCGAGCACCAAACGATCAGCAGGCTCCGGTCGGTCCTGCTGGAGTTCTATCCCCAAGCGTTGCAGGCGTTTCCGCAGCTGAAGCACAAGGCCGCCCTCGCCGTGCTGGCCACCGCGCCAACCCCCGCGCAGGGTAAGCAGCTGACCCGAAGACAGCTCGTGGCGCTGCTGCACCGATGCGGCCGAAGGAACGACCCGGCGCTGGTCGACCGAGTCCTCGCCGAACTCACAGCACCGTCGCTTGGTCAACCCGCGGCGGTCGAGGCCGCGCTCGGCCTGACCGTGGCCGGCCTGGTCCAAGTCATCACCGCGATGCAGGGCGCCGTCGCTTCCCTCGAGGATGCCTTGGCCGCCGAGTTCGACCGGCACCACCTCGCGCCCGTGCTGCGATCAGCCCCGGGCCTCGGCCCGGTCCTGGCGGCAAGAGTGCTCGCCGAGATCGGAGACGACCCGACACCGTTCGCCACCGCCCAGGGGCTGCGCGCATTCGCCGGCACCGCGCCGATCACCCGCGCGTCGGGCAGATCCCGGTTCGTCAACGCCCGCCGAGTCCGAAACAAACGCCCGGCCGACGCATGCCACTGGTGGGCGTTCTCGATGCTCACCAAGTCCCCCGGCGCCCGAGCGCACTACGACCGACGCCGCGCCACCGGCGAGACCCACAACGCAGCATTGCGCAACCTGGCCAACAAGAACCTCGGCCGGCTGTGGTGGTGCCTGGCCAACGAGCAACCCTGGGACGAAAACCAAGCCTGGCCAGCCACCCCAGCCACCCCACGCGAAACCGCTGCTTGACACCTGACCCGCGTGGGATGTCTACGTCTCGACCTGGTCGGGATGGGCGTACGTCGCGTTCGTCATCGATGCCTACGCCCGCCGGATCGTGGGCTGGTCGGTCTCGTCGTCGATGACCACGGACTTCGTGGTGCACGCGTTCGAGCAGGCTGTGTGGACCCGAAACCGTGACAGCACAGCCGATTTCGCCAACCTCGTCCACCACAACGACCGCGGGAGCCAGTACACCTCGATTCGGTTCGGTGAGGCCCTGGCCGACGCTGGTATCGCGGGATCCATTGGCAGCACCGGTGATTCGTACGACAACGCGTTGGCGGAATCGATCAACGGGTTGTACAAGACCGAACCGATCAAGCCCCGCAAGCCCTGGAAAGGTGCCGACGACGTCGAGATCGCGACGGCGGAGTGGGTCGACTGGTTCAACCACCACCGCCTCTATAGATACTGCGGTGACATCCCACCGGCCGAACTCGAGGCCGCCTACTACGCTCGATTCACAACCCAGCAACCCGCCGGGCTGCCCGTCTGAGAAAGTCTCCGGACACGCCGGGGCGGTTCAGTATCCACAAGGACTTTCTCCACCTCAACCGGGTACCCCAACCACGTCAGCGCCTCCCGCAGGCGCGCGTCGGCTACCCCCCAATTGGGGCACTCATCAAAACACAGCAGTTGAGCGCGCACCGTCCCCATTGTGCATGCACACGGCAGCCGACGACGAGCCTGACGCCAGGGGTGCGATGAACGCACCTACTAAGGGCAGAACATGGAACCCGCGAGAGCCGCGTGTCCACTCGTTTATCCCAGATCCCCATCATCATCGCTTCGTTTCGACGACAACCACAGCCGATGCGAAAGTCTCGCTACCATCGAGACCCACCTGCACGGCTGCACGTGAACGCGGCTGACTAAGGATCGAGGTCGCGGTGAATCGGCGCGAGGCCATCGTCGTTCTTGGATCGCAGCCAGACCCGGGTACCTGGCGTTTCCCACGCCACGTGTATGACGCCCTGGACCTGGCAGCCCAGCGCTACGCCCAAGCGTCCATCAAGCCGGTCGTGATTACATCGGGAGATCAGAGCCTGAGCTTTGCTCGTGGCGAAGCGGCTCAACCATTTCGCGAGTGCGACCGTTTGGCGGACGATCTCGTTACCCGGGGGGTCTCGGGTGCAGACATCTTGCGCGAAGGAGAATCCAGGGATGTCATCAGTAATCTGTACTACGTGAAACGTAAGCTTGCCCAATACGGGGCCCCGCAGCAGATCGTTCTTCCGCTGGGGGATTGGCGGATCCCGCGTATTGCCATGGTGGCTGAGAAGGTCCTGGGTGCTGATTTCATGGTGACCTACCTCGGAGTGCCATCGGATTCCCCGGACCCAGCCCAAGAGCACCTTAAGTCGGACATGCAGGGGCGGTTCCTCGAACCCATGCTGAGGGGGGACGACGCGTGGCTGTCCGGGAAGTTTTATGACTCGTGGCTCTACCGGTTCTGGGCGGAACGCGGCTGAAGCGGCTTCGTTTAACCCTGGGGCCTACTAACGTGACGAGTTGGACACCGAGGGATCAGTTGTGGCCGCAGGGCCACCGCGCGATACCAGCGATTCTTGCCCCACGAGACGTCCCGACGCGGGCAGTGAACAAGGCCACCCGCACGGGCCCAGAACCACACTCCAGATCCAGAACCAACAATGGGAGAAGACCGGATGCCTGTCTCAATGTCCGCTGCGGAGTGGGACGAACGCTATGCAGGAAGTGATTTAGTCTGGGGTGGTGGTCCCAACATCTGGGTCGAACGCGTAACCACCGACCTGCCGGCCGGGCGTGTGCCTGATCTCGCCTGTGGGGAGGGACGCAATAGCGTTTGGCTTGCGGCCCGAGGATGGCGGGTCACCGGAGTCGACTTTTCCGCCGAAGCGATCCGCAAAGCCCAAGCGCTCAGCGACGCGGGGCCGGGTCGGGTCGGGCATGCCGATCACGTGGCTCAGTGCGGACGCGACCGCACTGAACCTGCCCGCCTCTTTCGACCTGGCGATGATGATTTACCTGCAGCTGCCTGAGCCGGACCGGCAGGCAGCCCTGACCCGTGCGTGGGACCTGCTCGCGCCAGGGGGCACCCTGCTCGTCGTCGCCCACGACTCCCGCAACCTCATCGACGGTGTCGGCGGCCCGTCGGACCCAGCGACGCTGTACACCGCACAGGACGTTCAACGCGACATCCTTGCTATTGTCTCCGGCGCAGTCCTCGAGAAGTGCGAAGAGGTCATGCGCGCGGTCCCCAACCACGACCGGCCAGCGATCGATGCGTTGGTCCGGGCTCACAACACCCGATGAGTTCGATTGTGAACGCAGCCGTACCTAACGTCCACCCGCAGCAAGGGTGCACCACCCGCGGTGCTGCAACGGCTTTGGCTTACGCGAAAGCTTCAGGAGAGTCCTGGTCGGCCGTTGCAGAGGCGACACGTCAGCTTCGTAAGCAGACCCAGCGTCTTCAAGGCACTTGACGACGCAGCGCTTCAGGCGGGCTCGGCGACTGCGCGGATCCGGGACCAGGACAGCGCGGTGCAGGCCCGGTTTAGGAAAAGGAAACCTGCCTGAAGGACATCGCGCGGCGCGCGTGTTCCGCGAGCAACTACTCAACCAGGCCCGGCCCAGCAATTATCGTCATGGCGCGAGCTTTCCCGCCGAAGGGTGACACCGGACAAGCAGCCCCGGCGCTGGCGCCAGTTTTGGCACTGGTAGGACGGCGGGTCTTAGACAGCGACTCCTTGATGCCTCCTCTGGAGCAGGGACCGTCTGGGAGCGGTAGTGATGGCGAAGACGGCGGCGGTGGTGGCTAGGCCACCCAGGGCGTCGATTGTGAAGTGGTTGGCGGTGGCGATGACGGCGAGGTAAGTCAGCACCGGGTACAGGATGCCGAGGGCGCGGACCCAGGTGCGGCGGGCGAGGTGGGCGATGACCAGCCCGTTCCACAGGGCCCAGGCACAGTGCAGGCTGGGCATGGCCGCGTACTGGTTGGAGTTATCCGCGACGGTGGGGGTGGACCAGGACCCCCAGGTCGGGAAGAGATGACTGGTGTCGATGAAGGCGCCACCGGGCAACAGCCTGGGTGGGGCCATCGGGTAAAGGTAGAAGCACGCCAGGGCGATGAGTGTGACCGCGACCAGGACGGTGCGCACGTGCCGGTAGTGGTGTTGATGGCGTAGGAAGACCCAGGTCAGCACGGTGAGGGTGACGGGTAGGAACAACCAGGAGTAGTAGTCGTTGACCAACTGGGCCAGGTGGGGATGGGTGATCAGGGCGTGGTTGAGGCGCAGGTCTAGGCCCCAGCGCAGGTGCACCTCCAGCGCGTTGATCTTGCTGGCGAGGGCGTCACCGCGGGATCGCTGGTTGGGGACCAGGTTGCGCAGCGACTCATAGGCGAAATCGAGGGCGGCCAGGACGGCGAGTTCGACGGGCCCACGCCAGTACCAGCCCCGCTGGCCGGGTGCGCGCATCGCCACCCAGCGATCTTTGATCGTGGTGCGGTGCGGCGAAGGTGGATCGCTGGTCCTGGTGGGCGGGGCCCGGTGCTCGACTTGGTTGAACCGGCTCAGCAGGAGCCGTGCACCAACGGTGAACAGCACTACGAGTAGGGCAAGCAGCACTGGCTTCGCGGCACCGGTCAGCATCAATGGACAGCATGCCAGGCCGCTGGCGATGATCCTGCGGCGATCTCCTCCCGGCGCGTCGCCCTCGGAAAACGCCCTTGTCCTGGCGTCGCAGCTAGACGGTGAGCGGTCAGGTCAATGACCCGTTCGGAAAGAGAACCAGGTAACTACCGCAAGGTCAGCCATGGGATCGGCCGGGCAAGCGTCGAGGAAGGTCAACGCCCAGAACCGCAATTAGCAGACTCGCAGTGGCCTTCCCGGCGACCGGGTGTTGGACCGGCCGGAGCGAGGTCGCTGCCCTAGGTGCTCAGCGTGTCATGGACGTATTCGGCGACGGGTAGCCAGCAATACGGGGACCGGTGAGCTCGGGGATGCCAGGACCAGGATGGTGCCGGTCGCGAACAACGACGAGGCGAGCATGTCGCCGAGGTAGTGAGCGCCGACGGCCAGGCGGCACGCGGCGACCAAGGCGACGAGGGCGACGAGGGCGACCCTAGGGCGTATACCCAGCCGCGGCGTTCACAGTCGATCAACCCCGGCTTCACGCAGCTTGCGTAGGTGGTGGGACACGGTCGGTTGAGACCCCGACGTCCTGGATGTCCCACACCCAGGTCTTGCCGTCGCAGGCGGCGATGCGGGAGTAGAGCCGCAGCGGGTTGTCCTTGGCTCCGGTCAGTGCGGAACCTGGGATCGATGGCGTCGCTGCCAGGTAACTGTCATTGCACGTAGGACACGACGGCCATCATTCCGCGGGCGGCGTGGTAGGCGTTGTGGCAATGCGTGAGCCACTGTCCCGGGTTGTCCGCGTCGAAGAAGACGCTGACGGTTTCCATCGGCTTGACGATCACCGTGTCTTTACGGGGCCCGGTGGCTCCGACCTGGAAGGTGTGCCCGTGCAGGTGCATCGGGTGCCACATCATCGTGCGGTTCGTGTAGTCGAGGCGCACGCGTTGGCCGGCGCGGATGGTGACTGCGGACGCGAACGGGTCTGACTGGTCGTACCGGCGGCCATTGATGCCCCAGTCGTACTTCGACATCGAGCCGGTCAGGGCCAGCGTGTGCACGACGTCCGCGGTGCGAGACGCCAGGCGCACCGAGGGATCGGCGGCGGTCATCCTCGCCTCGATCACCCGACCGCCCAGGATGGCCGGCAGGGTCGCCACGCTTGGTCGAGCACCGCGACCAGCGTCCAGGACCGCAAAGGTGCCTCCGCTCTTGCCCTCCGCCAGGACCGTCAACGCAACCGGGTGGTCAGGCACAGTCACCAGCACGTCGAACCGCTCACCCATCCCCAGGACGAGTGCGTCCACGTCCTGGTGCACGATCGGGAACCCGTCGGTGTGCGTCACGGTCAGCTGGAGCCCGGGGATCCCGACCCGGTAGGCGGTGTCTCCGGCGGCATTGATCAGTCGAATGCGCACCCGCTGCCCGGGCTTAGCCGCGAACACCTCAGGGGCCATCGGGTCGCGACCGTTGACCAGGTGCAGCGGGTAGGTCACGTCCCCGCCGTCGCCACCGAGGAACGGGCTTGCGGGCGCGCTTCCACCCCCTTGCCTCCCGACATTCCCGACATCCCCGAAGTTGACGAGCTCATGCCCTTGGACAACATGGCCGCCTCGGTCGCCGGCGTCCTGCCGTTCATGCCGTCCAGCCAGTCATCAAGCAGGACGACCCACTCCGCGTCGTACGACTGCGGCTCGTGGGGATCGTCGATGATCAACGGTCCGTAGAGCGCACGATCGCGCTGCAGCTCCATGTGCGAGTGGTACCAGTAGGTGCCCGGGTGCGCGGTCTTGAACCGTGCGGTGAACGCGGCGCCGGGGGCGGTCGCCGCCTGCGTCAGAGCAGGCACTCCGTCCGCGTCGTTGCGCAGCGCCAGTCCGTGGAAGTGCATCGAAGTTGCCTCGGGCAGGCCGTTGTGCTGCGCCACCGAGAGCGTGTCTCCGA
The DNA here is from genome assembly GCF_017565325.1 of Allobranchiibius sp. GilTou38. Taxonomy (NCBI): domain Bacteria; kingdom Bacillati; phylum Actinomycetota; class Actinomycetes; order Micrococcales; family Dermacoccaceae; genus Allobranchiibius; species Allobranchiibius sp. GilTou38. The sequence continues at coordinate 540,310 of NZ_JAGEKN010000006.1, read as the reverse complement.
CGCGGGCGCGCAGCACCGGACCGGGCAGGCTCTTGTCGTACCCCCAGGTCTGCACCGGCCTGCCGTCAAGTCTCGCGGTCATCGGGGCCGCGGTCAGGGTGGCGCTGACGGTGCGACCACCCCCGGGCCGCCGCGCCTCGACCTGTTGCACAAGCTCGCTCGTGGGCCGCACCCGAGCAACCTTTGAGGTCTGCCGGTTTGCGCGGGGAGTCGTGCGCGGGTCGGTCGAGCACGCACCGAGGACACCTACGCCGGCAGCTGCGGTCAGTGCGAACAACGATCGCCGCGTCACGTTCTGCCTCACGCGTTCCATACCTCTCAATGTATACCCCTGGGGGGTATTCGATGGACCGGGTCTCAACGTCTGGGTTTGAACGCGAGGGCTCATGAGACAGCCGGTAGCAGCGCCGCGTTTGGCGTTGGCGGGGTTTAGTGGGAGAACTGGACGTTCGGCAGTATCCGGGCCAGCCACGCGGGGGTGTGCCAGGCGGCGTGTCCGGCCAGCCGGAGGATGACGGGTAGCAGGATCAGTCGGATGCAGAGCGCGTCCAGGAAGACCGCGACCGCGAGGATGATGCCCATTTCCTTGGGTGCCAGTGGCCCGGACAACGCGAATGTCATGAAGACGGCGACCATGACCCCGGCGGCGGCGACGACGACTCGCCCGGAGGTGCGTAGCGCTTCGCGCATCGCGTGTTGGGGGTCGCCGGTGGCGTCGTAGTGCTCACGAGCCGCCGAGAGCAGGAAGAGCGTGTAGTCCATCGCGACCCCGGTGAGCATGGCCCCGAAGAACAGCGGCGCCCACGCGTCGACGAACCCTTGGGGCTGGAATCCGAGCAGGCCGGACAGGTGGCCGTCGGCGAAGATCAGCTTTCCGACCCCGAACGCCGCGGCGATCGAGGCGAGGTTGGTGACGGTGCCGACGAACGCGACCAGGGGACTGCCCAGCGCGACCAGGAGGAGCAGGAAGCCCAGACCTATGAGCAGGCCGAAGACCAGCGGGGTGCGGGAGGAGAGCACTTTCTCCAGGTCGTGGTTCTCCGCGGCGGCGCCGCCGATCAGGGTGCCGTGGGGCAGTTCACTGCGGAGCCGGTCGATGGTGGCGCCGGTGGCTCTCGCGGAGGCGTCGGTGGTGGGGACGGTCATCAGCATGGTCCATCCGTTGTGCTGGCCGCCCGGCAGTGTCGCCGCGACACCCGGGTCCTTGCTCAGGGTGGTCTGGGTGGCTTTCGCGTCGTTGCTGGGGGTGACCACCTGGAGCATTCCGGGTGCGCCCGGACCGAATGCCTTGGTGACCTGCTGGTAGCCGGCGCGTGCCGATTGGTCGGCGGGGATGATCGCGATCGAGGGCATTCCGGTGCGTAGCCCTGCGACGGGGGCGGCCAGGATCGCCAGGACCGCCAGGGCCAGGGCGCCGGTGGCCCAGGGGTGGCGGTGCAGCAGGGCGCCCCACCGGTGCATGACCTGTTCCATGCCGTGCCGGCCCTGGGAGGAGGCGGTGTGGCGCCCTGTGCGGGCGCCCCTTCCGGGCAGTCGCACGCGTCCGGCGTCGATCTTGGTGCCGAGTCTGCCCAGGACGGCGGGCAGCAGGGTGAGGGTCGCGGCCAGGACGGCGATGACGGCGAGCATGATGCCGAGGGCCATAGAGCGGAACGCGGGGCTGGGCACCAGCAGCACAGTGGACAGGGACACCAGCACGGTGATCCCGGAGAATGCGACGGCCTTGCCGGCGGTGCCCATGGTCTCGGCGATCGCGTCGACGGCGGCTTGTCGGTCTCCTGGCGTGGCGGATCGGTGTCGAAGCGCGGATCGGAACCGTACGACCAGAAACAGTGCGTAGTCGATCCCGAGGGCGAGGGCGAACATCATCGCGAAGTTCAACGCCCAGACGCTGACGGGCGCGACGTGGGTGGAGATGACCAGCGCGCCGGCTGCGGTGAGCAGGCCGACCATGGTGAGCATCAACGGTAGGCCGGCGGCGACGAGGCCGCCGAACGCGATGACCAGCACGATCATGGTGACCGGCCAGGACAGGACCTCGGACTTGATCATGGCGGCGTGGTTGACCTTGTTGAAGTCCGACCACAGGGCGCTGTCGCCGGTGAGGTTGACCGACACGGTGGGAGTGGCGAGCCGGGACAGCGGTGCGGTCAGGTCGTCCGCGGCGCGGACCATCGTGTTCGCGTCCTCTGCTGCGCCCGCCTGAACGATCGCCGTGGCACCGTCGCGCGACAGGGATGACCCGGGTTGGGGGCCGAGGACTGTGCTGACCCGGGGGTCGGCCTTGAGCAGCGCCTCGACCTGAGAGATCAGCTGCTGGGCTTTGGGATCTTTGGCGATCGGTCCGGTGCCGTCGTGGATGACGACCTGTAGGGCGGTCGCGCCCATGCCGTGGAAGTTGCGCTGGATGACGTCTCGCGCTTGCACGGACTGGCTACCGCTGTCCTGCCATCCTGCTCCGGACAGGGCCGACTCGACCTGGGGTGCGAAGGCGCCGAACACGGCGAGCGCGATCAGCCACAGGGCCAGGACCGCGCCCAGGTGCGCACCGGCCCAGGCGCCGAGGCGTGCCAGACCGGCGTGACGTGTGGTGTCGGGTTGTTTCTCGTTCGCGGTGGCGGGGGAGGGGGTCGGGCGACCGGTGGCGGTGGCCTGATGGGGGGAGCTCACGTCGATCTCTTTCACGGTGGGGGGCGGAGGAGGGTGTTCGCGCGACGGACTGGTCAGGCCAGGTTCACGGCGCTGCGGGCGGCGACGTAGGTCGCTACGAGGACCAGGAGTCCGGCGAAAGCCCGACTCAAGGTGGTGTGCGAGGTGCGATCAGCCACTCGGCTGCCCAGGAGGGACCCGGCGATGGCAGCGGCCGTGAACGGCAGGATGAGCGACCAGTGGAACGTCGCGTGCCCGGCTCGGGCCATCAGGGCGGCGGCGGAGTTGAGGGCGATGACCAGCAGCGATGTGCCCACGGCCGCCGGCATCGGGAAGTCCAGGGCCATGACCAGCGCGGGCACGATGACGAACCCACCGCCGACGCCGAGGAACCCGGTCAGGAAACCCACGACCAGGCCGGCAGCGACGAACTTCGCGACGCCGGCCGGGGTCACAGGGAACCGCCCAGCCACTTGGTGATGCTGTTCGCGGGGCAGGGAAGGGCGGGTTGCCCGACGCAGCATTCCGACGGCTGCCACGGCCATCAGTGCGGCGAAGGCGAGCAGCAGCGCGTTCGGGTCGACCTGCCGGTTCAGGGCGGTTCCGGCCAGGGACGCGGCGATCCCGGTGACACCGAAGATCACGCCGGTGACCCACCGCACGTTGCCGGCGCGGGAGTGTCCGAGCGCGCCGATCAGGGAGGTGACTCCGACGATCACCAGGCTGCCGGTGGTGGCCGCCTGGGCTGGTTCGCCCAGGGCGTAGACCAGGGCCGGCACGGTGAGGATGGAACCGCCGCCGCCGAGCGCACCGAGGCTGATCCCGATGAGCAGCCCGAGCAGGGCTGCGGCCGTCACGGTCATCATCGTCGGGGCCTCGTTCAGCCGCGGCCACGGAGCCGACGCAGGAACGATCCCTGCGCAGCGGTGGCCTCAGTGGGGTGACCGGGGCAGCGGTCGGCGCGGGGTACGCCGGCCATGACCTGGTCGACGTGGCGGCCGCATCCGGCCCAGGTGGTCTTGCCGCAGGTCTTGCAGGTGGCGGGTCGGCACATGATGTTTCTCCTTGTGGGGTGTGGGGTGTGGGGCGTGGGGTGTGTTCAGACGAGCGGGAGGCCGGCTGAGGCGGCGTGCTCCTCGTAGCTGTCGTCGATCGCGACGACGTCGATGCCGTGTGCGGCCAGGACGGACGCTGCGATCGAGGCGCGGTAGCCGCCGGCGCAGTGCACCCAGACCTCGCCTTCAGGCACCCGGTCCAGGCTGGGGATCAGCTCGTGCAGCGGGATGTTGAGGGCCGCGTCGATGTGCCCCGCGTCGTACTCCGCCGCACGCCGCACGTCCAGGACGGCCACGGCGCGGTGGTGGCGTACCTGCGCCAGGTCGGCGAAGACGGCGCGCGGGAACGAGGCCAGCGTGTCGGTGGTCCAGTCGCGGGGGCCGCCGGACGCGGCGCCCTGCACCCGGTCGATGCCGACGCGGACCAGCTCCCGCTGCGCTTGGGCGACCTGCTCGGGGCTGTCGCCCAGCAGGGTCAGGGGGGTGTTCCACGGGATGAGCCATCCCAGGTACGTGGCGAACTGGCCGTCGATGCCGAAGTTCAGGGTGCCGCTGACGTGTCCGGCGGCGAATGCGGTGCGGTTGCGCAGGTCCACCACCCACTCGCGGTCGTTGATGCGGCGCGCCAGGGTCGCTGCGTCGGCGGGCTCGGGGGCTCTCAGGTCTGGTGCCGCGGGTCCCGCGGCGTTGGCCGGGGCCATGTGGACGTAGTAGGCGGGATAGTTGCTCAGTCCGGCGAGGGTCTCTTCGGCCCAGCGTCGTTCGTCCTGGGTCAGGACGGGGTTGGTGCTCTTCTCGGCGCCGATGGTCGAGGCGCTGGCGCCCCCGGAGGCACCCGCCGAGCAGAACGAGCCGAACCCGTGGGTGGGCAGGACCTGCGCCTGGTCGGGCAGTTGTGCAGCGAGCCGGTGCGCGGAGTCGAACTGGTGGTGCAGCAGGTCGTGGGTGTGTTCGGTGCCGAGCAGGTCCGGACGCCCGGTTGTGCCGTACAGCAACGACCCGCCGGTGAAGACCCCGACGGTGTCGGTCCCGCTGGGGGCGATCGCCTCCAGGGCGTAGGACAGGTGGGTGAAGGTGTGTCCGGGTGTGGCGATCACCCGCATCCGCATGGTGGGGGAGACCCGGACGACGTCCCCGTCGCGCACCGGGTCGCGGTCGTAGGCCACCTCGTCCGCGGCGTTGACGTGGTACGCGGCGCCGGTGGCGTGTGCCAAGGCCAGGCCACCGGTCAGGTAGTCGTTGTGCAGGTGCGTCTCGAACACGTGCGTGATGCGCACCCCGGCCTCCGGCGCCAGATCGATCATCCGGTCGATGTCGCGCTGCGGGTCCACCACCAGCGCCACCGATCCGTCGTGCACCAGGTAGGAGCGGTTGCCCAGGGTCGGTGTGTCGAGGGTCAGCACGGTCGGCTGGTCCACGGTTGTCATCACGGTCTTCCTCTCGTTGCTCACGGTCGAGGCGACGATCGGTGGCGAGCGGGTCACGCTGTGTACAGCCATGACGTCGCGTCACCCAGCGGATCGACGCATACCCGAGGGGGTATGTAGAGCACAAGTTATATACCCCCTAGGGTATTCCTGTCCACCCGGGTGGATGATGTGTTCCACCTCACGAGCAATGGGGCAGGGCGGTCGGGAATGATGCGATCACTGGTGCCGTTGGATACCCCAGCGGGTATATTGGGCCCGCTCGTCGAAGGAGGAGCAGTGACCACACAGACCCTGACCGCGGGGAACTTCCAAGAGACCATCGCCAGTCGCGACATCGTGCTCGTGGACTTCTGGGCGTCCTGGTGCGGACCGTGCCGCATGTTCGCGCCGGTCTACGAGGCGGCGGCCACCGAGCACGCTGACCTGGTGTTCGGGAAGGTCGACACCGAGGCCGAGCAGGAACTGGCCGCCGCAGCGCAGATCAGCTCGATCCCGACCCTGATGGCATTTCGCGACGGCATCCTCGTCTTCAGCCAGCCCGGCGCCCTACCGGCGGCCGCTCTCGAGCAGGTCATCGACGACGTACGCGCTCTGAACATGGACGACATCCGCAGCCAGCTCGCAGCGCAACCCACCGCCTGAAACCACATCATCACCAGCACTCACGCCCCGAGAAAGAGGAACCCATGAGTTACGCACTGACCACGACCATCGACCGTCCGTTCGACGCTGCCGTTCAGGCAACCCGCGACGCCCTCGCAGATCAGGGTTTCGGAATCCTCACCGAGATCGACCTGGCCAGCACCCTCAAGACCAAGATCGATGCCGACATCGCCCCCCAGGTAATCCTGGGAGCGTGCCGCCCCCCGCTGGCCTACACCGCCATTCAGGCCGAGCCCTCGATCGGACTGCTCCTGCCGTGCAACGTGGTCGTCCGCGCGATCGACGAACAGCGGACCACTGTGGAGGCAATGGACCCAGAACTGATGGTGACCCTCACCGGCAACGACGAACTGACCCCGGTCGCCGCCGACGCCCGCGACAGGCTCACCAAGGCCCTCGCATCACTCGGCGACACGACAACCTCCTAATCCCTCCCAGACCGCGAAGGACCACCACCATGGTCAGCCTGCCCCCAGATGACATGACCCCCGTACTCAACCGACTGCGCCGTGCGCAAGGCCAACTCGGCGGCGTCATCCGCCTCATCGAAGAAGGCCGCGACTGCAAGGACGTCGTCACCCAACTCGCCGCTCTCAACCGCGCCCTCGACCGCGCCGGCTTCGCCATCGTCTCTTCCGGCATGCGCGAGTGCCTGACCTCGCCCGATGGCATCAGCACCGAAGACCAGGCCACGATGGAGAAGCTTTTTCTCACCCTCTCCTGAGGCGGGTGGGTGTGAACGCCAGGGTTTGTTTCTTGAGTGATTCCATTCAACGTTGGGCGCGAAGCAACGACGCCAGGAACCCGAGAGGGGCTCAAAGTGCCCCACAGGCCTGGTGACGTGGCGCTCCTTGCTGGTTCCGTCGACCTTGATCCACTGTCGTCGCGCTTAGGACGGAACCTCGTTGAGCACCTGTGCGATGGCGACCCCCAAGGACACTTGATCTGCGATCTCTAACCCACTAGGAGTCTGTGCTTTCCGCGTAGGCCGGGTGCGGATACGCGTGCCGGCCGGGTGTCATGACGCGGCGGTAGTGGCGGTGGCTCAGCGTGAGTGCGTCATCCGGACCGGGCCTCGAGTCTTGATCCGTGGCCCGCATTCGTACATATGTACACATATGCTGGGTGTGATGGGGCAGTCTCGGTCAGAGCGCACGTGGCCACGGCCGCGCGCCCACCGGGCATGTGTGGGTCAGGTCCAAAGACTTGCACCCGCACCAGCCCCCGGACCAAGGGCTCGTTGCAGGGATACCCGCATGTTCCGGTAGTACCTAGCTGGTCATCGCTGCCGCGTCTCGGCGTCAAGCGGAGGGTAGGCGCTCAGCTGTGGAGCATTGACAGATTCTCAGCTTAGGTGAAGTCTCATCAGGAATAGTGAGAGCGTTCCTGGTTGGGTGAAGTGCTGTGGTCGTTGAGCTGGTGCGAGACCTTCGTGACTTCGGTCCGCGCGCGACTGCTGAGGAGCTGGCCGCGCTGGAGACCGACGTCCTCGCGGGTTTCGTGCTTGCGCGGGCATCGGCGGGGATGGCCGACAGCACGATTCAGATCGACGTGAACACCTTGGAGCAGGTTCGGGAGTTGATCGGGAAACCTTGGTGGGAGATGAGCCCGTCGGACGCTGATCGGCTGTTCGCCAACCACCTGCGGTCGTGCGCGCCGAGCACCCGCGCCGGGAAGGCCGCGACGTTGTCGGTGTTCTTCCGGTACCTCGAGCTGCGGCACAAGGTGGAGATCTATCACCGCACGGGTCACGTGGTGGAGTGCCCGCTGGACGAGTTGAACCGACCAGCGTCCAAACCGGACCTGCTGATCCGGATACCGCCGACACCCGTTGAGATGTCGACTTTGTCTTCGGCGTGGCGCACGGATCTGGCGGCGTGCCGCAAGTACGCACCGTCCGCGCGCAACTACGCAGCGTGCCGGCTGATGTCGCTGGTCGGGTTGCGCATCAGCGAACTGCTGCAGCTGGATCTGTCCGATATGCACTGGGGAGTCGGCCGCTTCGGGCAGTTGCACGTGCGCCACGGCAAGGGGTCACGCGGACGGGGGCCCAAAGCACGAGTTGTGCCACTGATCAACGAGGCTCGACCGCTGATGGAGTGGTATGTCCGCGACGTGTGGGGGCTGTTCGACCAGGACGCTGATGCTCCGGGCGCACCGTTGTTTCCATCCGAACGTCGGACGGTCTCGGGTACCAGTGCCCGGGTCGGCGACGACACGTTGCGCTGGGGCCTGGCCGATGTCGTGGCCCGCTGCTTGCCGTCGTGGTCGGGTCGTTTGACCCCGCACGTCCTGCGCCACTATTGCGCGTCCACCCTGTACCAGTCCGGCATGGATCTGCTCGCGGTACAAGAACTACTCGGCCACGAGTGGATCGCCACCACCATGCGGTACGTGCACGTCCACCGCGCACACATTGAGGACGCCTGGGCCGCAGGACAGGACCGGGCCTCCACACGCCTGGAGGGACTACGCCAATGAAATGGAACCTGCGACTGACCGCCGCGAACCAGGGGATCTGGACCGCTAGCGACCTGCAGCGGATGCTCGCGCAACGCGGAATGGTCATCAGCGCTGGGAAGATGTCAGGGCTCTGGTCTGGTCAGCCCGCGAGCCTGAAGCTGTCCGACCTCGACGTGCTCTGCGCGGTGCTGCAATGCGGCATCGACGAACTACTCATTCCCGAACCCGATCTCGTGCCATCCGCCGGCGACAAGTTTGAACGAACCAGCACGACGGACACGGGCACGAACGGTCCTGACGTGATCACTCCTCAACGCCGTCACGGGCGAACGCTGCCCCCGACCGTGTGACCCGCACTGATGCCAGTAGCGCCGGTGGTGGGGGAGTGCCGCGACTGCCACAGCTGGGGAATGCTCGCGTGGCGCGACCAATGCAGCCCCTGCGTGAGCTGGCGGAAACTGCATTCAAAGGGCACCTGTGTGGGCTGTCGGCAAGGCAACACAGGACTGAAGCGGGGCTACTGCCGCATGTGCTGGCTTCAAGCCGCGCGCGACGCCGGGCCACAGAACACCCATCGACTACTTGCGCACGGCGAGCAATTCGACTGCCACCAGCTGGAATTCACCAACATGCGGTACGCGCTGCGCCGTCGAGGTGGTGGACGCCTGCCGTGGCGGCCGCGTGACGCGACGGATCTGAACCCGACCCCAACACCAGGCCAGCTGCAGCTGTTCACGATTGCCACACAGCGTCGGCCGACTCGGCCGGCGCTGCGCAGGATGACGGCGACGGCGCTCCCGCACACGATCGCAGCGATCAGGCGCGCCGACGCGATCGGAAACGCGCATGGCTGGTCGAGCACCACCATTGAATGCGTCCAAGAGGCACTGGTGGTCCTGCTGTCACAACGCGGCCCAGCCGACCCGGTCCGCCGAACCGAGGTCGAGACGTTGCCGCACGCAATTCGGCGCACGGCACGGATACTGCCGGTACTGGAGGATCTACAACTGCTGGTCGACGACCGCCCAAACCGTCTGAACACCCTGCTCGACCGGCGCACCCAGGAACTACCCGACGCGTTCGTCCACGACATCGCAGCATGGATGAGCCACCTCGCCCAGGGTGGGGACCGCACCACACCACGGTCATGGAAGACCCTGCAGGAGTACTCCCGCTGGATCCGCCCATCGATGAACCGGTGGGCCGGTGAATGCGACAGCCTGCGTGAAGTAACCCCCACCATGGTCAAGGCTGCCCTCTACGCACCCGGGGCGGGGGTAAGCACCTCCAACCTGTTCAGCGCGCTGCGGTCGCTCTTCAGATACCTCAAGCGCACCGGCCGCATCTTCGCCAACCCGATGAACGGGCTGACCCTCGGCACGAAGACGCCCGCTCCGATCATCCCCCTGACCAGCCAGGACTACCGCCGGGCCGTGACACGTGCAACCACGCCAGTACACCGCCTGGTGCTTGCCCTAGCCGGCGTTCACGCCGCACGACCCGCCCAGATCCGTGCACTCCAACTCCACGACGTCGATCTGTGGAACCGCCAGCTCCTCGTGAACAAGATCTGGCGCCGCCTCGATGACCTGACCCGCGACACTGTCCTGGACTGGTTGACCCAGCGAAGGGACAACTGGCCACACACCGCCAATCCGCATCTGATCATCAGCCGGACCAGCGCCTGCACCACCGGACCAGTCAGCGCGACCTACCTGCGCGGGCTACTCAACCCAAGCGGAACAACCCTCGACCGGATACGCATGGACCGCCAACTAGAAGAGGCCATCATGCACGGCCCGGACCCCCTCCACCTGCAGCGCCTATTCGGGATGTGCGACCACACCGCCATTCGCTACGCGCGAGACGCCAGCCGACTCATCGACTAAGGCGAGGCGGTCACGGCCGACGCCATCCTTCCAGCGGTTCCGTCACCGATCCACCTCGCGGTCACCAGTCACCGCCCGTGTCCCGGTGCCACCACCCGAACGGCCCATGCGGCGGCGGCCGCGCCGCAAGAACACCAATCGGGTTATGCGCCTTCAAATCACCCCGTGCGGTTCCCGTTGTGGCGAGTTCACCACGTGCCCGTTGGCTCAGATGCCGTCAAGTGAGTCAGGGATCGGGGTGGTGGGCCCTCAGTCAACGGGAACTGTAGGGACCAAGATTCGATGGCGCGCCTGGTGAAGTGTGAGGCCGTTGGTCGCGCGGGTCAGTTCCTCCAGATCCCAGTACACCGCGATTCCGAATCGTGCCATCAGCATCGTGATGGTGGTCACGGGTTGATCGTGCCCGCTGGCTAGCAATCCCGTGCAGAAGGCCTGCAGGAGATCGCCGGTAGGAACGCGGGAAGATTGCGTGGCTTTCACCGCGACCAGGGTGGATCCGATGATCAGGTCTGCGACCGGTTGCTGCAGTGATCCCAGGTTGGCTTGCGGTGGCGCGATGCGCACCGGTCCCGACAGGTCCGCCAGCAAGGGCACCGAAAGGGCGGCCACGTCGTGCACGTCCTGAACCCACGCTGGGTCCAGCGCATCGACCGCTGCGTCCAGAGTGGGGGCGTCCATCAGCCTTCGATGGTGGACTGTCAGGGCGGAGGCGCTGGCGCCTTGTTCGATCAGTCCCAGCAGCAGCGCGATCTGAGCGCACCTGGTGGGCTCTCCACTTAATATCGTGCCCTTGCCTGGTCCCCGGCCGTCTGGGACCACGATGGCCTCCAGCTCATCCAGGATTGAGGGGTTCCACATCGATGCCCGCCAGCTCGCGGCGAACGATCTGATGGGTGCGCGCTGTGCGGGAGAATGTCTCAGGTGCTTACGTCGCGCGCGGCTGAGCCTGAGTCGGGCCGATATCGCGTACGCCAACAGCTCGGTGTTGGCCCCGGCTGGTGGAACAACAACGGGTTCCATGCGCGCGGTCCGCAGTTGCCGGCGCATGACCCCGGGTGATCCCGGCAGGTGCTGCCGCAAGAGCTCCTGTACAGGGAGCGCAGGAGCCGGTGGTGGCGCGGTCACGGGTCGCACAGGTGGTGCGTCATCACGACGAACTCTCTTCTTAGAACCTGCTTACTGATGTCAATAGGGCTACCCAGGTCGCGCTGCCCCGACCAGCGGCGCGACCCGAACATCGCCCGTGGTTCGCACGGCGTTGGTCGCAGCTGGCCTTTGAGCGGTGGCGTCACCCACGGTGCCTTCTGGGTGGGCCGATCTGCTGCGTGCGGTTGCAGGCTCAGGGCGGGTGGCCATCTCGAGCAGGGCCCATTCGACATCACTGTCCGGGCCGAGTTCGCGATCGAGACGGGCGGCTTTGTCGAGGAGGTCGCTGAGCGCCTCGGTGGGTAGGCGCGGTGTCACGTCGTACCCCCATCAACACGATGTGGGTATCTCCTTGGGTCCCTCACGCGTCGGCCTTGGGGGTTGCCTGCACCACAGCAGCAGGCAACCCCGCCTGGACCGTTGTGTCGGGTACGACCGTGAGCGCGCGCGTCCCGGTGAGCGTGGTGGCAGGGAGAGCGATGTGATCGGCGTTCACGCCAGCCTGAACGAGCCACGCGACGACGCTGGACATTGACCGTTGCTGCATCAGGTTGGGTAGTTGCGTCCAGTACTGCAGGTAGGCCTCCTGCAGGCGGCTCTCAGTGCGGTCAAGCTGTAAAGCGACCAGGTGGGCATAGACCAGGGCGGTCGTCATGTCGTAGATCTGCGCGAACGCGGCCCGGTCTCCGCCGGCGGCAGCAGGTACCTGGGTGCCCCATCGCGGCTTCATTGACAAGGTGTAGCAGCCCAGACGGTCTAGCGGCCTTTTAGGAGAGGCGTTCCAGGAAGTGAGTCCGACCTGGCATCTGCGCAGCGGCGGCCTCACTGGAACCGACGGCTCGTCGTGGCGATGGTGCGCAAGGTCTGTTGCAGTGCGGCCATTTCCTCAGAGGCCAGACCGGTGGCTTCGGTGATGACGGCCCGGATGTGGGGCTCCTGCTCTTGCAGCGCGGCGCCGGCCTCGGTGACGGAGACGGTCACGATCCGTTCGTCCCGGCTACGGCGAGAGCGCGTCACCAGACCGGCTCGTTCCATCCGCCGCAGCAGCGGGGTCAGCGTGCCGTAGTCCAAGCGCACCGCCTCGGCCAACTCCCCGATGGTGGGCTGCGGGGTGCGCCACAGAACGATTAGAACTAGGTACTGCGGGTATGTGAGGTGGTACTGCGACAGCAGCCGCCGGTACACCGCGGTGACAGCACGAGAAGCCGCGTACAGGTCGAAGCAGACCATCGACTCCAACGCGGGGTCCGGGGCTGGGGTGATCGTGGTCATTTGGTCCAGTCTGTCGGCGATAGGAAAACTTGTGTGCAAGTATCTTGCATGCAAGGTGAGATATCAAGTGGTGAGGAGAACGTGATGACGCAGTCCCTTCGCGTGCTGGCGTTGGTGTGCAGCCTGCGCGACAGTTCGTCCGATTCCAGCAGTGATCTGCTGGCCCGCCTGCTCATCGAGCAGATGCCCGACGTGGAGGCCACCGTCGTCCGGGTCGCCGACCATGACGTCAAGGCCGGCGTCGAGGCCGACATGGGCGAGGGCGACCAGTGGCCACAGATCCGGGCCCAGCTGATCGCATCCGACATCGTGATCCTGGCCACCCCCACCTGGATGGGTCAGCCCAGCAGCATCTGCTAACGCGTCCTGGAACGTCTGGACGCAGAACTGTCCGAGATCGATGAGCAGTCGGGTCGGAAGCCTGCCAGGACCTCTAGGAGGCATCGGAGCAGAGAGGCGCCGGCGTACATCGTGCGGACGGTGCCGTTCCGGTCATCCCACCGTCTGGGGAAGCGTCTGTCGGTGGAGTACTGCCACGACGGCCAAGTCCACGGTTGCGGCAGATAACCCACCCGCCACACCTGTTGGTCGACGGCTACCGTCTCTGGCCGGGAGACGCTCAGCGTCATCCTTCGGCGGCGAAAGCGCGAGCCACGGCGAGCATCGCGGGGCCGGCCCGATCAAGCAGCTGCTCGCGCAGCACCCTCGCCAGTGCGATGTCCTTCAGCTGGGGATTCATCCGCTGGAACCAGGCCTGCACTACGCCTGCGCTGTTCTGCTCCCGCAACAGAGCAGCGGCTCACAAGTCGATCTTCGGAGTCATTTCACAGGGCGGCGAAGAACGCGGGTCTGATTCCGACGATGACCAGTGCGACGGTCGACCAGGATGTCTCTGGTGCCTCTGCGTGAGCCAACTTGCGGGTGAGAGGCCATGCTGGTCCTGAGCCAATCGATGGGAGCGCTGACGATGAGCAGCTGGGGTAAGCGAACGGACATGCTCGTGCACGAGGCCGAGCCATTCAACGCCGAGCCGACCTCGGCCGCGTTAGGAACGAACTTCCTGACCGCGACGGACACGTTCTACAGCCGTAATCACGGGCCGATTCCCACCCTGGACCCGGCAGCGTGGCGCCTGGATGTTGACGGTCTGGTGGGCACCCATTTGTGGCTATCCCTGAAGGATCTGCGCGAGCAGTTCACGGAGTACTCGATCACGGCGACGGTGCAGTGTGCGGGAAACCGTCGGGCGGCGCTGATCGCGGTTCGTGAGATTCCTGGCGAGGATCCCTGGCGGGACGGGGCGACCTCGACCGCGACCTGGGCCGGTGTGCGCCTGGCCGATGTCCTGGCCAGGGCCGGCGTCACAGCGACCGCAGGGGACGCGCAGGGGGCGCATGTGGCGTTCGATGCACCTGATGTGTCCCAGCTGGCCGAACCACCCCAGGCGTACGGCGGATCAATCCCCCTGAGCAAGGCGCTGTCCGGTGAGGTGCTGCTGGCCTGGTCGATGAACGGCGTGCCGCTCACACCCGTCCACGGGGCGCCGTTGCGGGTGATCGTGCCGGGTTGGATTGGTGCACGCAGCGTGAAGTGGCTGAACCGGATCACCGTGCAACACACGCCGTCAGAAAACTACTTTCAGTCAGTGGCCTACCGGCTCCTGCCCCCGGAGGCTGACCCTGATAGCGCCGGCCCGGGTGACGGCTTGTCGTTGGGTCCGATCGCCCTCAACAGCGCGATTCTGTCTCCGGCCAATGACGCCACCGTCGTCGCCGGCCTGGTGCAGGTTCGTGGGTACGCCTTCGCCGGTGACGCACGTGCGGTCGCCCGAGTGGATGTCTCCCCCGACGAGGGCAACACCTGGGTCCAAGCCGACCTCGGCGAAGACCATGGACCATGGGCGTGGCGGATGTGGTCCACCGAAGTAAACCTTCCCGCCGGGGACTGTGTTTTGCTGGCCCGGGCCTGGGACGGCACCGCTGCGGCGCAACCATCTGATGCCGCCCACCTGTGGAACCCCAAGGGATACGTCAGCAACGCCTGGCCCCGAGCCACGGTGCACGCCACTCCATCCACAATGTGAGCCCCCGGTCGCCCTTCAGGGCAGGTCCCGCCTCGCTGAGGATGCTCGGTGCGACCCTTCTGACTGGAGTCCTGGCCGGAGTAGCAGGGGCGGTCTTGACGCTGTTGCTGCACCTTGTCCAACACGCAGCATTTGGTTACACCGAGGCAACGTTCCTCACCGGTGTCCAACGGGCCACCTACCTGCGTCGGGTGCTCGCTGTCGGCGTCGGCGGCCTCCTCGTCGGTGTCGGTTGGTGGGCTCACCGACGCCGGACCGACCCACCAGCGGTCTCGGTCACCGCGGCGCTGCGCCAACCGATCCCGCAGCTGCCGATCCTGGCCACGTTCACCGACGCCGCACTGCAAATCGTCGCTGTGGGTGTGGGCGGATCGTTGGGTCGGGAAGGTGCCCCCCGGCAAACGGGTGCAGCACTCGGGGGATGGGCAGCTTCGCGTTTCGGCCTGCCCGCAGCCCAACGGCGCACGGTCCTGGCCTGTGGTGCAGGTGCCGGTCTGGCCGCGGTCTACAACGTGCCCTTAGGCGGGGCCGCTTTTACCCTGGAGATCCTGCTCGCGTCCGCCGCCTTGGCCGACGTCGTTGCGGCTGTCCTCAGCGCGGGTGTCGCGACGGTTGTGGCCTGGCCCGTGCTGCACAACCACATCACCTACCCCATACCGGCGGTGCACTACAGCAACCCGATCCTGGCCTGGGCTGTGCTGCTCGGCCCCGTGGCCGGTGTCCTCGGCGTGTTGTTCACCCGACTGACGAATACCGCCGCGCGCCACGCTCCCACCGGATGGCGAGCAGTGCTCCTGACCACCACCACGTTCACCGCCCTTGGCGCCGCCGCGACTGTGTACCCGCAGCTGCTCGGCAACGGCAAAGGCCCAGCAGGCCTCGCCTTCACTGGCACCCTAGGCATCTCGCTGGCCGCCGCCATCCTTGTGCTGAAACCAGTAGCCACCGCCGCTTGCCTGCGCGCAGGGGCTACCGGCGGGCTCTTGACCCCCGCCCTGGCCACCGGCGCCGTACTCGGCGTACTCACCGGCCAACTGTGGAACCACATCTGGCCTGGCGGCAACGACGCGCAGTACGCCATCATCGGAGCCGCCGCGCTTTTGGGCGCCACCCAACGCGCACCGCTAACCGCCATTCTGTTGACCCTGGAATTCACCGGAACCGGCCAAGCACTGCTGGCACCCGTCAGCATCGCCGTCGGACTAGCACTGACCGTCACCCATGCCCTCACCCGCCAGCTCACGCCACGCTAGAACCAGCCCGACAGCCACACGTTGCCAGCGCCGGACACTGCGTCCCGCGAAGATCTCGAACAGCGCCGACAATGACCACAGGTTTCCTACGCCGTCAACAGCGGTCCACGACGAACGGTTGGGCCGTCGACACGAACCGTCACTGATCAGGCCGGGAGGCTTAAGTTCCATGACAGGTCAGTCGTGACGGGTGCCGTCGACCGGGCCCCATCCGCTATGGATGAGCCCCATCGATTACGTCACCACCCGTGCTCACCAGATCCCCGGACCGTGAACACACCGTCAGCCGATCGGCGTACGGGCGCCCGGATCATGGAAACTGAGCTGAACAGCGAGGTCGGCCACTTGGGCCGTGCCCCTGGCCAAAAACATCGAGACGTACACCCCGGTTCCGCAAATCTCAGGGTTGATCAGCCGAATTGGTCGAGTATCTGGGCTGAGTTCATCTCAAGCGGCCGTCAGTATCCGTGAACTCTCGGGAATCCGTGGCGTGGCGGCGACGTTCGTCGGAGTGGCAGGCGTTGGTGGTCGTCGTGAGGCTGCGTCAGGAGGAGGACCCGGTCGTCATTCAGCGACGGGTACCGGCGGCAGACCTGCGGCCGGTACTGGCCGATCCGAACAGAGCCTGGGGTCTGCATTAGGACGCGACCGCAGCCACCGAGGCCGGTCGCCCTGCGTCATCCTGCGTCGGTGTCCTGCCCAAGGGGTGGGCCCCGTGGATAGCGCGCTACCGCTTGACAGTCGCCGCGGCCCTAGCGGACGCAGGAGAGAGCGCGCAAGAGCGCGTACTCATCGAAGTATTTCGACCGGTGGGGGTACGCCGCGTTCGCGCAGGTCAGCACCCTCGTTGGGGGAACGTGCCTCCGTCGTACCGCCTGCCGACAGGTTCTGGGGGGACGAAACACGATACGACCGCACGCGAGTCTCTGCCTGTCCGATTCGACAGGCAGGAGCCGAAGATGAGCGTTGCAGACTGTCTTGGCCTCACGGAGAACAGCGAGCTGTTGGCGCAGGCCGACCACGCATGGGCCACGTGGTGTCGCCAGGATCCGGCTCTGGCAGTTGCCACCGACACCGCCACGTTGCGGTCGTGGTTGAAGCAGTCGGCCGCGGCCGACGCAGACACCGTGCTGCTCGGGTTGGCACGGCTGGCGGCTCCCGACGGCGGCGATGACTACGCGGCCGCTGCCGCGTTGGCGTGGGCAATGCTGCCGGCTGCCTGCACCCTGGCGCATCGACTACGCACGCTCAGCCCCTCGATTGATCAGGTCGTGGCGAGCCAGTTGTGGCTGGAGGTTCGCAGCTTTCCCTGGCGCCGGCTCACCAAAGTTTCCTCGAACATCGTGCTCAACACGCGGGCCGGTGTCCTACGCGAGTGCGATGCCCCGTCGCAGCTGAAGCGATCGGACCCGACCTGGTCGCGAACCAGCCCGGTGGATCCCTACGGACCCTTTTGGGCACGTATGTCAGCTTCGGAGGTCGGTGCTGCTGACGCGGCCACGGAGCTGTTCGAGCTTCTCGACTGGGCCTGCGACCGCGACGTGATCACGGCGGCGGACCGGCGCATGCTGCTGCGTCTCCTCGAGGCCGGGGATCGCTTGAGGTCACGCCGAACGGGTCGATGTGGCGCAGGTTTGATGGCGAACGAGACGACCGAGCACGTGGCGCGCCAACTCGGAATGTCGGCACGCACCCTGCGTCGGCGCGCCCGGCGCAGCATCGATGCGCTGGCCGACGCGTGCGGGAATGGGCAGGCGTTGGCGTGAACTGCCTCCAACACCAGCCACTGCCACTCCCATCAGGCGGGGTCCGCACGTGGGTGCGGACAGGATCGAAGACCGCGTGTCCCGACTGGGTGAGTGAAGCCGCGACCGCTGCTGCAGTTCGCGCCACGGAGACTTCTGACGGCTTGGCTGTTGGATGGCGTGCCCGAGGAGTGGGCGGTCGGCGGCTACTGCGACGGGTACGGCCCGCAGTCTTTTCGTTTTCAGCGTTCTATCGACCCGCCGGAATCGACGGGTGGCTGACGATCGCATGCGGTGCATCGGTATGACGCAGACCGTACCCGACCGTTCGGTGGCCTCGGTCGATGAGCTCAAACAAGCCTGGACTGCGGTACAGGCGGGAGACTTCAGCGCACGTCCCGGCACGAGGAGGCCACCCGTTGAGGCAGTGCGACGTTCCCCCTGCTATCGGTGGGAGCCGAGCCCCACCGAGACGGTCGTTTCGGTGGTTGGCTGCGGAGGGTCATCCGGGGCCACATCCTTGGCGGTCGCGGTCGCGATCGCCACCGTCGCTCAGCGTCCCGCCCGGGTCGTCGAGTTCGCTTCGGTTGCCGCTTCTGGGCTTGTCGCCGCCAGCACCGCCGAACTCGGAAGGTATGAGCGGGTTTGGTCCCGCGGCACGCGCGGGCAAGTCTTACTTGAGCGGGTTAGCGATGTGCTGACGAGCGTGGGGGATATCCCGCACCCCGCGGCCTTGGACCGACCCATCGAGCTCACTGTCCTCGACATCGGATGGGACATCGGTCAGGTCTTGGGCTCGCCCGGTTGGGTCGCCGACGTGGTGCGCCATGCACCGCACCTGGTCCTGACGACGACTGCCACGGTGCCTGGCATGCGCCGTCTTGAGGGCGCACTAGATTCATTTGCCGGCGCCGACCCTTGTGTTGCTGTTCTTGGCACACCACGCCGGAAATGGACCAGGAGCGTCTCACACACCGCCGGACGCGCCGTGCGACACCTGGAGCGCGACGGGGCCCTGTTTGCCATCCCGCACGATCGCCGCTTGGCCAGCGATGGGCTCACCGCAGCCGACCTGCCGGGGCCGCTGCTGGCCACGGCGCGTCGACTTCTCCGGTGGCTGTCGAACCGTGACCTCACCCAAGGGGTATCGCAATGATGAGTCAGACAAACACGCAGCTGATTGCCTTTACCGCGCAGGTGTGTCCGAAGGCGCCACCGGGGGCATCGGCGCCGATGAATGACATCACGGGGTACGTGATGTGGGGTGTCATCGCGCTGATGGGCTTGGGAATGCTGGTCGGCGTCGGCGGCGTGGTTGCCGGGCGGGTGTTCTCGATGCCGCACGCGAGCAAGATGTCGGTGGTCGGCATCTGCGTGGTGTTCGGCGCCGCCATCGCCTACTTGGTGCTTCCCGGAGTCCTCAGTGGCATTGTCGGCAAGGGCTGCGTGTGACGTGATCGCGCAGTTCGACACAGCAGGCAGCTGGGCCCGCCGTCGACTGCTGGGCGCGTTGGTGGCCGTCATTACAATGGGCGTTGCCGTGCTGGTCGGCCTGCTGCTTGCCGTCTACTTCGCGATCGCGGGTACTACCTCCGAGGGGCACGACGGCGCTCGACCTACGGGAGCAGAACGACCAGCGAGTGCCACGGCCACCGGGCGCGCCCATCGTGACGCCGTCGCGGCCCAGCAGATGCCGGCGGTGGACGCGGCCGCTGCGCAGCCGGCCCCGCCCGGTGCGGTCGCGGCGCCGGCCATGACCGTTCCGGCAAGTTTGATGCAGGGTCCAGCAGGAGTTCCCTCGGGCTTTCCCCACACCCCGCAGGGCGCCATCGGGCAGCTTGCAAGCATCGAGCAGGTCGTGCTGCAGAGCATGAGCATGCGCGAGACGGCCGCGGTGCACGCGGACTGGGCATTGCCCGGAGCGCCCGGGGTCGCGCGGTGGCCGTTAGCGCAGGACGTGCGGTCGTTCCTTGGCAGCGCTCAGATGGGCAGCGCACTGGACCCGACGAGCACCGTCGTGGTCACCCGGGGGAGCCCAGGTCAAAGGCACCGATGGCCCGGATTGGGTGCTGGCGTGCGTGCTCGTCACAGTGCACGCCACCATTACCCGGGACGCGCAGATGGGCTACGGCTATTGCGAACGCATGCAGTGGCACGGTGATCGCTGGATGATCGCACCGGGCGCAACACCGGCGCCGGCACCGTCCACCTGGCCCGGCAGCGATGTCAGCCGCGCCGCTGGGTGGCGCACGTGGGCCGGCGAGGGCGACGACTGATGCCCGCCATCCCCGGGGTGCCCAACCCGTTTGATTGGCTGGCAAATGCGGCGGGCCGGGCCGTCACGGGCGCGTGGATCACGGCCATGCTCGGCCTCTGGAACGCAGGCTTGTGGATGCTGCGGCTCGTCCTGAACATCATGGACGCCTTCCTGACCCCCGACCTCAGAGCGGACGGCCCCGGGGGTCGGGTGTACCAGTACACGTTCTGGATCGCTGGGTCCCTGGTCGTGTTGATGCTGATGATTCAGCTGGGCGCGGCCGCGATCCGACGCGACGGGAAGAGCATTGCGACCGCTCTGATCGGCAGTGGTCAGTTCTGTCTGGTGTGGTCCTGCTGGGTCGGCGGCGCCGTCGCGGTGCTCGCCGCGGCCGGTGGTCTGACACGGGCGTTAATGACGGGCTTATTGGGGGTGAGCACCTGGTCAGGGTGGAAACCGTTCCACACCGTCGACACCACCCACGTCACCGACGGCACGGTCGCCACCATCCTCGGGGGCATGGGGTGCCTGCTCTGGCTGGCTGCGATCGGTCACCTGCTGGTGATGTTGACCAGGGCCGGCGCGTTGCTCGTGCTCTCGACCACCACGCCCCTGTCCGCAGCGGGCCTGGTCGCCGACGCCGGTCGCGGATGGTTCTGGAAGTCATTGCGCTGGTTCCTGGCTGCCGCGTTCACCCCCGTCATCATGGTGCTGGTCCTGGGGGTCGGGGTGCAGCTGACCACCGGCGTGGCCACCGGAATGACCGATTCCACGCAGGCCGCGATTGGTACCGCTGTCCCGAGCGTCATTCTCACCCTCATCTCCTGCTTTTGTCCCCTCGCGCTGTTCAAGCTGCTGGCGTTCGTGGACCCGGGCAGCACCTCCGGCGCGGCCTTGCGCTCCGGACTGGAGGCCCAAGGCGGGCTCCAGGGTCTGCTCGGTGGACGTGGAACCGCCAGCGACGGCCAGAGTTCCTCGGCGGCGTCCAGCTCAGACCAGAACGGGACCTCGGGCGGAGAGATGTCGGGACAGGACGCGACCTTGGGCCGTTTCACCAAAGCTCAGGGCGGGACGCTAGGGGAGGCTGGTGGAGCCCTTGGCGGGGTGGCCATGCGGGGGCGGGGCGCACTGTGGGCGGGGCGCACCCCGCCGGTGCCCCCGCCGGGGTGTACGGGGCCGACGTTGGCTGTGCAGCCACCGGAGCCAGCCGCCGCCCGGCAGCGGGCGCTCATGTGCGTCCCCTTGTTGGCGTTGTCGGGGCTCTTCGTGTGGATCCTTGGCCCGGTGGGCCTAATCAGTCTGGTCGGTCCAGCCGCCGCGCTGAACGTTTTCCTTCTGTACCGCCGTCATTTCGTTGCTGTGGGACAGGGGTGGTGGTTGGAACGGAGCGGGATGGTTCGTGCGCCGATGTCTGGTCACTTCGCGGACCTGACCTCGGTCGCTGAAGACACCGATTCGGTGGTCCTGCACCTTGGGGATAGCCGTCACCGGTTCCCGTTGCACTGGCGTGGGCCAGTAGCCCATCACGTCGCCGAACAAATCCTGGCCAGCTCTGCCACTGTGACGCCTGACGCGGCGGGCACGTTGAAGCTGTGGCGAGACTCCACCACGGCGAGCCCAGAAACAGCCACCACTGCAAGTGGAGTCCGCGCCCACGGGAAGCGGCCCTGGCAGCTGATGGTGTCGGGAACGATGCTCCTCATCATGGGGATCTTTTTCGGGGTCGTTGCTGGCAAACAGCTAAAGATCCGCTACGACCCTGACGACGTGACTGTCACCGCGGCCGTTGACAGGGTCTACAAAGAGTGCGGCCGCGGAGGTTGCCGCTGGTGGTCCAACGGGCACTACACAGTCGGCGGGAAGGTCGAATCTGGAGTCGCCGTCGCTAATGACCGAGACAGCCCAGAACGAGCTCCTCAACGGATCCTGGTAAACCCCGCCCACCCACGAGATGTGGTTAACACCAAAGAGGCAGGCCGGGACTGGTTCTTCTTCATCGCCATGTTGCTGGCCGTCCCGGGTGGAGCGGGTTTCCTGTGGTGGTGGGCCCACTGGAACAAACCACGCCGCGCGAAGGCACTACCCGGCGTTGAACTAGCTCATTAGCGTCAGGTCCGCGCCTGCTTCACCTCAGCGACGCACCGCTGACGGATCCCTTGGCGGCACGCTCACGCGCTGATTGGCGAACGGACAGACGCCATGAGGTGCAGCCTGTAGCGCCGTGCTCCTGCTTTGTGCCGCCCCACCGTCCGGCGCCTGCGGGAAACAGCACGATATCGGCACGCTAGAGCTGGGAGAGTTCGCACCGTGCAGACGCAACTCGGACTCATCGCAGCCGATCGGGACCTGACGATCCAGGGAGGGGCAACGACCAGCCTGCACGTCAATGCTTTGCATAGATCTCCAGTGGCCTACCTCGATTTCACTGCCGATGGTGGCCGCGTGCTCGACTACCTGACGTCGGCAACTGGCGGACCGCTGGACAAGGTCAGCGTTGTTCGAGAGGAGTGGCCGATCGAAACGGTCGCTGCACTGGAGCGACTGCTCGGGCTTACTTCACCCGATCTTGGCAACGCGGGAGTGTCGCTCTACGGGTGCCCTGAATGCCAGAATCCTGACTGCGGTGTGATCACCGCCCGCCTCGACATTGGCGAAGACACCGTCACCTGGCGCGCGATCGCCGAGCAGTACGAGTACACCGACGAGATGGTCGAACTGGGCACAGCGGGCCTCTTCCCGAACATTCGGTTCGAGCGGCACACGTACGAAGCAGTGCTGCGACGCGAGCTGGAGCGCGTACAACCGATGCTGGAGGGATTTGAGTACCCCTATCAACGAGCTCGACGCGAAAGACGTGAACGGCGTCGAGCCGGCCTCCTGCGCATCTTGGGTCGCCACTGATTGGACCAGCTCTCCCTGACCCGTGTGCACGTACACCGGACCATCTACCGCGGGTGGGAAACGTGACTAGTCGGCGATCACTGCCCGGACACCCCGGGTCGTGTGGATTCGGAATGCCCATTCCTACCGAACCCAACATCTAGTGGTGCTGGGGCGTGTCATGCACAAGATGGGGCGGACGTTCGGCTAGCTTATTTCTCATCCGGCGCGGCAGCCCGTGTCGCTCTCACAACTGTTTGGAGAACGAGCATGTCGCAGTGCACAGCGCCGTCGCAGGGTCACCGCACCGCCAGTGGGGCAGCAAACTGTCCCGCATGTCGAGGAGGTCGGCGGTACGGCTACTCCTCGTACTCCCCCCGCTCGTCGTACAGCGGCGGCGGGTCGTCCTATAGCGGCTCGTCCGGCGGCGGCACCTCGCGTAGCACCAGGTCCGGGAGGTCCGTGTCATACACCCCGGCCGAGTGGCGTGCGGTCCAGCCCTACGCCGCGAAGGCTGCCGAGCAGGCCGTCGCCCACCCGGACAAGCGGGACCTGTTCCTGTGCCATGCGTGGAATGATCGGGAGGGCAGCGCAAAGGGGCTGCATGGGCACCTAAAGACCAGCGGTGCGACGGTGTGGTTCAGCGAGGAAGACATCCCGCTCGGTTCGCTGCAGATGCGCGAGATCGACAAGGGCCTTCGCAACTCCCGCATCGGGATCGTGCTGGTGACGCCAGCTCTGCTCGCGAGCATCCGGAATGAGGGCATCGCCGAGAAGGAGCTCGCTGTCCTGCTGAACACCAGCCGAGTCGTGCCCGTGACGCACGGGGTGACCTTCGACGAGCTCTACGACGTGAGCCCCATGCTGGCATCCCACGCCGGGTTGAGCACGAAGGACTCGTCGCTCGATGCTGTCGCCGCCAAGATCGCTGCTGCTGCCGCCGCACTTTCGGCCGTAACTGTCTAGCGTCCTGGGGTACGCGCGGCCCCGGGCTCTCAGCTGTGAGCGGCGGTGATTGTCGACGCTATCCGGCTCGCCAGACGTCCGGAGACCGATCGGTGACCGGGATTTCGCTATCAGTCAGTCGTGTCACGAAGCTTTGGAAGCGCCCGTTGAATTGCTCGTTCCACCTCCGGTGCCGGCCGGTCGTGCGACAAGGCGAAGGCAATGACCTGCAGCGGGAAGGATCGCCGGAAGGTCTCTGCTCGGGCCACGGTGTCCGGATCAGCAAGCTGGGCGGCCAGATCCCAACCGTGCCATCCTGCCAGGCTCGCCACGTCCTCCGCCGGGTCATCTTCTGCGGCGAGGTCCCAATCCAGCACCCCGGTGACCCGCCCGCCGTCCCATAGGACATTCGATCCAGCAAGGTCTCCGTGGTTCAACACCAAACCCGGGGTATCCAGGGTGGCCAGCGCGGAAACGCGTTCGGACGCTTCGCCGCGAACGTCTTCCGGTAGCCGAGGAATGACCTGTTCCCTCATCACCCGCAGCCAGTCCGGGCCCCCGCAAAACGCTCGTGGCCGCGCCAGCCACTCACGGAGCGGGGATACGTCGATCGAGTGAACGGCATCCAAGAGGTTCCGCAGTCTGACCGGATCACCCGAACGCGCAGGGTGGGGGGTTCCTACTAGACGCCGGGTGGGCACGGCCGCCAGCCCCTCGTGCTCCACGACTGGTCCGAGACTGCGCGGAACAGCGAACGAAAGGTCCGGGAGCCTGTCGATGAGGCCCTGAGTGCGTCGCAGTTCGACGCTTGATCGTGGGTCTCGCGCGATCCTCACCGCGACATCGCCAGCGAGCACCACGAGGTTGCTGGATCCGGTCTCGATGAACTCCCACCCGGCGCGATCAGCACCGCTCTGACCCAGGGCTCTGACCACAGCAGCCTCGATCAACCGATCAGCGGGCCGCGAGTAGCGTGTTTCCGGATCCACCTAGGGAACCTATCGGGGCGGGCCGCAGCCCGATCGTCTACCGGAGCGGTGGGTTTCGGCGCCACCATCTCGGACAGATCGGCACCAGCGCCTAGAACGAAGCCACGTCCATAGGCACGGACTTGGGACGCAGGTCGTCCGGCCGCGCTGAGTTCTTTCGTGCAAAGAGGTGGGAACCCCGACATCCCCCGTCGAGAAGTGGATTCCCCGGACCCGGCCCGGCTTGAACGGGCAGCCACCCTCACCAAACGACGGGCCGGGCGCACCCTTACCGGGTAGATGCACCTTGGGCGGGCTCGTCCAGAAGCCTACGTGGACTTCGGGCCCACCTGCCACCAAAGACACGAGTGGGTCACGCCTTCATGCCTCGAGTCGGACGTCACCACCCTGGTGAAAACGCCCGACTCCATACGCAGGTCGTCTAACACTTCATCCGACACCTGGGTCGCTCAGTCTCGGTGTCGAGAAGGGGCCCACACAATCCTCCGCGTCCAGTTTGCTGAACCGCGCACCTGAGCGAGAAGAGGCAGTCGCCGCATCCCGATCGGCTTACGCGACACATGGGAGCTGTAGGACCTGCAAACCCGATCTGGAAACCTGCCCCAGCTAAGACGGCGCGTACTCGAAAGTCGCCCCGATCGGGGATTTCGGAGCGCCTCCATTGAGCAGGGCTTCCAAGCAGCAGTGTTGGACGTTCTCCTGACACCGCGTCTGGCTCGAGGCGGGGTGCCGCGTCCCCCTCAAAGCCCGTCGGTCTCAGATCACCGGTGGACGGCGTGCACCCTCGCTCGGGGGCAGGCGTTGTTGACGTATCCCTTGGGGTTCCACAGATGTTCGGCTTCCGAGGGTTGGGCGGCGGCGGTCCCGTCCCAGGCTTGGGCGACGAGTAAGGCGTCTCCGGCGGCAAGGTGCACTTGGGCACGCCACAACCGCCAGGCCCAGGGACCGCGGTCGGGGCCCAGGTCGGCCTGCACCCAGGTGTGGCCCCCATCGGGCGACACGTCCACCCGGGCGACCCGACGGCCGTCACCGGCGAAGGCGTACCCGCTGACCGCGAGGGCGCCGGCCGAGACCGTGCTGTCGTCGGCAGGGGACAGAATTGCGCTGTTGAGTGCGATGGGCCCCAGGGACAGGCCGTTGCCCGGACCGGCCGTGTCCGGGTCGGCGTCGGGGGGCAGCAACCGGTACGCCACCGACTGGAAGTAGTTGTCCGAGGGGCCGTGGCGCACGATGATTCGCTCGAGCCACTTCACGCTGCGGGCGCCGATCCACCCCGGCACGACCACTCGCAGCGGGGCTCCGTGCACCGGGGTGAGCGCTTCGCCGTTCATGGACCAGGCGAGCAGCACCTCCGGGCGGGTCGCCTTCGCCAGGGGGATGGAACCGCCGTACGCCTGCGATGGTCGTGCCAGCTGGGAGACGTCGGGGGCCTGGAACGCCACGTGCGTCTCATCCGCTTCGCCGCCGGCTTGCGTGACACCGGCCTCGGCCAGGACATCGGCTAGGCGGATTCCGGCCCAGACCGCTGTGGAGGTCGCCCCGTCCTGCCACGGGTCCTCACCGGGTATGTCGCGCACGGCGATCAACCCCGCTCGGCGGTTTCCCGCGCACTGCACGGTGGCCGTGACCACGTGCTCCTCAAATCGGTCCTGTAATTCCGCAAGGGAGAGCCGGAGTCTGATGTCCACGAGCCCGTCGACATCCAGGCGCCACGTCCCGCGGTCGAGCGTCGGGATCGGGCCGTGGTTGCGGCTGTAGAACGTGTCGGTGGGGGTGAGGTAGGAGGCTGCCAACGCGGCCGACGTCGGCTCGGCGTTGAACGGCTCCTCCTCGTGCACGAGCATGTCCGCCCGCTTGCCCCAGCTGGTCGTCATCGAAGCTCCGATCGGCTGTTAGGTGGCGGTGGGATATGAATCACTTGTCGGATCCCGCCCCATCAAGGCGGTTATTAACATCGAAGCTCACGTTCGTGCTCGCGAAACCGTCCGAGTCAGGATCGAGGTCGCCGTGGATCGACGCGAGGCCATCATCCTGCTCGGGTCCCAACCTGACCCCACCACCTGGCATTTCCCGCGCCATGTGTACGACGCGCTAAATATGGCAGTCGCGCGGTACGGCGCTGCGGCATCGAAGCCGCTGGTCATCACGTCGGGTGACCGCAGTCTGAAATTCTACCGTGATGACGTGGCCCAGCCGTTCCGCGAATGCGACCGCATGGCAGACCATCTGATCGAGCACGGCGTCTCCCAGGCGGACATCATCCGCGAAAGGGAGTCACGTGACGTCATCAGCAATCTTTACTACGTCAAGCGCGAACTCATCCAAGCGGGGAAGCCGCGGGAGATCGTCCTTCCCCTGGCCCACTGGAGGATTCCGCGCGTCGCCATGGTCCTCGACAAGATCTTCGGCGCCGAGTTCGCCGCGACGTACGTCGCGGTGTCCCCGGAGTCCCCACCCGCATCGGACGAACACCTCAAATGGGAGATGCAGCGGCGTTTCCTCGAGCCCATGCCGCGGGGACAGGACACTTGGCTCGCCGAACGGTTCTACGACTCCTGGCTCTACCACTTCTGGGCAGAGTGCGACTGATCCCACGAAGCTGATGGAACGCCGGAATTCCGACCGTAGCTCCATCGGCACGCGAATGCAGGTCATCTGCGGTATTGGTATATGTCGGGGTCAGTACGAAGCCGGGAGTACGTGAACATGTCGCGTCGTCTCCCGCCGACGGGCTGCTAACTTCGTAGCAACCCCTCGCGGAGGTTGCCGGCTCGTTCCGCTGCCCGCCAGGACCCCTCGTTTCACGGTTCGATGTAGAGCTCCAGCCGGTCTAGGGCGGGCAGGGACAGACTCCAGATCGCTACCGTCTGCAAGGCCTGACGGTCCAGCCCGCGACGGCGGGCGGCGGGCCTGACCCAATACCCCACGCTGGCGCGGCCTTTCCCGACCGGCCATAAGCGGATCTGTCCAGCCCGGCGTCGGTGTCGGCGTCAGCGATGACGAAGCAGATTAACGTCCGCGGCCGTGAAGGCCCTCAGCACCAGCGACGCGTCCCGCAGGCGCGGCAGCTGCAGCTCACTCGCCATCGATTCATCCTGGCCCCGGGGCCCCGGGGCCCCGGGGCCCCGGAGGGCGTTGGGCTTGCGGTGTCGCGGCGTTGAACATTTCGTTTGCTGACATAGATTCAGCGGTTCGAAGTCCGGGCAGGACAGAGCCGGCGGCGGCCCGATCAGGCCTCCGCGTTACCCGCGTCGATCGCCGCTTGCAGCCGGTCGGCCACAGCGCGATCGCGGTCGGCGGTGGCTTGCTGGTATTGCAGGGCCATCGTGGGAGTGGTGTGGCCAAGGCGATGCTGCATCTCGCGCACGGTGGCCCCGTGCTGAGCTCCGAGCGTGGCGGCCGTACGCCGCAGGTCATGCCAGTGAAGGGTGGGTTTGCCAATAGCAGCACGCGCGGCATAGAAGCCATACCCGTTCTTCTCATATTGCTTTCCGCCGCGCGTCTCGACGCGGGCAGTTCGGCCATACAGCGCAGTCGGGGCCAGCAGGTCTCCGTCTTGACCGGGGAAAACCAAGCCATCGCGACCGCGGAAGGTGCTGTTACGCAGATGGTCGCGAAGACTCTCCACCACGATGGTCGGTAGCGCCACCTCTCGTCTGCTGGCGTTTGTCTTGGGCGGTCCCAGCATCTTCTGTCCGCCGGCACGTGTTGCGTTGTGCACGACGCGCACGACTCCCAGAGCAAGATCGACATCGCGGCGCCGCAAGGCGACGGCCTCTCCGTAGCGAAGACCGCCCAGACCGCACACGAGCGTCAGCGTCCGGTGCTTCTCCGGCATGGCGTCGGCGAGAGCAAACAACTCCTTGAGCGTGAGCACTTCAGGCTCGCGCCGGGCGCGAGTACGTCCACCCGCTCGAATGCGAGCTGGGTTTCGATGGAGGAGGCCATCGTCTTCCGCCTGGGCCAGGATGCCGCGCAAGACCTGGTAGGCGTGGGCCCGTGCCGTGGGTGTGCGGGATCCGTAGGCGTTGAACCAAGTTCGCACAGACGCGGTCGTGATGCCATCGATGGGGACGTCCCCGAAGGCCGGAACGAGATGGCGCCGTAGAGCCGTGGCGTAGCTCGCACGCGTGGTCGGACGCAGGTCCTGGCGGCCGTCGAGCCACGATGCTGCGTATGCCGCGAATGTGTTGTTCCGTCGCGCGGCCTCTGCTGCTCGCGTGGCTTTCTGCCTGGCGCTGGGGGAGGTCCACTCGTCCGCACTGAGGAGGCGACTCTCGGCTCCGACCCAGGCCTCAGCATCAAGGCGGGTCTCGAACGTGTGCGGGGCCTGGTGCCGTTGGAGGTCAGGCCCTGTGTAGGAGGCCTGCCACTTCTTGCTGGGCAGCCTGCGAATGTGACCAAAGCCCCGGTGGCCATACTTATTCGCCATGGCAAACTCCGCGTGTCGTGCGATTAGCGTGCGATTAGCGAGGGTACCAGCGTCCCTTTGCGTCCACACCTGACCAATGCTCTGATGATTCGAAACCTGTTCGCTGACAGTAACATTGGACCTTGGGTGCAGGCCATCGGTGACGTAGTCACAGCCTCCGAGAACAGCTCCTAATTTGGTTCGAGTCCCTTCACGTCCACTCCACCGCAGGCCTCTGACCTGGAGATATGCGGATCGAGCATCGGCGGAATCGTCGAGTGCACTCGATCAGCGGGCGGGACGCCCCTCAGGCTGGTCCGACGCATTAGTCGGGGCCTGATGGCCGAACGAGTTCAGCGCGGCCGGCGTGCCGGCGAGTGGCTGGGAACCATGCTCGGCCGTTACCGTGGGAGCGCAAACCATAGGTGGTCATGTGGCTGCCCCGGACGAGATGTGGGCCGTACCCGGCCCAGTGAAGACGACGCTCCCGAAACCTATGACTCAATTCATTCAGATCATCGGAGCGCTGCTCGTGCTCGCCGGCTTCCTCGCCGCCCAGGCGGACCTGCTCGACCAACGCTCGTACACCTACCTCATTCCCAACGCCATTGGCTCCGCTGCGATGACCGTCACGGGCGTCCTCACCGCCGAGTGGGGCTTCGTCTTCCTCGAAGCGGTCTGGGCGCTCGTCTCCCTATGGGGCATCACCGAACGGCTGCGGGGCCGCACGCCGCGAGCTGCTCATTGAGTGGGTTCACAGCAATGGATCTTGCTCTGCA
Organism: Allobranchiibius sp. GilTou38; assembly: GCF_017565325.1. Classification (NCBI taxonomy): domain Bacteria; kingdom Bacillati; phylum Actinomycetota; class Actinomycetes; order Micrococcales; family Dermacoccaceae; genus Allobranchiibius; species Allobranchiibius sp. GilTou38. The sequence continues at coordinate 510,401 of NZ_JAGEKN010000006.1, read as the reverse complement.
ATTCATCGGCGCGATCGGCATCCTCGTGCCCTTCGCACTACTGCAGATCGGCCGGCTGTCGCAGCACAGCTATGCCTACCTCGCGCTGAACCTGGCCGGCTCCGCGGTCCTCACAGCGGTCGCCTATCTGGATGGTCAATGGGGGTTTCTTATCCTGCAGGCGGTGTGGACACTCGTTGCGGCTTGGGGCATCGCGCGGAGCCTGAGATCGACCTCGGCCAGACGAACCTGACCCACGCTCGGGCTGCAGAGGAGCACGGGTGATTCGACCGCAGCCCCTGTTCACGCGCGGCCGCGGATCTGTCAGCGCGCCTGCTGCCGCCGAGCGGGCTGGCTGGCAACGGAAGGTGCGCCTCCGATGAAGTCGTCCCAATGTCGTCGTACCGGATACCAGTGGTCATCGAATTCCCGGGTGTGGCGCGACGCGCGCTCCATCCGGTGCGGCCCGTAGAACCACTTCGCCCACGGCGATCGTGGCCGGGCGATTCGTACTGCGGCGTACCACGCGAAGGGACCTAGGAAGAGAGAGATCAACGCTGTCGGGATCTTGCCCTTCAGCGCAGTCACTGCCTCGCAGACCAAGTGGATCACCAACACCGTCGTGAGGCCGCCGCGGAGGAAGCGGGCAGTGGGGCTGAGGCCGGTGACACCGGTCGGTGACACTCCGACGACTGCGAGGGCGACGCACGCCGCGGTGAGGCTGACCACGGTGACCGAGAGCTGGCCCTCTTGTGACCAGTACACGTCCTGCAGGTGGAAGATCATGGCGAACTCGTCCAGGACGAGCGAGGAGCCGACGCCGATCAGCGCAGCACCCGTATAAGAGCCGGGCGAACGACCGTCCGCCCCAACCTCGGTGAAGGCACCTGCGACCAGCAGCACCGTGCCCGGTGTGGAGTGGTGCAGGTGAACCCCACCACTGGCCACGTTGTGGAACGGTCCCTTGCCGGCCCGGATCAGACGAGTGATCGTGCGGGTGGTGACGAAGGTGACCAGGAAGGCTCCTAGAGCCAACACAAGGGGAAGTTTGTGGCCGCGCACGATTTCGTGCGACCACCAGTCCAGCACCATGCGGCAAGGGTAGGACCGTGACGGGATCGCGCTCGGCACGTTCGATGGACGACGAGGGTTCCCAGGACGAGCGGCGTAAAGAAGGCGACCGCGACTGACGAACCGCGCGACCCTGTCCAGCACCCACCCGTTCGCGCAGGGACCGACCGGCGTACCTGCCGCCAGGTCGCAGTGCCGAATCCGGCCGAGGGTGGCCGGTCTCGCCGTTGGCTTCGCGGGCGACTTGCAAAGCGCGGAAATTCGACGAGTCGTAATCGGACCGGGTGGGTTCGTGTCGGCTGCGGCGTCGGATGGACGCGAGGTGACTGCGTAATGGGCTGTCTAGCTGCCTACCTGGACTCTGACTCGTCGCGATGTGATCGTGATAGACGAGCCGATCTGGGCCCCGATCCGGGTCGCCCGCCCATGGTTGACAGGCTCAGCACAGGGCCCCACAGGCCTGTTGCAGACGCAGACCCCACTGTGAGCTGGTAAGCGGGCATTCGCCCGACGCTTTCGAAAGGTAGTTGCATGCTTCGCAGGACCAAGATCATCACCGGCTCGAGCTTGGCCGCGGTCGCCGCGGTGGGTGTGGGGGTTCCGGCCTACGCGTCATCGGCCTCCACGACACAGTCCAGCGCCGCCCAGAGCACTCGTCATCACCAGCACAAGGGTCACCGGGACAGGCTTCATGAGCTGGGCCTGACTCGTGCCGCCATCGCCAAGGACGCCGGCACCGATGTCGCCGGTCTGAAGGCGGGTCGCAAGGCTGGTGAGTCGCTGGTCCAGATCGCTGCCCGCCATCACGTGTCCCGCGCGACGCTCCTCTCCCGCCTCGACGCGACCGCGGATGCGCGGGTGACCAAGCTGCTCAACACCAAGCTTCCGGTGCGCAAGACGGGCAAGCACCCGGCGACCCGCGCGTGGGCCAGGCACCATGGGCTCGGTGGGGCATACAAGAACGTGGCCGCGACATTGAAGCTGAGCCCGCAGACACTGTCGGCCGACTTGAAGAAGGGTGAGACGTTGCAGCAGATCGCGACCGCGCAGCACGTCAGTACCGCCACCCTGACCGCCGTCATCGACAAGGACGTGAACGCCGCGATCGCCAAGGCCGCGGACCGCGTCCCGCACTCACACGCTGGCAAACGCACGACCTCCGCTACCTCCTGACCGGTGGGTGCAGCATGGGTCCCACCGCGCACTGCGCGGTGGGACCCATGCTGTGCAGCAGGCAGATCGACACGAGTCGGCGTCGACCCGCGGTTGTGCCGCGCCGTCGGCTGCTGGCGGACGTGTGTGCGAACCGGTGGACCGCCATCCACGCCGTGTCTGAAGCCGCGCGCCTGGTTTCCTTGAAAAGGCGAAGCGGGCCGACGGAAGCGTCACCTACGGGGTGTGGAACAACCACGAGTGGCGCGGTCGCGCGTCACGGCCAGGACCGTCGCCTCTTGAGCTTGGTCGAAGGCCTGCGTTTGTTGCATGAGTGAGGTGATGATCTCCCCGCTGCCGGCAGCGGCCCTGTGGGTGTAGACGCCGCCTGCGGCGTAGGGCCCCGGGGATGCGCGTCAGTCGTCCAGAGGCCAACCCTGAGCGGCGAGCCGGGCGCGAACTCGCTGCAGCTCCTCGTCAGTCGGCATCTCGTTGGTGGCCCTGGTGATCAGCACCTGGGCGTCAACCGCGCTGATGGAGGAACCGTCGGCCTCGTCGATCAGATCTCTCACGATGGACGTGACCTCCTCGTCTGAGAGGCGTCGACGCAGCAGGGCTAGGACGGGTACGCGATCGGTCGCTGGCACGCCTTCCGGGTAGCCCGCCCGGAGCCAGTCCAACACCCGTTGCACGAACACGGCACGTTGTTGCTGACCGGTCGCGGGGTCACCGTTACGGGACTCCGGCTGCGGCGTGCCGAGCGGCCAGCCGACGGCGGCAAGTCGAGCAGCGACTGTGTGGACGTCCGCTTCGACCGGTGGCGCGGCCTTCACCTCGGCGATGACGTCGCGGACGTCCTTGGCGCGAATTTCCCCGTCCGGGTTGTTCGAGATGACCTGGCTCATCGTCGCCTCGAGCTCATCCTCGCTCAGCGTGCGCGTCAGCAGTACGAGGAGGGGTTGGAAGTCCTTGGGCGGCACCCCGTCGGGATAGCCCTTGCGGAGCCAGTCCAGGATCGAGGTGAGGGGGTTGAGTGCCATCACGTCGGGAGCTTGATGCCGAGGTAGTGGTCCAGGCTGCTCTTGGTGACGTAGAGCACCGCGTAGATCACCACCAGCGAGACGATCGCGAACAACGCGTAAGCGGCGGCCAGTGCCACCGGCTTGGCGGCGGTGATGGTGCCGTTGGCGTGCTCACCACCGCTGCCCTGATCCCACAACCTGATGCCGACCGCGAACAGGAACGGCAGTCCCGCGCCGAGGACCACGCCCACAATGACCACCTTCAGAGTGTTATGGCCGATCGTCGACCAATCGATGCTGCCCACTGCGTTGTCTCCTTTACGTCTGAGTCCGTCAGGCGTTCGCGTTCGTGGGGGTCTGCTCCGACGCTGGCACGATGCTGCCGGTCGCGTCGTCCCATTCGGCGTTGACGTTGGCCGCGTCGATCTTCTGCTTCTGTGCGCGCAGGTAGATGAACGCGGACAAGCCGATGAGGATTGCGAAGATGAGCAGGGCGCCCGCGACCCCGCCCACGGCGTGCCCGATGAAGTAGGTGACAGCGCCCACGACGGCAGCGGCGGGAAGGGTCAGGATCCAACCGACCGCCATTCGACCGGCGACGGACCAGCGAACCTGTGCGCCGGGCTTGCCGACCCCCGAGCCCATGATCGAACCGGTCGCCACGTGGGTGGTCGACAGTGCCATGCCCAGGTTGCTGGACGTCAGGATGATGACTGCCGAGGCTGCCTCCGCCGCCATGCCCTGTGGCGCCTCGATCTCGACCAGGCCTTTGCCGAGGGTGCGGATGACCCGCCACCCACCGAGGTAGGTGCCGAGGGCGATCGCGCCGGCGCACACAAGGATGATCCAGACGGGCAGCCCGTTCGCTTCGATCTCCTTGTCGCTGAGCGATCCGTGCGCGATCAAGGCCAGCGCGATCACACCCATCGTCTTCTGTGCATCACCGGTGCCGTGCGCTAGGGAGACCAGCGACGCGGTGGCGACTTGGCCCCAGCGGAAGCCGCCCGAGCGTTTGCTCTGCCGGACGTTCCGGGTCATCGCATAGATCAGGTAGGTGCCGAGGGCGGCGATGGCGCCGGCGATGAACGGGGACATGAGCGCCGGGAGGATGACCTTGGAGATGAGGCCGTTCCAGTTGATGCCTCCCGTGCCGAGCGCGGCCAGCCCGGCGCCCAGCAACCCGCCGAAGAGCGCGTGCGAGGAGCTGGACGGCAGGCCGAACAGCCAGGTCACGAGGTTCCACAGGATGCCCCCGACGAGCCCGGCGAAGATGATGAAGATCGCCTTCTCCTGGTCGAGGCCACTGATGAGCCCGCCGGATTTCTGCTGGATCTTCAGCACCGAGGTCGTTACGGTCACCGCCACCTCGACCGACAGGAAGGCGCCCACCAGGTTCAGGATCGCCGACAGCGCCACGGCGACCTTCGGTCTCAGCGCACCCGTCGCGATGGACGTGGCCATCGCGTTGCCGGTGTCATGGAAACCGTTGGTGAAGTCGAACCCGACCGCGGTCACCACGACGAGGATCAAGATGAACAGCTCTCCGCTCATGACACCGAGTATGGGAGCAGTTGCGAGGGCGCGCACACCGCTCGGCGACTGTTCGCGGGGCGTCTGGCAAATGGCGAGGCAGCGTTCATCGAGAGTTCATTCAGACGTCGCGCGCGCGCCGCGTTCCCGACTCCGAGACCGCAAGGCCACAGCGCACCATGGTGCCGCGACGGATGTGAGCTGCGAACCGGCGCCCGCAGCTGGCAACCCTACTCAACCGAGGTTCGGCTCGCAGTGCGTGACGGACCGGATTCCTGAGCGGTTCGCTCTTGAAGGTGGTGCGAACACTAGGGGCCCTTGCATAGTCGAACCCCGGGACCGAGTGGCACCTTTCTGGATGAAATTTCGAAAGCGCCGCTTGTTCAGGCTATGTGCGCAAATGAGAGGGAGAAGTGAACGTGGGCTTAGGTCTTCATTTGCTGATGATCCTGGGCATTCTGGGGATCATGGGTGGTCTGCCGTTTGTGATGGCCCGACTGGAACAAGGAATGGATGAACAGCTCGCAACCCGAAGTTGTCCGAGCCGGGGGCGCGACCAGCGGCAAGAACTTGCGTCGCAATCCCACCAGACACCCAGCTACGGACCGGTCCTTCCTACAACGGAGTTTTTCGAGAATCAGTACGTCAATATTGATGACGCGGAAGCTCTGGACCACGCAGCGTGCCAGTCGGTGACGCCGATCGGTGGGGCAGCGATGCATCTACGGATCGTTCACCCAGTATTCAGGTGTGATCCGTGAACGTAGCCCACACTGGGCCGATGGCAGATCAGCAGCAACCAGATGTGCGAAAGATCGATACCGCGCGTGGGGATCCCCAGGGGCCTGGTGACGGCGGCACCGCGGGGCCACTGGCCGGGCTGCCAGGCGCAGCCGGCCTGAGCTTGCCTGCCAGTGAAGAGGGTGTGTGGCGAGTGGGGTACCCCTACGACACGCGGATGACGCGGCGGGAGTATGACCAGATCAAACGATCGCTCCAGATCGAGATGCTGAAGATGCAGGCCTGGGTCAAGGACACCGGGCAGAGAGTCCTCATCGCATGCGAAGGACGTGACGCGGCGGGTAAGGGTGGATCGATCAAGAGATTCACCGAGCACCTCAATCCGCGCGGCGCGACCGTCGTGGCATTGGAGAAACCAACTGAACGCGAGTCGAGTCAATGGTACTTCCAGCGGTATGTGCAACATTTGCCAGCTAGTGGGGAAATCGTCTTCTTCGATAGATCGTGGTACAACCGCGCCGGCGTCGAGCGCGTCATGGGTTACTGCACTGATCAGCAGTACCAGGAGTTCATGCGATCGTGTCCGCAGCTCGAACAGATGTGGGTCGAGGCGGGTATCACATTGATCAAACTGTGGTTCTCCGTGGGCCGACAAGAGCAGATCGCCCGTTTCGAACGGCGCGCGACGGATCCCGTCAAACAGTGGAAACTGAGCCCGACAGACCTGGCCAGCGTGGACAAGTGGGACGCGTACACCCAGGCGAAAGAGGAGATGTTTCAACACACGGACACGGTCTATGCGCCCTGGACCGTAATAAAGTCCAACGACAAGAAACGCGGCCGTATTGAAGCGATGCGGTTCGTGTTGGACCGCTTAGATTATCCGAATAAGGACCGCAGCATCATCGGACACCCGGACCCTCGAATCGTGGGTTCGGCCCGTGAGGTGCTCGACGAGGGCGAAGATGGATTTCAAGGCGGGTACCGCACCGGCGCCTGAGCCTGCCGCCCAAGGACGAGACGCGGCGCGCCGAAATCCCGCTTGCTGATTTGCTGATCCGAATGCAAATGGTGGGGATCCGCGAGCAGGCGTCTACGCGGGTATGGGGAGCGGTCCGGAACAGATCGTTGATGGACCACCTTCGCCGGTCTTCGATACGCCGGTGGAAGCCGGTTCTGGAAGGCCGGTCCAGGATCACCGTGGTCGGGCACTTCTCGCAGTCGTCACGTGGGAATTTCCGGGGAGCGTGAGGAATCGCGGTCGTGCGCGTCGGTGCGATGGCGCTGGTGATCGTGGTGGGCGCGCCGGCTTTGCGGGCGGGGGCCGCTGCGGTGCCACGGTGGGCTGAGACCCGAGATGACGACGTGTGCGTTCAACAGCGTCACACTGGAGGAGGCATTCCCCGATTGATGGGTTCTTTACCGTCGGAGGTGCAATGCCGGACCGGTTCAACTGTCGGCGGCCGGACGTTTGGTGGCGGTCTTTGTTGTGTCTCTGCCGCCGCGTGTTCGCCATGGGAAGTGGAGCGCGGCATGGTCACTCGGCAACGTCTCTTGGATGCGTTCATTGAGATGTCTGACACCCTGGCGTCAGGTTTCGATCCGATCGATTTCGCTCACACCCTGGCCGCGACCGCTGTGGAGCCGTTCGAGCTGCAACACGACCAAGGACCATGTGTGGACGCCTACCGCAGCGGTCTGCCGGTGACCAACGTCGAACAAGTCGAGGTGGAGACCCGTTGGCCGTCTGGCCGAGCAGCTGCGGGAAGTACTCAACACTCGGGTCCTGATCGAACGGGCCAAGGACATGCTCTCGGCCCAGCACGGCATGGCAATCTCTGATGCATTCACGGTGATGCGCGGCCATGCCCGCCGCAGCGATCGAACCCTCACGCAGGTGGCCGCCAACATCATCGAGGGCGCCACGGATTTCCTGCATCCGACCGCTAAGGCTGACCAGCACGCCGGTCATGACACGGACGGTCCAGGGTGAAGTGCCGGTTCGCTGACCTCAGGCCAGGTGCGCACTGCCCCGACGTCGGGCGCGGCCTCTGGCCTGGTACTCGGTGAAGCTGATGACGCCGGCAACTCGGTCGCACAGGTCGATCACCTCGGCGATGTCCAACCGCGAAAGATCCGCACCGCTGAGTGCTGCCCGAACACGGGCCTGATGCGCGGCGGACAGGCGTGCGATGCAGTCTTCTACCGTGCGGCGACCGGTGACGGGCGGTGAGGTCAGCAAATCCCGTTCCATGAGGGCCGTCCTTGACTCGCGAGAGGAAACGAGGCCGGGGTCCGGGGCCCATGGCAGACCAGGGTGGGTCTGTGCTCGGGACGGCGACTGATGGCACATGGTGACGGCCGCTGCGATCTGTCGTCCGTGGTGTTGGCCACGGCAGGATCCGGCACGATGAGCAACTCAGCTGCGTTCCGCATCGGTACTCTACGTGGTTCGGGCAGCGCACGAAAGGTTCGTATCGGCTGTGCATATGAGGTATGTCCTAGATGCACACCCGGGAACAGAACATCAGGCTCAGCGTGGCTGCCCAGCCGGTGGCCATAGCCACCGGCTGGTTCGAACGTACTCGTCACGATCACACAATCCCGACGCTGACTCGGATCAGCTTCCATGGTCTGACAGGCGTTGCCGTAATGAATCCGACCGCGGCCGAAGGCGATGAACTGGGGCTTTCCCACCTGGCTGTCTTCACCCGCTGCCCGATGCTTCAACCTCGGCAAGGGGTTGCGGTGAGCGTGGTGGTGCGGTTCAGGCCAGGCCGAGCTGGGTCATCATGCCGAGCTCGTCGCTGCTGCCCCATCGTTCGACGAGCTTGCCGTCGGCGAACTTGCTGATCTGAACGCCGCGTGCCTTGAACGCCTTGCCGGTGGCGTCGTGGCCCTGGAACGGCCCGTTGTGGGTCCCGGTCAGGGTGTAGGCGAACGCGACCTGGTCGTCGTCGGCGACGAGGGTTTCGACCTCGACATGCAGGTCGGGGAACGCGGTCCGCATGTCGGTGAACATCGCCTTGAAGCCCTCGGGACCGTGGCCCTGGCCGGGTGCGGGGTCGTGGTCGACGGCGTCGGGGGCGACGAGCTGGTCGAACGCGTCCAGGTTGCCGGTGTTGACCGCCTCGCCGAAGGCTTCCTGCGAGGCGATGTTGGTCTTCTTGTCGAACACGTTGGTGTCTCCTTGATGGTTGGTGTCGTGTGGTTCGAACCGGCCCAGCGCGGCGGATGGGATCGCAACCGGCTCGGGGTGCTCCAAGACCGGCCCAGATTTCGCGGGCTGGTCAGCGGTGTCAGCTGGTGGCGGGGTAGGCGTTCGCCTGCAGGAGGTGTGCCAGGTGGACGGCGTTGGCTGCGGCGATCTTGGTGGTGCTCGCGGTCTTCTCGGGGGTGGCGTCGAGGTCTTTGTAGTCGATGGCGTGCATGGCCTCGCCGTTCCAGTAGCTCACTCCTTGTGCGGGGATGGTGAACCCGACGTCGTTGAGGCATTGGAAGACGATGGCGCTGATGTGGTGGGCGCCGTCCTCGTTGCCGACGACGGCCGCGATGGCCACCTTGCCGAACGTCAGGGGACGACCCTGCTCGTCGGTCTCGGACAGTTCTGCGTCCAGGCGTTCCAGGACGCGTTGGCAGATGCTGCTGGGCTGGCCCATCCAGGTGGGGGTGGCCAGGATCACGATGTCGGACGCGATCAGCTGGGCCCGGATCTGTGGCCACTGGTCGCCGTCGCCCATGTCGGCCTCGACGCCGGCCTTGACGTCATGGTCGGCGACCCGGACGACGGTGGCCTCCACGTCGGGCATCTGCTCGATGAGCTGGCGGGCCAGCAGATCACTGCTGGAATCGGACGAACTGTCGCGCAGGCTGCACACCAACGCCAGCACGCGAAGGGACTGCGTCATCACGTTCTCCTCACCACTTGATATCTCACCTTGCATGCAAGATACTTGCACACAAGTTTTCCTATCGCCGACAGACTGGACCAAATGACCACGATCACCCCAGCCCCGGACCCCGCGTTGGAGTCGATGGTCTGCTTCGACCTGTACGCGGCTTCGCGTGCCGTCACCGCGGTGTACCGGCGGCTGCTGTCGCAGTACCACCTGACATACCCGCAGTACTTGGTCCTCATCGTTCTGTGGCGCACCGCGCAGCCCACCATCGGGGAGTTGGCCGAGGCGGTGCGCTTGGACTACGGCACGCTGACCCCGCTGCTGCGGCGGATGGAACGAGCCGGTCTGGTGACGCGCTCTCGCCGTAGCCGGGACGAACGGATCGTGACCGTCTCCGTCACCGAGGCCGGCGCCGCGCTGCAAGAGCAGGAGCCCCACATCCGGGCCGTCATCACCGAAGCCACCGGTCTGGCCTCTGAGGAAATGGCCGCACTGCAACAGACCTTGCGCACCATCGCCGCTACGAGCGGCAGGTTCCAATGACGTCACCGCTGCGCAGATGTCAGGTTGGACTCAATTCCTGGAACGCACCTACTAAGCGGCCGCAGCACCCTCGTGGCTGGTACACCTTGCCGATGGAGCGACGGTGGGGCAGTCAGGTGCCGGCTGCTGCCGGTGGAGACCGGGCCGCGTTCGCGCAGATCTACGACATGACGACCGGCCTGGTCTATGCCCACCTGGTCGCTTTGCAGGGTGATCGCCCTGAGGGCCGCTTGCAGGAGGCCTACCTGCAGTACTGGACGCAGCTACCTACCTTGGTGGAGCAGGGATCGATGTCCAGCGTCGTCGCGTGGCTTGTACAGGCGGCCGAGAACATCGATCACGCCATTGCGCCCCCCATTGTGCTCACGGTGAACCCCGCGCTCGGGATTCTGCCCGAAATGACAGGCCAGCCGGTGGTGCCTGCTGTTGTGGTGCGGGCGACCCCGAAGACCGACGTATGACGGACCCGCTGAGATGCGTACACCGTGGTGTTCGGGGTGCGGCGTGACACCGCGCGTACCCATCGAGGGGCTCAGTGCCCTCCTGGAGAAGGCCGCCCGTCTTGATCGTGAACTCGGTCCGGACAGTGACGTCGAGTGGGCCGTGGTCGAGATGGTCACCCGCACCGAGCCTGCATCCCCACCCACGGGATCGGCTCAGCCAGAAGGCACCGTCGGTGACACCACCGTTCTGAGACCAGCTGCGACACGGAGCGTATGGACCGCGGATGCCGTGCGGGTGAGGAAGCTGGCTCGGGCGGCGCGGCGAGAGCAACCCAGGGTGCAGACGGTGGCCGCGACGTCGTGAGCGCGCGTCCGCGCCAGCACCCACTACCGTCGTCGGGTGAGTGATGTAGCGGACGGGACCCCGGCGGCACGCGAGATGCCGACCTTCGCCGAGCTCGGGTTGCCCGAGAAGGTGCAGGCCGTGTTGCGTGACGTGGGCTACGAGACCCCGTCGGCGGTGCAGGCCGCGACCATTCCGCCGCTGCTCGAAGGCCGTGACGTCGTCGGCGTCGCGCAGACCGGCACCGGCAAGACCGCGGCGTTCGCCCTGCCGATCCTGTCCCGCCTGGACCTCACTCAGAAGGCGCCGCAGGCGCTCGTGCTCGCCCCGACGCGCGAGCTCGCGCTGCAGGTATGTGAGGCCTTCGAGAAGTACGCCGCCCACCTCAAGGGCGTGAAGGTCCTGCCCGTCTACGGCGGCCAGGGGTACGGCGTGCAGCTCTCCGCGCTGCGCCGGGGCGTCCATGTGGTCGTCGGCACTCCCGGCCGGATCATGGACCACCTCGACAAGGGCACCCTGGACCTGACCCAGTTGCGTTTCCTGGTGCTCGACGAAGCCGACGAGATGCTCAAGATGGGCTTCGCCGAGGATGTCGAGACAATCCTGGCCGACACGCCCAGGGACAAGAACGTCGCCCTGTTCTCGGCAACGATGCCGGCCCAGATCCGCCGGCTGTCGAAGAAGTACCTCAACGACCCCGTCGAGATCACCGTCAAGGGCAAGACGTCCACGGCGGCCAACATCACCCAGCGCTACCTCACGGTGAGCTATCCGCAGAAGGTCGATGCTCTGACGCGGATCCTGGAGGTCGAGAACTTCGAGGGCATGATCGTGTTCGTCCGCACCAAGAACGAGACCGAGACCCTGGCCGAGAAGTTGCGGGCCCGGGGATTCTCGGCCATGGCGATCAACGGCGACGTGGCCCAGAACGTGCGGGAGCGGACCGTGAACCAGCTCAAGTCCGGCGCCCTGGACATCCTGGTGGCCACCGACGTAGCGGCCCGCGGCCTCGACGTGGAACGGATCAGCCACGTGGTCAACTACGACATCCCGACCGACACCGAGTCCTACGTGCACCGGATCGGGCGCACCGGCCGGGCCGGGCGCAGCGGCGATGCGATCTCGTTCATCACGCCGCGGGAGAGGTACCTGCTCAAGCACATCGAGAAGGCCACCCGCCAGCCGCTGACCCCGATGTCCTGGCCCAGCGTCGAGGACGTCAACACCACGCGCCTGGCCCGCTTCGATGACCAGATCACCGAGGCACTGCAGGCGAGGGATCGCATCGAGGGTTTCCGAGAGATCGTGGCCCACTACGTCCGCGAGCACGACGTGCCCGAGGTCGACGTGGCCGCCGCGCTGGCCGTGGTGGCCCAGGGGGAGGAGCCGTTGCTGCTCGACCCGGTCGCCGAGAAGTCGCGGCGCACCGAGCGCCCCGCCCGTGAAGAGCGACCCGACCGCGGCGCCGACAGCAAGTCCAGCCGTGGCGATCGCGGCGCCCGGCCCGAGCGCGGCGCCCAGCACGAACGACGGGCTCGGCCCGGCCACACGACGTTCGCGAGCTACCGCATCAATGTCGGCAAGCGGCACAAGGTGGAGCCGCGCCAGATCGTCGGCGCCATCGCCAACGAGGGCGGACTGAGCCGCGGCGACTTCGGCGCCATCTCGATCCGGCCCAACTTCTCGCTCGTGGAGCTGCCGGCCGACTTGCCCCCCGAGGTCTTCGACAAGCTGCGCACCACCCGCATCTCGGGCAGGTTGATCGACCTGGCCGAGGACGACGGCACGAAGGGCTCCGCGGAGTCCTTCCAGGACCGGGCAACTCGCAAACCCCGCCACAAGGGCTGACCGGGCCGGCATCACCGGCGCATCGGCCCCGACGGGATCGGTGCGAGGGACCGGCAGATCTCACCAGTCTCGCGTGGGATCGACGCGCGCTCGCCTCCAATTGCAGGGCGACGGACTACTGACCACCGACACGATCGCCAAGGTTTACTGCGAGCTCCTAAGCGCGCTCCCCCGGCCTGAGCCCACGTTCCGCAACGCGGCGGCATGGGTCACTCTGGGCGGTAGGACGTGGTGGTAGGCCACGAAACCACCGCCACCCGCCTAAACGAGGCGGGTGGCGATCCCTGGGTAGGTGAGCACCAGGCCCGCAGCGTCGTAGGTCAACTCGCAGGAGAAGTCGAATGACGGGGCGGCGTAGGAGTATCGCTGGGCGCTGGGGTCGTGAGTGCGTGCGTACTGCTGCTCGAAGCGATGGACGCTGAGGTCGTGGGCTCGGACGTACGCGGCTGGTGCCTGGCTTCCGGCATCTGGGGGCAGCGCGAGTCGGTGCACGGGGAGGGTGTTGGTGAGCGCCGAGGACTCGAGGTCCAGATCGAAGCACCCCTCCAGCCCGGGTTGGATCACCCCGTCGACGAACCAATGTCCTTCGCCGTCACTGTCCAGCACCAGCGAGCGGGGGCCGTCCTCGGAGCGACCGGTGATCTCGGCATGGCGGGTGCGCCACTGCGTGTCGACGGCGATGCGGTAGCTCACGAGCCACGGGCTCGCGTCCTCGACGGCGGTCGTACACCCAGCGAATACGTAGCCTTCAGTGCTGGATTCGAAGAACGCGACCTCGAGCGCGGTGCGGGTGTATCGGTGGGACCAGGCGGCGCTGCGGGGGAGCGGAAGGAAAGCCATGACGGACTCCGGCTCTGTTCCTGAGTGGCACACGCACGGCGACCACGTGGCGGGGGAGAGGTGTCCCAGTCTTGCCGGTGACCCACGATGTGTGGGCCGATTCGGCACCGCAGACGCGGTCCTCACCGCCCGGACGACGCGCCCCAGAGCGCTTCTTGTCGTGGCTGTGTCAGGGGCGCACGGAACGAGCGCGGGATCCCCATATCGTGCGCGTCCGGATTCACGCGAGGTGGACCCGCCGCGCGGACTTTCGCCCCGACACCCTTGGACCTCGGCGAGGTTGCTCCCTCTTGGGGTGCGGGATACGCCGCCGCGCGGCGGCTAGTTGCTGGCCTCGCCGTAGTTGAACGTCGTCGTGCACCCACCGTCCACGGTGACGATCGACCCGGTCATGAACGACGCGGAGTCGGAGGCCAGGAAGACGGCGAGGTTGGCCACCTCGCTGGGCTGGGCCTGACGTCCCAGCGGTTGCATGCCCGCGGCCTTCTCCCTGATGGCCGTCGCCGCGTCGAACTCCTCGGGTGACAACTGCGGGCCGCGCCGCCCGAGCCCGGTGTCGATGTATCCCGGGCAGATGGCATTGAACCGCAGGCCGTCGTGACCGTAGTCGACGGCCAGCTGACGGGTCAGATTGATGATCGCCGCCTTGGACGCGCAGTACGCGGCGGCGTTCGGTGCGCCGATGAGTCCGTACGTCGATGCGGTGTTGACCACGCACCCGCTGCCCTGCTCCAGGAAGTGGTGCAGTGCGTACTTGGTGCAGAGGAAGGTGCCGCGCAGGTTGACGTCGATCACGCGGTCGAAGTCCGCCGGCTCGATCTCGTGCAGCCGGAGCTTGCCGCCACCGACGCCGGCGTTGTTGACCAGGATGTCGAGGGATCCGAAGCGCTCCACCGTCGCGCGGACCAACGCCTGCGCCTGGTCCGCATCGGAGACGTCCGCGGCGGTGAAGGCGGCCTCGCCGCCGTTGTCGACGATCTCCCGCACGGTGCGTTCGCCGTCGTCGACCAGCACGTCCGACACCATCACCCGTGCGCCCGCGGCACCGAGAGCGGTCGCGATGGCCCGACCGATCCCATTGCCCGAGCCGGTGACGATCGCGGTCTTGTGCTGCAGGTTCTCGGTCATCGTGTCTCCTCGTTGCGGTTTGTTCGCTAGTCCGGCCTCGTCGGCCGGCTGGTGGTCACTGGCGTGGCGGGTTGGTGTTGTGGGCCCTGGTGTGACCCACCGCCTGGTCCTCCCACTTGCGCATCCGACGGATGCCCTGTGCCCCCATCCGGGACATCACGGACTCCACGATGGTCTCGACCAGCGCGAGCAGCCCGACGAACGTGTCGAAGGGCACGGCTTCGACTTCCGCGGTGAGGACGACGTCCGCGACCGCTGCGACCGGTGACATCCACCGGTCGGTGATCAGGATGACGTCCAGTCCGGCGGCCTTGACCTGCTGGGCGAGTTCGAGAGATGCCGGCTCGTATCGGCGTAGATCGAAAAGCACCAGGACAGAACGCCTTCGGGCATCCAGGATGAGCCCTGCGTCGTGGCGAAGTGGATCGTCGACGTACACGACGTCGCCGCGCACCTGGGAGAGCTGCAGGGCGAGGACCTGAGCGATGGAGCGGGAGAAGAACCCGCCAGTGATGAGGATCTGTTTGGTGCAGCCGGTGATCAGGCCGATGGCCGAGTCCAGTTCGGACGGGGGCAGCCGGCGCGCGGTGGCGGTGACGGCATCGGCACGTCGCCGCATCGCTTCCGCGAACGGCGTGGGCCCGTGCGGATCATGGCTCTGCGCGATCGTGCGCTGCACCGGGCTGCTGGCCCCGCTGGAGACCTCGGAGCGCAGCGCCCGCTGCATGTCGCTGAACCCGGTGAAGCCCAGACGCGTGGCGAGGCGCACGACGGTCGGTGCGCTCACCCCGGCCTCCGCGGCGAGGCTGTGGCTGGTGCCGAGTCCGCACGCCGGATAGTCGGCCAGCAGTCGCCTGGCGACGCGTCGTTCGGCGTCGCTCAGCCCGTCCATCATCTGGTGCACCCGCGCATCGACCGTGGACGACGCCGAGGGTTCCGTTGGCATACAGGGGCCCTCCACTCTCGATCGCATGACCGGAACGGGTCACGACGGTGCGTAACAGATGTAACCAGACCATACAAAAACAGAGCGCAAGACACATCTGTAATAACGTTTGCGTAACGACCTGCTCACCCTCCTGGTACCGGGGGAGCAGCGTCCGTACGTTCGACACAACGACCCGCGGGGCACTGGCGCCGCGGGTCTCGGGTCGTCCGACATCGAGGAGTAGGCCATGAGACGCAAGGTTCTGAGTCTGACCACCGTGGGTGCGCTCGCGATGGGCAGCGTTGCGCTGAGCGCATGTTCGGGTGGTGCCTCCGGCGGCACCTCTGGGACGAACGCCGACGGGGGGACCCCCGTCCAGGGCGGGAACCTGGTCGTCGCACGCGCCCAGGACGCCAAGTCCATGAACAACATCCTGACCTTCGACAACACGTCGATCTTCACCTTCGAGCAGATGCTGCAGCCCCTGTTCACCGTCACCCCCGACGGCAAGGGCACGACCCCTCTGCTGGCGAAGGGGTACACGATCTCCGCCGACAAGATGACCTACACGATCCAGCTCAAGCCGGGCATCAAGTTCTCCACCGGCACGGAGATGACCTCGGCCGACGTGAAGTTCTCCATCGACCAGGACACCAAGTACGCGTCCACGGGCTGGGGTTACATCAACAGCTCCATCAAGCAGGTCTCGGCGCCCAGCAAGTACGTGGTCGTGGTGACGCTGAAGCACCCGTGGGCACCCCTGATCGCCGACCTCGCGCTCTTCTCCAACGCCGTGGTGCCGAACAACTACGGCGGCAAGACGATGGACGCCTTCTACCAGGCGCCGGTGGGCACGGGGCCGTTCAAGTGGGGGGAGTGGAAGCGCGGGCAGTACCTGAAGCTGCTCGCCAACCCCAACTACTGGCAGAAGGGCTACCCCCACCTGCAGTCCGTGACCTTCAACGTCGTACCCGACTCCAACACGCGCAAGCTGCAGGTGCAGGGCGGGCAGGCCGACGTCGACGAGTACCCGGACTGGTCGACGTTCCAGTCGGTGGGCTCCCCGACGGTCTCCGCCACGGCGTTCCCCTCGACCGAGCTGGACTACGTCGCGTTCAACGAGGCCAAGAAGCCGTTCCAGGACATCCACGTACGCCGCGCGATCTCGGCGATGATCGATCGCCAGGCCATCGTGAAGGCGGTCCTGTTCAACCACGGGACCGCGGCGAACTCGCTGCTGATGCCCGGTGTGCCGTTCTACCAGAAGAGCACGCCCGGGATCATGAAGGACGCAGCCCTCGCGAAGAGCGAACTCGCCCAGTCCTCGGTGCCGAACGGTTTCAGTACGACGCTGCTGATCCCGTCCGGTGATGCCTCGAAGATGACCACCGCGCAGATCATCCAGAGCGACCTGAAGCCCTACAACATCAACGTCACCATCAAGCAGCTGGACCCCACCGCGAACCACAACGCCCAGCAGAACATGCAGTACGAGATGGGTCTGTCCGCGTGGACGATGGACATTCCTGACCCCGATGAGTGGACTAGCTTCGCGGTGGACCCCGCCGGTGGTGCGAAGTCGGCCTACACCAACTATTCGAGCCCGACCGCCATCAAACTCAACCGCGAGGCGGAGCAGACGGTGGACCCGACCCAGCGCGCCGCGCTCTACAACCAGCTGCAGGACGTGACTGCGCACGATGCCCCGCTGGCGTACCTGTATTACGCGCCGTTCGCTTACGGGGTCTCCAAGAAGGTGCACAAGTTCGAGGTGACACCGCTCGGCAACTACCCCCTCGCCGACGTGTGGAAGAGCAAGTAATCGCGCCCGGCGTCCGTCGAATGGGAGAAGGGCTGATCTCATGCTAGGGCGACTCAAGTTCGTGCCCATGCGCATCGTGCAGGCGGTGCCTGTGGCCTTCGGGGTGACCGTCGTGGTCTTCCTGCTCGTGCATCTCATTCCGGGTAATCCGGCCGAATCCATTCTGGGTGCCCAGGCGACACCCGCCAGGGTCGCGGCGCTCAGCAAGCAGATGGGTCTGGACGAGTCACTGCCGCAGCAGTACCTGCACTTCCTGGACAACATCGCGCACGGGAATCTGGGGCAGAGCTACACCTACCAGACCTCGGTGCTGAGTCTGGTCCTGCAGCGGGTGCCGGTGACCTTGCTGCTGGTCCTCTACTCCGTGGTGCTGATGCTGATCATCAGCGTCCCGCTGTCGGCATGGGCTGCCAGCCGCCCCGGCGGAGCCCGCGACCATGCCGTGCGGGTGGTGCCGCTCGTGGGGCTCGGTATGCCCCAGTTCTGGGTGGGGGTGATGCTGCTGCTGGTCTTCGCGGTCGGGTTCAAGTGGTTCCCGGTGGGTGGCTACGGGCAGACGTTCTCCCAACACCTCTGGTACCTCTTCCTGCCCGCATTGACGCTGGCCATCTCCGTGTCACCGGTGATCATCCGCAGCCTGCGGTCCTCGATGCTCAACGTGCTGGAGAGCGACTATGTGGCGACAGCACGGTCCAAGGGCGCGGCTGGCTGGTCGCTGTTCTCCGGCCACGTCCTGCGGAACGCGGTGATCCCCGCCGTCAGCATCGTCGGGGTGAACGTCGGTTACCTCGTGGGCGGCACGCTCGTCATCGAGCAGGTGTTCGCGATTCCCGGACTGGGATCGTTGCTGATCGGGTCGATCCAGGCGCGCGACTTCCCGTCGGTGCAGGCTGTGGCCCTGTTCGTCGCGGTGTTCGTCGTGGCGGTGGGAGTGCTCACCGACATCGTCTACACGCTCCTTGATCCACGCGTCGATCTCACCCGTCGGGGTGACGTATGAGTGCCGTCGCCACGCTGCGTCGGTCACGCCGCGGCGGGCAGCCGGCGTCGCGTCGGCTGCGTCCCTGGTATGAGAACCGCTCGCTCGTCGCCGGGTTGATCATCGTCGGGATCATGGTGCTGCTCGCCGTCCTGGCCCCGCTCATCTCCCCGGACAACCCGCTGCACCAGAACCTCGACCAAGCGCTCCAGGGGCCCAGCGGCTCGCATTGGCTCGGGACGGACAAGCTCGGTCGCGACGTCCTCTCCCGACTGCTGTACGGCGCACGCGTCGACCTCAAGATCGGCTTCCTCGCGGTCCTCATCCCCTTCGTGGTGGGGTCCGTGCTCGGCGCGATCGCCGGCTACTACGGCGGCTGGGTCGACATCATCATCATGCGCGTGGTCGATGTCTTCTACGCCTTCCCGCTGTATCTGCTGGTGATCGCCCTCGTCTTCGTCATGGGTTCCGGCGAGCGCAGCATCTATCTCGCGATCGCCCTGGTCTCGTGGGTCTCCTACTGCAAGATCGTGCGCGGTGAGGTGATCGTCGCGAGGCGCCAGGAGTACGTGCAGGCCGCCCGCCTCGGGGGCCTGAAGAATCTGCGGGTGCTGGCTCGGCACGTGGGCCCGAACGTGGTAAGCCAGGCCATCACCTACGCCATGTCCGACATCATCATGGACATCATGGTCATCGTGACCCTGGGCTATCTCGGCCTGGGCATCACGCCACCGACCGCCGAATGGGGATCGATGATCTCCGACGCGCAGGAATTCATCACCACCTTGTGGTGGATGGCAGTGCTGCCCGGTGTCGCCGTCGTGATCACGGGGCTCGGACTGTCCCTGATCGGCGATGGCCTGGGTGACCTGCTGTCCCCGGAGCGGAGAAGATAGTGCCGACCGACACACCGTCGACGCCGGTGCTGAGCGTGCAGCACCTGAGCCTCGGTATCCGCCGAAGTGAAGGCCACTGGGATCCCCTGGTGCGTGACGTGTCCTTCGAGGTCCCTGCCGGTGTGCGATACGGCCTGGTGGGGGAGTCGGGGTCGGGCAAGTCGATGACCTTGAAGGCCATCGCCGGCCTGCTCCCCCGGGGCGTGGAGGTCATGGAGGGGCAGGCCTGGCTGGGCGGCGAGGATCTCCTGTCGATGTCGGCGGCCAGACGCCGGCAGATCATGGGCCCGAAGCTGTCGATGATCTTCCAGGAGCCGATGACCGCGCTGAACCCCACCATGCGGGTCGGCGCGCAGATCGCGGAGGGACCGCGTCGTCACCTGGGACTGTCGAAGAAGGCGGCGATGGACCTGGCCGTGCAGATGATCGCGCGTACCGGGATCCCCGACCCCGTCCGGCGGGCCAGGGCCTTTCCGCACGAGCTGTCCGGGGGTCTGCGCCAGCGGGTCATGATCGCGATGGCGCTGTCGTGCCAGCCCACGTTGGTGCTCTGCGACGAGCCCACCACCGCGCTGGACGTGACCGTGCAGGACCAGGTGCTGCGGCTGCTCGCCACGCTGTGCGAGGACATGGGCAGCGCGCTGGTGTTCGTCACCCACGATCTGGCCGTCATCAGCCAGACATGCAGCCGCCTGAGCGTGATGTACGGCGGGCAGATCATGGAGGAGGGCAGCGTCCGCGATGTGTATCGCGCGCCCCTGCATCCCTACACGGAGGCCCTCTTCGAATCCGCACCGGACTTCGATGACCCGGAGAGGATGCTCAAGCCCATCCCGGGACTGCCACCGTCGTTGACCCATCCGCTCCCGGGGTGCGCATTCGCTCCCCGCTGCCGCCACGCCGTCGAGGCGTGCACGACGAGTGCCAAGCAGCTCGCCCCGGTGGCGGGCGGCAGGCTCTCGGCCTGCGACCGCGTCCATGAGATCTTCGAGGTCAACGCATGAGCATCATCTCGGGCGTGAACGAGGCGCTCCGCGTCGAGGACCTCACCAAGCAGTACGGCAGCCGCAGGAACATCCTGCGGGCCCTGGACGGAGTTTCCCTGGAGCTGCAGCGCGGGGAGATCCTGGGGCTGGTGGGGGAGTCCGGCTCCGGCAAGTCGACGCTGGCGAAGATCATCGCGGGAGGGACCCGTCAGACCTCCGGACGAGTGCTGTCCGACGGGTCGGAGATAGGGATACATCGCAACGCCGGCGAGCACCGACGGATCCAGATGGTGTTCCAGGACCCCTACTCATCCCTCAACCCCCGGCTGACCGTCCGCTCGACACTGGCGGAGGTGCTCCGGGTCCACAAGATCGTGCCGCGGGACCAGATCGACAAGGAAGTGTCCCGCCTGATGGGCCTGGTGGGTCTGGACGACAGTGCGCTCGATGCGTATCCGGGTCAGTTCTCCGGTGGGCAGCGGCAGCGCATCGCGATCGCCCGGGCTCTGGCGGTGCGACCGGAGGTGCTGGTCGCCGACGAGCCGGTCTCGGCCCTCGATGTGTCGGTGCAGGCCACCATCCTCGATCTGTTCCGATCGCTGCGCACCGAGCTGGGGCTGTCCGTCCTCTTCATCGCGCACAACCTGGCGGTCGTGCAGCATCTGGTGGACCGGATCGCGGTGATGTACCTGGGCCGGATCGTCGAGGTCGCGCCGGTGCAGGCCATGTTCGCCGCCCCGCAACACCCGTACACCAAGGCGCTCATCGCCTCCGTCCCCCGGATGCGACCCGTCGATCTGGAGCGTGCGCCGGCCATTGAGGGCGAACCGCCCAGTCCGATCCATCTGCCCGAGGGTTGCAGGTTCAACCCGCGGTGCGCGCACGCGCAGTCGTCGTGTCTCGACACGGACCCGGCGCTGCAGCCGGCCGGCGCACCCGACCATCTGGCCGCATGCCTGTTCGCCGGAGCGTTGCAACCCCGGTCCATCGCAGCAACGAAGGAGTCTGCATGAAGGTCTACATCTCGTTCGATTTCGAGGGCGTCGCCGGGATCGTGGACTGGGAGCAGTGCCGCGAGGGCGGCGCGGCGTACGCCCTGGGCTGCGAACTGATGCTCGGTGAGGTCAACGCGGCGATCGACGGCGCCGTCGAGGGCGGCGCGGACGAGATCGTGGTGAACGACTCGCACTCGACCATGCGCAACCTGGATCCGAGCGCGCTCGCCCACGAGGTGATGTACGTCTCCGGCAGGCACAAGCAGCACTACATGATGCAGCAGCTGGACGATTCCTTCGACGTCATCTTCTTCGTCGGCTACCACGGGTCGATCTCCGGTGCAGCCTCGACGCTCTCGCACACCTACAACCCCGAGGTCTTCTCCGCCGCCCGGGTGAACGGCGTGGAGGTGGGGGAGAGCGGGATCAACGCTCTCGTCGCCGACCACTACTCGGTGCCGATCGGGTTGGTGACCGGTGACGATGCGACCCAGCAGCAGACGGCGCCCTTCGCGCGCAATGCGGTCCGGGTCGTCACGAAGTACTCCGACTCCCGGTTCAGCGCGAAGAATCTGCACCCGACGGCGTCCCGGAGGCTGATCCGAGCGGGTGCCCTGGAGGCGGTGCAGCGCGCGACATCCGGAGGCCTGGCGCGGGTGGATCTCACCCACCCCGTCCAGCTCGACCTCGACGTCCAGACCGGGGACATGGCCGAGGTCGGGAGTTGGGTCAAGGGCGCGGAGCGCATCGGCACCCGGACGATCCGCATCGAGTCGGACGACTCCCTGGCGGCCTTCGAATCATTCGTCGCCGTCAACTACATCACCCGCCAAGCCGGCGGGCGCTGACAGCCGTGGACGGGATGAACATTCTCTATTCGCGGCAGCCTTCGGCACGGGGCGAGATCCGCCCGGTGCTGCTCATCCACGGTGGAGCCGGGCCGCGCACCACCGAGCTGGCACTGCAGGCCGCCCAGGACTACCGACGCGGACTGCAGGATGCCCTGGACGCCGGACGCGGCGCTCTGATGGCCGGTCGGAGCGCACTGGACGCCGTGTGCGCGGCCGTCATGGTCCTGGAGGACAACCCGCTCTTCAACGCCGGGCGGGGGGCGTCCTTGACTCGCGAGGGGACGGCCGAACTGGACGCCGCCGTCATGGACGGGGACGGTCGGGCCGGAGCCGTCGCTGTCAGCCGGTACGCGCGCAATCCGGTGCTCGCCGCCCGCGCGGTGCTCGAGCGCACCGAGCACGTGCTGCTCGTGAGTCCCACCGCGGAGCTCGCGGCCGAATGGGACCTGGCGACGGTGGAGCCGGACTACTTCGTCACGGCCCACCGACAGAAGCAGCTGGACGAGGTTCTGCAGCGGGAGATCGCGCCGTCGAAGTCCGGCACCGTGGGTGCCGTCGCGATCGACGCCTCCGGAGGCGTCGCGTGCGCGACCTCGACCGGCGGGATGGTCGCGCAGGCCGTCGGCCGCGTCGGCGACACCGCGCTCATCGGCGCGGGGTCCTTCGCGAGCTCGAAGTCGATCGCCGTCTCCTGCACCGGCGAGGGCGAAGCCTTCATCCAAGGCGTCGTCGGCCACGACATCGCTGCGCGGGTGCGCTACGCAGGGGCGACGCTGGAGGAGTCCACGCGCGCCACCTACGACGAGGAGCTGGCCGGCCGTGGCGCGACGGGCGGCACCATCGCGCTCACACCGCAGGGCGAAGCGCTGATCGCGCACAACAGCAACGCGATGTTCGCCGGTCACTGGGATGGCGACGGCGACCACAGCGCGGTCTACGCCTAGCCACGTCTGCATCGGCGTGAGCAGTGCCGGTCGGATCGGTCCGGCCGGCACTGCTCGCGGCACTCGCACTGTTTCTGAGGAGAGTCCAGTGGCAACGTTCGACACACGCTCGGCCGTGGTGACCGGCACGGCGCAGGGGATCGGACGAGCGATCGCGGACGCGCTGTCCGGGGCCGGAGCCCACGTGCACCGGGTGGACCGCGAACAGGTCGACCTGGCAGACGCGTCCGCCGCGACCGACTACCTGCGCGGACTGGGTGACGTCGACATCGTCGTGCACTCCGCAGGTGGGGTGTGCGGTCAGACCCACACCCCGATCGAGCAGGTCACCGACGAAGCCTGGGACGCCGTCGTCGACGCCAACCTGCGGACGGCGTTCAACGTGGTCCGAGCGGTGACACCGGGGATGAAACGGCGGTCCTTCGGGCGCATCGTCACGATCTCGTCCGGTGCCGGGCGCAGCGTCAGCCTGACGGGCGTGCAGGCCTACACGTCCGCGAAGGCGGGGCTCATCGGCCTGACGCGGCAGCTCGCCTGGGAACTGGGTCCCCACGGCATCACGGCCAACTGCATCGCACCGGGCTTCGTACTTTCCAACCCCACGACCCAGAAGCAATGGGACAGCTACGGATCCGACGGGCAGACGGCGCTGCTCGAGCGCATCGCGACCCGCAGGACGGGGCGGGCAGAGGACATCGCCCGAGGCGTCCTCTTCTTCGCCGACCCCGACGCCGGATGGATCAGCGGGCAGACCCTGTCGATCGACGGCGGTCACTCGCTCTTCTGACCGACCCGGCCACCGAGCGGGCATTCGTGGACCGCGACCTCATCACCTGACCCGAGGAGAACGAATGGACCTGCTCATCAACGGATGCCGACTCAACGTCGAGGATCTGGGGCCGAGGGACGCACCACTCGTCATCGCCCACCACGGCGGGGGAGGGATCGGCTCCCTCGCCGAACCGCGGGACACCTTCGGTCCGCTGGCCGATGAGTACCGCGTCATTGTCTTCGACGCACGCGGCTGCGGCGTCAGCGAGGCCGTGGCGCCGTACTCCCACGCGCAGTGGGCAGCCGATGTCGACGCGCTGCGTCGGTGGGCCGGTGTCGAGAGGGTCACCGTCGCCGGCGGTTCGTACGGCGGCTTCATCGCTCTGGAGTACGCGCTGGCCTACCCCGAGCACGTCGAGGCCGTCGTGCTGCGCGACACGTCCGCGGACGGATCGAACCTGAAGCTCGCCTTCGAGAACGCTCGCAACCAGGACCGCATCGAGATCGACTGGGACAACTTCAACCGGTACTGGAGCGGCCGCATCCGCGACGACGCCGACCTCAAGCAGTGCTGGAGCGAGATGATCGGGCTCTACGACCACGACTACGACCCGGCCCGGTCGGCCGCGGCGGTCGAGAACGGTCACTACCGGCACGAGGCCCACAACTGGTGCTTCCAGCACAACTGGGGCAGCTACGACCTCAAGGACCGCCTCCCCACCATCGAGTTCCCGGTGCTCGTCACCGTCGGCCGCCACGACTGGGTCACCCCCGTGAGCTCCTCCGAGACCATCGCCGCGCTGGTGCCGCACTCGGAGCTCGTGGTCTTCGAGGAATCGGGTCACTCCCCGCAGACCGAGGAACGCGCGCGCTTCCAGGGTGTCATCCGCGACTTCATGCACCGCCATGTCCCTGCCCGGCCCGTCCCTTCGGTGTCGAGCGCGGGGTGAGGGGCGACCGCGAGGTGCTCGAGGCGTGGCATGGCCCGGGGCTCGAGCACGACGGCGTCCAGTCCGAGGCGAGCCATCCCGAGACACCGTCGGCTCGAGGCCGTCGCCACCGCCGGTGACTGGACCAGGCAGCTCTCCGCCGGGCGCCGTGAATGTCGGCGCGGACATCGTCATCCAACGTACCGAGGACGTGGTGCACCTGAGCTACGGCGTCCACGACCTCGTGGCGAGCACCGAGACTCCGGCGAAGGAGGTGCTGCCCTTCATGCCCGCCTGACCTCCCGGCACGCGGCGCGGCCGGACCCCCTCCATCGGGAGTCCGGCCGCTTCGTTGCATACCGGGCCGCACCACTGCGCATCACCGGGGACGACGGAGGTCGGCTCGAATCAGGTCGCTCGTCGACGAGCTGCGGTCAACTCCCGTCGAGGGGGCGCTTGACCGCGAGGACGGGGCAGTTCGCGTCCAGCAGCACCTGCTGCGAGGTGCTGCCCGCGATCAGCTTGCCCACGGGGGACCGGCGGCGGATGCCGATGACGATGAGATCCGCGGCGATGTCGGACGCGGCCTTGAGGATCTCGTCCGCGGGCGTCCGGGCCTGCGCGGGCTGACGCATCTCGTGGGTGAGGCCCAGCGAGGTGAGCTTCTGATCGACCGCGTCCCAGTCCGCCGCCTCGGAGAAGCTCGGGTCGGCGTCGCTTCCACGGGTGCCGCAGTTGAGGACGACGATTCGCCCCTCACCGAGCTTGGCCATCATGACGGCGTGGTCGATGGCCGCCAGGCCTTCTGGGCTGGGGATGTATCCGACAACGATGTTCACGTGCGCTCCTTGATAACGAGGTGGAAGGGGTGTGGCGGGCCGGGACCCGAGCGGTCGGTGCATAGCGGCCTACGGCATCGTCCTCCCGGGTGGTCAGGTCGCCTCGTCGCGGGTGGCCTGGGCGAAGCTGCGCGGAGTGAAATGCCCCTCGCGCAAGGCGTGTTCGATCTGTTCCAGGGAGCGGCCGGTGAGCTCCGGCATCCTCACGAAGACGAAGATCCATGCCGCGACGTTGAAGAGGGCGTAGAGCCACATCGTCTGCCCGACACCGACAGCGTCGATGATGGTGAGCACGGTGAGTGTGATGACCAGGTTGGTCGTCCAGAGCACCGCTGCCTGCAGGCTCGATCCCGCGCCGCGGACCGCGAGCGGGTAGATCTCCGACTCGGTCAGCCAGCCCATCAGCTGCAGGCCGCCGGCGTTGAAGAACATGAAGACGATCAGGCAGGTGATGATGAACGGGATGTCGTGACGTCCGCTGTGACCGGTCACGAAGAGCAGGCCGAGCACGAAGAGTGCAGCCGCGGTGCCCGGCACCATGATGAGGGTGAGCCGTCGTCGGCCGACACGGTCGATGATGTTGAGGCCGACCAGCATCATCACGAGGTAGGTGCTCGCCAGTCCGACGCTCACTCGTAGCGCGGTGCTGGTCGAGAATCCCGCATCCGTGAGGATGGTCGGCGCGTAGTAGATGATCATCTCGATGCCGCTCAGCTGCGTGAACATCGCGATACCGCAGCCCACGATGATGGCGGGCCGCACCCATGCCTGCCGCAGCCCGGACCATCCGCGCTGACTGGCCTTGACGTCGAGCTCCTCGGTCACGTTCTGGGTGATCTCGCCGATCTCCCCGTCCAGTGATGCACCTCCAGGACGCATGAGCGACAACGATTTTCGGGCGTCGTCCGCTCGGTCCTGCGCCACCAGCCAACGGGGACTCTCCGGCAGGCGCAGCACGGTGAGCAGCAGGATCGTCGCCGGCACGACGGCGAGTCCGATGGAGACGCGCCAGCTGAGGCTCTGTGTCGCGCCGACGATGGTCGAGACGAGGATGCCGGTGCCGATGCCGACCTGGAAGGTCAGCACCAGCTGGCCGCGGCGCGCGGGCGGGGCGAGTTCGGCGACGTACATCGGCACGGTCTGGGTGGCGCCGCCGACGGCGAAGCCGAGGATGACGCGCGAGACGCACAGCAGCGGCGCACTCGGGGACAGGGCGCACGCGAGAGCGCCGACGATGAAGATGCACGCCAGCATGAGGATGGTGCCGCGTCGGCCGCGCTGCTCCGAGAGTCGACTGCAGGCGAGTGCGCCGAGGACCGCTCCGAAGAGGATGCTGCCGGCGATCACCTGCTCGGAGCTGTGGCCGGTGTTGAAGTCCCTGCGGATCTGCAGCAGCGCGGCGGAGATGATGCCGGTGTCGTAGCCGTAGAGGAACGAGGAGATCGCCGATGCGATGGCCGCGAGCCACAGCGCCGGCGTGAAATGCCTACGCGCCTCTTCGCCGGTCGCGGTGTTTTGCTCGCTCACGGTCACGGTGCGTCCTCTGTTCGTTTCGGGCGTCTCGCCAGGCTAGACCTGTGGATCGCCCGAGGTGTGCATCCGCAGCCGCGTCCGCGGCGCGGTCACCGCGCGACGTACACCGTGTTGGCCGAGTGGCCACCGGTGAGGAAGTTCGCGAAGGTGACGACGTGCGCCTCCGAGGAGTCGAAGACCCCGTCCAGCAACGCGATGAAGTCATCGTCTGGCGGGTCGTCGGACCAGAGGGCGAAGACACCGTCCGGTTTCAGATGACCCTTGAGCCGGCGCAACCCGTCGAGGCTGTAGAAGGCCGCGTGGTCGGGGTGCAACACGTGGCGCGGCGTGTGGTCGATGTCGAGCAGTACGGCGTCGAAGCGGCGGCCGGCGGCGTCCGGGTCGAAGCCGTCCTCGGAGGCGGCCATGGCGAAGAAGTCCGCCAACACCAGCCGGGTCCGCGGGTCGTCCACGAGGTCGTCGGCTCCCGGCAGCAGCTTTCGTTCGTGCCAGTCGATGACCTCGGCCAACGCGTCGACGACGATCATCGAGCGCACTCGGGGATCCTCCAACGCGGCCCGTGCGGTGCAACCGAGGCCGAGGCCGCCGACGACGACGTCCAGGTCGGTGCCCCGGGTCTGCGCGAGGCCGAGCCGGGCGAGCTCGATCTCCGCGACGGTGAACAGGCTCGACATGAGGAACTCCTCGTCGAGCTTCACCTCGTAGACGTCGACGTCGAGCGTGGGCTCCCGGCGGCGACGCAGGCTGATGGTGCCGCGCGGAGTCTCGCTGTAGGCGAGCTCCTGCAACCGTGCGCTCATCCGGGTCAACTCCCTCACCGCCGTCACCTGCCGCGGCGGACCTGCCACGCCGCCAACGTACCCCCCGGCCGGGGGCGTGCCGCAGGGCGCAATCGGTGGAGCGCTGCGGCGCCGGCCAGGGTTGAGTCGATGTGAGTTGCCGGTGCAGGGCATCACGCACCGGCGGAGCGCCGAAGCCGCCGAGGTTGTGGGGGAAGGGCACTTTCGAGGTTGCCGAAGGACCCATCGAAGCGGCTCCTCAAGGGAGGAAACGCGGAGTGGACAACCTCCAGGATGCTGACATATCGATGACGGATGTGGATAACTTGACTTCGAATGATGAGCTTTCGCAGTCATATTCGCGGCTCCAACCCTTGTGTGCTAAATCGAACAGGCGTATGATTCAGGGTAGATGGCAAGGGGTGCTATCACCGGCGCAGGAGGGGTCATGGCGCAGCCGACGACCGACGTACATGGTCCCCCAGCGCCTGGCACGGGCGCCCGGTTGATGGCGCTGCTGGGGGAGTTCACCACCGCTTTGGAGGAGTGGCCTGGCGCGCTGTGGCAGCTGGACGAGGCCGCTCTGGGTGAGGTGGTCGGGTCGATGCTGCGGATGGGCAGCCGGATGGAGAACGTCGCTGCGTTGGCGACCGCGGATGCGCTGGGCCGTGGGACGGTCGCGAGCTCCACCGCGACAGGGGCACCGGCGTGGGTGGACAGGCAGGCGGCGGGTGTGGAACCGGCCGTGGCCCGTAGGGTCGGGAGGGTGGGGGTGGACTGCGTGGATCCCCGCAACCACGTCGTAGTTGACGCGTTGGCGACGGGGGCGGCGAGTGTGTCGGTCGCCGACGTGGCACTGCGGGAAGTGCCCCGGATCCTGCCCCAGTTGCCGACCGCCGACCGTGATGACCTGCTCGGCCGCTACCTGAGCCTGTCGGATCACGGGTGTCGGACGCTGCGGCAGCTCAGCAACCGGATCCTGGGTGAGTACGCCCCCGAACGGCTGGTACGGGACGAGGAACGTCAGCAGGACTGCGAGTCGGTCTTCTGGGCCGACCTGCCTTCCGGGCTGACCCGGTTCGTGGCCGAACTGTCCGGCGGGCACGCCGCGGTCGTGAAGCACGCGCTGCGGGCTTTGTCCGCGCCCACGCCACAGCCGTGCTCGACCAGCACCACCGACGATCCCGCGCCGCAGCACAGCACCGGTGCGCCCGAGCGTGACACCCGGACCCCGGCCAAACGGCGCGCGGACGCGCTGGTGCGCTTGGTCGACACCGCCGCCGGTGTGGTGGACGGCACCAGCCCGCGGCCGGTCGGGGAGTTCGGCGGCACCGCGAAGATCCTGGTCACCCTGGATTACGCAACGTTGTACGAGGGGCTTCGCGAAGCGGGCCGACTCAGCGAACACAGTTCAGACGACGGCGGATTCGCACCGACGTACCTGCCGGGTATCGGGCGTACCACCGACGGTGACTATCTCGACGCGGGCACTCTGCGACGGATGGCGTGCGATGCGGATCTGATCCCGGCTGTTTTGGGCACCGAGTCGGAACCGTTGGACGTCGGGCGAGCGAAACGCCTGTTTACCGGCGGCCTGCGGACCGCGATCATCCACCGCGATAGGCACTGCACCTTCCCCGGCTGCGAAAGACCACCGGACTGGTGCGATGCCCACCATGTGAGGCCCTGGTGGGCCGGCGGACAGACAACCCTGACCAACGCAGCGCTGCTGTGCGCCCGGCACCACACCATCGTTCACCGCGATCTGCTCACCGCCACCGTCACCGAGACCGGCGTCACCTGGAACCTCACCCCCGGACTGATGCCCACCCGGCCCGGCGGATGTGTCGGCACCGAACGAAGCACGGACCCACCGGTGCCGCCCGGAAGCTGACCTCAACCCTCGGCGGCGATACTTCGGCTGTGACTGCTGTCGATGCCTCCGCGCGGGCGGTGCTCGTACGTCGAGGCTTCTGGCTGGAGTAGGTGACGCTGGCCTGGAACGTCGTCGGCATCGTGGTGCTCGCGGTTGCAGCGGTCACCGCTGGGTCGGTGGCTCTGGCGGGTTTCGGACTGGACTCGGTCATCGAGATCGGCGCATCGACCGTCGTGATCTGGGAGTTGGCCGGCAGCGGTGACATGCGTCGGCGTTTTGCGCTGCGCCTCATCGGCGGTGCGTTCGGCGCGCTGGCGCTCTACCTCCTGGTGCAGTCCACCTGGGTGCTGGCCATCGGATATCACCCGCGTCACTCACCGCTGGGCATCGTGTGGACGGCCGTGACCGCGGCGGTCATGTTCGTCCTCGCAGCGGGGAAGGCCCGCACCGGCGCTGCTCTGGACAACCCTGTGTTGGCAACCGAGGGTCGCGTCACTTTCATCGACGGCCTGCTTGCGGCCGCCGTACTTCTCGGGTTGCTGCTCAATCTCCTGGCGGGGTGGTGGTGGGCGGATCCGGTGGCCGGATACGTCCTGGTCTACTACGCACTCAAAGAAGTCCGCGAGATCTTCGGCAGCGACTAAGAGGCGGCCGGATCTGGTAGACGCACCATCGGCGACGGGTCCAGCACGGGCTCGGACCTTGGCAGCGTGGGCGATGGGAAATCATCGCCCACGCTGTCCCGGGTGACAGTAAGCAAGATCACCGCATGTCGCAGATGCCCTGCTGCACCGCCGCGTTCACGTGCACCAGTCCCTCGATCTTGGTCGGCAGCGCGGTCGTCGCGATCACGACGCTGCGCCCGTCCCGAGCGGTCAGGTTGCGGGTCTCGAACCCGGTGATGTCGCCACCGTGGCCCCATGCCTGCACCCCGCAGGACAGGGTGCGCTTGGCGAAGCCGAGCCCGTAGGACCATCCCTTCTCCGGTTCGAAGCCGGGCGCGGCGACGGTGGTCAGCAACTGCTGCTGCTGTGCGGGCGCGAGCAGCTTGCCGTCGAGCAGCGCGCGATTGAACGTGGACAGGTCACTCGGCGTGGAGATCAGCTGCCCTGCGGCCCACCCGAGGGACGGATCCAACTCGGTCACGTTGACAGGGTTCGCGCCCGGCTTGGCGCTGAAGTACGCCTGCGCGTGCCGTCCACGGATGGTCTGCACCCCCGTTTTCGGCCAGTACGTGTGGCGCAGCCCGAGGCGGTCGATGACCCGCTGGGTGATGACCTCCCCGATCGGACGACCGGTCACCCGTTGCACGATCAGTCCGGCCAGCACGTAGTTCGTGTTGCTGTAGGCCCAGCTGGTCCCCGGCTTGAATTCCGCTGGAGCGGTGAGTGCCGCGTCCAGCGCCTGGCGCGGTTCGAAATAGGTGTGCTGCACCGCGAGCAGGCCCTTGGACGCCACGAGGGTGTCGTAGTCGGGCAGGCCCGAGGTCTGCTGCAGCAGGTTGCGCACGGTGATGTGGCGCCCGTCGATTCCCTTCCCGCGTACGAGGCCCGGCAGGTAGGTCTCGATCGGCTTGTCCAGGCCGATCCGGCCCTCTCCGACCAACTGCAGGACGGCCGTCGCCGTGAAGGTCTTGGTGTTGGACGCGATCCGCACCTCGCCGTCCGCGGGGACGGGCGTCCGGGTGTTCAGGTTGCCCACACCGGCCGTGTAGCTGCGCACCTTCCCGTCGGACTGCCGCACGAACGCCTCGACACCCGGGATGCCGTCCCTGGTGACCAGCGCGTTCAGGGAGCGCTGGAACGCCGCGTCCGTGGGTGCGGTGTTCTTGACGCCGCCTCCGGCGTGATGGTCGGCGGTCAGCCGGTCCAGGTTCGCGCTCGTCCGGTCCAGCTGATGGTTCACGGCATCGGCCTGTTCGTATGCGGCCTGAGCTCCGGGTGTGCTCGACACCGCCCAACCTCCCGCCAGTACGACGGCGGTGATGCCAGCGGCAGCGGCCTTCCGGCTGCGCATCCAGCAGGGCGTGCGACGGGTGTCCTCCGTGGCAGGGTCGTGGGGCGTGGTCGGGTCGTGGTCGTCGGTCATGATCGCTCCTTGGTCGAATCGTTCGATGGCCACGACGTTTCCGCAGACCGCGCATCGAGCGCGATCCCGCGTACGGGTGTCTCGATGGTGCAGCAGGCTGTACTGCTTCCGGCGCGCACTCCTGGAACGATGAGGCTCTGCGAGGCGCCGCCCCGCACGTCGCGGAGGGTGAGGACGTTGGACGCAGCGGACGGCCTCGGCAGTCCACCGGGTGCAGAAGCACCCGGCGGGCAAGCGCTCCGCCGGAGCTCGACCAACCCGCTCCGGCTCGCGCGGACCTCGTTCCGGCAGCTGACGGGCGGACTGGGCAGCGCCCTGCTGGCGATGGTGCTGCTTGCGTTACTGGCCGCCAGTTGGATCCTCTGCGTGGTGGGGATCGGATTCCTGGTGCTGCCGACCTGCCTGCGCACCGTGCGGCCCCTGGCGGATCGCGAGCGCGTCCGTCTCACCCGGTGGGGCGACGCGATCGAGTCGCCCGCCGCGCCGGTGCCGGCTCCGCGAGATCACCTGGTCGATCCCACGGCCCGGCGCGAGCTGGCCTGGCTCGTCCTGCACGGCACGGTCGACGTGGCGCTCGGCATCATCGGACTGGCGCTGCCTCTCGCGGCCGTCGGCGCACTCGGCTTCCCATTCTGGCGCAATCTGTCGGCAGGACAGTCGATCCCGCGACAGGACGCCGAGGTGCACTGGGCGCTGGACGATCCGTCCCATGCGTGGGCGGTGACCGCACTGGGTGTCGCGCTCGTCGCGGCCGTGCTGCTGGTCACTCCGGCCCTCACAAGGCTGCAGGCCGTCGCCGGTCGACTGCTGCTTCCGCCACCGGACGAGGGCGACATGTCCCTGCGCATCGCCGAGCTCACCGCGACCCGCGCGGCAGCGCTCGATGCGCACGCCATCGAGCTGCGCCGCATCGAGCGCGCGCTGCACGACGGCGCCCAGAACCGGCTGGTCGCCGTCAACGTGCTGCTCGGCGGTGTCCGGCAGGCCGTCCTGCGCGACCCGGCGACGGCACTCGAGGCCGTCGACCGGGCGCAGACCGCGACCGAGGCCGCGTTGGCGGAGCTGAGATCGGTCGCGCGCGCCATCCTCCCGCCGGTGCTGACCGACCGCGGTCTGGGCGGAGCGCTCGACGGTCTAGCCGCAGCCAGCCCGATCCCGTGTCGTCTGGAGGTCGACCTTCGCACCCGGTGCGCTGCGGCGACCGAGGCGACGGCGTACTTCGCGGTGGCCGAGGCCCTCACGAACGCCGCACGGCACAGCGGAGCGAAATCGATCGTCGTCACGGTGCGAAGTGACAGTGAGCATCTACATGTTGCTATCCAGGATGACGGTGCCGGTGGCGCGACCGATCGGAAGGGCTCTGGACTGCTGGGCATCCGGCGCCGCGCCGAAGCCCTGGACGGCACCATGAGTATCCGGAGTCCGCGCGGCGGGCCGACCCGACTGGAGGTGGATCTGCCGTGCGGATCGTGATCGCCGAGGACGACTCGTTGCTGCGCGAAGGACTGGCGGCACTCTTGCGCGCGGAGTCGCTGGACGTCGTCGCCACGGCGCAGGACGCACCGTCGTTCCTCGACGCCGTCGCGGAGCACCGCCCGGACGTGGCGTTGGTGGACGTGCGGATGCCGCCCACCCACACCGACGAGGGCATCGTCGCCGCGGTCGAGGCCCGACGGCGCCAACCCGGTCTCGGCGTGCTCGTGCTCTCGGCCTATGTGGAGCAGGCCTTCGCCACCGATCTCATGGTCGCGGGTGCGGCGGGACTCGGCTATCTGCTGAAGGAACGCGTCGGGCGGGTGGAGAGCTTCCTCGACGCCCTGCACCGGGTCGCGGGGGGAGGCACGGCGATCGACCCCGAGGTGGTGGCTCAACTGCTCACCACGACGCGGCCGGACGCCGGCCTGGACCGGCTCACACCGCGGGAGACGGAGGTGTTGGCACTGATGGCCGAAGGATTGGGTAACGCCGCGATCGCCGACCGGCTCGTGGTGACCGAAGGGGCGGTCCACAAACACATCCGCAGCATCTTCGCCAAGCTGGACCTGGCACCCGCGGAGCAGACCGATCGTCGGGTCGCGGCCGTCCTGCGGCACCTGGACCACGAGCGCCGCTCCGGTGCGGGGCTCGGATCCTGACGCGCTCTCTGGGCCCGCCGCCAGGCGCCGCAGGAGGGTCTGACGACCTCGACGGCATCAGACGCGAGCGAGCAGGGTAAGAAGCAGTCATGCGAATCTTCTTCACCGGTGGCAGCGGCAAGGCCGGCAAGCATGTCGCGCCGTATCTGGCCGCACAGGGTCACCAGGTCACCAACGCCGACCTCGTGCCCCTCGGACACGCGGGGGTCACCGATCTGCGGGTGGATCTCACGGACGCGGGGGAGACCTACTCCGCCATCGCCGGGATACCGACCATGGACGACCTGGACCTCGCCGAGAAGCCCGGGTACGACGCGGTCGTGCACTTCGCGGCCATCCCTCGGATCCTGCTACGGCCGGACGCCGCGACGTACGCGACGAACGTGCTGAGCACCTACAACGTGCTCGAGGCCGCGACCCGACTCGGCGTGCGCAAGATTGTCTTCGCGTCCTCCGAGACGACGTACGGGATCTGCTTCGCACAGGGCGAGCGGCGCCCGCTCTACGTGCCCGTCGACGAGGAGCACCCCACGGTGCCCGAGGACGCCTACGCCATGTCGAAGGTCGCCGGAGAGGTGACGGCACGCTCGTTCCAGGCACGCACCGGCACGGACATCTACGGGCTGCGGATCAACAACGTCATCGAGCCGCACGAGTACGCCGAGTTGTTCCCGCCGTTCCTTACCGACCCCTCGCTGCGGCGCCGGAACGTGTTCGCCTACATCGACACTCGCGATCTGGGGCAGATGGTGCAACGCTGCCTGGAGACCGACGGGCTGGGCTACGAGGTCTTCAACGTCGCCAACGCCGACATGTCGGTGGCCGCGACGACGCGAGAGATCCGGGAGCGCTTCTACGACGGGGTACGGGTGCATCGGGAGATGGGCCGCGACGAGACGTTCTACGCGATCGACAAGGCGCGGGACCTACTGGGCTACGACCCGCAGCACTCGTGGCGCGACGTGCTGCCCGACCCGGGCGCCGCGCACGACTGACGGGAAGATCGACGAGAGGACGCGTCGTGGAAGTGCAGTTCATCACCTCGTTCGCGGTGATCACCCCGGACCCGCAACGCAGCCGGGAGTTGTACGTCGACGCGCTCGGCCTGCCGCTGGCCGCCGAGGGTGACGGTTACCTGCACAGTGAAACGATCGATGGATCCAAGTCCTTCGGTGTGTGGCCGCTGGAGCAGGCCGCGCGGGCCTGCTTCGGGGTGCCGGACTGGCCCGCGGGCCGGCCGGTGCCGCAGGCGAGCGTGGAGTTCGAGGTCGCGGACACCGACGGTGTACAGGTCGCGGCACAGGAATTGACGACGAAGGGCTTCACGCTGCTGCACGACGCTCGCACCGAGCCGTGGGGACAGACGGTCGCCCGTCTGCAGTCGAGCGAGGGCCTGATCGTCGGCATCTCCTACGCGCCGATGATGCACTCCTGAGACGGCGACCACTGAGCTGGTGTGGGCCGCCAGCTCAGTGGTGTCCCGTCAGATCGAACCAGGGTCAGGGCAGGCGTAGCTCGAAGATGGCGTTGCCCCAGTTGGCGTTCCCGTCACCGGTGTTGGGGATGTACTGGGTGGCCAACCAGACGCGGTTGGTCCCCGGGATGATCTCCCCGTTGGAGTAGTCGCCCCATCGGCCCGCACCGCCGAACTTCGCGGTGCCGGAGAACCCGTTGTCGGGTCCGGTGCCGGCGGCGGCGACCTGGATCGGCCCGAAGTCACGGCCGGCGCGCGCCGTCGCATACGCCGCGGACGGGTACGTACCCGGTCCACCCAGCCCGAAGACCAGCGCCATGGCGCCGCTCGAGGTCATGTTCAGGTGGGGGTAGAGCAGGTACTCGCCGCTGGTGGACACGTACCCCTGGCGGGTCACGCGGGTGCCGCTTCCGACGCTCGCGCCGTTCACGGTCGGCTTGATGACGAACCAGGCGACGCCCGATCGTGCCACCGTGTCGCCGACGACGGTGACACCGGTGTTCAGGGCTCCGACGAGTCGACCGTTGATGTACTGGGTCTCCTGCATGGCATCGAAGTCGGTCTGCAGGACGCCGGTGGTGGGAAGGCCTGCGTCGCAGGCTTTTCCGTTACAGAACCCTGGGGGTGTCTGCGCGTTCGGCGGGAAGCCGTACGCCTCCGACCCGATGACCCGCACGCTGAGGGACGGCATCCCGTGTCCAGTGGTCACCGAGGATTCGTTGGTGACGGCCCAGACGGCCAACCGGTTGTCGAAGGTGCTGTTGGGGTCGAGCGAGCTGAGCATGAACTCGGCCGGTGCGTTCGCGACCGTGTTGGCCGGCTGGACGTGGTACCCGGGGGCACCGCCGGCGGCCAGGTTCTGGAAGTTGACGGTGTTGACGGTGGCGCGGCCGGCGACCAGCTGCGACTTGGACAGCACGTACAGCTGCGCGCCGTTGAATGCCTGTTCGTTGGAGGTGAACTCGTTAGTGGACAGGTACACGTTCGACCGGCTGACGCCCATGATCGGGTAGTCCGCGAGACACGGGCATCCCGCGTGGTCGAGGTCGGTCGTGGAGGCCCGGTAGATGTGCCACGCACCCGCCGGGTTGGCGGTGCTGCTCACGGCGAGGTCGACATGCGACTCGGTGACGGCAGAGCCGTCACTGGTCAGCCCGTACTCCAGCATCGTCGCGAACCAGGTGCGGCTGGGCGAGTCGTAGTAGACCCGCGTGTCCGTGAGGTTGGCCGTGGCGGGTTCGTCGAAGAAGGTGTTCAGGAAGAACGGCGCCGTCACCGTGCTGCCGTCGGTGCGGTAGATCGCACCGGCCACGTTGACGAAATTGGCCACATATCCGTTGCCGGCGCCCAGGCCCTCGTCCGGCGGCTCCACGTCGTACCCGGCGACCGCCTTGCTCTGGATCGCGTCGACTCCGTCGAACTCGACGGTCGGCGAGAGGGCGCCCTGGAGCTGTTGCCGGGCGTGTCCGACGGTACGCGGCGTGGTCCGCGGCGCGGTGGCCCGCTGTTCAGTCGACAGGGACGGACGATGCGGCCGCAGCAGGGGCGCGACGTGCACCTTCGCGGCCTGGCCCTTCGCCGCGGCACGGAGCCGGCCGGGCGTGGTCGTCGCGACCAGCCGCACCGCACTTCGTACGGCGGTGTGCGCTGTGGCGGACGGTCGGGTCGCCGGTGCGGCACTCGCGCCGCCCCAGACCCCACCGGAGGCGAACAGCAGCAGGACGCATGAGATGAATACGGTCAGTCGCCAGGCACGGCGTGGCGACGCCTCGCTGAGATCGTTCATGGGCTCTTCCCTGGGCAGGACGAATATGTGACGTGAGCCCGGGGTCAGCACCCCTGGCGAGACTGCCGGTTGGCGAGACAGCGCCTCGAGGTCGTCTGTTCGGGCCGGCACGAACAGACGAACGTCCCCCTTCTACTCCCGCTTCTCGCAGCCCGTCAATGGCGATCCGAGGAATCCGTGACGCAGGTGGCGGGACCGTGCGACGGGCGAGGATCAGGCCGACGGAGCCGTCCTTCCCGCAGCCCGGACCGACCCGGCGAGGACTCCCCGTGCGTTCAATCAGGGCTACGGTCGATCGACGGTCCGGCAGGCGTCGGCCGCCATCACACGACCCAGAGGAGCAGCAGATGCCCACATCGAAGGACACGGACAAGGTCGCCGTCATCACCGGGGCATCCTCGGGCATCGGCGCCTCGACGGCCCGAGCGCTGGCCGCCGCGGGCTACACGGTGGCCCTGATCGCGCGCCGGGCCGAACGCATCGAGGCGCTTGCGGGGGAGCTGGACAACGGCAGCATCGCGATCGCGGCCGACGTCACCGACCGGGACACCCTGGTGGCGGCCGCCGGGCGCGTCGAGAAGGAGCTCGGTCGCGTCGACGTCCTGCTCAACAACGCCGGCGTGATGCTGCTCGGGCCGTTCGACGCCGAGCGCAAGGACGATTACAAGCAGATGCTCGATGTCAATCTGCTCGGCGCGATCACCGCCACCGAGGTGTTCCTCCCCCTGCTGCGAGCCGACGGCGGAGGCGACCTGGTGAACCTCTCGTCGGTCGCCGGACGCACGGCCCGACCGGGCAACGGTGTGTACGCCGCCACCAAGTGGGGTCTGAACGGCTGGTCCGAGGCGCTGCGCCAGGAGCTGCAGCCGGACGTGCGGGTCATCGTCATCGAGCCGGGCGCCGTCGCGACCGAACTGACCGATCACATCACGCACGAGGAGACCAAGCGCGGCGCCGAGAAGATGTACGAGCAGATGGCCATCACGCCGGAGGACATCGCGGAGATCATCGCGTTCGCCGTCACCCGCCCGAAGTCCGTCAGCTTGAACGAGATCCTCGTGCGACCCACCGTGCAGCCCTAGTATCCGAAGTGCCGCCGGCACATGCTCTTCGGCGACGAGATATCCGCTCTACGGAAGGTGCTCCATGCCGTTCTTCGACGCAGGCGATTGGGCCGGGAAGATCAGCAGCGGCGGATGGCGCGCCGGGGCGGGCGGGACCGCCGACGTCCGCGAGCCGGCGACCGGGCAGGTCATCGGCAGTGTGGGCGTCGCCACCGCTCGGGACGTCGACGACGCCGTGACGGCAGCGACGAAGGCGCAGAAGGAGTGGGCCGCGCTGCCGTACGACCAGCGTGCTGCCGCGCTACGGCGGGCGGCCACACTCATCGAGGAGCACGCCGGTGAGTTGTCCGACTGGCTTGTGCGAGAGGCTGGTTCGGGCAAGGGCAAGGCCGGCTTCGAGGCCTCGCTGGTCGCTGCGGAGTACTGGACCGGTGCAGCGACCGTCGAGGCGCCGTACGGGCAGCTGCTGCGCACCAGGGCCCCACGCCTGTCGATGGCGCGGCGAGTGCCGGCCGGCGTCGTCGGCGTCATCTCGCCGTTCAACTTCCCGCAGATCCTGTCCAGCAGGTCCGTGGCGCCCGCGCTGGCGACCGGCAACGCGGTGATCCTCAAACCCGACCCTCGCACCGCCGTCTCCGGCGGCCTCTTCCTGGCCGCCATCCTCGCCGAAGCCGGTCTGCCCGACGGCCTCGTGCACGTCCTGCCGGGTGCCGCGGACGTCGGCAGCGCCCTGGTGGAGCACCCCGGCGTGCGGATCATCTCGTTCACCGGTTCGACCGCTGCGGGACGCAAGGTCGGCGAGGCGGCCGGCCGGCTGCTCAAGCGGGCGCACCTGGAGCTGGGCGGCAACAACGCCCTGATCGTGATGGACGACGTGGACGTGCCCGCCGCCGTCGCGGCCGGCGCATGGGGGTCGTTCCTGCACCAGGGACAGATCTGCATGACCACCGGTCGCCACATCGTGCACGAGGCGATCTACGACGAGTACGTGGAACGGCTCGCCCACAGCGCAGCCGGTATTCAGGTGGCCGACCCGGCCGCCACGGATGCCCCGCTCGGCCCGATCATCGACGTGCGTCAGCGCGACCACGTGCACGACCTGGTCACCCGATCAACGCAGGCCGGCGCGCGACTGGTGGAGGGGGGTACCTACGAGGACCTCTTCTACCGTCCGACGGTGATCGCCGACTGCTCGGTGGACCATCCGGCGTTCAACGAGGAGGTCTTCGGCCCGGTCGCGCCGGTGGCGAAGTTCTCCAGCGTCGAGGAGGCGGTGGAGCTGGCGAGCCGCACGGAGTACGGCCTGTCGCTCGGCATCCTCACCCAGGACGTCATGCGCGGCCTGGCCCTCGCCGACCGGGTGCCGACCGGGATCGTTCACATCAACGACCAGACGGTCGACGACGAGGCCGTGGCGCCGTTCGGCGGGACGGCGGCGTCGGGCACGGGCGCGCGCTTCGGCGGGGTGGAGGCCAACATCGAGGCGTTCACCGAAACGCAATGGGTGACGATGCAGAGCCGCATCCCGCAGTACCCGTTCTGACGGGGGGTGCCCCGCCGGGCGCGTCGACTCCGCCGGCGCGGCGCCGATCCGTGCGAAAGCGGTAGCGTCAGCGCACCACGCGCGCGGTGAGGGGACACGATGACGGCGACCACCGATACCCGACCGATGATGCCTGCGGCGTTCATCGGTCACGGCAACCCGATGAACGCGCTCGAGCTCAACCGCTACACCCAGGCGTGGCGTGCCTTCGGCGCCGCCGTGCCCCGGCCGCGGGCGATCCTGGTCGTCCGCGCACTGGTACATCAACGCCACCGCTGTCACCGCGATGCTGCGCCCGCGCACCATCCACGACTTCTACGGCTTCCCGCAGGAGCTCTTCGACGTGGAGTACCCGGCGCCAGGGCTGCCGGAGCTCTCCGACCAGGTCGCGGAGGTCGCCAAGCCGATGTGGGTCGGCTGCGACGTCGACAGCTGGGGCATCGACCACGGCACCTGGTCGGTGCTGGTGCATGCGTTCCCCGACGCCAGCATCCCGGTGGTGCAGTTGTCGATCAACGCCGACAAGGGGATCGACTACCACCTGGAGCTCGGACAGAAGCTCGCGTCGCTACGGCGTGAGGGGGTCCTCGTGGTCGGCAGCGGCAACATCGTGCACAATCTCGGCGCGGTCGACTTCTCGCGCCCCGACAGCGCATACGACTGGGCCACCCGCTTCGACGTACGCGCCCGCGAGATCCTGCTGGACCGCCCGATCGACGTCACCGGGCTGGACGCCGACCGGGACTACCGACTGGCCGTTCCCACCCCCGACCACTTCCTTCCCCTGCTCTACTTCGCCGGCCTGGCCGCCGACAGCGGCGAGCAGGTCAGCTCCCTGGTCGAGGGGCACGCCGCCGGATCGATCAGCATGGCCAGTTACACGATCGGGATCGACTGCCCGTCGGTCGGCGACAGCGACGATCAACCGGCCGCCGCCCTGCCCACCAGCATCCCGACCGACGAGACCAACCTCTGAGTCGTTCGACTCCGCGGCGGGTGCCGGTGCCGCGCGGTGATCCTGGCGTCAGGCTCCCGGGTCGCTGACGGCGGCGTTGAGGGCGGTCGCGAAGGCGATCCACGCGGCGTACGGCACCAGGATCGCAGCGGACCCCGGATCGGTCCGGCGCAACGACCACAGCTCGGCGGCCATGAGCGCGTCCAGGGTGGCGATCACCGCCAGGGAGGCCCGCTTGTCCTGGACACCGAAGAAGACCACCGGCCACGCACCGTTCGCCGTGAGCTGGGCCAGGTGCAGCAGGCGGGTCGTGCGAGAGACGCGCGGGTACATGCGCCATCCGGCCGCACCGATCGTGGCGTAGAGCACCGACCAGGCCGGGCCGAACGCCTGCGCCGGCGGAGCCCAGGACGGTCTGTCCAGCCGCGCGTAGGTCGTGGGCGCCTCCCGGGATCCGAGTCCGCCGATCACGGCGGCGGCGACGGGAGGTGCGGCGGCGAAGAGCACTCGTCGAAGGTCCATGCCTCGATTGTCGCGCGCGCGCGTCCGGGGCGGCGGCGTCGTGGCGATGAGGAAGGGGCACAGTGGCCGCATGACGGTGCAGGCAGTGAGCGCGACGGCCCCGGCCCTGACCGGGCTGCAGATGATGAGTCAGGACTGGTGCGACCTGACGTTCCTGCACTGGCGTGTCGAACCCTCGGTCGTCCAGCCACTGCTGCCGCCTGGAACGCGTCCGGACGTGCACGACGGCACCAGCTGGGTGGGACTCATTCCGTTCCGGATGGTCGATGCGGGCGTCGGGCGAGGTGGCGCGGTGCCGTGGCTCGGGACGTTCGCGGAGACGAACGTGCGCCTCTACTCGGTCGATGCGCAGGGGCGACGGGGCATCGTCTTCCGCACCCTGGAGGCGTCCCGACTGGCTGTCGTCCTCGGGGCCCGGGCTGTGTTCGCACTGCCCTACACGTGGGCGCGGATGCGCGTCGCCGAGACCGGGGGAGTGATCACCTACACCTCGCAACGGCGGTGGCCGGCGCCGCGCAGCGCGGCCACGACCGTCGTCGTACGCCCTGGAGACGCGTTGGCCGAGCCCGACCCGTTGGCCGAGTTCCTCACTGCTCGCTGGGGATTGCACACCAGAGCGTTCGGCCGGACCCTGTATGTCCCGAACGAGCACCGGACGTGGCCGCTGCGCAACGCCGAGCTGCTGCACCTGCAGGACTCGCTGGTGGCCCACTGCGGTCTGCCCGGGGTCAGCACCCGTATGCCGGACTCGGTGCTCTTCTCCCGAGGGGTACGCACGCAGTTCGCGCTCCCGTACGACGCCCGCCGCGCTCTTCCGCTCCCGTCGACCCGCCCGTCGCCGGGACCAACTACGTGATGATGGTGCGGTGGCACGACGACGGACGGGTGCGCTGCTGGTCGCGGCCGCTCTTGCGCTGACCGGATGTGGCGCCACAGCGTCGGACGCGCTCGGCACGAAGGGCACAGCTGCCCCGATCAGCGGCACGCCGACACGGAATTCCGCAGCTGCCAGAGCTTTTCCGGCGGCAGGTGTCTTCGACTACCAGATCGGCGGCTCCTACCCGCCTGCTTCCGGTGTGCGCATCGTCGACCGGGACCGCACCTCAGCGCCGGCGCCGGGTCGCTACAACGTCTGCTACGTCAACGCCTACCAGGCGCAGCCCGGTGATCTGGCGTGGTGGCAGCACACACACCCGAACCTGCTGCTGCGCGACGCCAGCGGCCGGCTGATCATCGACCGCGACTGGAACGAAGCGCTACTGGACATCGCCACGCCCGCCAAGCGCACGGCGATCGCGGCCGTTGTCGGTGGCTGGTTCGCCGGGTGCGCACACAGCGGGTACGACGCCGTCGAACCGGACAACCTCGATTCCTACACCCGCTCGCAGGGGCACCTCACGCAGGCCGACGCCGTCGCGTTCGCTGCACTGCTCGCGGGCATCGCCCATCGGGACAAGTTGCTCATCGGACAGAAGAACGCCGCCGAGCTGGCGACCCGGCTGCGCCGATCGGGATATGACTTCGCGGTCGCCGAGGAGTGTCAGGAGTACAACGAGTGCGACGCCTATACGAGCGCGTACGGCACGAAGGTCATCGAGATCGAATACTCGGCAGATCGATTCGCGCAGGCCTGCGCGGTGCGTCGCGGGCGGGTGTCGCTGCTCCTGCGGGACCGCGACGTGGTCGCGAGGGGACAGTCCGGTTACGTCAACCGGACCTGCTGACATGGGATATGAACAGGGCGCCGGTGCAGGACCCCGTGCGGTCCGCGCGGTGACGATCGTGCGATGCGTAACACTTGCGTTATGTAACTGATCGGGTACATTCGATGTCATGGACGCGATGCTGGCAGCGATCGGGGACCCCGGACGTCGGGTGATCCTGGATTCGCTGCGCGATCAGGACCTGACGGCCGGTGAGATCGCCGATCTGCTGCCGGTGGCCCGACCGGGTGTGTCACGGCACCTGCGTGTGCTGCGGGAGGCGGGCCTG
The DNA here is from genome assembly GCF_017565325.1 of Allobranchiibius sp. GilTou38. NCBI lineage: Bacteria > Bacillati > Actinomycetota > Actinomycetes > Micrococcales > Dermacoccaceae > Allobranchiibius > Allobranchiibius sp. GilTou38. The sequence continues at coordinate 467,175 of NZ_JAGEKN010000006.1, read as the reverse complement.
GTCGACGTCCACGCCGAGGGGCAACGCCGGATCTACTCGCTGCGTCCGCAGGGCCTCACCGAGCTGGACGGCTGGCTGGCGCCGTACCGCGACCTGTGGAGCCGGCGCCTGGATGCCCTGCACACCGAGGTCGCCCGCGGGCGATCGCACCGAGAGGACAGGACATGATCCGGACCGAGCAGCACACCTACGTGAAGCAGGTCGACGGGCGCGGAGTCGTCCACGTCGACGACTTCTACGCGACGGACCCGCAGGACCTGTGGGAGGCCGTCACCGACCCGGCGCGTCTGGCGCGGTGGCTCGTCACCGTGACGGGCGACCTGCGGGTGGGCGGTGAGATCACCACCGCCTTCACCAGCGGGGCCCAGGATCCGGCGCGGATCACTGCCTGCGAGCCACCGCGGCGGCTGGTCGTCGAGTTCGCGGAGGGCGACGACGAGGCCACCACCATCGAGGCGACGCTGACGCCCGAGGCCGGCGGCACCCGCCTCGTCGTCGAGGAGGGCGGTTTCGATCTGGACCGGGCGCCCTTCCACGAAGCGGGCTGGGGCGTGCATCTCGACGACCTCGCGGCGCACCTGCGCGGCGAGCAGTGCGAGCCGTGGAAACCGCGCTGGGAGGCGCGGCTGCAGCGGGCCCAGCTGTAGCGACCCGGCAGGGTCTCAGTCGCGGTTGCGGGCGCGGATCTGGCGCGCGGGGGAGCTGTCGTCCAGTTCCGCGACGTCGTCGCGTGACATCACGAAGCCGGAGAACGACTTGTAGCCCAGGGCCTTCTCGCTGAACGAGGGGTCCATCCGCTTCATCTGGCTCTTGACCGCCGAGCTGTGCAGCCACTCGTCGTCGTTCTTCTCATGGCCGAGGCGCAGCGCACGCTCCAGCAGGCGCGTCGCGACGATCTGCGGGTCGTCCTCGTCCTTCTTGGTCTGCTTACGCGTCGCCCGCTTGCGTTTGGTCGGGGCCGGCTCGGTCCCCGCTTCGGGACTCTCGTCGGCGACCACGTCGGCCGTCGCGGGTACCTCCGGCTCGGGCTCCGGCGCGGCGATCGGCTCGACGCCGGGCAGCGCGTCGTACGTGACGAGTTCGTCGCAGGCCGCCGCGAGCGAGCGGCTGGTCGATCCGGCGACGCCCACGCCCACGACGTACCGGCCGAGCCGCTTGCACCGCTGGGCGAGCGCGATGTAGTCCGAATCGCCAGCCACGAGAACGACGTGCGTGAGGTCAGGCAGCCGGAACATGTCCTCGACCGCGTCGACCGCAAGGCGGATGTCCGCGCCGTTCTTGCCGTACGCCGCGGCGGGGAAGAGCTGCACCAGGTCGACGGCGCGCCCGACGAGCTGGCCGCGGTAATCGGCGTTCACGTCGGCCGACCAGTCGGCGTACGCCCGGGTCAGCACGAGCGTGCCGAACGACGACGCGAAGTCGATGATCGCGCCGACGTCGACCGTGGCCTGGGCCAGCTTGTCCAGGATCTCGGTGTCGGTCGCTCGGTCGGCGGTGCGCACCTTGTCCTTGGAGAAGCGCTGCCGTCCATGCACCTGGTCGTACCGGGAGATGACGATGTTGTCGAAGTCGAGATAGACAGCGACACGGGTGTCACCTTGTTCCGGCATGGGACTCCCTCGGGCGTGTGGTCGTGGACTCCGGCCAGTCTGCCCCATCGGCCACGGTCACTCCCAGACGCTCACACCTGGTAGACGTCGCCCAGATGGACCGGTTGCAGATGCCGCGAGGTGATGATGTGCACGATCTGGTCGTAGACCTTGAGCACGGGGTCGTGGTTGGCGTGCCCGATGACCAGGTGTCCGGCCTTGAGCGACTCCTCGGCGTGCACCACGATCCGCTTCGGGTTCAACACGGTGGAGTCGGCCAGGCTGCCGTACCACATGGTGACCGCGGGGTAGCCGAGATCGGCGAGCTGCGCGTCGACGCGTGCGTTGCGATAGCCGAACGGCGGTCGCAGGAAGGGGCGACCGAGCACCCCGTATGTGTTCTTCAGGAAGGTCTCGTTGCGCCGCACCTGATCGGTGAGTTCCGCGCTGCTCAGGCTGAGCAGACTCGGATGGGACCAGGTGTGGTTGGCCATGAAGATCTGGCCCTCCTCCAGCAGCGGTCGCAGCGCCGACGCCGATTCGGTCCAGCTGGGATTGACACCGTTACAGAAGAACGTCAGGCGCAGGCCGGTGTCCTTCGCCAGCTTCGCGTATCCGGCCACGACGCGCGGGTCGGTGCCGTCGTCGACGGTCAGGGCGACGTTGTTACCGGTGCCGGGCAACATGTAGAGCGTGCCGCGGGGGACGGGTGCCTTCACGATGCCGTGCGGGGCGTGGAAGACCCGGGTGCTGGCAGGGGCCTTGGTGGCCGTGCTGTTCGGGGACGAGTGCGGCGCGGTGGTCGTGGCCGACCGCTTGGCGCTGCTGCATCCGGCCAGGGCGGCGGCGACTCCCGCGGCCAGCGCGGTGAGGAGGGATCGACGTTCCATGTGCTCCTTTATGCCAGAGGCGTCTGGGAGGACGCCGCAGGTCAGGTGAATTCACGGCGTACGAGGGCCGCCGCGAACCGCGCGAGGTCGTCGTCGTGGACCAGGGCGGCCAGCCGACCGACATCGGTCGGGAGCCCCGCATCGCGTGCGCCGTCGACGGCTCGCTGATCGAAGAAGGGCCGCACCGACGGCCAGACCTGCTGCACCTCGCGGCAGAAGATGGCGGCACCGGTCGGGCCGATACGGGGGAAGCGTGCGATGCGTTCCTGGATGCCGTCCGCGTCGCCTGCGGCGTCGTCGCGCACCCTGCGCAGGTCCCCGCCCCACGCGGCGCGCAGGTGTTCGGCGGACTCCTGGAGAGCGGTGGCGGTGCTCTCGTCGTAGCGGCGGTAGTGGCCGCGGCCGAGCGCGTCGACACGCTGCTGCCACGTCGAGCCCAGCAGGTGTTCCGGGGTGCGCCAGCCGGCCGCGAAGAGTTCACGCGCCGCGGCGACAGCGACCCCGGCGGAGATGGGCACGGAGAACAACGTCACGAGAGTGAGCAGCTGGTAGAGCGGGGCAGGCTTGTCCCGCAACGTGATCCCGGCCTCGTCGGCGTACGTGCGGCCGTGGTGGTCCAGCAGGTCGCGGACCCGCTCGCGCTGCGTCGGGCTCATAGGTCAGTGGTCGCGCAGAGCCTCGACGAGCTCGTCCTTGGACATCCTTGATCTGCCCTCGACGCCGATCTCCCGGGCGCGCTGCAACAGGTCGTGCTTGGTCCACTCGTCGTACGACGGGTGCGAGCCGCCCTTGCGGCCCACGCTCGATCGCGAGGTGTTGGCAGCGGCGTTCGCGATGCGCGCCGACTTCTCCTTGCTGTTGCCCTCGTCGCGCAGCTTCTCGTAGAGGTCGTCGTCCTTGACGGACGGCCCCGGGCCCTTGCGTGATGACATGACAGGCGCTCCCATCCAGCGGTCGGTCCGTTTCCACGCTAGCGCGGTTGTTCGCCTGCACACGGCTCGTTCCCCGCATCCGCAGACCCCCCGTGGGGAGGTTCCCGGACACCCGATCGTTGGTGCAGGATGAAGGACGACCTCGAACGAAGGAGCACGTCATGAGCTTCATGGACAAGGCGAAGGAAGCCCTGGACAAGGCCACCAAGGCCGCCGAGGAGAACATCGAGAAGGCCAAGAAGGCCGCCGCCGAGAATCCGGACAAGATCCGCGGTGGCATCGACAAGGTCGGCGGGGCGGTCAACAACGCGACCAAGGGCAAGTACGCCGACAAGATCAAGACCGCCAGCGACAAGGCCGAGGAGACCATCCAGAAGCAGGCGGGCGGCACGACGGCCGGGACCACGTCGACGTTCGACTCCGCACCGCAGAAGGATCCCGAGGCGCCGTTCAATCCAGCGGCGAGCCCGCTGGACGACCCGCCGTCCACCGGGAACCCGCAGACGCCCGGGTCCGGCGGCATCTGAGCCGGATCGACAGACACGACAGGCCCTCCCACCGCATCGGTGGGAGGGCCTGTTCGCGTGCGATCAGGGTTACTTGGAGCCCTGAGCCTCTTCAGCGAGCGGCTGCCACTTCTCCCAGTTGGCGAGGCGCGACTCGTAGTCCGCCTTGGCGATCCGGATCGGGCCGCTGCCGAAGAACACCCGGAGGGGCGGCTCGTCGGCGTCGACCAGCTTCAGCACGGCGGCCGCGCTGGCCGCGGGGTCGCCGGGCTCGGCGTTGCGCGTCTGACGCTGCTCCATGACCTTCGTGCGGGTCTCGTCGTACGCGCTCAGCTCGGCAGAGTGTTTCGACGACGGACCGGCCCAGTCGGTGGAGAATCCGCCCGGCTCGATGAGTGTCACGTGGATGCCGAAGTCGGCGACCTCCTGGGCCAGGGCCTGGCTGATGCCCTCGAGGGCCCACTTGGACGCGTGATAGGCGCCGACGATCGGGAACGCGCTGATGCCGCCGATCGAGGAGACCTGCAGGATGTGCCCGGACTTCTGCTCGCGCAGGTAGGGCAACGCCGCCTGGGTCACCCAGACCGCGCCGAACAGGTTGGTCTCGAGCTGGTCGCGCAGGTCCTGCTCGCTGAGCTCCTCGACCATCCCGAAGTGCCCGTAACCGGCGTTGTTGACCACGACGTCGAGGCGGCCGAAGTTGTCGTGTGCGGCCTTCACCGCCGCGAAGTCGGCGTCGCGGTCGTTGACGTCCAGTTGCAGCGGCAGGATCGCGTCGCCGTACTTCTGCACGAGGTCGTCGAGGGTGTCGGTCTTGCGCGCCGTTGCGGCGACCTTGTCCCCGCGCTCGAGCGCGGCGATCGCCCACTCGCGGCCGAAGCCCTTGGACGCGCCGGTGATGAACCAAACCTTGGGAGCCACATGTCCTCCTCGGACTGTTGTGAGAAGTCGGTTACATCGTTCAACTAGGGATTGGGCGATTCATTCCCGACACCGGTTTCATTCGCCGGGGTCGGTGAGTCCGGGTCGCTCAGCAGCTCGGCGTTGAGTGCTCTCACCCTTTCGACCCGGGCGGCCAGATCGCGTTGCGTCTGCTCTCGCGACCGGGGGAGTGGTTCGCGGCGCACCGGCGGCCCCAGCTCGGAAAGCCGCGGCACCGACGCTCGTCCGCTCATACGGACCAGGTCGTCGAGGTAGTCGAGCGAGAATCCGGTGGCACGCGGCCTCCCGGCGAGATTCATGACGTACACCTCGGTGTCCCAGCGACCGGGCGTCTGTACACCACGCAGCTCGGACCAGCGCATGGAGCGCAGGGCGAAGCGGGGTCGGATGCGGACGGAATCGGCGCGCCCGGGGCGCAACATGACCACCGACCTGAATGCTGCGTTCAGCGCGATCAGCATCGCTGCGACCAGCAGCGGCCAAGAGAAGTGGTCGGCCAGCCTCCACCCGGCCCACGCCGTGCACCCGGTAAGCACCACTGGTCGGATCAGCAGGACCGGGTGGCGGCTCAGCGGTCTAGGCGTGCTGATGCTGTCGCCGGGAAGATGGTCATCCACGGTGATGCCGTTCGACGTCCGTCAACTCCCGCTCGCCGCCGGTCCCGGATACGAACGGCGCTGCACCGGCTTGCCGCTGAGCTCGACCAAGCGCTCGAGGTGTTCGGCCGGAAAGCCCGTCGGCCGATCCTTTCCCGACATCCGAAGGTGGATGGTGGGGTCCCACCTGCCGGGTTCGATGAGCGCTTCGACCTGGGACCACGGCGTCGCGCGGAATGTGTCGCGTCTGGTGATGCCGTCGCGGTCTGCATGCAGCGGCCGGAAGTGGATCCATGCAAAGACGCACAGGCAGACGGGGGCGAAGAATCTGAGAGGGGAATCCCACCTGAAGTCCGCGATGACGTTCACGACCGAACCCACCACGAAGACGACGAACACCGTACCGACCGCGATCAGCACCCACGGACGAAGTCGGCGCGGGACCACCGTCAGCCTGTCCTGCGGGGCAGGCCGATCCCGCGCCGACCGCACGTCGGATCAGCCGACCAGGTGCTTGATGGCAAGCTGCTGCAACTTCACGAACCCGTAGTCGCGCCGGCCCGCTTCGTCAGGGTCGAAGCCGTCGTCGCTCGCCAGGAACTGCTCCAGGGTCTCGTCGGCCGCGATGGTCGGCACGCGCAGGTTCGACACGCCGGCGTACTCCATGGCCTCCTGCACCTGCGGGTCGGCGCGGAACGCCTTCGCCTTCTCCGCGAGCAGCAGGTAGGTCTCCATGCAGGCCTTCGCCGACTCCCAGACACCGAGCAGGTGCTCGGTGCGCGACGGCTTGTAGTCGAAGTGGCGCGGACCGTCGTAGCGAGGCGCGTCCGGCTGGCCCGGGAAGCCGTTCTCCAGCAGGTCGACCGTGAAGAACGCCGAGGTCAGGTCGCCGTGACCGAAGACCAGGTCCTGGTCGTATTTCAGGCCTCGCTGACCGTTGAGGTCGATGTGGAAGAGCTTGCCGCTCCAGAGCGCCTGAGCGAGCTGGTGGGTGTAGTTCAGGTTGGCCATCTGCTCGTGCCCGGTCTCGGGGTTCACGCCGACGATGTCGCCGTGCTCGAGCTGGGCGATGAAGGCCAGCGCGTGACCGACGGTCGGCAGGAAGATGTCGCCGCGGGGCTCGTTCGGCTTGGGCTCCAACCCGATCCGAAGGTCGTAGCCCTTCGACTTGATGTAGCCGGCGACGGTGTCCAGGCCCTCCTTGTAGCGCTCGAACGCACCGTAGAGGTCCTTCGACCCGTCGTACTCCGCGCCCTCGCGGCCGCCCCACATGACGAAGGTGCTCGCCCCCATCTCGGCGGCCATGTCGACGGCCCGGATGATCTTGCGCAGCCCGAAACGACGCACCGAGCGATCGTTGCTGGTCAGGCCGCCGTCCTTGAACGCCGGGTGGGTGAAGGTGTTGGTGGTGACCATCTCGATCACCAGGCCGGCGTCGTCGGCGGCCTTCTTGAGCCGCGTGGTCGCCTGCTCACGCTGCGCGTCAGTCGCCTCGAAGGCGTAGACGTCGTTGTCGTGGAAGGTGATGCCCCAGGCGCCCAGCTCGGCCAGCCGCTCGGCGTACTCCCAGGGATCCAGCATCGGGCGGGTGGCGATGCCGAACGGGTCGATTCCGGGCCAGCCCACGGTCCAGAGGCCGAAGGAGAACTTGTGCTCGGGGCGGGGGGTCAGGTCCATGGGTGTCCTTCAGGTCGATGGTCGGAACTGTTGCCGGCTATGTCTACTCGCCCGATCGGAGATTGTGCAGGTGGGGTTCTCCAGCGGGTGGCAGGCCCGTCTGAAGGGGCTTACGCCCGATACGTTCCACATCCGCGGCGTAACGGGTGGGCAGTCGCGCGTGCCGGTGGTTGCGGTCGGTGCACCGCAGCGAGAGCCACACGTCGCCGGGGAACACACCCTCCACTGTCTGCCATCGCAGGACACGTCTCAGAGGCCTGTGTACGCAGGCCCGGTCGACCACGATGCCCTGCGCCTCGTCCAGCACCACTTTGGTGATGACGACGAGCCCGGCAAGACCCCCGCAGGACGTTGCCAACGGAGGAATGGAAGATCGCGGTGGCGACCAGCCACCCGCAGAACACCACTCCGATGCACAGCACCGCTGTCACCAACCACGACCGGTCCTCGCGGGGGAGATGTCGGATCCGGTCGTCCATCGTCGGATCGTACGGCGGCACCGGAGCGCGCGGGCCGGTTCGGACCAGGAACGCCGATCAGACTCGGATGCAACGGTTTTCGAGCACCGTCACTCCTGATTGATGTCGTCCAGCACCTGCTGAGCGACCCGGAACGCCGACTGGGCAGCGGGCACGCCGCAGTAGACGGCCGTCTGCAGCAGCACCTCGCTCAACTCGTCGCGAGTGAGACCGTTGGTGAGGGCGCCGCGCACGTGCACGGCCAGCTCCCGCTCGTGGCCGCCCGCGACGGACGCGGTGAGCGCCACGATCGACCTGCTGCGTCGATCCAGGCCGGGCCGAGCCCAGACCCCGCCCCACGCGTAATCGGTGACGAAGTCCTGGAAGTCGCGCGTCAGGTCGGTCGCCCCGGCGAGGGCGCTGTCGACGTACTCGTCGCCGAGCACCTCACGCCGCACCGTCATGCCGGGCGAACGTGTCTGCGAGACAACGCTACTCGCGCGCTCGGGGTCGTCGCGGATGATGCGTGCGATCCGGTCGGGCACCTCGGCGGGCGCCAGATGGGCCACGTCGTCGAGCACCACCAGGCGACCGCGGTGTACGCCGGACGCGATCTCCTCCAGACCGGCGACCGGGGTCGCCGGGTCGACCGAGCCGGCCACCGCCACCACCGGTGTCCGGATGTCGGCCAGGCGGTGGCGGACGTCGAAACCGGCCAGCGCCTCGCAGACCTGGGCGTATCCCTCGTCGTCGGCATCGCGCAACGACTGCAGCAATTCGGTGGCCACGGACGGCTCGAGGTGGGGGAAGCCGGGTGCGAACCAGGTGCGGGTGGCGCGTTCGACCATGATCGCCGTTCCTGAGGCCCGTACCAGCGAGGCCCGTTCGTGCCATGACTCGGGCGTGCCGATGACGGCGCCGGTGCACACCAGCACCGCGCGCTCCACCCGCCCCGGCAGGTCGAGCAGCAGCTGCAGCCCAACCGCGCCGCCCACCGAGTCGCCGGCGTAACTGAAGGAACCGCCCGGCTCACCGCGGTCGGTCAGTACGTCGTCCACCAGTGTGCGCACCCCGGCCGCCAGGTCTGCGATCGAGAAGGGCTCGGACACCTCGGTGTTCGAACCGTGGCCGGGCAGGTCCCACGCCAGCACCTCGAAGCGGTCACCCAGCTGGGCGGCGCACCGCGACCACAGGGCCCGCGCGCTCGTGCCGAGCGACGGTCCGAGCACCAGCAGGGGCAGGGAGGGTGACCCGCCGAGACGTACGGCGGAGATGTCGGGAACGGTCACAGGTGGGTCCTCACGGTCGGTCGGGATCACTGCAGCATGCCGGTCGCGCGACGCCGGGGGAAACGCGGGTGAAGTGCGCGGCGGCGGCCCACTAGCCTTGCTGACGCAGTCGTCGGCAGCCGGCCGGCGCGCATAGTCCGAGGAGCACCCCGTGTCTGCCCAGCTCAGCATCCATGTCGCCGGAGACGAGCGATCGGTGCAGCAGGGCACGACGGGCACCGATCTGTTCGGCGAGGACCGGCGGATCGTGGCGATGCGGGTCGACGGGCAGTTGCTCGACCTCTTCCGCGAGGTGCCGGACGGTGCCGTGGTGGAGCCGGTCGACATCGGCTCGCCCGACGGGCTCAACGTGCTGCGGCACTCCACCGCGCACGTGCTGGCCCAGGCCGTCCAGCAGGTGAACCCCGCCGCGAAGCTCGGCGTCGGGCCGCCCATCACCGACGGCTTCTACTACGACTTCGACGTCGAGACCCCGTTCACCCCGGAGGACCTGAAGGCCCTGGAGAAGGCGATGCAGCGCATCGTCAACGAGGGCCAGACCTTCTCCCGTCGCGTGGTCACCGATGACGAGGCCCGCGCGGAGCTCGCCGACGAGCCGTTCAAGCTGGAGTTGATCGGGCTCAAGGGCGGTGCGGCGGAGGCCGCCGACGGCGCCGAGGCGGAGGTCGGCGTGGGCGAGCTGACCATCTACGACAACGTGCGGCGTGACGGCTCGGTCGCCTGGGGCGACCTGTGCCGTGGGCCGCACCTGCCCTCCACCAAGCTGATCGGCAACGCGTACAAGATCATGCGATCGGCGGCGGCGTACTGGCGGGGGAGTGAGAAGAACCCGCAGCTGCAGCGCATCTACGGCACCGCGTGGCCGAGCAAGGAGGAGCTGCGCGCGTACACCGACCGGCTCGCCGAGGCGGAGAAGCGCGACCACCGCAAGCTCGGCGCCGAGCTCGACCTCTTCTCCTTCCCCGAGGAGCTGGGTTCGGGTCTGCCCGTCTTCCACCCCAAGGGCGGGGTCGTCAAGCGGGAGATGGAGGACTACGTACGCCGTCGCCACATCGAGGAGGGCTTCGAGTACGTCGGGACGCCGCACATCTCCAAGGAGGCGCTCTTCCACACCTCCGGGCACCTGCCGTACTACGCCGAGAGCATGTTCCCCTCGTTCGACCTCGACGGGATCGACTACCGCCTCAAGGCGATGAACTGCCCGATGCACAACCTCATCTTCAAGTCGCGCGGACGGTCGTACCGCGAACTGCCTTTGCGGCTCTTCGAATTCGGCCACGTCTACCGCAACGAGAAGTCTGGTGTGGTGCACGGACTGACCCGGGTGCGCGGGTTCGCGCAGGACGACTCGCACTCGTACGTCACCCGTGAGCAAGCGCCCGCCGAGATCGAGCACCTGCTGAACTTCTGCCTCGGACTCTTCCGCGACTTCGGGCTGGACGACTTCTACCTCGAGCTGTCGACCCGGGAGACCGAGGGCGAGAAGAAGGACAAGTTCATCGGGTCCGACGAGCAGTGGGACGAGGCCACCTCGATCCTGGAACAGGTCGCCACCGAGTCGGGACTGGAGCTGGTCGCCGACCCCGGCGGCGCGGCGTACTACGGGCCGAAGATCTCGGTGCAGGCGCGCGACGCCATCGGGCGCACCTGGCAGATGTCGACGATCCAGTACGACTTCAACCAGCCGGAGCGTTTCGGCCTGGAGTACCAGGCCGCCGACGGCACCCGCCAGCAGCCGGTGATGATCCACTCGGCGAAGTTCGGCTCCATCGAGCGGTTCCTCGGGGTGCTCGTCGAGCACTACGCCGGCGCGTTCCCCGTGTGGCTCTCACCGGTGCAGGTGCTCGGCGTGCCGGTCGCCGCGGAGTACGACGACTATCTGCGCGGCGTACTGGATCGTATGCAGGAGAAGGGGATCCGCACGGAGTTGGACGCGTCGGACGACCGTTTCCCGAAGAAGATCCGCAACGCCTCGAAGTCGAAGGTGCCCTTCACCCTGATCGCCGGCGACGAGGATCGGGCCGCGGGCGCGGTCTCGTTCCGCTACCGCGACGGCTCGCAGAAGAACGGCGTGCCGGTCGACGAGGCGATCGAGCTGGTGCAGCAGGCGATCACGGACCGCGCTCAGGTCTGACCGAACTCGGACATGCATACCGGGGCACATCTGCCCCGGTATGCATGTCCGAATTCTTGTGGCCGCCGTCCACACCCTTCGGATCGACGCGGCGTCGTCCACAGCGAGGTCGACCGTCGCTGCGGCTGCCCTCCCACCGAGGTGCGATGCGTGCGTGACTATCGACCAAGGGGTGGGTGCGGGCCTCCTCACCGCGGGTACGCCGAGTCGGCGTGACCTGCGGGCGAGGGCGTTCGCGCGCGTCGCATCTCATCACGCAGGTGTCGCGCATCGAGCGGACCTGCTGCGTGAAGGGGTGACCCGAGCGGATCTGCGTACGGAGATCCGCGCCGGCCGGTGGCGTCTCGTCGGGTTGCACACCGTGCTTCTCGCCGGAGCCGAGCTGGTCGGCGAGAGCCGTTGGTGGAGCGCAGTGTGGGAGTCGGGTCCGGGGGCTGTCCTCGACGGCGTCACAGCGCTGACCGCGGCCGGATTGCGAAAGTTCGACGAGGACAGGGTGCACGTCAGCGTCCCGTCGGCCAACCGGGCGCGCCGGTCGTCCGGGATCACCGTGCATCGACCGAACGCTGTGGGACTAACACTCGATTCGCCGGTGCCGAGGGTCCTGCCGGAGGTCGCCTGCCTGCGCGCGGCCGCGTGGGCGCGCACCGATCGGACGGCAGCCCTGCTGGTGTCGATGAGCGTGCAACAGCGGATCGTCGATCGTGATCGACTGAGGACAGCGTGGGAGGAAACCACCTACACGGCGAGGAGAACGCTGCTCGACCAAGTGATCCGGGACGTCTGCGACGGCGCGGAGTCCCTCGGCGAACTCGACTTCGGCGCGCTGTGCACGTCGTACGGTCTGCCCTCGCCGGACCGGCAGATCAGGCGAGTGCGAGCGAGCGGGGTGGCGTACGTCGACGCCGGGTGGGAGTCGGTCGGACTGTTGGTCGAGATCGATGGCGTGCACCATCTCGATGTCGACTCGGTGACGGATGACGCCCTGCGTCAGAACGACCTCGTGCTGGGCCGCGAGAGGGTGCTGCGCATCCCGCTGATGGGGCTGCGGACCGAGCCGGCGCGGTTCATGCGCCAGGTGGTCCGTGCCTATCGCCAGGCTGCGGAGACTTGACCATGCACAGCGGGGCATATCCGCCCCGCTGTGCATGTCCAAAACTGGAGGGGGGTCAGGCGGGCTCGACGACGAAGACCGGGATCTCCCGGTCGGTCTTGGTCTGGTACTCCGCGTACGGCGGGTAGGCGGCCACCGCGCGCTCCCACCACTGCGCCCGCTCGTCGCCTTCGATCCGGCGGGCGACACCGTCGTGGTGGGACGTCCCGTCCATCACCTCGACCTGCGGGTTGGCCACGAAGTTGTAGTACCAGGCGGGGTGCTTCGGCGCGCCGCCGTACGACGCGACCGCGGCGTAAACCCCGTCGTGCTCCACCCGCATCAGCGGCACGCGGCGCAGCTTGCCGGTCTTGGCGCTCCACACCGTGTAGACGACGACCGCCATGCCCTGCACCCCGACGACCTCGGTGGTGCCGGCCTCGTCGATCTTGGCGAGCTGGTCCCTGACCCACTCGGTCTTCTCTTCGGCGTACTCACCCGTGAGCGGCATGTGTCTCTCCTCGTTCGTGGACGTGTGTGACTGACAACAGCGGGAGGGCGCGGCGTCATTCCGCGACGCGCGCCAGCCCGTCGACGATCTGGGCACCGGGAAGCGCCGCGAGGACCGCCCCGGGCAGTTCGAGCTTGCCGCGGCGCAGGCCCGATCCGATCATCACCGGATCGGTGTGCGCGACGGCGGCGTCGACGTAGATGGGCCACTCCGGCGGCAGGCCGAGGGGGGTGATGCCGCCGTACTCCATGCCGGTGCGCTCGACGGCGGCCTCCTGCGACATGAACGACAGCTTGCGCACGTCGAGGGTGCGGCGGACGACGCCGTTGACGTCGGCACGGGTGTGCGCCAGGACCACGAGGGCGGCGACACGCTCCACCCCGTCCCGCTTGCCGGCGACGACCACGCAGTTGGCGCACTGCTGCAGCGGGTACCCGGATTTCGCGACGAGCGTCGCGGTATCGGCGATGTCGGGGTCGATCGAGCACGCGCGCACGGCGTCCCGGTCGGCGAGGTCGTCCAGCGCCCGTCGCGTGGGGTCGGCCATCAGCTCGGGGTGGTCGGTGGCCGGTCCCCAGACCAGGAATGCGCGCGTCATACCTCCACCAATACCGCAAGCAGGCGAGCCAGCTCGGCCGCGGGGTCGGTCGTGAGACCGCCGTGGCCCGGACCGGGGCGCAGCACGGTCGAGCGCGGCGCCGCGAGCCAGCCGAACCTGGGCCCGAGTCCGACGAGGTCGGGACGGCCCTCGACGGCGCCGTCCCGGCAGGCGGCCTCCGCGGTCTGCAGGGCCGCACGCACCTCGGCGGGGTCCAGCGTCGGCGCGAACGCCAGCAAGCGCGCGTCGTCGACCGACCAGGCGACCTGCAGGAAGCCGGCCTGCTGGCAGTAGAGGACGACCCCGACGTTGAGGAACTCCTCGCGCACCGCTGAGGGCACGCAGCGCAGTACGACGTACTGGTAGCCCAGCAGCGCGTTCATGACGGGTCCTGCGGCAGCCAGGGCCCCGGGGAGGCGAGCCGCGCGAGCAGGTGTTCGACGTACGCCGAGCGCACCGCCGCGGGATCGAGCAGCCCCGGTGCGGGCTCGAGCCACTCGTCGGGCACGAGGGCGAGCACCGCGCGCAACGCGGGCTCGGTGACCTGCGCGCCGAGCCGCTCGTGCGTCTGCGCCAGTCCGCGTGCGACCGGACGCAGCACGTGCGTCGAGGCGTCGAAGGGCTGCGCGGCGAACCGGGCGGCGTCGGCGCCCCTGGAGGGCCAGGAATGGTGGAAGTAGAGCGCCGCACCGTGGTCGATGCACCACGTGTTGCGGTGCCAGCGCAGCAGATTGGGGTTATGCGGCGTGCGGTCGATGTTCGCGGTGAACGCGTCCAGCCACAGGATCGCCGCCGCCTCGTCGGCGGGCGGAGGGTACGCGGGGTCGTAGTTGAACGCGGCGGGCAGCAGGTCGACCCCGAGGTTGAGGCCCACGCTCGCACTGAGCAGGTCCTGCACCTCCTCGTCGGCCTCGTATCGCGCGATCTGGATCGGCAGTTCGACCGCCTTCAGCTCGGGCACCCGGATCCCGAGGGCGCGGCCGAGCTCCCCGACGACGACCTCGGCGACGAGCGCCTTCACACCCTGCCCGGCACCGCGGAACTTCAACACCCAGGTGCCCTCGTCGTCGGCCTCGACGACACCGGGCAGCGACCCGCCCTCCCGCAATGGGACGACGTACCGGACGGCACGGGCGGTGGGGAGCACGAGCCGAGGCTACCGACTGCCGCGATGGTCAGCGGATTTCCGGTGCCGGCGCCAGTACGCCGCTGACGATCGACCTCGCGACCGGCGCCCAGATGTGCCGCCTAGGATCGAGCGCATGCCTGAGGTGGAGGACGAGCGCGAATTCGCCCGCGTGCCGGACGGTTTCGAGCGGCTCTGGACACCACACCGGATGGCGTACATCAGGGAGGACAAGCCCGCGGACGACGACGACGCCGGTTGCCCGTTCTGCGCGGCCCCCAGTAAGAGCGACGCGGACGGGCTGATCGTGCACCGCGGCCGCACCTGTTACGTCGTGATGAACCTCTTCCCGTACAACCCCGGGCACCTGCTCGTCTGCCCCTACCGGCACGTGCCGCTCTACGTCGACCTCACCGACGAGGAGACCCTGGAGTTCGGGGAGCTGACCAAGGCCGCGATCACGACCATCACGCAGGTGTCGCAGCCGCACGGCTTCAACATCGGGATGAACCAGGGCGCCGTGGCCGGTGCCGGGGTGGCCGCACACCTGCACCAGCACGTCGTACCGCGGTGGGGCGGCGACGCCAACTTCCTGCCGATCATCGGCCAGACCAAAGCCCTGCCGGAGCTGCTGGAGGACACCCGCAGCCGCCTCGCCGCCGCGTGGGGGCAGGGCGAGGACGCGCCGCCCCGGTAGTCTCTGCGCCACCATGCTCAACCGATTCGCGCGCGCCTTCTTCACCACCCTCCTCACTCCGACCGCCCGCTTCTTCATCAAGTGCGGCATCAGCCCGGACGCCATCACCATCGTCGGCACGCTCGGCGTCGTGGTCGGCGCGCTGGTCTTCTACCCCATCGGGCAGTTCTTCTGGGGCACGCTCTTCATCACGGCGTTCGTCTTCTCGGACCTGATCGACGGCAACATGGCCCGCCAGCTCGGCCGGTCGAGCAACTGGGGCGCCTACCTCGACTCCACCCTCGACCGATTCGGCGACGCCGCGATCTTCGGCGGCCTGGTCCTCTACTACGCCGACCGGGGCGACAACGTCCTCATCGCCACGCTGGCCCTGGCCTGCCTCATCCTGGGCAGCGTCGTGTCCTACGCCAAGGCCCGTGCCGAGGGCCTCGGGATGACCGCGAACGTCGGCATCGCCGAACGCGCCGACCGTCTGGTATCGATCCTGGTCATCACCGGCCTGGTCGGTATCGGCAACCTGATCAAGGACGGCAACGCGATCGGCAACTGGGTCGAGGGCATCACGCTCGCGGTGCTCGCCGTGCTCAGCTTCGTCACGGTGCTGCAGCGGATGCTGACGGTGCGCACCCAGGCACTGTCCGCGCAGACGCCTCCCGCTGCCGCCCGCCCGACCGGGGAGAGCAGCACCCCGAGGGTGGAGTGAACCTCACCGACCGGCTCACGCTGGCGGGGTTCCGCGCCGGGTGGGCGCTCGTACGACGGATGCCCGAGCGGGCGGCGTACGCCATGTTCGAGCGCATCGCCGACCGCATCACCGCGCGCGGCGGCAAGGACGTGCAGCGGCTGCGCGCCAACTACGCGAAGGTGCGCCCGGAGCTGGACGACGACGAGCTCGACGCGCTCGTGCGGCTGGGCATGCGGTCCTACTTCCGCTACTGGTGCGACGCGTTCCGTCTGGAGCAGGTCGCCGGCAGCGACGACATCGACCAGATGCTGCGGCTCGCGGGCAACGGGCCGGAGGCGAAGCGGATCCTCGACGGCGGGGACGCGGTGATCCTCTTCCTCGCTCACCTGGGCAACTGGGACATGTGCGGGGCGTGGGCCACCCGCAACTTCGCCCGCGTCACCACGGTCGCCGAGCGACTGAAACCCGAAGCGCTCTTCCAGCAGTTCGTCGACTACCGCGCCAGCCTGGGCATCCGGATCCTGCCGCTCACCGGCGGGGCCGAGCCGTACCCGGAGTTGGTCGCTGCGGTACTGGGCGGCGGGTTCGTGCCGCTGCTGTCCGATCGCGACCTCACCTCCCGCGGCGTGCAGGTGCAGTTGTGCGGGCATCCCGCGCGGATGGCGGCCGGACCCGCGCGCCTCGCGCTGGAGACCGGCGCCGCGCTCTACCCGTTGAGCGTCACGTACGAGAAGCTGCCGGGCCGGGCCATCCAGCGGGTGGTCGCCGACTTCGGGCCGCGGGTGATCGTGCCTGCCGAAGGCACCGATCGCGAGAAGATCACCGCCATGACCCAGCAGTGTGCGGACGCCCTGGGCGACACGATCCGCGAGCACACGCAGGACTGGCACATGATGCAGCGGGTCTTCGTGGAGGACCTGAGCCGTGCCGATGGGGCGGCGCCATGAGGATCGGGATGGTCAGCCCGTACTCCTTCGACGTGCCCGGGGGAGTGCAGCTGCACATCCGCGACCTGGCGGAGTTCTACCTGGCGCAGGGGCATGCGGTGAGCGTGCTGGCGCCGGCCGACGAGGACACGCCGCTGCCGGCGTACGTCACGGGAGCCGGCCGTGCCCTACCGGTGCCCTACAACGGCTCGGTCGCGCGACTGCTCTTCGGCCCGGTGACCGCCTCCCGGGTCGCGAAGTGGGTCGAGCGCGGAGACTTCGACGTCATCCACGTGCACGAACCGGTCAGTCCCAGCCTCTCGATGTTGACGATGTGGGCCGCCGAGCAACCGCTCGTGGCGACCTTCCACACCGCCACCATGCGCTCGCGCGTCATGCACGCCGCCCAGCCGATCCTGCAGCCCGGCCTGGAGAAGGTGGTCGGCCGGATCGCCGTGTCGGCGGAGGCGCGCGACACCGTGCGCCGGCACCTCGGTGGCGACGCCGTGGTCATCCCGAACGGCGTGTACGTCGAGCCGTTCGCCGCCGCGCCGCACGCGCCCTGGTGGCAGGGCACCCCCGAACGCCCGACCCTGGCCTTTCTCGGCCGGATCAACGAGCCGCGAAAAGGTCTGCCCGTGCTGCTCGACGCGATGCCGCGGCTCCTGGACGCGCGGCCGGGTCTGCGGCTGCTGATCGCCGGGCCGGGCGACGCCCGCGAGGCGCTGCACGGCGTACCGGACCGGGTCGCGGCGGCCGCCGAGATGCTCGGCTCCGTCACCGACCAGGAGAAGGCGAGCCTGCTCGCCTCGGCCGACGCGTACGTCGCACCGAACACCGGTGGCGAGAGCTTCGGGATCATCCTGATCGAGGCCATGAGCGCGGGCGCGCCGGTGCTCGCCAGCGACCTGGACGCGTTCCGTGCGGTGCTGCGCGACGGGGCCGACGGGCGACTCTTCGCCACCGGCGACCCCGAAGACCTCGCCCGACAGGCTCTCTCGCTGCTCGCCGATCCCGACGCGCGCCGGTCCTACCGCGCGGCGGGGACGACGCGGGCCCAGGAGTTCGACTGGTCGCGGGTCGCGTCGCAGGTCATGAACGTCTACGAAACCGTCGTCTCCGCGGGTGTCCCGGTCGCGTCGCCGCGGCGGCTGGTCGCCCGCCGTCGAGGAACGCGCTGATGTATCCGTGGGGTTGGATCGCGATCGCGGTCGCCGTGCTCGCGCTGATCGCGTGGTATCTCTCTTACAGCGCCGCTCGGCTGGACCGTCTGCACGGCCGGGTGGAGGGATCTTTGTCGGCCCTGGACGCCCAGCTCGTACGCCGCGCCGAGACCAGCATGGAGCTGGCCAACTCCGGTCTGCTCGACCCCGCGAGTTCGATGCTGCTGGCGGACGCCGCCGGTTCCTCCCTCGACGCGTCGGACGCCACCGAGGTGAGTTCGGAGGTGCAGGAGCATGGCGTCGACCAGCAGCGGGCCACGATCGAGACGGATCTCACCATCACGCTCTTGGCCGTCCTGACGCCGGAAACCGTGGTGCAGGAGGGTGTCTCGGAGTACGCACACCTGGTGCAGCAGGCGGGCGCGCGGGTGCAGCTGGCGCGCCGCTTCCACGACGACGCCGTGCGCGACGTGCGCCGGGTGCGTGCAAAGCCCGTCGTGCGTCTTTTCCGACTCGCTGGTCGTACGCATCTGCCGCAGATGGTGCAGTTCGACGACCGGATCCCGCAGACCGACTGAGCCCGCGCGCATCGGGAGTACGCGCCCGATCGGGCGCGCACGTACTCCCGTTGTCGCGTCCGCCGCGCTGACCACAACCTGTCGTGACCGATAGCGGTCATCGACGCGCGCGTGGCACTTTGCGGCCTCGCGCCGCTTGTACGCTGGTCGCAGACCATCCGTCGTACCCCCGCACAAGGAGTCGTCATGACCTCGCAGACCACCGACACCCAGCCTGAGGGTGGCGGCCGCACCGGCACCGCCCACGTCAAGCGGGGGATGGCCGAGATGCTCAAGGGCGGCGTGATCATGGACGTGGTCACCGCCGAACAGGCCAAGATCGCCGAGGACGCCGGCGCCGTCGCGGTGATGGCACTGGAGCGGGTGCCCGCCGACATCCGCGCGCAGGGTGGTGTGTCCCGCGCCTCGGACCCGGACATGATCGACAGCATCATCGAGACCGTCTCGATCCCCGTGATGGCCAAGGCGCGCATCGGGCACTTCGTCGAGGCGCAGGTGCTGCAGAGCCTGGGCGTCGACTACATCGACGAGTCGGAAGTGCTGACCCCGGCCGACTACGCCAACCACATCGACAAGTGGGAGTTCACCGCGCCGTTCGTCTGCGGCGCCACCAACCTGGGCGAGGCGCTGCGCCGCATCACCGAGGGCGCGGCGATGATCCGCTCCAAGGGTGAGGCCGGCACCGGAGACGTCTCCAACGCCACCACTCACATGCGCACCATCCGCGCCGAGATCCGCCGCCTGACCACGCTGGCGGACGACGAGCTGTACGTCGCCGCGAAGGAGCTGCAGGCGCCGTACGAGCTGGTCAAGGAGGTCGCGGGCCTCGGCAAGCTGCCCGTCGTGCTCTTCACCGCGGGCGGTATCGCCACCCCGGCGGACGCCGCGATGATGATGCAGCTGGGCGCCGAGGGGGTCTTCGTCGGCTCCGGCATCTTCAAGTCGGGCAACCCGGTGCAGCGCGCGGAGGCCATCGTCAAGGCCACCACCTTCTACGACGACCCCGACATGATCGCCAAGGTCTCCCGCGGTCTCGGCGAGGCCATGGTCGGCATCAACGTCGACGAGATCCCCGAGCCGCACCGGCTGGCCGAGCGCGGTTGGTGAGCCTGCCGCCGCATCGAGCGGAGGGTAACGACCCCTCCGCTCGATGCGGTGAGGGTCAGGGCCGGGGGAGGGTGACGCCGGTCGGGACACTGTCGCCCGGTTCCGGTCCGTGGCCGGCCTCCACGACGGCTTCGTCGCCGATCGCGTTGTCCTGCAAGATGATCGGCCCTTCGACGCGGGCGCGCTGGCCGATCACCGACTGCTGCACCACCACGCCCGCGCCGACCTCGGCTCCGGTCATCACGATGCTGCCGTCCACCACGGCCGCCGCGCCGATGTGAGTGCCGGGACCGACCCAGGAGCCGCCCACCACGGCTGCCGTCGGGTCCACCGTCGCGCCCGGATCGATCAGCGCAGGTCCGTGGCGCAGCACCGCGTCCCGGGACGCCGCCACCAGGGTCGCCGGCGTGCCGACGTCGATGCTGTAGGCGTCCTGCACGTACGCCGTCACCACGGCACCGTCGCGCAGCAGCCCCGGCATCACGTCGCGCTCGAAGCTCACCGGCTCGCCGCGCGGCACCTCCTGCAGGCAGGCGGGGTCGAGCACATAGGTGCCGGCGTTCACGATCCCCGCGATGAGCTCGGTGGGTTTCTCCTCGAACCCGACCACCTGGTCTTGCCCGTCCACGGAGAGCAGCCCGTACGCGCGTGCGTCGTCGACCGGCCGGGCATGGATGCTCACGACACAGCCCCGTTGCGACCGCGCGTCGTCGAAGAGGGACAGCTGACGTCGCACGTCGTGACCGGTGAGCTGGTCGCCGTTGAGCACCAGCAGCGCGTCGCCCGGCGCGGACGCCAGCCGGTCGGCCGCCGCCGCGAGCGCCCCTCCGGTGCCGAGCGGCTGGTCCTCGTGGCAGTAGTCGAGCCGCACGCCGTACGTCGAGCCGTCACCGAGCGCGGGCTCGAACTGCTCCGCCCGGTACGACGTGGTGAGCACGACCCGTGTGACGCCGGCTGCGGCGAGCCAGCGCAGCTGATGGACGACCACCGGCTCGCCCGCCACCGGCAGCAGCGGTTTGGGGGTGTTGTCGGTGAGCGGTGCGAGCCGGCTACCGAGACCGCCCGCCAGGACGACGGCGTACACATCGGGACGTGGGTTCATCCGATGCCCGGGGTCCGTCGAGCGCAGGGTGCGGGCGGGGGCCACGGCGTCGTCCGCGATGGTGCACACCGACCGTCCAGCTGCTGCGGCACGGGACACTTCCTTCGGGTCTTGGGCGTGATGCGGGACGTACCGCGACTATAGATACCCATTGGTAACCAGGTGACGTACGACACAGCTACTATTCCCGACATGCCTCCCGAGTCCGGCGAAACCCGCACCCTCTACGTTCCCCGCACCGGCACGAAGGTGTCGCTGTTGGTGGGCCTCGCCCTCATCATCGCCGCTATCTACGTGGCCGTGGTACCGCTGAGCGTGACGTCCAGGTCCGGGCCCAACTTCGGTTGCGGCACTGCTCTCAGCCCCAACAACGACTCGTTCGGCAAGACCTACTGCTCGGCCGTCGACGACAGTGCACGTTACCGGGCCATCGCCCTCGGCGCGGCAGGTATCGTGCTCGCCGGCGTCGGTGCGGCACTCTTCGGCTTCGACACCACCACCCGCACCCGCAAGCCGCGCCCCGGTTTCGACGACGGGTACGACGACGACGCGGAGGATCTGCCGCCGCGTGGCCGGCGTGACAACTCCCGCAGGACGAGCCACGCCGTCGCCGCCGATGACGAGGCCCAAGGCTCACCGGCCCCCAGGGGCTCGACGGTCGCCCGCACCGGTGGGGCATCACCGGCCCCGCGCCGCTCGGCGCTCGCCCGTGACCGTCGGCCAGCAGCGGACAGCGTGCCCGCTGACTCCGAGTACGACGAGTCGCCTGGCGACGAAGAACCGCACCGCTCTCTACGGCGTCCTTTCAGCGACCGGCTCGCCGACCGCAGTAGGGCACGCGTCGACGTCGACGACGAGTACGACGACGAGTACGACGAGCTGGACGGTCCGCGCGGCCGTCGCTGACGCGCTGATGGCGGGTCAGGCACCTGACGCGCCCATCCCGATGACCCTCGCCTCCTGATGCCCCGCCGCACCCTCTACCGCTACTCGCCCGCCCTCGACGGGGTCCGCGGCACGGCGATGGTGCTCTTCATGGCGTTCCACTTCGGGGCGACGTTCCTGCAGGGCGCCTGGGTCGGGATCAACCTCTTCTTCGTGCTGTCGGCCTACTTGATCACCCGGCTGCTCATCGAGGAGCTGGCGCGGTCCGGGCGCTTGGATGTGCTGGGGTTCTATCGGCGCAGGGCACGGCGGCTGTTGCCCGGCCTCGTCCTGCTGCTGGTCGCCCTCGGGGTCTATGGCACCTTCATCGCGCCCGATGAGGTACGCACGCCGTTAAGCGGCGACATCCTGGCCACCTTGTTCTACGTCCAGAACTGGCACCTGATCCTGCGACACGACCAGTACTTCGGGGTGTTCAACCCCTCCTTCCTGCGACACGCGTGGACCCTGTCGGTCGAGGAGCAGTTCTACCTCTTCGTGCCCCTGGTGGTGCTCGCGCTGGTGCGATGGGCACGCCGTCGCGAGGTGCAGGCCGCGGTGCTGCTCGTGCTCGCACTGGTGAGCGCGGTGTGGACGGCCCACATCGGCGTGGCCACCGAGGCGGCCCAGACCCACGCCTACTACGGCACCGACACCCGCGCCCAGGCGCTCTGCGTCGGAGCAGCTCTCGCGTTCGCGACGGGGCTACGCCGTCACGGGTCCGAACAGGTGCGGCTGTCCGCGCCCCTGGTCGCGGTGCTCGGGTGGGGCGGTCTCGCGGCGATGATCTACGCCTACCTCGGCGTCTCCTCCTTCCAGCCCTTCATGTACGACGACGGCGGCATCCTGCTCTTCGCGCTGGCATCCGCCGCCCTGGTCCTGGCCTGCGCGGACGGAAGACGCTCCCTGCTGCGCACCGTGCTCGGTTGGCGGCCGTTCGCCTACCTGGGGCGCATCTCCTACGGGCTCTACCTGTGGCACTGGCCGGTGCTGCTGTGGTTGCAGCGGGCTCATCCCGGGATCGGCACCGCACCGACTCTGCTGTTCGGGATGTCCCTGACGCTCGCGCTGGCCGCGGCGTCGTATCGGTTCATCGAGCGCCCGGTGCTTCGCGGCGGGGTGCGAGCGCTGATCCCGTCCCTGCGCACCGCACGCGCGGTGGTCGCCGGTGCCCTGGCCGCGGTCGTGGTGCTGGCGTTCACCGCGGGCGCCGCACCTGCCTCCGGCAACGGACCGGTGCCGATGCTGGTGCCCGGCACCCCGACGTACCGACCGGCCGCCACGCCGACCAGGGTCGCGATCTTCGGCGACTCGGTGCCCGATCTGCTGGTGCAGCAGAAGCGTCCGGGCACCTACCCGGATCTGCGACTCACCAACTTGGCCTCGCCGGGATGCGACCTGGTGGACGCGCGCTACGCCGACCGGGCCGTCTCGGTCCAGCCCGCGCAGTGCACCACCACGAAGCGTGACCTGCAGACGTTGCTGCGGCGATCGGGCGCCTCCGAGCTCGTCGTCTTCGGTGGCCTGACGCTGGCCCTTCCGCACGCCGGGCCGGGCGGAGACGCCGTCGGCCTGGACGACGCGTCGTACCGCACCTCGATCGATGCCGCGCTCACCGCCTACCGGACCGCGGCGCTGGCCGCGGGCGTGCGCTCCGTCAGCGTGGTGACGGTCCCGTGCCGGGAGCCGGACGTCAGCCGGTGGCCCACCGACTTCAAGCCCTGGTTCGAGCACTCCCAGCAGACCGCGCGACAGGTGACCGACCCCGTCGCGCTCAACGCGCTGATCACCGAGTGGGCCGCCCGCAACGGTGCCCACGTCATCGACCTGTACGGCGCGTTGTGCGGCCACGGCTTCCAGCCGGAGCTCAACGGCACGACGCTCTACCGGGATCAGGTGCACTTCACGTCGGCCGCGGCGCCGATGATCTGGACCTGGCTCGCACCGCGGATCCGCGCGGCAGCCGGCACGTCCGGGAGCGGTGCGTAGGGATGGCTGCCCTGGCCGACTCCCACGTGGTGCGCACCGTCCGCGCTGCCCTGAGCACAGACCTGGATCGGCGCGGCCGTGGCTACCGGCGGGCGATCGACGGATACCGCGGCCTGTTCATCCTGCTCGTCGTCGCCTACCACTTCGGCGTCACCCAGCTGGTCGGCGGCTGGATCGGCATCAACCACTTCTTCGTCTTCTCCGGCTTCCTGATCGCCACGATGCTGATCAAGGAGCGGGAGCGCACGGGCTCTCTCGACGCGTGGGCGTTCTATGTCCGCCGCGCGCGGCGCATCGTGCCGGCCATGACCGTCCTGGTCCTGGCCGTGCTGGCGCACACCGCACTCGACGGGAACGAATCCCACCGGGCGCGGACGGCCGGAGACGCGTTCGCCACGGCCACCTTCTGGCTGAACTGGCGTCTGATCGCCCGCAACGACCAGTACTTCGACCTCTTCGACGCGCCCTCGCCGCTGCGGCACGTCTGGACGCTCGCCGTGGAGGAGCAGTTCTATCTCTTCGTCCCGGCCCTGATCGGGCTCCTCTATCTGGTCTCGCGCCGCAAGATGGTGCGGGCCGGCGCCGTCGCCGCCCTCGCCGTCCTCGGCGCCGTATGGACGGCGTATCTGGTCGGCACGTCGACGGCGACCTTCAGCCGGCTCTACTACGGCACGGACGTGCGATCGCAGGCGCTGTTGGTCGGCGTCGCCGTCGCGTTCCTGCACACCAAGGTGCGCGGCGTACGCCGTCGCGAGATCCCGCGCGGCATCGCCAACACCTTCGGCATCATCGGGACGATCGCCTCGGTGTCGGCCTTCTTCGTGCTCGGCGACGCCAGCGTCTGGGTGTTCCGCGATGGCGGCCTCCTCGTCTTCGCGATCCTCGCGGCACTCATGGGCGTGAGCGCACTGGACACCAGGGACCTGCTGATCAACCGCATCGTGGGCAACCGGGTGCTCGTGCACTTCGGGCAGATCTCCTACGGCATGTACCTCTACCACTGGCCGATCAGCCTGTGGCTGCACGTCCCGCACGCCCCCGTCGCCGTGCAGGGCGCCGTGCAGTTCCTGGTCACCTGGTGCGTCTCGGTCGCCTCCTACCGGCTGCTGGAGATCCCGGAGATGCAGTACGGATTCGGCGCATTGATCCGCCGCGGCCGTACCTGGGCGGGTCCTGCAGTCGCCGCCTCCGTCGCGGTCGTGGCCCTGGTCGCCCAGTTCGTCCTGCCACCCGCCGACGCCTCGACCTGGGACGGCACCCCGCTGGACCCGGGGGTGACCTATGCCGCCCCCGCCCAGCCGGTCAAGGTGGCCATCGTCGGCGACTCCATCCCCGCCTCCATCGCCGACGGTTTCGTCGGTGCGCGATATCCACGCTTCGACCTGCTGCGCTACGCCGCGTACGGCGGGTGTGATTTCACCGCGATGACCGTGGTGCTCGGCAGCAAGGTCATCGCCGAGGATCCGCACTGCCCGTCGTGGCGTCAACAGTGGCCCGGCCAGGTTCGGTCCGCGGGAGCCGATGTCGTGCTGGCACCGGCAGGACTCGCCTTCACGCTGCCGCTGCAGATCGACGGCCGGAAGGCGCCGCCCCGATCGCCTCAGGTACGCAGCGCCGTGCTGGGCAGTCTCGACGCGCTGCTCGCGTCCTACGAGCGGACGGGCGCACGGGAGTTGGACGTGATGAACGTGCCGTGCCGCGTGCTGCACCCGGAGACACTGCCGGTGTCGGCGCAACAGAATCTCGGCAGCGCGCCGATCGTGCTGGATACGACGTGGATCAACGGAGTGATCTCCGGATGGGTCGCCCAGCACCAGGCCCGGGGCGTGCACCTGTTGGACCTCAGCTCCCGGCTGTGCGCCACCGGCTACCACCCCGTGATGAACGGGACCACGCTCTACCAGGACGGTGTCCACTTCACCCAGGGTGGAGCGCAACTGATCTGGAGCTGGCTGGCTCCGGCGATCGTGAACGACCTGCGCTGAGGAGGGCCATTGGTCCCGGCGTACTCACCCGCCGCCCGCTTCCCGGTGGCGGACACACGGCGTCGGGGTGAACAAGCGCGAAATTCCGCTGCTCCGGGTTATCTTCCTACCCACTAGTAAACCGAGCTGGCCCAGTTGCATCCGGCGGCGTACGTCGCTCCAGCCGAAAGCAGTCGATGGACACCACCGCATTCTTCACGCAACTTCAGCACGCCTTTCCGGGCGAACCCCAGGACACCGATCCAGTGGACCCCCGGTGGGCTCAGATCGCCCAGGACGTGACCGGGTTCACCGGGCCCAACGAGCTCGCGGTCCTCAACGTCGCGGCATCCGTCCTCCCTGACGACGAGTCCTACTTGGAGGTCGGCACCTTCAAAGGTCGCTCGCTGTGTGCGGCGGTGCAGGGCAACGCCTCCAAGGACTTCTTCGTGATGGAGAACTTCCTGGAGTTCGGGATGGCCGGCCAGGAGGCTCGCGCCGAGCTGGAGGACAACCTCGAGCGTTACGCCGGGGACGCGGCGGTGCACCTGTTGGAGGGCGACTGCTTCCGACTGATGGCGCAGCTCGGCACGGTCACCAAGCCGGTCGGGGTCTACTTCTACGACGGTGAGCACACGCTCCTGGCGCACTATCTCGCCCTCGCGGTGGCCGAGCCGCTGCTGGCAGATGAGGCCCTCGTGCTGGTCGACGACGCGAGTTGGCCGGTGGTCCAGCGGGCGCACCGTCTGTTCCTGCGCCGTCACCCGGGCTGGACGATCGCTGCTACCTGGGATGCCGCGCACGCCGACGATCCGCGCTGGTCCAACGGGCTCCATGCCCTGGTCTTTAAGCGCACGGCCAACGCAGCGCACGGCCTGTCCCGGTCCGACGAGGCCCTGCGGGTCTATCAGACGCAGGTGCAGGACAAGCTCAACACCGGGCTGTGGAAGGCGGCCGGCGTCTTCCCCGGACCGTTGAAGGCAGTTGCGAAGGTCGTGCTCGGACGATCCCGCGCCATCGCCGGCAAGGAGTGACCCCTCGTCCCGGATCGGAGCGTCCTGCCGGTCGTCGGTGTGCGGCTGACGCTGCGGTGCCTGGTCGCCGCACGCTCGACGGGCGGTAGTGCGGTTAGGCTCACACAACGCCTGGACACGCATCGGACGTTCGTGGCGCCTGGAGCCGGGGAGGCTCCAGGACCGATTCGGCTGGGGGAGTGGGCTGTGCACCGGGGTGGGCGAAGCCGCGTACGCGCGGTGAGGGTGGAACCGCTCTTCAGCCGTCGCGCTCTGCGCTTCTGGTATCGCGCGCTGCACCTCCTGGTGTTGCTGCCGGTGCTCGTGGCTGCGGGCAACTTCGTGCTGCACGGTTTCTACCCTGTCAACGACGATGCGTACACCGCCATGAGTTCCTGGGATCTTTACACCGGCCACTGGCCCGTCCAGGGGGCGCACTCCACCTCGGTCAGCATCGTCGGCGTCGAGGTCCATCACCCTGGTCCGCTGTTCTACTACGTGATGGCACCGTTCCTGCTCCTCGGGAAGGGTGGAATCCCACTCGTGGTTGGAGAAGCGGCGATCAGTGCGGGGTGCGCCCTCGCCGCGTTGGGGGTCGCACGGCGACTCGGTGGCGTAGCGATGTCCTCCGCGGTCGCCGTCGCCTGGCTCCTGACCGCGCTACAGGTCGGTGACGGCTTGTTCGCGCGACCGTTCAACCCATACCCGCCCGTCCTCGTCCTGCCCCTGCTCCTGTTGTCGACCTGGGGTGTCCTGCTCGAGCGCTACACGATGGTGGTGCCGTGGGTGCTCGCATTGTCGTTATCGACGCAGCCGCACCTGGGGAACGTCCCGATGGCCGTGGTCCTGATCGTTCTGGTGCTGGGGACCGGTTTCGTTCGCTGGTGGCGTCGGCGCGAAGCTCCGTGGCCTCTGCGGGGCTGGCGACGGGAGAATGCTGTGCACCACTACCGGGAGTTCGCGGCGGCTGCCGGTCTCGCGCTACTGCTGTGGCTCCCATCGCTGATCGAGCTGTTCATCGACCGGCCGAACAACCTGCAGCAGTTCGTGCGGTATCTCGGAGCCGACAGCACGTCGCCCCCGATCGGTCTGCAGTCGTCGGGTCCGTTCGTCCTGGACCTCGCGGGCGGCATGCAGCACGCCCATCAGCGGGCCCTCCATATCGCCTTCGGCGACCCGCAGTCCTTCTCCGCTGGTCTCCTGCTCGGCGTGTTGATCGCGGTCGGAGTACTCGTGGTGCCATGGCTGGGCAGAGAGCTCGACGCTCGCCGCGCCCGGGCATTGGCCTGGTGGGCGCTTCTGCTGGACCTCAGCCTGTGTGTCTTCGCCGTGGGGCTGAGCCGACTGGTCCCGTTGAGCCTGGTCAGCTACGAATACGTTCAAGTGCCGGTGGTCTGGTCCCTTGCCTCGGCCACCCTGGTCCTGGAGGTCTGGTGGTATCTGCGGTTGCTCCACGCATCGGGTCCAGCCCGTTCTCGCGCCCCGTCGTGGTCGGCCTGGCCGAGAGGTGCCGTACTGCCGGTCCTTGCCGTTCTGCTGGCCGCCTCGGTGGTGGTGGTCCCACATGGCGACGACGCGGGCACCCTTGAGATCGGTCGGCGCGCGCATCAGGCCCTCCCCGTCGTCCAGCGCAAGGTGCAGGCTCTCGGGGGTACCCACGCCAGCGTCGTGCTCCAGGGCGACTCCATCGGGGCCTCGTACGACCTGGGGTGGGCGTTCGGATACGGATTCCTTCGCAAGGGCATGCACCCCCACATCGCCTCGTTCGGGAATCAGCGTGAGTACTGGGACTTTCGGAAGTACACGACCGCACCCGCCGACGCCGTGCGGGTCTACATCGCCAGCTCTGCGAAGTTCCCGGCCGCCGATGTGCCGGCGAGGACCCCGACGGCTTTGCGCATCGCGGGCACCGGCGAACACCGCTACTGGGTATACATCTTTCGCCCGACGACGCGCGTGCGCACCTGACCACGTCTCAGGGCCCCCGGCGTGACCGCGACCTGTCGCGGGTGTCGGTGACACCTGGGCCGTCAGGCTCCCGCGCGATCGGCGGTCAGGACCACGGACTCCTCGTCCAGAGGGGGCAGTCGCCTCTGATGGCGCAGCAGCACCCGCACCAGTCCCGCGACGGCGATCGCCATGGCGCACACCGTGCACACCGTGACGATCTGCACGGCGCTGTCGTGCCAGCGCAGGGTGACAGCCAGCGCCTCGACTACCACGGCGCCCCAGGTGAGCGCGCCGAGCAGGTGCTCCCCGGCGCCCATCTCGGAGAAGAGCCAGATCTGCGCCAGCGCCCAGGCGATCCCGAGCACGACGCAGGCCTGCGCGACGTGCCCGTAATCGGCGTACTGGCCGCCGCCTGCGACGCGCACCCAGAACGACGGGCTGATGCTGACGACCGCGAGGCCCACCAGGCCGATCCCGAGCACGAGCCCACTGGCCTTGAGCAGGGTGCGGGTGGCGCCGGCGCCCCGCATCCGGGGCACCACGATGAGCGCGATGAACTGCGTGCCCCAGCAGATCGCCCGACCGAAAGTCGAGGCCAGCGCGTACCCGCCGGAGTTGTGCTGCGACAGGAAGTGCCGGGCCAGGAGCACGTCGATGCTGGTGAGGGCCGTGAGTGCCGCCAGGGTCGAGTTGGAGCGCAGCATCTCCGCGGCCAGGCCGTGCCCGCCGCCGGCGATGCCGCGCAGCTCGGCGCGACAGAGCGCTGCGCCGACGAGGGCGGTGGCGACCGCGGCCAGCAACATGGCGGCGAAGACCTCCACGACCGAGAAGCCCTCGATCGTCGCGACCAGGGCGGCGATCAGCCGCGTCACGGCGGTCACGACGTAGAGCGCAGACAGTGCGCGCAGCCGATGGCTGCCGAGCAGGACGCCCTGGAAGCACCCCGTCAGCGTCATCGGCACGAGCATCAGTCCCATCAGCACCGCGGACCACGCCGAGCTGAGGTGGAAGACATCGCGCAGCGCGGGGGAGAGCAGCGATGTCGCGGCGAACAGCGCGACCGACACGCCGGACGCGAGACGCAGTCCCGTCGTGACCTCGTGCCGCGCGCTACCGGCGATCCGGCGGGCGATGACGACCTGGAACGCGCCGGCCGGGATCGCCAGCAATACGCCGAAGGTGCTGAGCGCCGAGTATCCGCCGAAATCCTCCGGACCCAGGGTGCGCGAGAGCATCAGGACCAGCAGATAGCCGAGAGCGTTCGAGACGCCCATCGCGATGCCGAGCAGAGCGCCCAGCACGGCGCTCGCCCCGGTGGCCGGCCGCACCGACCGCTGCGCATCCCGCCCGTCGTCGGGCGTGCTGGCATCGATCGTCACAAGTGGGGCCTTCGTGCTGGGAGTTGAGTACGGTGCGCCGCAGCGAACGTGACCCAGGTTACCCACGGGTTATATTTGCTCGCAGTCCGAACAGCTCCCGGCCGCCGCACCTCCCCCTTGAGGTCCGCTGCGCCCGGCCAGACCCGAAGCACCTCCCTCGTCCGCGAAAGTTCTCACCCCGTGCGCCGACCCGCAGTGCCTGTCATGTTGCGCACCGTCAAACGGTCGGACCTGAGGTACGCCGTTTCCGTCGCGGCGCTGCTGCTGGTGCTGGCGCTCGTGGTCTTCCTCAACGGATACGGCCACTTCTACACCGACATCAAACCCGAGGTGTACCTCGCGCCGTGGTCGATGGTGCGGCAGTACCTCTCCTCCTGGACCGGCACGCCGTACCTGGGGGCACCCAACTTCAACGTCGGCCTCGTCCCGGTGCTCGGGGTGCTGGCGCCGTTGCGGGCGATCGGTCTGAGCGCGGGCACGACCTACCGGATCTTCCACTTCGCGTTGTGGGCGCTCACGGCGTGGGGCGCCAGCCGGCTGCTGCGGTCGATCTCACCGCGCGCGGACCGGTGGGCGGGGCTCGCCGCGGGTGTCCTCTACGTCGCGAACCCGTACACGATCCAGGCCGGTTCGACGCTGGCGATCGCGCTGCCGATGGCCCTGCTGCCCTGGATGATGATGGTCTTCGTCCGCGCGCTGCGCGAACCGCGGGCATGGCGCTGGCCGGCCGTCTTCGGGCTGGTCTTCTTCGCAATGAGCGGGATGAACGTCGCCGTCGTGCCGATCCTGCAGTTGTTCTCGCTGCTCCCGCTGATGGTGTTCGCCCGTCGCAGCTGGCAGATCGGCTGGGGCGACATCCTGCGGGTGCTGCTCAAGTGCGCGCTCTTCGTCATCGGGGTGTCGATCTACTGGCTGGTGCCTGCCGCCGCCGCCCTGTCCACCGGGTCCCAGATCGTCGACAGCTCCGAGACCATCACCGGCATCGCCAAGGTCGGGTCGTTCCCGGAGGTGCTGCGCGGCCTCGGGCTGTGGCCGCTCTACGGGCACGACGCCAACGGACCGTGGGAGGGCCAGTACGCGTCGTACCTGACCAGCCCGTACATCATCGTGTTGACCGCACTGTGGCCCGTGCTCGGCCTGTTGGCGCTGCGCTGGTGCCGCGGTCTGCTGCGCGGGCTGGTGATCGGGCTCGCGGCCGTCGCAGCGATCATCGAGGTCGGGGCGTTCCCCGCGCAGGCTGCTCCCGCCTCGCCGTTCGGGCATGTCGTCGTGGGCTTCCTGCAACTGCCCGGCATGGCGGCGTTCCGCACGACCAACAAGATCGGCGCCCTGCTCGCGCTGGGATTCGCGCTGGCGCTCGGCTTCGCGGCGCGGACGGTCTGGCGCAAGATCGCGCACCTGGACTTCTGGGCGCCGCTGGCCGCGGTGCTCGCCGTCATCCTGGTCACCGGCTGGGTCTCACCGGCGCTCACCAACAGGCTCTACCTGTCTCCGATAGACATCCCGGACTACTGGCACCAGGCCGCGTCCGCCATCGACAAGGGCGACCCGAACGCCTCGGTGCTGTTCCTGCCTGGACAGACCCGGCCGTCGTACCGATGGACCGTGCAACGTCCCGACGATGTGGCCAACTCCCTCTTCCGCCGTGACGTGATCATCCCGGAGACCACACCCAACGCGTCCGCGCCCGGCGCCAACTACCTCACCGCGCTCAACGACACCCTGCAGAACGGCGTGGTGCCTCCCGCAGCCATGTCCGCGTACGCGCGCTACCTCGGCGCGGACACGATCTTGCTGCGCCACGACATCGACTGGGAGGACGCCGGCGGTGCCCGCCCCTCGACGACGGCCAAGGTGCTGGCGTCCGACCCCGGGCTCTTCGGCGTGCACAACTACGGCTTCGACGGCGAATACACCGAAGGCCCCGGCACCAACCCCGAGGCGTACGGCGAGGACCAGCTGCCGCCGCTGCAGCGGTACGCCGTCGTCGATCCGCTGGACTCGGTGCGGGCCGAACGCACCGACAACTCGCTGGTCGTCGCCGGCGACGGATCCGGAATCGCGCAGCTGTCCGCGGCCGGGCTGCTCAGCGCCGCACCGTCGTTCCAGTACGCCCAGGACATCTCTGCGCGCAACATGACCTCCGTGCTCGGCGGTGAGCACCGGCTGATCATCACCGACACCAACGCGCGACGCGCCGCCATCACCAACCGCCTGAGCAACGGGGAGGGTCCGCTCCTCACGGCCGCGCAGACGCCGGCGAGCACCCGTGCCCTGGGCACGGACACCGACGACCAGACCGTGATGGTGCCCTCGGGCGCGCAGGTCAGCGCGACGTCCGAGGGTGGGACGTTCTTCGACCTGCCGTACGCCGCCCCACAGAACGCACTCGACGGCGACCCGTCCACCGCGTGGCTGTTCGGCGACTTCGGACGCGCGAAGGGCCAGAGCCTCACCGTCACCGAACCCACCCCGATCCCGCTCGGCACCATCCGCATCGAGCAGGCCGATGTGGGCCGCTCGAAGATCGACCGACTCACGGTGACCGCGGGCGGTCGCTCGGTGACCCAGCGGATGCCGGACACCGGCTACGCGTCGTTCGCCATGGGCAACACGCCGGTCGGCAGCGTCAAGGTCACGGTCGACTCCGAGCGCGGCGGAGGCTACAACCTCGTCGGTATATCCGACATCAAGATGCCCGGGCCGCTCGCCGTCCGCACCGCGCGCACCCCGACGACCTTCACCAACCAGTACGCGCAGCTCGACGCGGCCGGGCGGGCAGAGTTCGACCGGACGCCCCTCTCGGTGCTGCTGACCCGCCTGCAGGGCACCGCGTCGACGGCCGACGACGAGGAGACCGGGCTGCGCCGGATCGTCGCCCTCCCGGACGCGCGCACCTTCACCACCGCGGCCGACGTACGGGTCGACGGGCCGCTGGAGCCGGTGTACGACCGGGTCGCCGGCTACTCCACCGACGTGCAGGCGACCTCCTCCCGGTTCTACTTCGACAATCCTGCCCAGCGGGCATCTCAAGCCGCCGACACCGGCACGAACGCGGCGAGTACGGCGTGGGTCCCGGGCAACGGCGTGCGGGGCTCGTGGTGGCAGATCGCCGGACCCACCCGCTCGGTGGACTCCGTCTCGATCCGGCAGAGCCCGGCGACCGGCGACCGCACCACGGGTGCGACACGCACCCAGTGGGCCACCTCCGCGGTCGTCACCGTGGACGGCAAGCGTGTCGCCACCACCGCGCTCACCGAGGACGGCACCACGAACGTCACCTTCCCGCGGGTGACCGGCCGGACGGTCCGCATCACCTTCACCGGCGCGACGTCCCCGCCGCAGGGCCTGCCGGCACGCTTCCCCAGCATCGACACGGGCATCTCGATGCGCATGAGCAGCGCCGGCCCTCTCGACCAGGTCGACGGCAGTGGGGCGCGCTGCCTCACGGTGGCCACCATCGACGGCCAGCCGATCCGGATGCGGCCCACGACGTCCGTCCTCGCCGGTCCCTCCGACGAGGGGACCCGGTGGACCGGCTGCGCGCGGACCTCGCTGCAGGCCGGCTCCCGGCGGATCGAGCAGGCGCCCGGATTCACGCTCGACTCGGTCGCCCTGACCGACACCCGCACGCCCCGCGCGGCGGTCCCCGCAGCGCCCACGGTCACCGACGTGCACAACTCCGCCTCCGCCAAGTCACTGAGGGTGCGCTCCAGCGGGGCGTTCGCGGTGGTCATCAGCCAGAGCTACGACCCGCGGTGGCACGCCACGGCCAACGGCCGCGACCTCGGGAAGCCCGTGGTCCTGGACGGGTACTCGGTCGGCTGGAAGCTGCCGTCCGGCGGCACCTACGACATCCGGATCCGCTACGGCCCGCAGCGCGCCTCAGACGTGGCCCTCGCGGTGTCGGGGCTGGTGCTGTTGGCAGCGATCGTGCTCGCGACGGGCCTCTGGCGCCCCGTACGGCGCCGCCTCCAGGCGGCGCGCGCGGGCGAGTCGGACGACGACGAGCCCGCCACCGACACCGCAGGCACCCTCGTTGCGGCAGACCGGGATCCCACGCTGGTACTCCGGTGGCATGCGCCCTGGGGGCGAGGTCGGGAACCCGTCCAGGCAGCGCACGACGATGTCCGCTCGAGAGCTCCCGCGAGCGCGGACGGCGTGCCGCACGGCGATGCCGGGCCGTGGCCCGGCCCGATGAGCCGGGTGGGTGTCGAGATCGCGCTGGTGCTTGCGGCCACCTTCTTCCTGGGGTACGCCGGCCTGGTCACCGCCCTGGTGCTGGTCGCGGTGCTGCGCTGGGCCCCGTTGCCCTCCGAGTGGCTCATCACCGCCGGAGTGGCGCTGGTCGGAGCGTCCGTGGTGCTGTATCTGATCGTGCTGTGGGCCAAGGGGCTCATCGGTCAGGTGAGCGCCGACGCCGTCGCGGTCAGTCTCTGGCCGCACTATCTCGGCGCGGCCGGGCTGCTCGTCGCGCTCACCGGTGCGTTGCGGGACTACCTGCCGCCGCCGACACCCACCCGCACGCCCCACGACCCAGCCCAGGACAAGGAACCGGAGTTCACCGGTGGACACCAGCACTGAGCACGTCGACGGACTCGTCTCCGTCGTCGTCCCCACCCGCGACAACGAGCGCACCATCGACGCCTGCCTGGCGTCGGTGCGGGCGCAGACCCATGTCGATGTCGAGCTGATCGTCGTCGACAACCACAGCACGGATGCGACCCCCCGGATCGCCGAGCGGTACGCCGACCGCGTCATCACCGCCGGCCCCGAGCGGTCCGCGCAGCGCAACACCGGCATCGCCGCGGCGCGAGGGGAGTGGGTGCTGTGGCTCGACAGCGACATGATCCTGCCCCCGGACAGCATCACGGCGGCGGTGCGGACCGCGCGTGACACAGATGCGGTCGGTGTCGCTCTGCCCGAACGCACCATCGGCGACGGCTTCTGGACCGCGTGTCGGGCACTGGAACGCGAGTGCTACCTGACCCAGCCGTGGCTGCACAACCCGCGGCTGGTGCGGCGCGACTTCCTGATCGACGACGGCGGATTCCGGCTCGACATGTCCGGGCCGGAGGACGCCGATCTGCGGTTGCGGATGCACGCCGCCGGTGCCCGCATCGAGCTGGCGGACGTCCTCGTCGACCACGACGAGGGCCACCTCACCGTGCCCGACGTGCTGCGCAAGCGCTACTACTACGGTCGCAGCATCCCCGCGCTCCAGGGTCAGCACGGGGGAGCCGTCGGCGCGCAGGGACGTGCGCTGGTCAAGTCGTACGTCGACGCGCGCGGCCTGCTGGTCCGCGATCCGGCGCACGCCGCCGGGATGGTGCTGCTGCGGGGGCTGGAGGTCGTCGGCTACACCCTCGGTGCGCGCCGCGGACGTCGCGACCGTCGTACGGCAGGCCGCGCCGGGGCGACGGTGTGAGCCGTCGCCTGCTCTGGGTGTCGCTGCCCGACCAGCGGGCGAGGCGCGAGCTCTACTGGATGTCCCGCATGCCCCGGACGCAGGTCACGGCTCTGGCTGCCCAGCGGCCGGTCGGCGACATGGAGTGGGTGCCGAGCACCTACCGGCGCCCGGTGAAGCGCTTCGTCGAGGCCGGCGCGTTGGCGTGGGTGCGCGGGCTGGGGGATCAGGACCCGGCGGCGTACGACTGGGTCACCAGTCTCGAGTTGTGCTCGCTGGTCACCGGTCAGGCGGCTCGCTGGCGCTCGCGCGGCACGCGTCGCCCGTTGCAGGCCGTCATCACCTGGGAGAACCTGCCGGATCAGCCGCTCTACAAGATCCCGCCCTACCGGCAGGCCGTGCACGCCAGCCGCGGCGCCGACCTGCTGCTGTGCATGGTGGACGCCGCTCGGGATCACCTGCTGGAGAACGGTTTCCACGAAGACCGGATCCAGGTCGTCAAGCCCGGCGTCGACACCACGCTCTTCGCACCCGCGCCGCAGCCGGCCGTCGAACCGGTCGTGGTGTTCACCTCCCCGCTCGCGGAGAACAAGGGCATCGACCGGGTCCTCGACGCGATGGCGCTCGTACGCCGCACCGTCCCCGAGGCGCGTCTGGTCGTCGCCGGCAACGGTCCGCTGCGCGAACGTGTCGAACAGGAGGCACGCGATCACCCCGGGCAGGTGGAGTTGCGCGGCAGCCTGGACGCCGCCGGTGTCGCGGAGCTGTTGCGCTCGGCCGCGGTGTTCTGCACCGCGCCCCGGGCGACCTGGAAATGGACCGAGCAGCTGGGCCTGGCCTACCTCGAGGCGCAGTCGTGCGGTCTGCCCGTGGTGACCACCCGGTGCGGCACCAACGACGAGGCCGTGCAGCCGCTGAACCTGCTGGTCGACGACGACGTGGACGAGCTGGCGCAGGGGCTGCTGCACTTCCTCACCGACCTGCCGCGCGCCCGGGAGGTCGGGGCCGCGAACCGGGCCCGGATGCTGGCCGAGCACGACCTGCCGACGCAGTGTGCCCGGATGGGGGAGGCGTTCGCCTCGGTCGAGGCGCAGCACCGGTGACCCCTCCCGCGGCGGCGCGTCCCCGCTTCGGCGTCCGCAGCGTCGGCGCGCTCGTCGGCCTGCTGAGCGGGCTGCTCGCCCTCGGCCCCGCGCTGCGACCGGGCTACCTGCTCTTCTACGACATGGTCTTCGTGCCGCGGCTGGATCTGTCCGACCGCACCCTGGGCGTCGACGGCAGCGTCCCGCGCGCCGTGCCCAACGACCTGGTCGTCGCACTCGCCTCCCACGTGGTGCCCGGCTGGGTCGTCCAGAAGGCGTTGCTGCTACTGGTCTTCGTCGGGGTGGGTGCCGGCGTCGGCGGGCTGATGTCCTCGCGGCTCGGTGCGGGCGCCGCGGCGCTGTTCGCGAGCTGGAACGCCTACCTGGCGGAGCGGCTCGCCATCGGCCACTGGGGGTTCCTGCTCGGGTACGCCGCGCTCCCGTTCCTGCTGTCGGCGGCCTCCGACGTGCGCCTCGGCCGCCGTCGCGGTCGGCTGCGGCTCGGGGTCTGGACCGTGGTCACCGCCCTCACCGGGTCGACCGGCGCGATCCTCGGGTTGCTCGTGACGCTGGCCGTGCTGCTGGTGCCTGGCCGGCCGGGAACGCCCGACGTACGCCGTGTTCGTCGCGGCCGCGAGACCGCCTGGGCGGTCGGCGTGTTCGTGCTGGCCAACGCGCCGTGGTGGTTCCCCTTCCTCTTCCTCGCCCCGTCGGCCTCCACGGGCGCCGCGGACTCGGCGGGGGTGACGGCGTTCATGGCGCGGTCGGACACCTCGTGGGGCGTGTTCGGCTCCCTGCTGACCGGCGGAGGGATCTGGAACGCCGGCACCTGGACGTCCGGGCGCTCGTCGGCGCTGGTCAGCGGGTTCGCACTGCTGATGGTGCTGGTCTGCGTGGGGTACGCCGCGTGGTCCCGCGCCTGGCGGGCTTCCCCGGCGTACGCCGGGCTCGCCGTCGCCGGGGTGATCTGTCTTCTCGTCGCCGGCGCCGGCTCGCTGCCAGGCGGTCGGGACCTGGTGACCGCCGCGGTCACCGATCTTCCCGGCGGCGGCCTGCTGCGCGACTCGCAGAAGTTCGTGGCGGTGTGGGTGCTGCTCGTCGCGGTGTGCGCGGGCCTGCTGGCCGAGAAGGTGCGCGACCTCGGGCGGGGGGTCGGCGCAGACCGCGGCGCGGCCGTCGGTGTCGCGACGCTGCTCGCGTTGTGGCCCCTGGTGGTGCTCACCGGATTGGCCTGGGGCCAGGGTGATTCGTGGTCGGCGGTGCGCTACCCCGCGTCGTACGCCGTCGTGCAGGACCGGTTGGCCGCGCTGCCGCCCGGTGCCGTCGCGGTCTTCCCCTGGACCCTGTACCGGCGGTACGCGTTCGACCACGACCAGGTCGTGCTCGACCCGTGGCAGCGGCTGCTGGACCGGCAGGTGGTGGTCAACGACGACCTGCCGCTGTCCTCGCGGATCGTGCGCGGCGAGAGTGCGGACGCCGCCCTGATCACCCGGGCCCTCGAGCGGCGGGCTGACGTACACGCCGCCCTGCAGGCCGCGGGGGTGCGGTACGTGCTGCTCGAGACCGACCAGCCGACCAGCGCGGACACCGCGCTGCCCACCGAGATGCGCGGCGCCGTGGTCGTCCGTACGTCCGGGCTGACCCTCTACGATCTCGGAGCCGACCCTGACCATCAGGGCGGGTCGGCTCGGCACGGTGCGTGGCGATACCTCGGTCTCGCGGGCCTGGCGGTCACGCCGTTGCTCCTGGCGGGTGAGGCGGTCGCGACGCGCCGAAGCATGGTTACCGAAGAGTTACCTGACTGAGCCCTCTGTGGTTATGATGTGCCCAGACTTCCTGCAGGGCACGGGTGCAGGGCCGAGACGTCAGAAGGAATGACTCACGACATGGACGCTACGAACAAGAAGCTCGCCTACAACATCGGCGGCGGTCTGCTCGGCGTGATCCTGGCGTTGCTCGCCATCTTCGGGCTCGTCGCGCAGCAGAATTCGGTCACCCAGCCGCAGAAGTACAGCCCGCAGATCAGCTACGACAGCTCCAACTGACGCGCGCCACCTTCACTTCTCGAAAGCGGCCGATCCCTTCGGGGGTCGGCCGCTTTCCGTATGCCGGGTATCGCGCACCGCTCGACCGTGACACAGGTAGCGCCGAGGGACACAGGACGACCTGTGGCTCCCGGGTTTACCTGCGCCATGGTGGGCGCGGGAGGGGGTAGGTCGTCTAGCGGTGCAGCGCGGCCGGCTCGTCGACGGCATCCGCCGTCTGCGTGCCGGCATCGTCGACCGTGCCGTGGTCCTCGACGATGTCGTTCACGTGCTGCACGTCCTGCGCGTCCAGGGCGGCCGGCACGCCCGGCGCGATCACCGGGACGGGCACCGGCCCGTGCACCTGCTGCAGATCGACCGATCCCGGCCCCAGGGTGGCGGGCTGGTCGGGGCGGGCGCGGTGGCCGAGCACCGAGTGCAGGGTGTGCTCGAGACGTTCGGCGGCCGACCACCAGCTGAAGCTGTGCGCGTGGTCGCGAGCCGCGGCACCGAGCTGGCCGCGCAGGCCCTCGTCCTGCAGGATCAGGCGGGCCTGAGCGCGCATGTCGGCGTAGTCCTTGGACAGCAGACCGGTCAGTCCGTGCAGGATCGACTCGCTGGGACCGCCCGCCTCGGCGAAGGCGACGCTGGGGGTGGCGTGCAGGCCGGCCTCGACGATGATCAGCCCCCACCCCTCCTTGTGCGAGGGCACCAGCATGAGCCAGGACTGCGCGAGCAGGGTGTGCTTGGTCGATTCCTCCACGAAGCCGTGGAAGTGGACCCGGTCGGCCACGCCCCGTTGCGCCGCGTGTTCACGCAGCTGCGGCTCCCAGTAGCCCGAGCCGACGATGTCCAGGGTCAGCGTGGGCAGCACGTCGCTCAGGTCGGCGACGACGTCGATCGCCAGCTCCACCTGCTTGTGCGGCACCAGACGGCCGAGCACCGTCATCGAGGGCTCGCTCGAGCGTGCCACCGAGCGGTAGGACTCCAGATCGGCCGGGTGGTCGTTGCCGGAGTAGACGAGGTCGACCCGCTGGGGATCGATGCCGAGCGACGCGAGGTCGGCGCGGGTGGCTTGGGAGACGGTGACGTACCGCGAGCGGCGGTAGACGCGGGGCGCGACCTTGCTCTCCAGGAACCATCCGACCGCTGCGATCGGCCGGGGGAAGAGCGAGCGCCACTGGTCCCGATGGACGTGATGGGTGATGTTCACGACCGGGTTCCGGGCGAGTAGCGGCGCCCAGAACGGCACCCCGTTCTGCACGTCGAGGACCACGTCGTAGTCGCCGCGGTGCCGGGCGGCGTACAGCATGCCCCGCGGGTAGCAGGTGAAGCGGCCGCCGCGGCGTACGACGTCCACGTCGCCGTGCCGATCGACGGCGCGGGCACCCGGGAAGCGGCTGGTGAAGATGGTGACGCGGTGGCCGCGTTCGGTGAGGATCTGTGCGGTGCGCTCGGTGAAGGTCTCCGCGCCGCCCGCCTCCGGGTTCTCCCGATCACGCCACGAGAGGTAGAGAATGCGCATCGGCACGTTGCTGGCCGATGTCGTGTCAGCGTCGCCGCTCACGTGCACTCCTCCTGGTGTCCGTCGCCGCGGACCGTCCGGTCGATCCCGGTCCTCGTGCGCCATGCCGTACGCCGGGTCCTGCACGCACCGACGGATAGGGTAACGCCGAAGTTACTCCTAGGTAGAACGAAAGGGATACCAGTCGAGATGACCGCCACGGGTGTCGCCGCGATCCGCGAGGACTGCGAGATCTGCCGCGCCCGGTTGCGCCCGCGCGCACTGCGTGGCGGCGGGGCGCTCGCCCGGTGCGAGCGATGCGGCCATCTGCTGCGCGATCTTCGCGACTCACCCGCCGCGCATCGGGACCTGGCCTACGGCGGTGAGCCCACCCTCGACCGGATCCGGCTGGACCTGACCTACCGGGCGATGCTGCGCGCCGTGCCGGGCGACGCGCCGCGGTCGGTGTTCGAGGTCGGCTACGGCAGCGGGTCGATGCTGCGGCGGTTCCTCGACGGCGGCGCCACGATCGCGGGGGCCGACCCCGACCAGCTGCGGATCGGCGTGGACCCGCTCGTCGTGGCGCAGGGCAGGTTGTCCGGGGGGAGTGTGGAGGATGTGCTGCGCGACGGCGCGGACCCGGTCGATCTGGTCTACGGGATCCACGTGCTCGAACACGTCCTGGACCCGGTCGCGACGCTGGCCGTGGCGTTCGACCTCGTGCGGCCCGGGGGAGTCGTGCAGTTCCTCACGCCGGCGGGCGACAGCGACGGAGTGCGCCTCTACGGATCGGCGTGGTGGATGCTCGAGGACCCCACCCACGTGCGGTTCTTCACGGCGGACAGCCTCGCGCGCGCCGCGACCGACGCGGGCTTCGTCGATGTCGTGGTCCGCCGGCCGGTGCTCGACAGCCTCACGACGGACGCCGCCAGCGCCGTACGCCGCTGGCGTCCCGCTCCCCGTCCACGCGGCGTGCTGGCCTCCCGCAGCGTGATCGCCGCCGGGCTCGCCTCCGCACCGCTGGTGCTGGCGGCCCGAGCGGTGCGGCCCACCATGCGCCCCACCCTGCACCTGATCGCCCGGCGGCCCCGATGAGCGCGCAGCGTCGCGGCCTCGCGCGGTCCGCCCGGCTCTTCCACGCGTTCACCCTCGAGCAGACTCGGCCCGAGGTGTTCTACGGCGCGCTGGCGGCCGACTCGATCGAGATGCTGCAGGAGTTGACCGACCTGCGGGGTGCCTCGGTGCTGGACGTCGGCGCCGGGCCGGCCGAGTTCGCCAGCGCGTTCCGCGCCGCGGGCGCGCGCTACGTGCCGGTCGACCACGACCCGGCGGTGCCGTCGGTCCGTGACGGCGGGCTCGTCGCGACCGCCGCGGCGCTTCCGGTGGCCGACCGCAGCGTCGACCTGGTCTTCAGCAGCAACCTGTGGGAGCACGTGGAGCACCCCGAGCAGGTCGCCGACGAACTGGTCCGCGTCGTGCGCCCGGGCGGACTGGTATTCCTCTCCTACACCAACTGGCTCTCGCCCTGGGGCGGGCACGAGACGTCGCCCTGGCACTGGCTGGGCGGCGACCGCGCGGCGCGGCGCTACACCCGCAAGCACGGTCACCCGCCGAAGAACACGGTCGACCGGACGCTCTACCGAATCAGCGTGGCGCAGGGTCTGCGCTGGGCGCAGGCGCAACCCGAGGTCGAGGTGCTGGTCGCCCGCCCGCGGTACCTGCCCGACGTGGCGCGGCACCTGCTGAGGGTGCCGGGGTTGCGTGAGCTGCTGACGTGGAACCTGCTGCTCGTGCTGCGCCGACGGTGATGTCCGGCGACGCGCAGACCCTCCGCGTCGTGGACCGGGTCACTCACCACCGGCCGGCCGGCAGCGCGCCGGATCGGGCGCGCGTCGTCCGCGTCCTGGCGGTCCTGGCGATGGCCCTGCTGCCGTGGCTCGTCGCGCCGGGCGAGGTGCAGCCGGACACCAAGATCGACCTCACGATCTCCCCGTGGACCTACCTGGCGCGTTCGGTCGACGCGTGGAACGGGCATGCGGGCCTTGGAGAGCTGCAGAACCAGGCCTACGGCTACCTCTTCCCGATGGGCCCCGTCTTCGGCATCGGCCACTCCCTGGGTCTGCCGGCGTGGGCGTGCCAGCGGGTCTGGTGGATGATCCTGCTGCTGGTCGCGTTCCTCGGCGCGCAGCGACTGGTGCGCGAGCTGCGGCTGGCCGGACCGTCCGTCGCGCTGCTCGCGGCCGCGGCGTACGCGCTCTGCCCCCGCGTCCTGACCCTCCTGGCCGAGAACTCCAGCGAGGCGTGGCCGATGGCGGTGGCACCGTGGCTGGTGCTGGCCGCCCGGCCCCTTCTGCGCGCCGAGCTCGACCGGCGGGGCGTGCTGCGGTCGGTCGCGGCCAGCGGGTTGCTGGCCGCCGCCCTCGGCGGGGTCAACGCCGCCGCGTCCGGGCTGATGCTGGTCATCCCGTTCCTGTTCCTGCTGACCCACCCGCAGGGTCGTCGCCGCATCGGGTGGTGGGTGCTCGGCGTCCTGGCCGGCGCGTTGTGGTGGCTGCTGCCGCTGCTCGTCCTCGGCGGATATGGCTACCCGTTCCTGGACTTCATCGAGACGGCCTCGATGACCACGGCGGTCACCTCCACGCCGAACGTGCTGCGCGGGAACTCCGACTGGATCGCCTACATCCTGGACTCGGCCGGACACCCGACCTGGCAGTCGGGGTGGACGAGCGCGCAGTCGCTGGTGTCGATCGTGGCGACCAGCGCCGTGGCGGGCATCGGGCTCGTCGGGGTCGCCCGGCTGCGCTCCCACCTCGGCCGGTTCGCGCTGCTGAGCGTCCTCGTCGGCACGGTGTTCATGACGATCGGGCACCACGGCGTCGTCGGCAGCCCGGTGGCGGGACAGGCGCGTGCCCTGCTGGACGGATCGCTGGCGCCGTTGCGCAACGTGCACAAGGCCGACGCGCTGATCCGGCTGCCGGTGGTGCTGGGCCTCGCCGTGGTGCTGGACCGGCTGCGCCGTTCCCGCGAGGTGGCCGCACGTCTCACCGCCGTCGCCCTCGTCGTCCTCGTCGCGGCGGCCATGACCCCGATCTGGCAGGGCCGGCTCGCCGACTCCGGCGGCTACCGCGCCGTCCCGGCGTCCTGGTCGGTGATGGCGCACCGCATCGATGCCGCGGCCGAACGGGCCGGCGGCAGCACGCTGCTCTTCCCCAACGCGCGCACCGCGACGTACGACTGGGGCACCACCAGCGATGACCCGATGAGTGCGCTCGCGGCCTCCCCGCTGGTGTTCCGGGCCGCGGCACCGCTGGGGGAGCCGGGCGCCACCCGGATGCTCGACACCGCCGACCAGCTCGCGTCGTCCGGGGAGGTGCAGCCAGGTCTCGCGGCGGGCCTGGCCCGGATGGGCATCGCGCGCATCATGGTGCGGCACTCGATCGCCTCCACCGTCGGCGCGCAGCCGTGGTCCCTGGTGGAAGCGACGCTGCGCCGGTCGCCGGGATTCGCGTA
This sequence comes from Allobranchiibius sp. GilTou38, assembly GCF_017565325.1. Taxonomy (NCBI): domain Bacteria; kingdom Bacillati; phylum Actinomycetota; class Actinomycetes; order Micrococcales; family Dermacoccaceae; genus Allobranchiibius; species Allobranchiibius sp. GilTou38. Next base: position 423,830 of record NZ_JAGEKN010000006.1, on the reverse strand, counting down.
CGCCGGGTCCGCCGGCATCGGCACCGACCGCCTGACGCTCTGGACGGTGAGCGGGTCGCACACCGTCGCGGCGTACGCACGGGACGACGACCTGCGGGTGGTCGGCGGCCCGGAATCGATCTTCGACCTGGCGACCGTCGGCGCGCTCGCACCGGACCAGGGGGCCCAGATCGTGGGGGGCACGACGGCCGTGGGGGCGACCGTGCCGAACGTTGTGACCGACTCGCTGCGGTGGCGCTCGTACAACAACGGGGTGTCCGCCGTCGACGGTTACAGCCCGACGCTGATCCGCGCCGACCGGACACCGGACCACATCGGCGCTCGGGACCTGCCGCCCGGCGGTGACCCCGCGAACCAGCCGGTCCGTGAGCTGATCGGGATGTCCTCGTGGTCGGCATCGTCCTCGGGCGCGGACCCGACCGCCCGGACGTACGCCGGACCGGGCGCCGGCATCGCCGCGGCCTTCGACGACGACCCGGACACCGCCTGGCGCACCGGCGACCACGAGTCGGACGCGAGTCTGTCCTTCACCCCGACCTCGCGAACGCCGCTGCGTGAGGTCGACGTCGACCTCGCCTCCGGGCCGGGGCTGGACCGGGTCGGCTCCGTGCGCCTGTCGGTCGGAGCGGTGCACGGCGCGACGGTGCGGGTGGCACGCGGTCAGACCGCGCTGCGCCTGCGACTGCCACGCGCCGCCACCGGCGCCGTGCGCATCGACCTGAAGGTCGCCGGCGCCGCCACCGACCCGGTCATCGGTCTGACGCGGGTGTCCGTGCCCGGGCAGCAGCTCGGCAGCATCATCTCGCTGCCGGGTCGGGTCGACCCGACGCGGACGTCGGTCCTGCTGCGGCGCGACCCGCGGGAGCACAGCACCGCCGCGACCCAGGGGGAGGACCCGGCGACGCTGCGTCGCAGGGTCACGTTCTCGCGGTCCGGTCGGGTCGTGCCGAGCGTCTGGGTCCGCTCCACCGCGAGCGGCGCCGGTGCACTGCAGCTCGCGTGCGGCCGGGCGGGCGTGCTGCACATCGGCACGTCATCGGTGCCGCTGCGCCTCACGGCCTCCGCGGCGCAGGTCGCGCAGGCCGGACTCCTTCGCGCGCAGCCGTGCGCGACGTCGGCGGCGGTGGCCGTCGGACCGCAGACCGTGTCCATCCAGCCCGGCGACGGGGTGCGCGCGGAGCTGGTCTACCTGCGGCGGGACTCATCTGCAGGGGTCGACGCCGGCGCGTCCATCCCTGCCCGGGCCTACGGTGCGCTGCGATCCGGGGACGGCACCGTCCGGATCGGTGGGGGAGGCGCGCGGGTGGTGGCGCTGACCGAGGGCTACAACCGTGGATGGCACGCCTCGCTCGGCGGCCGCTCGCTGCCCGCGGTGCGGGTGGACGGCTGGCGGCAGGGATTCGTGGTGCCGGCCGGCGCGGCGGCGACCCTGCACGTGACGTTCGGGCCCACGCGCTGGCAGCGGGCCGGACTGATCGTCGGCGCGCTGGCGGTTCTGGCGCTGGCCGTGCTTGCGGTGGGCAGCCGCCGACGCGGGCGGCGGGCCGTGGCCGACGCACCCGACGTGACGGGCCCGCCGTACGACGGCGCGGCACCCGGCGCGACGCGCGTCGCCGTGATGGCCGTGGTGCTGTCGGTCGGGGTCGGGGTGCTGATGAGCGGGCTCGCCGGCGTCGTCGTCGGGGCGCTGTGTCTGCTGGTGCCGCGGCGGCTGGTCGGGTGGGGGATCGGCGGGTCGATGGCGGTCGCCGGGGTCCTGCTCGCCTCGCTCGGTGTGGTCGACCAGCGGTCGGCCGGGGCGATCCTCGGTCAGCTGGCCGGCACGGTCACGGCGTGCCTGCTGGCGCGGTGTCTTGCCGGGGTGCGGACCGGGTGCGGCGGTGGGCCAGCGCCAGCACCGGCCGCTCCACCAGGCCCACCGACACCCGCGCCACCACGATCGTCAGCGCCGTCACCGCGACCAGCGTCGTCGTGAACGCGCCGGTGAACAGGGCCCTGGACGTCACGAGGTAGACCACCTGCAGAGCGAGTACGTGCCACAGGAAGACGGGGTAGGACGCGTCGCCCAGCCAGCGTGCGGCGGGCGATCCCGCCGCCGCCCGCGCCACGGTGCCGCGCACCGGGCTGGTCGCCGCCAGCACCAGCAGCGCGGCGATGCCCGTGTAGAGCAGCTCCTTGACGACGGCCTGCGCCGGAGTCGGCGCGTGGAGGTCGACCGGTCCGGCGAGGGGAGTCGCGGCGAGCAGGAAGAGCAGGGCGGCCCCGAGGACGACGACGCCCGGGTTGGTCCGCGCGAAGTCCAGCCAGCGACGTACCGGGCCCGCCAGCGCGGACGGCCCCGTCTCGGTGAGCACGGCGAGCGCGGCGCCCGCGGCGAACCACCCCGCGTGGCCCAGCACCGACGTGGCGAGCACTCCCGCGCCCGAGTGCGGATCGACGCCGGTCCACGCGGCCGAGGCGCCCTGGGCGCACAACCCCGCGAGCAGGGTCGCGCCGAGCACCGCCCATACCCGCCGGGGGCGGCGGGCCAGCCGTCCGAGCACGGTGCCGATCACGGGCACCAGCACATAGAAGGTCACCTCCGTGGTGAGGCTCCAGGTCTGCGAGAACGACTGGTAGGTGTGGCCGAAGTACCCCTGCAGCAGCAGCACGTGCAACACGACGTCCTGCGGCGATCCGACGCCCCCGGTGCGCACCGGGGCAAGGGCCGCGACGAGGAGGACGGCGGCCAGCGCGACCCAGTAGGCGGGCAGGATGCGGGCGGCCCGGCGTACGGCGTACCGGCGCAGATCCGGGGTCGATCCGCCCGTGAGCCCGGCACGCAGGAACGGGCGCAGCAGCAGGAACGCCGAGATCGCGAAGAAGACCGCGACGCCCGCGTCACCGCGTGCCAGCAGTGGCCCGGAGACGTCCAGGTGGTCGGCGCCTGTCCAGAAGGCGACGTGCGTCAGCACGACCAGGGCGGCCGCCAGCGCACGCAGCAGGTCGAGCATCCGGAAGCGCTGCACCTGGTGTGACCCCCATTACTCTCCAGTAGTCTGCTCGGGCGTCCGCGGTGGGCGGCCTCGTCGTGCGGGGTATCGCCACCCCGTCGCGCACCCGCCCGCACCCGGTGCGGGCGGACACCACGCCCGAGGAGGCTAACCGCCGATGACAGTCGAGGGGATCGTCCCCACCGATCCGTCGGTGCTCGACGCGACCCGGCCGGTGCTGAGGGCCCGCGCGCCCCTGCGGATCTCGTTCGCCGGCGGCGGCACGGACGTCTCGCCGTTCCCCGAGCGCGAGGGCGGCGCCGTCCTGTCCGCGACGATCTCCAGCTTCGCGTACGCAACGCTGCGACCGCGCCGGGACGGCCGGATCACCGTGCAGTCGCTGGACTTCGGCACCTCGATCGGCTTCGACGTCGACGACCCTGTGGAGTACGACGGCGAGCTGGACCTGCCCAAGGCCGCGATCGCCCGCATCCGCGACATGGGCGGCGCGATGCCCACCGGCGGTTTCGACCTCTTCCTGCACACCCAGGCGCCCCCCGGGTCCGGCCTGGGATCCTCCAGCGCGGTCATGGTCGCCGTCATCGACCTGGTCGCCCAGCACTGCGGTGTCGACCTCACGCCGTACGAGATCGCCGAGCTGGCCTACCGCCTCGAGCGCGAAGACCTCGCCATCCCGGGCGGATCGCAGGATCAGTACGCCGCGTCGTTCGGCGGGTTCAACTACATCGAGTTCCGGCCCGACCAGGTGATCGTCAACCCGTTGCGGGTGCGGGACGCCACGGTGCACGAGCTGGAGCACAACATGCTGCTGGCGTTCACCGGGCGCACCCGGGTCAGCGACCACATCATCGCCGACCAGCGCAGCCGCTACGAGACGGGCAACGCGGACGCGCTCGAGGGCCTGCGGGCACAGAAGGAGTTGGCGGAGCTGATGAAGGTCGCGCTCGTGCGCGGCGAGGTCGACCATTTCGGGCGGCTGCTCGGCCAGGCCTGGGCCGAGAAGCGCAAGATGTCGTCGCGGATCAGCACCCCGCTCATCGACGACGCGGTCACGGCCGCATTGGGGTGCGGGGCGCTCGGCGGCAAGGTCACCGGCGCCGGCGGCGGCGGCCACCTCATCTTCGTGTGCGAGTTCGAGCGCAAACACGTCGTCGCGGACACCCTCCTCGAGATGGGCCTGTCCCTCTCGGAGATCACCTTCAGCAAGGACGGCGTGACCACATGGAGAGGCCAGCACTGATGGACGTGTCTCATCCCCTGCACGAGGCGAGCGAGGGCGACGTGCGCGCGGCGGTGCACCGCCGTCTCGGCGAGGGTGCCGACGCCTGGGCGGCGCTGGCCGTCGCTCTGCGGGAGCCGACGCTCGAGGGGGAGGTGCAGGCGGCGGGTACGGCGCTCGTGCAGGCCCTCGTCGCCGGAGGCACGCTGCTCGTGGCCGGCAACGGCGGCAGCGCCGCGATCGCCAGCCACGTCGCCGCGGAGTTCATCGGCAAGTGCATCCACGACCGCGAACCCCTGCCGGCGGTGAACCTCGCCGAATCGTTGTCATCGGTCACCGCCGTCGGCAACGACTACGGCTTCGACCAGATCTTCCGCCGCGGCGTCGCGGCCCTGGGTCGGCGCGGTGACGTGCTGCTCGCAATGAGCACCAGTGGCACCAGCCCGAACGTGCTGCAGGCGCTGCTCCTGGCGCGCGAGCGTGGCCTGCTCACGGTGGCCCTGACCGGCGCCAAGGGGGAGGGCCTGCGCGGCGCGGCGGACCACGTGCTCGTCGTACCTTCCGCGGACACCCCGCGCATCCAGGAGGTGCACATGCTGTGGACCCACGCTTGGTGCGAGGCGGTCGATGTGCTCGCGAATCCCGAGTCGGCACACTGAGTCACAGGTGTGCGCCGCGCGGCTGTGGGACGTGTGACACACCTCGCATTTTTCCTGCTACTCTCCGGTAAGTTTTGTCAGCCCCTGCCACGGAGGTCCTCGTGCGGAAGTCCGCCATCGTCATCGGTTTCGGAGCCTTTTTCCTGACCTTGGCGCTGCTCTTGCAGTTCTATGCGTTCGACAAATTGACCGTGATCCCGGCCGACACGAACACGCAGCAGGTCCTCTCCGACAACAACGCCAAGTTCTTCGACGCGGACACCCTGTCCTTCAAGCAGGGGACCGTGACCACCCGGCAGACGGTCGTGGCCGACAAGAAGGCCTCCGACGCGGAGGGCAAGAACTCCATCGTGCTGGACATCAACCAGTCGACGGACAACAACAACCAGGCGCCCCCGATCGACGCGTTCACCTCGCACTTCGCGCTGAACCGGCACACCGGCAAGGTCATCGACTGCTGCAACGACAACATGAACGGCAAGCCGGTCCAGCACCAGGGCTACACGGTGAAGTTCCCATTCGGCGCCGGCAAGGGCAGCTACCCCTACTGGGACAACACCCTGCAGAAGCCGATGACGATGACGTACGCCGGCACCGACAAGATCCGCGGCCTCTCGGTCTACCGCTACCACGGCGTGGTGCCCCAGACGACGTACACCAAGCAGGCCATCCCCGGCTTCGTCTTCGGCGGTGCCAAGGACAGCCCCGGCGTGAACGCGGACCGTGCCTACGCCAACGACCGCACCATCTGGGTCGAGCCGCAGACCGGCGCCTTCATCAAGGTGGAGGAGAAGGAGGTCGTGACGCTCACCGACCCCGCCAACGGCAAGTCGGTCAAGGGCATCGACACCGACCAGGTCATGAACGACGCCACGGTCAAGGCGAACGTCGATGAGTACAAGGGCAAGGCCAGCCAGCTGAAGCTGCTGAAGCTCATGCCGTGGGTCCTCGGCGTCCTGGGCCTCATCCTGCTGGTCGTCGGCATCGTGCTGCTGCTGATCGGCGGCCGCGGTGACCGGGCGGAACGCGCGGACGACACGGAGGTCGACAACGACAACCGACGCGGCGCTCGGCACGCCGAGGGCGACGGCGACGACTACGCGAGGGCCTGATCGCACTGATGCGGGCTGTCGTCACCGGTGGGGCCGGTTTCCTCGGATCTCACCTGTGTGAGGCGCTGTTGGCGGACGGAGCGGAGGTCGTCGCGGTCGACAACCTCTGCACCGGACGCGCGGCGAACGTCGAGCACCTGCACGCGACGGGGCGGTTCACCCTGCTGGAGCGTGACGTCAGCCATGGGTTCGAGGTCGACGGGCCGGTCGACCTGGTGCTGCACTTCGCCAGCCCGGCATCGCCGATCGACTACCTCCGGATGCCGATCGAGACACTCCTGGTCGGATCGCACGGCACCCAGCACGCCCTCGAACTGGCCCGAGACAAGTCGGCCCGGTTCGTGCTCGCGTCGACCTCCGAGGTGTACGGCGACCCGCTGGTCCACCCCCAGCGCGAGGACTACTGGGGGCATGTCAACCCGGTCGGTCCGCGCGGCGTCTACGACGAGGCCAAGCGTTTCGGCGAGGCGCTCACCCTCGCCTACCGGCAGACCCACGGCGTCGACACCGGCATCGTGCGCATCTTCAACACCTTCGGTCCGCGCATGCGGCCCGACGACGGGCGCGCGATTCCCAACTTCGTGCGCCAGTCGCTGGCCGGCGAGCCGGTGACCGTCTCAGGCGACGGGTTGCAGACCCGCTCGATCTGCTACGTCGACGACCTCGTCGCGGGCATCCTGGCGATGGCCCGCAGCGATCACTCGGGGCCGATCAACATCGGCAACCCGCACGAGATCTCGATGGTCGATCTGGCCAACTGGGTCGTGAAGCTGGCCGAATCCGACTCCCCGGTCGTGCACATCGCGCGTCCGGTCGACGACCCCACGGTGCGCCGCCCGGACACGAGCCTGGCGCAGGAGATCCTGCACTGGTCGCCGAAGGTGCCCATCGAGGACGCACTGCAACTGACGATCGCGTGGTTCCGCGCACACGCCACCACCACGCCACCGCTGTCGGCCGAGGCCACCCAGGAGATCCTCGCCGGGCCGGATCACCCGACCGCCTGACGTCCCACGGCGCGGGTAACAGGCGCTGCGGTCACTTTCCTGCGTGTCGCGTACGTCGGCCGCGTGGGTTGTCGGCGCTGCGGTCACTTTCCTGCGTCGGCGTACGTCGGCCGCGTGGGTTGTCGGCGCTGCGGTCACCGCACCAGTACAAGGGCCCACTCGGTGCCCCTTGCATTGGTCCGGGTGGCCGCGCGGCTCGTACAAGGGACCGCGCGGTGCCCTCCCGCTACCGGGGGGGGTGTCGGCACCGCACACCTGAGGTAGCCGGGGAGCGGCAGGCCGGGCGAGCGGGTCCTTCCAGGCGCCTGCGATCGCGAGCGAACAGCGGCAGCGTCCGTGGGCCACGGGCAAGGTGGCACACGCCGCCGGGTCGGGCGCGCACATGCTCACCCCAGAGGAAGTCGCGACACGAAGATCGCCGTACCGGGCAGGATCTCGCCACGGGTCGGACTCCACCCGCCCCACACCTGGTGATTGTCCTCTGGCCACTCCGGCTCGATCAGGTCCTCCAGCACCAGTCCGGCAGCGCGCAGTTCCCGGACCCGGTCGCCCAGCGTCCGGTGATGCTCGGCATACGTCACGTTCCCGTCCTCGTCGGTCTCGACGTACGGCGTGCGGTCGAAGTAGGAGTGGTAGGCGCTCAGACCCTCCGGTCCCGGCACGTCAGGAAACGCCCAACGCACCGGATGCGTGGTGGAGAAGACGAACCGTCCGCCGGGTCGCAGCACCCGCGCCGCCTCGCGCATCACCGCCTGCGAATCGGCCACGAACGGCACGACGCCGTACGCCGTGAAGACCAGGTCGAACGACGCGTCAGCGAACGGCAGTGCCGTGCCGTCGCACAGCACCAGGGGCAGCGCCACATCGTGCTGGTCGTTCAGGGCTGCGGCGCGGGACAGCATCCCGGCGGACAGGTCCGTCGCGACGACCCGACCGGCATGCCGGGCAGCCCAGCGCGACCCCTGCGCGGCGCCGGAGCCGATCTCCAGCAGGTCGGCGTCCGCGAGCGCCGCCGGATCGCCGAAGACCCGCAGATCGCTCTCGCTCCAACCCTCCGGGCCCCACACCAGGTCGGTGTCGCCGAGGAAGGCGCCATGCTCGGCGTAGTAGGCGTCCGCCTCGCCGTCCCACCATCCGCGGTTGGCGCGGTTGTGTTCCTGCCCCGTGGCGGCGGACCCCCCGTTTTGACCGTCCTGTGCGCTGCTCGATAGAGTGTTCGAGCGCACGACTGTGCCGCGCGCCGTACCTTCGCCAGACCGATCCATCGCAACGCCGGGAGCGATCCCGGAAGCCACCGGATCTCCTTCTGACCCAGGCGTCTCGCGTCCGTTCGTGTTCGTGTCTTCACTGTTCGTCCGCACACTCCGACTATCACCCACCCGAAGGTTTCCTACTACATGACTGCCACCACCACCTCACCGATCGCGATCAACGACATCGGATCGGAAGAGGAGCTGCTCGCCGCGATCGACGCGACGATCAAGCACTTCAATGACGGAGACATCGTCGAGGGTGTCATCGTCAAGGTCGACCGGGACGAGGTCCTGCTCGACATCGGTTACAAGACCGAGGGCGTCATTCCCTCCCGCGAGCTCTCCATCAAGCACGATGTCGACCCCGGCGAGGTCGTTTCCGTGGGCGACGAGATCGAGGCCCTTGTCCTGCAGAAGGAGGACAAGGAGGGCCGGCTGATCCTGTCCAAGAAGCGTGCGCAGTACGAGCGCGCCTGGGGCACGATCGAGAAGATCAAGGAAGAGGACGGCGTCGTCACCGGCACCGTCATCGAGGTCGTCAAGGGCGGTCTCATCATGGACATCGGCCTGCGCGGCTTCCTTCCCGCGTCGCTGGTCGAGATGCGTCGTGTGCGCGATCTGCAGCCGTACGTCGGCAAGGAGATCGAGGCCAAGATCATCGAGCTGGACAAGAACCGCAACAACGTGGTCCTGTCCCGCCGTGCGTGGCTCGAGCAGACCCAGTCCGAGGTCCGCACCTCGTTCCTCAAGGAGCTGCAGAAGGGCCAGGTCCGCTCCGGTGTGGTCTCCAGCATCGTCAACTTCGGTGCGTTCGTGGACCTCGGCGGCGTCGACGGTCTGGTGCACGTCTCCGAGCTGTCCTGGAAGCACATCGACCACCCGAGCGAGGTCGTCGAGGTGGGCCAGGAGGTCACCGTCGAGGTGCTCGACGTCGACATGGAGCGCGAGCGCGTGTCCTTGTCGCTGAAGGCGACCCAGGAAGACCCGTGGCAGCACTTCGCCCGCACCCACTCGATCGGTCAGATCGTGCCGGGCAAGGTCACCAAGCTGGTGCCGTTCGGTGCGTTCGTGCGCGTGGAGGACGGCATCGAGGGTCTGGTGCACATCTCCGAGCTCGCCGAGCGTCACGTGGAGTTCCCCGAGCAGGTCGTCACCGTGGGCCGCGACGTCTTCGTCAAGGTCATCGACATCGACCTGGAGCGTCGCCGCATCTCGCTGTCGCTGAAGCAGGCGAACGACGACGCCGCCGGTGCCGCCGAGTTCGACCCGACCCTCTACGGCATGGCCGCGGAGTACGACGACCAGGGGAACTACAAGTACCCCGAGGGCTTCGACTCCGAGACCAACGAATGGCTCGAGGGCTTCGACGCGCAGCGTGAGAAGTGGGAGAAGCAGTACGCCGAGGCGCACGCCCGCTACGAGGCGCACCAGGCGCAGATCGAGCAGGCACGCAAGGACGACGCCGATGCCGCCGCGGGTGCCGCGACCGGCACGTCGTACTCCTCGGACAGCGCCGACGACTCCTCCGACGACGAGGGCGGCTCGGCCACCCCGTCGAGCAGCAGCAGCACTCCGGCCCCGGCCGAGGGCACGCTGGCCTCGGATGAGGCGCTGGCCGCTCTGCGCGAGAAGCTGACCGGCAACTGATCGCAGTTCTCGGGCCCTCCGGCCTGAGATGAAGGGCCCCGTCGGATCATCCGGCGGGGCCCTTTGCGCGCCGCTCATGATTTCCCAGGGTGCCGTGCCCCGGTCGACTAGTGTTCGCTTCGTGGTCACCAGGTGGACGAAGACTGGCTCATCATGACGAGCGCTGCGGCACCCCCCGCCCCGGTCGGCGACCCGCCGCGCCGTCGTGGCCGACCGATCGGCGAATGGGGCCTGGCGGGGTTGCTCCTGCTGCCGAACCTGGCCCTGCTGGTGATCTTCACCTACCGACCGCTGCTCGACAATGTGCGGCTGTCCTTCACCAGCTGGAACATCTCCGCACCGGTCGCGCACTACATCGGGACAGCCAACTACGTGCACTGGTGGCACGATCCGAACTCTCACGAGGTGCTGCGCAACACCGTCATCTTCACGGTGGCGACCGTCGGCGTGTCCATGGTGCTCGGCCTGGCGCTGGCGATGCTGCTCGACCAGAAACTGCGTGGCCGCAACATCGTCCGCTCGGTGCTCTTCGCGCCCTTCGTGATCTCCGGTGCCGCTGTCGGCCTCGCGTTCCAGTTCGTCTTCGACCCCAACTTCGGCCTGGTCCGCGACCTCGGCCACCGGGTCGGGATCACCGTGCCGGACTTCTACCAGCAGCCGCACTGGGCGCTGTTCATGGTGACGGTCACCTACATCTGGAAGAACCTGGGCTACACGTTCGTTATCTACCTGGCCGCCCTGCAGGGGCGCCGGGCCGACCTGGACGAGGCCGCCGAGATCGACGGCGCGTCGCCCTGGCGCCGGTTCACCAAGGTGCTGCTGCCGCAGTTGCGGCCCACGACCTACTTCCTGTCGATCACCGTGCTGCTCAACTCGGTCCAGGTCTTCGACATCGTCAACGTCATGACGCGCGGCGGGCCGCAGGGTTACGGCACGGCGACCATGGTCTACCAGGTCTACAAGGAGACGTTCGTCAACAACCAAGCCGGGTACGGCGCAACCATCGCGACCATCATGTTCGTCTTCCTGCTGGTGATCACGCTGGTGCAGGTGCGGTTGATGGACAAGGGGCGGCAGTCATGAGCACGATGACGAAGCGCATCCGCAGCAGGCGCGACGAAGTCCACAACGCCGAGGCGATGAGCCACAGCGGCCCGGCCCTGAAGACGTTCGGCTACCTGGCCATGATCGTGACGGTTCTGATCGTCGCGGTGCCGCTGTTCTGGATCGTGGTGACGTCCTTCAAGGAACGTCCCGACATCTTCACCCAGCCGGCCCAGTGGTGGCCGAGACATGCCACCACGGACGGCTACCACAACGCCTTGTTCGGCATCCCGTTCGGCGACTACCTGCGCAACTCGCTGATCATCACGGGGATCCTGTCGACCACCAAGATCATCCTCGGCGTGATCTCCGCGTACGCGCTGTCCCTGTTGCGCTTCCCGGGCCGCAATCTGGTCTTCATCGTGGTCATCGCCGCCCTGATGGTGCCCAACCAGATCACCGTCATCTCCAACTACGCGCTGGTCAGCCAGCTGGGCTGGCGCAACACCTACCAGGGGATCATCATCCCGCTCGCCGGCGTCGCGTTCGGCACGTTCCTGATGCGCAACCAGTTCCTCTCGATCCCCACCGAGATCATCGAGGCCGCCCGACTGGACGGTGCTGGTCCGCTGAAACTGCTCTGGCGGGTCGCGCTCCCGATGTCCTGGCCCACCCTGGTGGCGTTCTCGATCATCACCGTCGTCAACGAATGGAACGAATACCTCTGGCCCTTCCTGATGTCCGACGACTCACGCACCGGCACTCTGCCGATCGGCCTCACGTTCCTGCAGACCAACGACGGGATCACGAACTGGGGCCCGGTCATGGCTGCCACCGTGCTCGCGATGCTGCCGGTCCTGGTCGTCTTCCTCGTCCTGCAGCGCCACATGATCAAGGGCCTGACCGCCGGTGCGGTCAAAGGCTGACCTGAAGATCCCTCAGAAAGAGAGACACCACATGACTGACATGACTCGCCGCGGACTGTTGACCGCAGCCGGCGGAATCGCGGTGGCCGGCGGCCTCGCTGCGTGCGCCGGGACGGGCAGCAGCACGAGCACCAACAGCGGCAGCGGGGGCGGCGGGGGCGGCGGGAACAGCAGCCAGATCGAGTTCTGGAGCAACCACCCCGCCATGTCGAAGGCCACCGAACAGAAGCTGATCTCCGGATTCGAGAAGGCCAACCCGAGTCTCAAGGTCAAGCTCGTCGACGCCGGCAAGAACTACGAGGAGGTCGGCCAGAAGTTCAACGCCGCCCTCGGCGGAGGTAACCAACCCGACGTCGTCGTGGTCTCCGACGTCACGTGGTTCAACTTCGCGCTGAACAAGAGGCTCGCGGACGTCGCGGCCCTGCTGTCGGCCAACGGCCTCAGTTCTTCGGACTACGTGGACTCGCTGTACGCCGACTACAACTACCAGGGCAGCGAGCACTATGCGCTGCCCTACGCCCGCTCCACGCCGCTCTTCTACTACAACAAGGACGTCTGGAAGAAGGCCGGCCTGCCCGACCGCGGCCCGACGGACTGGGACGAGTTCACCTCGTGGTGCCCCAAGCTGCAGACGGCGCTGGGCTCCGGCAAGGCGCCGATCATCCTGGACGACGGGTCGGACTACCTGGACTGGACCTTCCAGTGCATCGCCTGGTCCTACGGCGGCGGTTACTCCGACAAGTGGACCCCCACCTTCTCCGAAGCCGGCACCGTCAAGGCCGGTCAGGTGCTGCAGGGCTGGGCCAAGAAGAAGTACCTCAAGACCTCGGCCGACTCCCAGAGCGATTTCTCGGCGGGTCTCGGTGCGGTGCTGCTGGAATCCACCGGTGACATCTCCGGCATTCAAAAAGACGGCAAGTTCGAGCTCGGCGTGGCGTATGTGCCGGCCCCGAACGGCATCAAGACGTGTCCGACCGGTGGCGCGGGCCTCGCGATCCCGCAGGGCATCTCCGATGCGCGTAAGAAGAACGCCATCAAGTTCATCGAGTTCATGACCAACGCCCAGAGCACCATCACCTTCAGCCAGGCGACCGGTTACATGCCGGTGCGCAAGTCGGCGCTGAACGATTCGGCAGAGAAGGCCTACCTCGCCAAGAACCCGGAGTACGCCCTCGCGGTGACCCAGTTGCCCAAGACCCGGCCGCAGGCGTACGCGCGCGTCTTCGTCCCCGGTGGCGGCGCACGGATCGGTCAGGCCCTGGACAAGATCGTCGCGGGTTCGGACGTCACCTCGACCTTCAAGGCACTGGACGCGTCGACCACCGCTGCGTACAACACCCAGGTCAAGCCCCTGTTGAAGGCTTGATCAGATGGCGAGTGTGTACTTCGACGCAGCGAGCCGCCTGCACAAGGGGAACGATCTTCCCTCGGTCGATGGGCTGACCCTGGACATCCAGGACGGGGAGTTCCTCGTCCTGGTGGGCCCCTCGGGGTGTGGCAAGTCCACGACCCTGCGGATGCTGGCGGGCCTGGAACCGGTCGATCACGGCCGGATCCTGATCAACGGGCACGACCAGGCCGGCGTACGGCCGAGGGACAGGGACATCGCCATGGTGTTCCAGAGTTACGCCCTCTACCCGAACATGTCGGCCGCCGACAACATGGGGTTCGCGCTGCGCAATTCCGGGGTCAGCAAGGAGCAGACCGCCTCCCGCGTGATGGAGGCGGCGAAGATCCTGGAGTTGCAGGACATGCTGGACCGGCGCCCGGGGCAGATGTCCGGCGGCCAGCGCCAGCGGGTCGCGATGGGCCGTGCGATCGTGCGCGACCCGAAGGTGTTCTGCATGGACGAACCGCTGTCCAACCTCGACGCCAAACTGCGGGTGTCCACCCGCGCGCAGATCGCCGCGCTGCAACGACGCCTGGAGGTCACGACGGTCTATGTGACGCACGACCAGGTCGAGGCGATGACCATGGGCCACCGGGTCGCGGTACTGCGCGACGGCGTCCTGCAGCAGGTGGCGACGCCGGATGAGCTCTACCGCCACCCGGTCAACACGTTCGTGGCCGGTTTCATCGGTTCGCCGGCCATCAACCTGGTGCGCTGCGACGTACGCGACGGGTCCGCGGATCTGTACGGCGCGTCGGTTCCGCTGGAGCGCAGCGCCGTTGGCGATGCGGACAGCGTGCAGGTCGGCGTGCGGCCGGAGTCGTGGACCGTCGTGTCCGCCGATGAGCCGGGCGCGTTGCGCCTGACCGTGGACATCGTGGAGTCGTTGGGGTCGGAATCGTTCGTGCACGGACACCCCGAGCGCCCGACCGGCACGGCCGCACCGGCGGAGGACCCGGTCGGGGACGGTGGGCAGACCTCGGGGATGCCGGGGGCCGATCGGGCGGGTCTCACCGTCCGTCTCGGACGCGAGCACAGGCCCGTCGTCGGCGACGTGCTGCACGTGGTCCCGCTGGCGCAGGAGGTGCTGCTCTTCGACGACACGTCCGGGGAACGCCTGAGCGCGCAGGGCACCCAGGGCGCGTCCCGGGCGGACTTCCTGAAGAAGTAGCGGTCAGCCCCGACCGAGGAGGGTGCCGCCGTTGACCTGCAGGATCTGCCCGGTCGTCCAGCCAGCATCGGGGGCGCTCAGGTAGGCAACGGCCTCGGCGACCTCCTCGGTGGTGCCGGGCCGTCCCATCGGGATCGGGGCGGTCCGGTCGGCCACGATGCCGGGGTCGGCCTCGATGCGCGGACGCCAGAAGTCGGTGTCCGGCACGAACCCCGGGGCCACGGCGTTGACGGTGATGCCGTCCTTCGCGAGACGGCCCGCCATCCACAGCACCCAGGCGTTCACGGCCGCCTTGGCCGCGCCGTACGAGCTGCTGCCGCGCAGTGCGGCGATCGAGCTCATCGCCACGATCCGTCCGCCGGGCCGGGAGAAAGCGTCAAGGAGGGCCTCGGTGAGCAGCACCGTCGGCAGCACGTTGCCGTCGAAGTCCGCGCGCCAGCTATGGGCGAGCTGGTGCAGATCTCCTGAGGCGAGCCCGAGGTCGCCGCCGGCGTTCGCGACGAGCACGTCCACGGTGCCCTGACCGGAGATCGTCCCGGCGAGGTCGGCCACGGCATCCGGATCCGTCAGGTCGCACGAGTACGTCGTGACGCTGCTGTGCGGGTCCGCGTCCTGCAGCGCAGCGGCGGCCTCGGCGAGCAGCTGCTCCCGGCGCCCGATCAGGACGAGTTCGGGGTGTTCGGGAAGGAAGCGTCGCGCGATGGCCAGGCCGATGCCGGTGCCACCCCCGGTCACGATGATGCGTCGAGTCATGCCTGCATCCAATCAGGCTCCTTCCAGCCGCCTATACGATTCGAGAGTGCTGCGGGTGGGTCTGACGGGTGGGATCGGATCGGGGAAGTCCTCGGTCTCGCGTCTGCTGGCGGAACGCGGGGCCGTCGTGGTGGACGCCGATCGAATCGCCCGCGAGGTGGTCGAGCCGGGCACCCCGGGCCTGGCTCAGATCGAGCAGCGGTTCGGTGCAACGGTGCTCGCGCCCGACGGGTCTCTCAACCGCCCGGCCCTGGGAGCGATCGTCTTCGCTGACCCCGCCGCACGGCGCGACCTGGAGTGCATCACTCACCCGCTGATCGGGACCCGCACCCGCGAGCTGATCGAGCAGGCCGGGCCCGACGTGGTCGTCGTACACGACCAGCCGCTGCTGGTGGAGATGGGGCTGGCGCCGACGAACCATCTGACCGTGGTGGTCGGGGCGAGCGAGCGGACCCGGGTGGAACGCGTCGTCCGCGACCGTGGCATGAGCGAGGAGGACGCGCGCGCCAGGATCCAAGCGCAGGCCGACGACGCGGCACGGCACGCGGTGGCGGACTCCTGGATCGACAACGACGGCACCCCCGACGAACTGGCTGCCCGGGTCGAAGCGCTCTGGGAGGAACGGCTGGCACCGTTCGACGACAACCTGAGGGCGGACCGTCCGGTGCTCCGGGAGGTCTGCGCGACCGTGGTGCTGCACGAGCACCGCCCCGAGTGGGAAGCCCGGGCGGCGCGGGTCGTCGCGCGCATCCGGCATCAGTTGGATGCCGCCCGCATCCCGTACGCGGGTGTCGAGCACGTCGGCTCCACGGCGGTGCCGGGGCTGATCGCCCGCGACGTGGTCGACGTACAGCTGCGGATGCACCGCTTCGAGGACGGCGGGGACGCACTGGCGGGTGCTCTGCGGGCGGCCGCGATCGTCGGGTTGCGGGAGCAGGAGGTCCGCCCGCACGACTGGGCACCGCGGCCTGCCGACTGGCGCACCCTGCTGGCCGGCGGCGCCGACCCACGCGACGTGCTGCGGGTGCACGTGCGCGAGGACGGGTCGGCCGGTGCGCTGGCCGCCCTGTCGTTCCGCGACTGGCTGCGCGCCGACACGAGGGAGCGGACGGCGTACTCGGAGCTGAAGTCGACGGTGGCGCACCAGTTCTCCTCGCACGACTACCCCGCCGCGATCGAGCGGTGGTACGCGCGAGCCCTGCCCCGTGCGCGGGAGTGGGCGCAGTCCACCGGGTGGTCACCGGGCTGACCCGCGACGCGGCTGTCAGGGCGCGGGCTTACCGTGGCCGGTGTGGAGATGACTCGGCGCCGACGGATGTTGGTGCTCGGCATCTGCTGCATGAGCCTGTTCGTCGTGGGTATCGACGTCACCGCCGTCAACCTGGCGCTCCCGTCGATCAGCACCGACCTGCACGCGTCGTTCTCGCAGCTGCAGTGGGTGCTGGACGCCTACACGCTGGTCCTGGCGAGTCTGCTGATGCTGTCCGGGTCGGTCGCGGACCGGATCGGCCGGCGCAAGGTCTTCCAGGTCGGCCTCGTGCTCTTCGGTGGCGGGTCGCTGCTCTGCTCGTTGTCCGTGAGCGCCCCCATGCTGATCGGTGCTCGCGGCCTGCAGGCGGTAGGCGGCTCGATGCTCAACCCGGTCGCGATGTCGATCATCACCAACACCTTCACCGAGGCCCGCGAACGCGCCCAGGCCATCGGGGTCTGGGGCGGCACGGTCGGCCTCAGCATGGCGCTCGGCCCCGTCGTGGGCGGGGGACTGGTCGACGCGGTCGGATGGAAGGCGATCTTCTGGATCAACATGCCGATCGTGGCGGCCGCCGCGGTCCTCGCCGCGCGCTACGTGCCGGAGTCGCGGGCCGCCACCGCACGTCGACTGGACCCGGTGGGGCAGCTGTTGGTCATCGGTCTGCTCGCGAGCCTGACCTACGGGATCATCGAAGGCCGCGGTCTCGGCTGGACGTCCGGGCGAGTGCTGCTGTGCGCGGCGGTGGCCGTCGGCTGCGCGGTGGCGATCGGCGTCGTGGAGCCGCGTCGGGCGCAGCCGTTGATCGAGCTGGGCTTCTTCCGCAGTGTGCCGTTCACCGGCGCGGTGGTCTGCGCGGTCGTGGGGTTCGCATCGCTCGGCGGATTCCTCTTCGTCAACACCCTCTATCTGCAACAGTCGCGGGGCATGTCGCCGGTGCACGCCGGTCTGATGACGTTGCCCATGGCCGGGATGATCGCGCTCGGCGCTCCCGTGTCGGGGCGTCTCGTCGGGCGCATCGGACCACGGGTGTCGATGATCGTGGCGGGCGTCGGCTTCACCACCAGCGCGCTCATCCTCACCACCCTGCGCACGGACACCTCGCTCGTCGAGCTCGGGGTCGCCTACGTGGGCTTCGGCATCGGGTTCGGCTTCCTCAACGCGCCGATCACGAACGCCGCGGTCTCCGGCATGCCGCGGGAGCAGTCCGGGGTCGCGGCCGCGATCGCCTCGACGAGCCGGCAGGTCGGATCGGCTCTCGGGGTGGCGGTGTTCGGCGCGCTGGCGTCGGCGCGGCTGACCGGCCCGCTGCGGATCTCGCTGGCCACTGCGAGCCACGCGGGGTGGTGGGTGATGGCCGGGTGCGGCGTCGCACTGTTCGCGATGGCGTTCGTGACGACGAGCGAGCGGGCCCGCCGGAGCGCGTACGAACCTGCCGCGGCCTGAGGGTCATTGCGAGTACAGCGTATTCGGCCACGGAACGACGCCGGAGCCCTATGCTCACGCCTGTGCGGGGACGGGGTGCGGCTCTTCTGGGGGGATTGGTCCTCCTGCTCCTCGTGCTGGCCGGAATCGGGTCACCTGCCCTCGCGGCTCCGTCCGACCCGCCGGCGTCCTGCTTCGTGCAGGACGCGAACGGTGACCTGCCGGTCTGCGACAGCGCGGACGGAACGCACTGGACCGTCAGCTATCCGGACGCGGACACCGGTAGCGGGATCCCGGGGACGTTCATCGGGTTGATGGTGGCCGTGCTCATGTTCGGCCTGATAGCCACGGTGTTCACAGTGATCTGGGTGCGGCGCTCTGCCCGCGAGGCAGGTCTTGACCCCGACGCGGCCACCGCCGTGGCGCTGATCGACAACAACGCCCTCACGACGGCGTACATCGCGAACAGCGTGGCGAAGGTGCGGCGCGCCGAGCCGGCGGCTGCGCCGACGGCGTCCGCCCGGCTCGACACCTTGCAGGAACTCCTCGACAAGGGTGCGATCTCGCAGCAGGAGTACCAGGACCGCCGCACAGCGATCCTCGACTCGATCTGAGTCCTGTCGCGGCGACGACGAGGCGGCAGCGGTCAGGCCACGCCGTACCCGACGACGCCACTGCCGTTCAACGGTGACTGGCGCACGGTGATGCCGTGCCGGCCGAGCCCGGCGCCCTGGTTGCCGCCGACCGTCTCGATCGTGTGGCCACGGACTTCCACCACCAGATTGGTGTGCTGACCGAACCCGCCGCCGTCGTAGATCACGATGTCGCCGGGTTGCGGCGCGTACCCGTCACCGACGGCACGGAACCGGCCCGCCTTCGTCAGGTAGGACTGCAGCGTGAGGACGCCGGGGATCCGCCACGATCCGGAGTTGGGGTTGCTCATCGGGTAGCCGGCATGCCGCAGCACCCAGCTGACGAAGTCGGCACACCAGTTCTCGTCGATCCCGTTGGAGTACTTGGTGGACGGGCCGGGGTGCTCCCACTCGGTGCGTGCCACCGTGAGGATCGACCGCTGCCGGGGCGTCAGGTCGGAGGCGACGGTGGGGAAGGAGCCGCGCCCGGGGTTCAGGGCCCGCCATCCGGCGTAACCGCCGACGCCGACCAGGAGCGCGACGATCAGCGTCGCTGCCACCAGCACGGAGCGGCCCCGGGAGCGGGGCGGTGTGGGCGACATGCCGGTGAGCGTACGACGGCCGACGTCCGTCGCGGGCTGTGGCGCGTCGAAACGGCAGGCGTCAGGCGAGGACGGCCTCGCGACGGCGTTCCAGCCGGCCGATGACCGGACTGGCCGAGACCCCGTGGACGACGACCGACAGCACGATGGTGAAGGCGACGATCGACCACAGCCCTTCGGCGTCCGGGAAGCCGTGGTGACCGGTCGCGTAGGCGAGGTAGTAGATGCTGCCGACCCCGCGTACGCCGAAGAAGGCCGTCACCAGTCGCTCACGCGGACCGAGCACCGAATCGTCGTCGAAGTCCTGTCCGCGCGGGTGCCACAGCGCGATCCACGCCGTGGCTGGACGGATCACGAAGATCAGCAGGATGGCGAGGACCGCGCCCTGCCACGTGAGGGAGGTGAGGAGTCCGTTCGTGAGGGCGGCACCCAGCAGCAGCAGGACGACGAGGGTGAAGAGCCGCTCGAGGCGCTCGATGACGCCGTGCATGGCGTGGTGGTACTCGTTCGAGCGGTCGCAGCTGCGCAGGGTGATCGCTGAGACGAAGACCGACAGGAAGCCCCAGCCGTGAACCAGCTCGCCCACGCCGTACGCGATCAGCGGTGCGGCGACGATCAGGAGCGGGTCGCCGATCCGGGAGATCTGCACGGACTCGCGGATCCGGAAGGCCACCAGCGACAGCAACCGTCCGACCGCCCACCCGGCCGCGATCCCGACGACGGTCTTGCCGACGACCTCCCAGCCGATCCAGCGCACCCACCAGTGGCCGACCGACCCCATCGTGAGCAGGAAGATCGACGCGTAGACGAACGGGAACGCGGCCCCGTCGTTGAGGCCGGCCTCGGAGGTGAGGGCGAAGCGGACCTCGTCCTTCTCGTCGATGTCGGCCTCGGCGAAGCCCTCGCCGTCGTCCGCGTCCGTCTCCGACAGGGTGGTCGGTCCCTCTACCTGGACCTCGGCAGCCAGGACGGGGTCGGTGGGCGACAGTACCGAGGCGAGCAGGACGGCGGCAGCTGGGATGAGCCCGAGGAGCCACCAGCCGAGCAGCGCGGTGACGACGATCGCCAACGGCATCGCGATGAACAGCAGCCGCCACGTCGTACCCCAGCGGCGCCAGGTCAGCCTGACCCGGGTGAGGGGCCGGTCGAGTGCCAGACCGACACCGGTGAGGGCCATCAGGATGGTGGTCTCGGTCAGGTGCTCGGTGAGCGCCGCATGCTCGTCGGGGTCGAGTGACAGACCCGCGGGGAAGGGGAGCAGCCCGACGAGCGCACCCACGGCCACCAGGATCACGGGAGCCGAGATCGCCCGGCCCGTCGTGAAGGCGGGCAGCAGCACGCCGAGCAGCAGAGCCACCCCGACGATCAGGTAGACGACTGGGATGACCACGCGATCCAGTCTCCCAAACACCGCGCGCGGTGGTCGTGTCGGTGGGGCGTCGTACGGTTGACGCATGCGCCCCATCACCGACCTCAAGCGCCGCGTCGCGCCCTTCGAGGTGGTCTCCGAGTTCAGCCCGAGCGGCGACCAGCCGACGGCCATCGCCGACTTGACCAAACGGGTCAAGGCCGGCGAGCAGGACGTGGTGCTGCTGGGTGCCACCGGCACCGGCAAGTCGGCGACAACGGCCTGGATGATCGAGCAGGTGCAGCGGCCGACGCTGGTGATGGCGCCCAACAAGACGCTGGCGGCGCAGCTGGCCAACGAGTTCCGGGAACTGTTGCCCAACAACGCGGTCGAGTACTTCGTGTCGTACTACGACTACTACCAGCCCGAGGCGTACATCGCGCAGACGGATACCTACATCGAGAAGGACTCCTCGGTCAACGAGGAGGTCGAGCGGCTGCGGCACAGCGCGACCAACTCGCTGCTGACCCGGCGCGACGCGATCGTGGTGGCGTCGGTGTCGTGCATCTACGGCCTGGGCACGCCGCAGGAGTACGTCGACCGGATGGCCCGCCTGAAGGTCGGTCAGGTCATCGACCGTGACGACCTGCTGCGCCGGTTCGTGCAGATGCAGTACACCCGCAACGACCTGGCCTTCACCCGCGGCACCTTCCGGGTGCGCGGCGACACGGTGGAGATCATCCCGGTCTACGAGGAGCTGGCGATCCGGATCGAGTTCTTCGGTGACGAGATCGAGCGCATCTACACCCTGCACCCGCTCACCGGCGAGGTCGTGCGCGAGGAGGAGGAGATGTACGTCTTCCCGGCCTCGCACTACGTCGCCGGGCCGCAGCGGATGGAGCGGGCGATCTCCAGCATCGAGGCCGAGTTGGAGACCCAGCTGGAGTCGTTCGAGAAGCAGGGCAAGCTGCTGGAGGCGCAGCGGCTGCGGATGCGCACGACGTACGACATCGAGATGATGCGCCAGGTCGGGTCGTGCTCGGGCATCGAGAACTACTCGCGGCACATCGACGGACGCGGGCCGGGATCGGCGCCCAACTGCCTGCTCGACTACTTCCCCGAGGACTTCCTGCTGGTCATCGACGAGTCCCATCAGACCGTGCCGCAGATCGGCGCGATGTACGAGGGTGACATGTCCCGCAAACGGCAGCTGGTCGACCACGGGTTCCGACTGCCGAGCGCGATGGACAACCGGCCGCTGAAGTGGGAGGAGTTCCTCGAGCGCGTCGGCCAGACGGTCTACCTGTCCGCGACGCCGGGGGACTACGAGGTCGCGAAGGCCAACGGCGTGGTCGAGCAGGTGATCCGCCCCACCGGGCTCATCGACCCGGAGATCGTGCTGAAGCCGACCAAGGGTCAGATCGACGACCTGCTGCACGAGATCCGTGAGCGCTCCGCCCGCAACGAGCGGATCCTGGTCACCACCCTGACCAAGAAGATGGCCGAGGACCTGACCGACTACCTGCTGGAGAAGGACGTGCGGGTGCGCTACCTGCACTCCGAGGTGGACACCCTGCGCCGGGTGGAGCTGCTGCGCGAGCTGCGGATGGGCGAGTACGACGTGCTGGTCGGCATCAACCTGCTGCGTGAGGGTCTCGACCTGCCCGAGGTCTCGTTGGTGAGCATCCTGGACGCCGACAAGGAGGGCTTTTTGCGGTCCGCCCGTTCGCTCATCCAGACCATCGGACGCGCGGCCCGCAACGTGTCCGGTCAGGTGCACATGTACGCCGACAAGGTGACCCCCTCGATGCGTGACGCCATCGACGAGACCAGCCGACGCCGGGAGAAGCAGGTGGCCTATAACCTCGCGGCCGGGGTGGACCCGCAGCCGCTGCGCAAGAAGATCGCCGACATCACCGACCTGCTGCAGCGTGAGGACGCCGACACCGAGGCCCTGATGGGCAGCGGCCGGGTGCAGTCGCGCGGCAAGACGGCCAAGCAGGGCAAGTCCAGCAAGCGGATCGGCGCGAAGCCCGAGAGCGGTGGGGTGGCCACGGTGACCGGTGTCCCCGCCGGCGAGCTGGCCACTCTCATCCAGGACCTCACCGACCAGATGCACCAGGCGGCGACCGACCTGCACTTCGAGCTGGCAGCTCGGTTGCGCGACGAGCTCGGTGACCTGAAGAAGGAGCTGCGGCAGATGACGGCCGCGACCCGCTGATCCTTCCGTCGGGTGTGGGGATCTCACCGAGAGGTGGGCTTATCTCCGCCCCTCGACGATGGGGTCAGGAGTCGAAGCCGAGACCTGCCCTGTCCAGGCCGCGCAGCCACAGGTTGCGGCGGCCGTCGTGGCGGTCCGCCGACGCGAGTGCCGCGCGGGTGGCCTGGATACCGGCGTATGCCAACGGTTCCGGCGGGAAGGGCAGCGGCTTGGTGCGCACCATGGCCAGCTCGGTCAGCTCGGTGTGGGCGCCGTTCAGCAGGTCGAGCATCACTCGTGCGCCGAAGCGCGTGGCCCCGACCCCGAGGCCGGTGTAGCCGAGCGCGTAGGACACCCGGGCGCCGTACGCCGTGCCGAAGAACGCGAAGAATCGCGTGCAGGTGTCGATCGCGCCGCCCCAACGGTGGCTGAAGCGCAACCCCTCCAGCTGCGGGAAGGTCGCGAAGAACTGCTGGGCAAGCATCTCGAAGGTCGCGGGCCGCTGGTCGTACGTCGGGCGCACCGCCCGACCGAAGTGGTAGATCGCGTCGTAGCCGCCCCAGAGGATCCGCCGGTCGGCGGTCATCCGGTAGTAGTGGAACTGGTTGCCGGCGTCGTCGACGCCCTCGCGTCCGTCCCAGCCGATCGAGGCCAGCTGCCCGTCGGAGAGCGGCTCGGTCATGAGCACGTAGTCGTAGACCGGCACGGTGTGCAGCCGCACGCGTTTCACCAGTGACGGGAAGGCGTTCGTGCCGAGGGCGACGTGCTCCGCGGTGATCGTGCGGCCGCCGTCGGTCCGCAGCGTCATCCGGTCGCCGTCCTCGGCCAGACCGGTGACCTTGGTGTGCTCCGCGATCCGCACCCCGAGGCTCTCGGCGGCAGCGGCGAGACCCCATGCGAGACGAGCCGGGTCGACGAGTGCGAGCTCACCCTCCTCGACGTACCCGCCGAGGAACGTGGGGGAGTGCAGGCGGGCGCGTAGGGCCTCCTGGTCGAGGAACCCCGTTACGGAAGAACGCATCTCGCGCAACTGATAGGGCTGGGTGGCCACGGTGAGGGAGTCGCGCAGGTGGTAGTCGCAGTCGATGCGGTAGCGCTGCACCGTGTCGCCGATTGCCGCCAGATTCTCCCGACCGAGCCGCTCCAGCGTCTCGATCTCGTCGGGGAAGCGCTGCTCTCCGTTGTCCCGCCCGTGAGTGAGGCTCGCCGAGCAGAACCCGCCGTTGCGGCCGGACGCCGCCCATCCGATCCGGTCGCCCTCGACCAGCAGGACGTCGCGGTCGGGGTCGCGTTCCTTGGCCAGCAGTGCGGTCCACAGCCCGCTGAACCCGCCGCCGACGACGACGAGGTCCGCGCGAGCGTCGGTGGTCAGAGCGGGTCGCGCGGACGGGCGGTCGGGGGTGTCCAGCCAGTACGGCGTCGTCGACGCGTCGCGCCAGGTCGCCGAGACGTCCACCGGTCAGGCGTCCGTCGTATGCCGGTCGGCCGCCTCGAGCGCGACGTCCAGCATCTCCAGGCCCTCGCGCACCTCGTCCGGCGTGCTCGTGCACGGGGGTACGACGTGGGTGCGGTTGAAGTGCGTGAACGGCCAGAGCCCTTCGCTCTTGCAGGCCGCCGCGAACTGCGTCATCGGGGCCGCGTCCGCCCCGGCCGCGTTGAACGGCACCAGCGGTTCGCGGGTCGCCCGGTCGCGGACCAGCTCGACCGCCCAGAAGACCCCGAGACCGCGGACCTCGCCGATGCTCGGGTGCTTCGCCGCCAGCTCGGCCAGCCCGGGTGCGATGACTTCCTCGCCGAGCATCCGCGCGTTGGCCAGGATGCCCTCGTCCTCGAAGATCCGGATCGACGCGACGGCGGAGGCGCACGCCAGGGGGTGCCCGGAGTAGGTGAGGCCGCCGGGGAAGGGACGGTCGGCGAACGTGGCGGCCACCGTGTCGCTGATGAGTACCCCGCCGATCGGGACGTAGCCGGAGTTGACGCCCTTGGCGAAGGTGATGAGGTCGGGGGTCATGCCCCAGTGGTCGACGGCGAACCACTCGCCGCACCGCCCGAATCCGGACATCACCTCATCGGCGATCAGCAGGATGCCGTGCTCGTCGCAGAGGGCCCGCACGCCGTCGAGGTAGCCCGGGGGTGGCACGAGGATGCCGTTCGTGCCGACGACCGTCTCCAGCACGAGCGCCGCGATGGTGTGCGGTCCCTCGAGCATGACCAGTTCGCGCAGATGGGCCAGCGCCCGGTCGCACTCCTCCTGCTCGGTGGTGGCGTGGAACGCCGATCGGTACAGGTAAGGGCCGAAGTAGCGGACCGTGCCGGGAACGGCCGGCTCGGAGGGCCAGCGCCGCGGGTCACCGGTCAGCGAGATCGCACCGGCCGTCGAGCCGTGGTAGCTGCGGTAGGCCGCGAGCACCTTCTGCCGCCCGGTGTGCAGCCGCGCCATCCGCACGGCGTTCTCGTTGGCGTCGGCGCCGCCGTTCGTGAAGAAGACGGTGTTCAGGCCCTCGGGTGCCCGCTCGGCGATCAACCGGGCCGCCTCGCCGCGTACGTCGTTGGCGAACGCCGGCTGGATCGAGCACAGCCGCTGCGCCTGCTCCACGATGGCCGCGACCAGCCGGGGGTGCTGGTAGCCGATGTTCATGTTGACCAGTTGGCTGGAGAAGTCGAGGTAGCGCTTGCCGGCGTAGTCCCAGAAGTAGGACCCCTGCGCGTGCTCGATGGGCAGCGGGTCGATCGTGGCCTGGGCCGACCAGGAGTGGAAGACGTGGCGGTCGTCGGCGCGGACCTGCGCCTCGTCGCCTCGGCCGAGCAGGCTCGCGGGGTCGGTGGGCTCGGCGTCTGTGGCGGTCTCGCGCAGGATGCTGTCGGTCATCGTGTCCTCGGGAATCCCAGATCGACGGTGGAGGTGGCCGGGTCGGGCCACCGCGAGGTGACCACCTTGCCGCGGGTGTAGAAAGCCAGCCCCTCGGGTCCGTACATGTGGTTGTCGCCGAAGAGCGACGCCTTCCACCCGCCGAAGGAGTACGACGCCACGGGCACCGGGATCGGCACGTTGATGCCGACCATGCCGACCTGCACGTCGTACTGGAAGCTGCGCGCCGCACCGCCGTCCCGGGTGAAGATCGCTGTGTCGTTGCCGAATTCGTGACTGTTGACGAGCTCGAGCGCATCGTCGTAGGTGTCGACGCGCACCACCGACAGCACCGGGCCGAAGATCTCGTCGGTGTAGACCGACATCGTCGGTCGCACGTGGTCCAGCAGTGTCGTACCGAGGAAGAACCCGTCGGCGGGCAGGTCCGCCTCGCGGCCGTCGACGACCAGGGTGGCGCCCTCGTCGGCGCCGGCCGCGATGTACGACGCGACCTTGTCTCGGTGGGCCGCAGTGATGAGCGGACCCATCTGGGTGTCGGGTTTCGCGCCGTCGCCCACGGTCACGTCGGGCAGCCGCCGGGCGATGGCCTCGACCAGCGGGTCGGCGGAATCGCCCACGGCGACCACGACGGAGATCGACATGCAGCGCTCGCCGGCCGCGCCGTACGCCGCCGAGACCGCCGCGTCCGCGGCCATCTCCAGGTCGGCGTCCGGCAGCACCACCATGTGGTTCTTCGCGCCGCCGAGGGCCTGCACCCGCTTGCCGGCGGCGGTGCCGGTCTCGTAGATGTAGCGCGCGATGGGCGTGGACCCGACGA
Source organism: Allobranchiibius sp. GilTou38 (assembly GCF_017565325.1). Taxonomy (NCBI): domain Bacteria; kingdom Bacillati; phylum Actinomycetota; class Actinomycetes; order Micrococcales; family Dermacoccaceae; genus Allobranchiibius; species Allobranchiibius sp. GilTou38. The sequence goes on along the minus strand of NZ_JAGEKN010000006.1, from coordinate 397,514 downwards.
AGCTGAGCGCGCTCACATCCGGGTGGGTGAGCAGCGTGTCGACGGCCTCCTTGTCGCCCTGTACGACGGTGAAGACACCGTCGGGCAGTCCCGCACGTTGCCACAGCCGGGCCAGGAAGAGCGACGCCGACGGGTCCTTCTCGCTGGGCTTGAGGACGAACGCGTTACCCGCCGCGATCGCTCCCGCGCACATCCACAGCGGCACCATCACCGGGAAGTTGAACGGCGTGATGCCCGCGACGACGCCGAGCGGCTGGCGGATCGAGTAGACGTCGACGCCGGATGAGGCCTGCTCGGAGAAGCCCCCCTTCAGCAGGTTGGGCACCCCGGTGGCGTACTCGACGTTCTCCAGACCGCGGGAGATCTCGCCCACCGCGTCGCTGTGCACCTTGCCGTGCTCCGAGGTCACGATGTCGGCCAGCTCGTCCAGGCTGTCGTGCAACAGCTCCCGGAACGCGAAGAGCACGGCGGCGCGCGTCGAGAGCGACGCGTGACGCCACTCGGCGGCGGCCTTCGCAGCCGACGCGACGGCGGTGCGTACGTCGTCCGCGCTCGCCAGCTCCGCCTCGCCGGTCTGCTCACCGCTCGCGGGGTTGTAGACCGGGCCGACCCTGCCGGAGGAGCCCTGCGCCACGGCGCCGTCGATCCAGTGCGAGATGCGCGTCGTCATACCGGCGACGATAGGACGTCCGGCCGCCGCGCAGACAGCCGACGGGTGGTTTTGGCCGGGGTACCTGTGCCACCGTCGAGCCCGCGCACGGCGACCGGCCCGCCGTGCCGGTGGTGGGGGTGACCACCTATCGTCCCGGTGTGTCACTCGAAGCCGACGTCCCCGCCCGCCGTACCTCTTCGCAGCTCTCCTCCCAGGTCTTCATCGCCATCGCCACCTTGGAAGCGGTGTCGTGGCTCGCGCTGCTGATCGGGATGTACTTCAAGTGGATCGCGAGGAGCACCGACCGCGGTGTGCAGATCTTCGGGATGGTGCACGGCATCGTCTTCATCTGCTACCTGGTGGCGCTGGCGTGGGTGGCCAGGTCGCGCCGCTGGGGAGCGCGGACCGCGCTGCTGGGACTGGTGAGCAGCGTGCCGCCCTTCATGACCCTGTGGTTCGAGCGGTACGCGCTGCGGCGCCGCGACCTGCGCCCGCGCGGCTGAAGCGGACCGGGGCCCAGCCGGGCCGGCCGAGCCTCAGGCCGGTGTGAGCCCCTCGGGCACCCCTGAGCCACCGTCGGACCCACCAGGCCGCGGGCGACGGGCGGCGCCGAGCACGATCACGCTGGCGAGCACCACGAGCGCCATCCCGACCAGTTCGGGCGTGCTCAATCGCTGGCCCAGGACGAGTAGTCCGGCGAGTGCACCTGCAGCGGGTTCGAGGCTCATCAGGATGCCGAAGACGTGGGCCGCGAGCCGACGCAGTGCGAGCAGCTCCAGGGAGTAGGGCAGCACCGAGGACAGCAGCGCGATCCCGAAGCCCTTGGCGAGCGACTCGCCCGAGAACAGCGCGTCACCGGCCCGCCATACGCCGATCGGGAGCACGACCACGGTGCCCATGGCCAGGGCGATCGCCAGCCCGTCGAGGGAGGCGAACCGCGCGCCGGTCGCTCCGGAGGCCATGATGTACGCCGCCCAGCAGGCGCCCGCGGCGAGCGCCAACAGCACGCCGGTCACCGGCAGCTTCGACCACGGCGTCGTCAGCGCGCCGGACACGAGGAGCACACCGCCGACGGCGCAGACCACCGCCGCCGCGTCCTGCCAGCGCCGCGACAGGACGGCGGACAGGCTGAGCGGACCGACGAACTCGCAGGTCACAGCTACGCCGAGCGGCAGATGGGCGATGGCCGCGTAGAAGCAGACGTTCATCGTGGCCAGCGTCGCGGCGTACGCCGTCACCACCCGCCAGTCGGCGCGGCTGCGGCCGCGCAGCGCCGGACGTCCGAGTGCGCACAGCAGCACGGCAGCGAATCCCAGACGCAGGCCGACCGACCCGAAGGCACCGATCGTGGGGACGAGGGTGGAGGCCAGGGCGCCGCCGAACTGGACCGACACCACGGCGGTGAGGACGAGGGCGGGCGGGGGCGGCCGGTAGCCGACGGGGGACCTCACCCCAGCGCGCTGATCCGGCCGGCGCACACCAGGGTCTCGGCCCGGTCCGTCGGCACGTCCTCCTCGACGACGCGTCCGGTCTGCGGCACGTGCAGCATCCGGCCGGTGGCGGTGAGGATGCCGACGTGGTCCGGTTCGGATCCGGGACGCGCGAAGAAGAGGAGGTCGCCGGGGGTCGCGTCGGCGGGTGCGACAGGGGCGCACTGCCGGGCCTGGTCGGAGCAGTCGCGCGGAAAACGCACCCCGAGGGTGCACAGCGGGAGGTGCACCAGTCCCGAGGAGTCCAGCCCGTGCGGCGAGAGGCCGGCCCACAGATAGGACACGCCCGCGTGGGCCCGCACCGCATCGAGGAACGCGGCCGGGTCGACCGAGGTCGCGCCGGCGGTGGGCGCGGGATCGCCGGCACCGTCGGACTCGCAGACCCCGAGGTCCAGGTGGGCCGCTCGCAGATACCCGGGGTAGCCGCGCGGGTTCTTGTGCGACGGCTGCTCGGGGCATGTCACGAACGCCCAGTCGTCGTGCAGGTCGTGCACCTCGACCGACTCACCCTCCAGCACCTCGGTCTCCAGCCGGCCCTCGAGCCCGAGCCGACCGGCCATCGGCTCCGGCTCGGCGTCCATGGCGGCGAGCCAGCGGTCGTGGTCGGGAGCGGCGGCGAGCAGCGGGGCGTCGATGGGCCGTGGCGAGGTCGCCGTGAGCCAGAGCCCGCTGATGGACACGCGCACGAGGGCAGGACGACCTGGCGCGGTGACGGGCCGGAGCGAGTCGCCCAGCCCACTCACCATCCGCGCTCCCGCCACGCGGGCAGGTGGGGGCGCTCGGTGCCGAGGGTGGTGTCGTCGCCGTGACCGGGGTAGACCCACGTGTCGTCGTCGTGCCGGGCGAAGATGCGCTGCTCGACGTCGTCGATGAGCTGCGGGAAGGACTGGTCGTCGTGGTTCTTCGTCGCACCGACACCGCCGGGAAAGAGGGTGTCGCCGGTGAAGACGTGGTCATGACCGTGCGGGTCGGCGTAGGTCAGCACGACCGAGCCGGGGGTGTGCCCGCGCACGAGGGCGACGTCGAGGGAGAGCCCGTCGACCTGCACCGTGTCGCCGTCCTCGAGGCGTACGTCGGCCGCGATCGGCAGGTGGTCGGCGTCCGGTGCCCCGGCGTACGTGCGGGCACCGAGGGCGCGCGCCGCATCGGCGAGCGCGCCGGTGTGGTCGCCGTGCCGGTGGGTGGTGACGATCGCCTCCACCCGGGCGCCGCTCTCCCGGATCATTGCCTCGATCGCCGGCCAGTCGTTCGCCGCGTCCACGAGCACGGACGCGCCGGATCCGGTGGCGGTCACCAGGTAGACGTTGTTGTCCATCGAGGAGACCGCGAGCTTGCGGATTGTGACGCCCTCGAGCTCACGCACCAGGGCGGGCCTGCCGGGTGTCGTCCTGCCGTCGTAAGCCATGGGCGTGTTCTCCTTCGGGACGGGACCGGCGCACAGCGTATCCAGGTCGGGCCTGTCGGACCCGGCCCCTAGCATTGGGTCGTGCCCAGTGCGACCCCCCGACCGAGCCGTTCCGTCACGTCACCCAGTTCTCCCAGCTCTCCGAGCGCCGCGCCCGCCCCACCGGTGCGCGGTCACGACCACCTGCGGGTCAAGGGCGCCCGGGAGCACAACCTGCGCAACATCTCGGTCGACATCCCGCGGGACTCGTTGGTGGTCTTCACCGGTCTGTCCGGATCGGGCAAGTCCTCGCTCGCGTTCGACACCATCTTCGCCGAGGGTCAGCGCCGCTACGTCGAGTCGCTCTCGGCGTACGCGCGCCAGTTCCTCGGCCAGATGGACAAGCCCGACGTCGACTTCATCGAGGGCCTGTCGCCGGCGGTCTCGATCGACCAGAAGTCGACCAACCGCAACCCCCGGTCCACGGTCGGCACGATCACCGAGGTCTACGACTACCTGCGCCTCCTCTTCGCGCGAGCCGGTCGCCCGCACTGCCCGGTCTGCGGCGAGCCGGTCGGCCGCCAGACGCCGCAGGCCATCGTCGACCAGCTCCTGGAGCTGCCCGACCGCACGCGGTTCCAGGTGCTGGCGCCCGTCGTACGGTCCCGCAAGGGCGAGTACGTCGACCTGTTCAGCGACCTGCAGGGCAAGGGCTACTCGCGCGCCCGGGTCGACGGGGTCGTGGTCTCGTTGTCCGAGCCGCCCAAGCTGGCCAAGCAGAAGAAGCACAGCATCGACGTGGTCGTCGACCGGCTGGTGTCCCGCGGCGGTGACCCCTCCGCGAAGCAGCGGCTCACCGACTCCGTCGAGACCGCGCTGATCCTGGCCGACGGTGTCCTCATCGTGGAGATGGTCGACCTCGACGAGGGCGACCCGCAGCGCGAGCGCCGCTTCTCCGAGCGGATGGCCTGCCCCAACGAGCACCCGCTGTCGATGGACGAGATCGAGCCGCGCTCGTTCTCCTTCAACAGCCCGTTCGGCGCCTGCCCCGCGTGCACCGGCATCGGCACCGAGCTGGAGGTCGACCCCGAGCTCCTCGTGCCGGACGAGGACAAGTCGATCCGCGAGGGGGCGATCCTGCCCTGGGCGCAGGGCTCGACCTCGGCCGACTACTTCCTGCGGGTCATCGGCGCGCTCTCGGAGGACTTGAAGTTCTCCCTCGACACGCCGTGGCACGCGCTGCCCGAGCGGGCGCGGACGGCGCTGCTGGAGGGGCAGAACCACCAGGTGCACGTGAAGTACCGCAACCGGTACGGCCGCGAACGCAGCTACTCCACCGGTTTCGAGGGCGTCATCCCGTTCGTGAAGCGTCGCCACTCCGAGACCGATTCGGACTGGAGCCGCGAGCGCTACGAGGGCTACATGCGCGAGGTGCCCTGCCCGGTCTGCAAGGGCGCCCGGCTCAAGCCCGAGTCCCTCGCGGTCACCGTCGGCGGCCAGTCGATCGCCGACGTGTGCGCGTTGCCCATCTCCGACGCCGCCAACTTCCTGCCCGGTGTCGACTTCTCCCCGCGGGAGCGGCAGATCGCCGAGGGCATCATCAAGGAGGTCGACGCGCGGCTGGGCTTCCTGCTCGACGTCGGCCTCGACTACCTGTCCCTGGACCGGCCCGCCGCCACGCTGTCCGGCGGCGAGGCGCAACGCATCCGGTTGGCCACCCAGATCGGGTCGGGCCTGGTCGGCGTGCTCTACGTGCTCGACGAGCCGTCGATCGGTCTGCACCAGCGCGACAACCACCGCTTGATCGAGACGCTCACGCGGCTGCGCGACCTCGGCAACACCCTGATCGTCGTCGAGCACGACGAGGACACCATCTCCACGGCCGACTACGTCGTGGACATCGGGCCCGGCGCGGGGGAGCACGGCGGGCACGTCGTGCACGCCGGGTCGGTGGCCGGTCTGCTGGCCAACACGGACTCGATCACCGGCGACTACCTGTCGGGTCGGCGGGAGATCCCGCTGCCCACCGAACGTCGACCGCACGACGGTCGCGAGATCGTCGTACGCGGTGCGCGCGAGCACAACCTGAAGAACGTCGACGTCGCGATCCCGCTGGGCAACCTGGTCGCGGTGACCGGGGTGTCCGGGTCGGGCAAGTCCTCGCTGGTCAACGGCATCCTCTACAACGTGCTGGCCAACCAGCTGAACGGCGCGCGCCACGTGCCCGGGCGGCACCGCACGGTGGAGGGGCTGGACCAGCTCGACAAGGTCGTGCACGTCGACCAGAGCCCGATCGGGCGTACGCCGCGCAGCAACGCGGCGACCTACACCGGGGTCTTCGACCACGTGCGGCGCCTCTTCGCGCAGACCCAGCAGGCGAAGGTCCGCGGCTACCTGCCCGGCCGGTTCTCCTTCAACGTCAAGGGTGGTCGCTGCGAGGCGTGCACCGGCGACGGGACCCTGAAGATCGAGATGAACTTCCTGCCCGACGTCTACGTGCCGTGCGAGGTGTGCCACGGGGCGCGCTACAACCGCGAGACGCTCGAGGTGCACTTCAAGGGCAAGTCGATCGCCGAGGTGCTCGACATGTCGATCGAGGAGGCCAAGGACTTCTTCGCCTCCGTGCCCGCCATCGGCCGGCACATGACCACGCTGGTCGACGTCGGTCTCGGCTACGTCCGGCTGGGCCAGCCCGCGCCGACCCTGTCCGGTGGCGAGGCGCAGCGGGTGAAGCTGGCCTCAGAGCTGCAGAAGCGCTCGACGGGCCGCACCATCTACGTGCTCGACGAGCCGACCACGGGCCTGCACTTCGAGGACATCCGCAAGCTGCTCGACGTGCTGCAGGGCCTGGTCGAGAAGGGCAACACGGTCATCGTCATCGAGCACAACCTCGATGTGATCAAGTCGGCGGACTGGATCGTCGACATGGGCCCCGAGGGCGGCAACCGCGGGGGAGGTGTGGTCGCCGTGGGCACACCGGAGGAGATCGCGGAGGTGCGGGCCAGTCATACCGGCCGGTTCCTCAAGCCGTTGCTGGCGAAGCAGAGTGCGGCAGCGCGCCCCTCCACCCGTCGCGCAGGCACCCGCTCGCCGCGCAAGGCCAGCACGAAGGCCGCCAGCTGACGCCGTACGCCGTGGTTGTCAGCGGATCTGCGGTGTCGGCGTCACTTACCTGCTGACAACCGGTAGCTGGGTCCCGCGGTTGTCAGCGGATCTGCGGTGTCGGCGTCACCTACCTGCTGACAACCGGCAGCGCCTGCGGCGAGTCACGTCGAGGGTTGTGTTCTCAGTCGCATTGGACGAGGCCCGCTCGCCCCGTCGGCGCTGCCCGGTCGCCGGCCGGACGCGGCGCAGGAAAGTGACCGCAGTGCCAACAACCCACCTCGCCGGCCGGACGCGGCGCAGGAAAGTGACCGCAGTGCCAACAACCCACCTCGCCGGCCGGACGCGGCGCAGGAAAGTGACCGCAGTGCCAACAACCCACCTCGCCGGCCGGGCGCGGTGCAGGCAACTGGCCGCACGCCCGACAAGCCACGTACGGAGCAACTGACGCCAGCCGACGGCAGCGTCCCTCGCCAGGCTGCCCGTAGATCTGCGTTTGCAGCGCGAAGGGATCGAATGCCGCGGTTGTCAGCGGATCCGTGGTGCCGACGTCACTTACCCGCTGACAACCGCAGGAGATACACAGGCGAACCACAGCACCCGGGTGTCGACCTCACCGGATCCGCAATGGATGATCGTTCAATGATGAACAACAACGACCGAGTATCGACGAACGACACCGACGACGTACCCGTCAGCCCGACCCGGCGCACCGTCGTCCGGGCGACGGCTGTCACCGGCGTGGGGATCGCCGGGCTCGGGCTCGCCGCGTGCGGCGGCTCCTCGGGCTCCGGTGGGTCCGGCTCGGCCTCAGGAGGCGGCGGCACCACGGTCGCGAAGGCGGACGTCCCCGTGGGCGGGGGGAAGATCCTGGGGGACGCGAAGGTGGTCGTCACTCAGCCCACGTCTGGGTCGTTCAAGGCGTTCTCGGCGATCTGCACCCACGCGGGGTGCACCGTCGGGTCCGTTGCGGACGGCGAGATCGTCTGCCCCTGTCACGGCAGCCACTTCAGCATCAAGGACGGATCGGTCACAAGTGGCCCGGCTCCCAAGCCCCTGCCCGCCAAGACCGTGACCGCAGAGGGGTCCTCGCTCAAGATCAGCTGAGGGGACCGGGCGCGCGCCGGGGCTCAGAAGGTGAGCACCTGACGCCCTCGGACCCCGCCCGCCTCGAGCGCTCGGTGCGCCCGGGGAGCCTCTGCGGCCGGGAGGGTCCGGGCGACCCGAGGGGTGAGTCGCCCGGAGCGGACCAGGTCCGCGAGAGTCGCCAGACCGGCGGCGATGCGGTCGGGGTCGCTCACGACGTCGCCCACCATGATCGCGTCGACGGTGATGCCGCGCTCGGAGGTGATGTCGCCGGCGCGTACGGCGACGTATGCGCCGGCGTCCTGGACGGCAGGCAGCACAACGGCGCCCTGCACCGCACCGTCGGCGAGCGCGTCCACCCCGCCCGTGCGGACCTCGCGGATGCGCCGCGCCACGTCGTCGCCGCGGCGGACGACCTCTTCTGCGCCGAGGTCGCGCACCAGCTGCTCGTCGGCCTCGGAGGCGTCCGCCACCACGTGCAGGCCGCGGGCGCAGGCGATCTCGATCAGGCTTCCGCCGTACGCGCCGGCGGCACCGGTGACCGCGATCCACGCGCCGGGTTCGAGGTCGAACCGCTCGAGGGTGAGCAGAGCGGTCAGCCCGTTCATCGGCACGGTGCAGGCTGCCACTGCGTCGACCCCGTGGGGCACGGCAACGACGTTCGCCGACGGGACCACGACGTACTCGGCGTACGCACCGTTGAAGACCGGCAGGGTCGCGCCCATCACGAGCTGACCGACCTCGTGCGCAACCCCGGCGCCCACCTGATCGACGGTGCCGGCGAAGTCCCAGCCCGGCAGGTGCGGGGTGGCCACCTCTCGGTACCGGTCGGCGAAGGCCCCTGAGCGGGTGGCCGTGTCGGAGGGGTTCACGGCGACGGCCTCGATGTGCACCCGCACCTCGCCAGGTCCGGCCTGCGGTGCGGGCAGGTCGAACTCCCGCAGGACGTCGGGGTCTCCGGGCTTCTCGAAACCGATAGCACGCATCAGGCGACTCCTCGCGATCGACGATGGACGCGGACCCGAACGGCCCGGCCACGGGCGGTAACGGCCCGGACCGGGGAGCGCATTCCTGCCTGTCGGCGGTGGTTCGTAGGCTGACCCGGTGGCAGACCCGTCGTCCTACCGTCCGAAGCCCGGGGAGATCCCGGTCGATCCGGGCGTCTACCGCTTCCGCGACAAGGACGGGCGGGTCATCTACGTCGGCAAGGCCAAGTCGTTGCGCAGCCGACTGTCGTCGTACTTCCAGGACATCGCGGCGCTGCACCCGCGGACCCGCACCATGGTCACCACCGGCGCGAGCGTCGAGTGGACCGTCGTCCGCAACGAGGTCGAGGCGCTGCAACTGGAGTACTCCTGGATCAAGGCGTACGACCCCCGCTTCAACGTCAAGTACCGCGACGACAAGTCCTATCCCTACCTCGCGGTGACGATGGGGGAGACCTACCCGCGTGCGCAGGTGATGCGCGGCGCCAAGCGCAAGGGCACCCGCTACTTCGGTCCGTACGCGCACGCCTGGGCGATCCGCGAGACCCTCGACCAGCTGCTGCGCGTCTTCCCGGTGCGCACCTGCAGCAGCGGTGTCTTCAAGCGGGCCGGCCAGGTCGGCCGTCCCTGCCTGCTCGGCTACATCGACAAGTGCTCGGCACCGTGCGTCGGCCGGGTCACCGAGGACGAGCACCGCGAGATCGCCGCGGACTTCTGCGACTTCATGGCCGGCAACACCGCGCGCTTCCAGAAGCGCCTGGCCCAGGAGATGCGCGACGCCAGCGCCGACCTCGACTTCGAGACCGCGGCCCGCCGTCGCGACGACCTCGGCGCACTGGAGAAGGCGCTCGAACGCTCGGCCGTGGTGCTGGGCGACGCCACCGATGCCGACGTCTTCGGTGTCAGCGACGACGAGCTCGAGGCGGCCGTGCAGGTCTTCCACGTCCGCGGCGGCCGGATCCGCGGCCAGCGCGGCTGGGTGGTCGACAAGCAGTCTGAGGGCGACCTGGGGCTGGCCGAGGTCATCGAGCGGCTGCTCGGGCAGGTGTACGGCGGGGAGTCCGGGGATGGGGTGCCCCGCGAGGTGCTGGTGCCCGTGCTGCCGCCCGATCCCGAGCCGATGGCGCAGTGGTTGCAGGGTCTGCGCGGCTCGAACGTCGACCTGCGGGTGCCGCAGCGCGGCGACAAGCGCACCCTGATGGAGACGGTGCAGCGCAACGCGACCCAGTCGCTGGCCCGGCACAAGGTCGCCCGTGCCGGCGACCTGACCGCGCGCAGCCAGGCGTTGCAGGACCTGCAGGAGGCCCTCGACCTGGGTCAGGCGCCACTGCGGATCGAGTGCTTCGACGTCAGCCACATCCAGGGCACCAACGTGGTGGCGTCGATGGTCGTCTTCGAGGACGGTCTGCCGCGCAAGGCGGAGTACCGCCGCTTCATCGTGCGCGGCACGCCGGCACCGGACGGCACCGTGCGACTGGACGACACGGCCGCGATGGACGAGGTGCTGACCCGCCGCTTCCGGCGCTACCTGGCCGACCGCGACGGCGCGAACGACGTGGAGCTGGATCTCGGTGACAGTCCCGACGTCGAGGAGATTGCGGGGACCGGGCCGGGTGCCCGGACACCGCCGGTGTCCGGGCCGATCGACGAGACCACCGGCAAGCCCAAGCGGTTCGCCTACCCGCCGCAGCTGGTCGTCGTCGATGGAGGCAAGCCCCAGGTCAACGCCGCGGCGCACGCGTTGGAGGCTCTCGGGATCGACGACGTGGAGGTCGTCGGCCTGGCCAAGCGACTGGAGGAGGTGTGGGTTGCCGACGACGACTTCCCGGTGATCCTGCCGCGTACGAGCGAGGGTCTCTACCTGCTGCAGCGCGTGCGCGACGAGGCGCACCGCTTCGCGATCACCTTCCACCGTCAGCGTCGGTCCAAGGCGATGACCACCTCCGCGTTGGACGGCATCGCGGGTCTCGGCGATGCCCGGCGCAAGGCGCTGCTGAAGCAGTTCGGTTCGGTCAAGAAGATGCGTGCCGCCCCGCCGGAGGAGCTCGCCACCGTCCCCGGCATCGGCCCGGCCCTGGCGGCGACGATCCATGACCGACTGCGCGAGGATGTCGACGCCACCCCGGCCGTCAACCTCTCCACCGGTGAGGTCCTCGACTGATGGGGCCCGCGACCAGCAAGGAGCCCCGATGAGTGACCAGGCCGACCCGCTCAGTTCCGCAGCGTCCCAACTGGTGATCATCACCGGCATGTCCGGTGCTGGTCGCAGCACCGCGGCCAACGTGTTGGAGGACCGTGGCTGGTACGTCATCGACAACCTGCCGCCGCAATTGCTCGTCTCGATGGCGAGCCTGCTGGACCACGGCGGCGACGACAACGGCGACGAGGACTCGGACGGGCGACGGCTCTGCGCCGTGGTCGACATCCGGTCCCGCACCTTCTTCGCCGAGTTCACCGAGGGGCTCGAGCGGCTGCGGGCCGGCAACTACCGGCCGATCGTGGTCTTCATGGATGCGACCGACGAGGCCCTGGTGCGCCGGTTCGAGTCCGTACGCCGCCCGCACCCGTTGCAGGGGGAGGGCCGGCTGCTCGACGGCATCGTGGCGGAGCGGGTCGCACTGCGCGACCTGCGCGCCGCGGCCGACGTCCTGATCGACACCAGCGGTCTGAACGTGCACCAGCTCAGCACCAAGGTGCGCGAGATGCTCGGCGACGACAATTCTCCCGACCTGCGGGTGGCAGTGATGTCGTTCGGCTTTAAGTACGGCATCCCGCTGGATGCCGACATCGTCTTCGACATGCGCTTCCTGCCCAACCCCTTCTGGAATCCCGACCTGCGCCCGTTCACCGGCCAGGACAAGGTGGTGTCGGACTTCGTGCTCGCGCAGTCCGGGGCCGAGGAGTTCCTCGAACGCGCACTGGCCATGCTGGAGCCGGTCTTCGCCGGCTACCGCCGGGAGGGCCGCAGTTACGCAACCCTGGCCGTCGGGTGCACCGGCGGCAAGCACCGGTCCGTCGCGATTACCGAAGCGCTCGCCGAACGTCTGGGCACCGGTCGCACCCACGCCGTGACCGTCCACCGCGACCTGGGACGAGAGTGAGTGCTCCGCGGGTGACCACGCCCGCAGCGTTCGCCCGGCCGGCCGTCGCCGCTCTCGGCGGCGGTCACGGACTGGCCGCGTCGCTGCAGGCTCTGCAACTGGTGACCGACAAGATCACCGCGATCGTCACCGTCGCCGACGACGGGGGGTCGAGCGGGCGGTTGCGCGACGAGTTCGACATCCTTCCGCCCGGCGACCTGCGCATGGCGCTCGCCGCGCTCTGTGACACCTCCGAGTGGGGACTGCAGTGGCGCGACGCCCTGCAGCACCGGTTCGCCGGCGACGGCCCGCTCGGCGGTCACGCGCTCGGCAACCTGATCATCGCGTCGCTGTGGGATCTCCTCGGCGACCCGGTCGCGGGCCTGGATCTGGTCGGGCGGCTGCTCGGCGCTCGGGGTCGGGTGCTTCCGATGGCGGCCGAGCCGCTGCGCATCGAGGCCAGCGTGCTCGGCGCCGATCCCGACCGCCCCGAAGAGGTCGTCGACGTCGTCGGGCAGGTCGAGGTGGCGACCACCCGTGGCCGCGTGCAGAGTGTGCGGCTGCACCCCGACCCGCCCGCGCCCTGCCTGCCGGCCGTCGAGGCGGTCGAGCACGCGGACTGGGTGATCCTCGGTCCCGGCTCCTGGTACAGCTCGGTGATGCCGCATCTGCTGGTGCCGGACCTGTGCCTGGCGCTCGTCCAGACGAAGGCGCGAAAGATGTTGACGCTCAACATGATGCGGCACGACGGCGAGACCGAGGGCTTCGCCGCCGCGGACTATCTCGAGGTGTTGACCGCGCACGCACCCGACCTGCACCTGGACGTCGTGCTGGCCGACGTGTCGGTCGACGGGGAGGAGGCGGACCTGCTCACCGAGGCCGCCGGCCGCCTCGGCGCCCGCGTCGTCCGGGCCCCGGTCGCCGACACCGACACCCCCGGCACGCACGATCCGCTGCGTCTCGCAGCGGCGTACCGCGACGTCCTGGACGACTGAAGCCCCCTCACCTGCGCAAACGCGACACGCCGTACGGCGGTCGGTGGCCCTGACGGAAAAGTCGGGCCCGTGACGACCCGAGCAGCGCGTCGCCGGTGCGAGAATGACGCCCATGCCTGCGATGACTGCCACCGTCAAAGACGAGTTGAGCAGGTTCGCCGTCACCAAGACGTGTTGCCGGAAAGCGGAGATCTCCGCCGTGCTGCGCTTCGCCGGCGGGCTGCACATCATCGGCGGCAAGGTGGTGATCGAGGCCGAGCTCGACACCGCGGCGACCGCTCGCCGCCTGCGACAGGACATCGCCGCGGTCTACGGGCAGAAGTCCGAGCTGGTCGTGATGAGCGGCAGCGGTCTCAAGCGCGGCAGCCGCTACGTCGTACGCGTCGTCGGCGACGGCGAGGCCCTTGCGCGCCAGACCGGCCTCATCGACACCAAGGGGCGTCCGGTGCGCGGCCTGCCCCCGCGGGTCGTCAACGGCGCCGTCTGCGACGCCGAAGCCGCGTGGCGTGGTGCCTTCCTCGCGCACGGTTCGCTGACCGAGCCCGGCCGTTCCTCCTCCATGGAGGTCACCTGCCCCGGGCCGGAGGCCGCTCTGGCACTCGTCGGTGCAGCCCGCCGCATGGGGATCTCTGCGAAGGCCCGCGAGGTCCGCGGGATCGACCGCGTGGTTATCCGTGACGGCGACGCGATCGGGGCGATGCTGACCCGGCTCGGCGCCCACGACGCGGTGCTGGCCTGGGAGGAACGGCGGATGCGCCGCGAGGTGCGGGCGACCGCGAACCGGCTGGCGAACTTCGACGACGCCAACCTGCGCCGCTCCGCACGGGCCGCCGTCGCGGCCGGCTCCCGCGTCGAGCGGGCCCTGGAGATCCTCGGCCCGGACGTGCCCGACCACCTGGCGCAGGCGGGGCGGCTGCGGGTCGAGCACAAGCAGGCGAGCCTCGAGGAGCTGGGTCAGTTGGCTCAGCCGCCGATGACCAAGGATGCGGTGGCGGGGCGGATTCGTCGGCTGCTCGCGATGGCCGACAAGCTGGCCGGCGACCGGGACATTCCCGGCACCGACGCCAACCTCACGCCGGACATGCTGGACGGCTGACCCGTCCGCGACCACGCGGGCCGGGGTCCGGCGACCGCACACGGCCGTTCGGCGTACCGGCGAGTTGTCCCATAGGGTCGAGGCCTGCCGAAGTCCTCCAACCAGAAGGAATGAGCCGATCGTGACCGTCCGGGTAGGTATCAATGGTTTTGGCCGCATCGGCCGCAACTTCTTCCGCGCCGCCGTCGCCTCCGGCGCCGACATCGAGATCGTCGGCGTCAACGACCTGACCAGCAACGCGACCCTCGCACACCTGCTGAAGTACGACTCGATCCTCGGGATCTTCGACGGCGACGTCACCTCGTCCGAGGACGAGATCACCGCGAACGGCAAGTCGTTCAAGGCCTTCGCCGAACGTGACCCCTCCGCGCTGCCGTGGGGTGACCTCGGCGCCGATGTCGTCATCGAGTCCACCGGCCTCTTCACCGACGCGACCAAGGCCCGGGTGCACATCGACGGTGGCGCCAAGAAGGTCATCGTGTCCGCGCCCGCGTCCAACGAGGACATCACCATCGTGATGGGCGTCAACGACGGCGACTACGACCCGGCGAAGCACCACGTCATCTCCAACGCCTCGTGCACCACCAACTGCCTGGCACCGATGGCGAAGGCCCTCAACGACGAGTTCACCATCGTCAAGGGCCTGATGACGACGATCCACGCCTACACCGCCGACCAGAACCTGCAGGACGGCCCGCACAAGGACCTGCGCCGTGCCCGCGCCGCGGCCATCAACATCGTGCCGACCTCCACCGGTGCCGCGAAGGCCATCGGCCTGGTGCTGCCGGAGCTGAAGGGCAAGCTCGACGGCTACGCGCTGCGGGTGCCGACCCCGACCGGCTCGGCCACCGACCTCACCTTCGAGGCGGGCCGCGAGACGTCGGTCCAGGAGGTCAACGAGGCCGTCAAGAAGGTGGCCGACGGGCGCTACCTGAAGTACACCGACGCCCCCATCGTCTCCAGCGACATCGTCACCGACCCCAGCTCGTGCATCTTCGACTCCGGCCTGACCAAGGTCATCGGCAACCAGGTCAAGGTCGTCGGCTGGTACGACAACGAGTGGGGTTACTCCAACCGACTCGTGGACCTGACGGCGCTGGTCGGCCACGGCCTCTGAGCCCGATGCGCACGATCAAGGATCTGGGTGACCTGCGCGGCAAGAAGGTGCTGCTGCGCAGCGACCTGAATGTCCCGCTCGACAAGGACGGCGCCATCACCGACGACGGCCGGGTCCGCGCGTCGGTGCCGACCATCCAGCGGCTCACGCAGGCCGGTGCACGGGTGATCGTCTGCGCGCACCTCGGCCGGCCGAAGGGCGCACCGGAGGCGAGGTACTCCCTCGCACCCGCGGCGCAGCGGCTGTCCGAGCTGCTCGGCGTCCCGGTGCCGCTCGCGCAGGACACCGTGGGACCGTCCGCGCATGCCACCGTCGACGCCCTGGGCGACGGCGAGGTCGCCATGCTGGAGAACCTGCGTTTCAACCCCGGTGAGACCGCGAAGGACGCTGCCGCCCGCGCGGAGTTCGCCGACCAGTTGGCCTCTCTCGCGGACGTCTTCGTCAGCGACGGCTTCGGCGTCGTGCACCGCGAGCAGGCCAGCGTCTACGACGTCGCCGAGCGGCTGCCCCAGGCGGCCGGCGGACTGGTCGAGCAGGAGGTCGCGGTGCTGCAACGCCTCACCCGGCCCGCGCGCCCGTACGCCGTGGTGCTCGGTGGCGCCAAGGTCTCCGACAAGCTCGGCGTGATCGAGAACCTGCTGCAGCACGCAGACATGCTGCTCATCGGCGGCGGCATGGTCTTCACCTTCCTGGCCGCGCAGGGCCACGAGGTGGGCACCTCGCTGTTGGAGAAGGACCAGATCGACCGGGTGAAGGGCTATCTTGCGGACGCCGAGAACAGGGGAGTGGACATCGTCCTGCCCGTCGACGTCGTCGCCGCCGATGCCTTCTCCGCGGACGCCGCGCACGACCTGGTCGCCGCGGACGCGATCCCGGCCGACCGAATGGGCCTGGACATCGGACCGGAGTCGGCGAAGCTGTTCGCGCGCAGGATCGCCGGCGCGAAGACGGTCTTCTGGAACGGCCCGATGGGCGCGTTCGAGATGGCGCCATACGCCGCCGGCACCCAGACCGTCGCGCAGGCGCTGGTCGACGCGACGTCGGCGGGGGCGTTCACCGTCGTGGGCGGTGGCGACTCCGCCGCCGCCGTACGGCAGGGCGGATTCGACGACGACGACTTCTCGCACATCTCGACCGGTGGGGGAGCGAGCCTGGAGTATCTGGAGGGCAAGACCCTGCCCGGTCTTGCCGTCCTGGAGGACTGACCCATGGCCGACACCACCGCCCGCGTCCCGCTGATCGCGGGCAACTGGAAGATGAACCTGGACCACCAGCAGGCCACCGTGCTGGTCCAGAAGCTGGACTGGATGCTGCGCGACAAGCGGCACGACTTCGCGCAGGTCGAGGTGGCGGTGATCCCGCCGTTCACCGACATCCGCTCGGTGCAGACCCTGATCGACGGTGACCGGCTCAAGCTGAAGTTCGGCGCGCAGGATCTGTCCGCGCACGAGTCGGGTGCCTACACCGGTGAGATCTCCGGCCGGTTCCTGGCCAAGCTCGGCTGCAGCTACGTCGTCGTCGGGCACAGCGAACGCCGCGAGTACCACCACGAGGACGACGCGCTGGTCGCCCAGAAGGTCGCCGCCGCGTACCAGAACGGCGTCACGCCGTTGCTGTGCGTGGGGGAGTCCCTGGAGGTGCGCCGCGCCGGCGACCAGGTGGCCTTCGTCCTGGGTCAGTTGGACGTCGCGCTGCACGGTCTGTCCGCCGAGCAGGTGAACAGCATCGTCATCGCGTACGAGCCGGTGTGGGCCATCGGCACGGGCGAAGTCGCCACCCCGGACGACGCGCAGGAGGTGTGTGCAGCCATCCGTGGCCGCCTGGGTCAGCTCTACTCCGACCAGGTCGCCGCAGCGGTCCGGGTCCTCTACGGCGGATCGGTCAAATCGGGGAACGTCGCGGCCATCATGGCCAAGGACGATGTCGACGGCGCGCTGGTCGGCGGGGCGTCGATCGACGTGGAGGAGTTCGCGACGATCTGCCGCTACCAGGCGCACGTCGGCGCGACCTGATCCTCACCAGTAGCAGCCGGTATGCGGGTGGACCGCCGTCGACTGTGTAAAATTCGCAACGGCCGCCCGTACCGGGTGGGTCTCCGCTCCATCGAAGGTGAGTTCCAGGCACGTGGATGTCATCCGTATCGCCCTGCAGGTGATCGTCCTGCTGACCAGTGTCCTGCTGGTGCTCCTCATCCTGCTGCACAAGGGGCAGGGCAGTGGACTGTCGGACATGTTCGGTGGCGGGGTCTCCTCCAGCCTCGGCGGGTCCTCGGTCGCGGAGCGCAACCTCAACCGCCTCACCGTCATCGGCGGTTCGCTCTGGATCCTGGCCGTCGTCGGCCTGGGTCTCGTCGCTCGATTCAGCTAGGGAGCCCGTTCGTGGCCGGTGGTAATGCAATTCGTGGAAGTCGAGTCGGTGCCGGTCCCATGGGGGAGGCGGAGCGGGGTGATTCCGCGCCGCGGGTGACGGTGGCGTTCTACTGCGCCAACGGGCACGAGACCCGGCCGAGCTTCGCGGAGGAGCCCGGTATGGCGATCCCGCAGACCTGGGACTGTCCCCGCTGCGGCCTGCCTGCCGGGCAGGACAAGGACAACCCGCCGACCGCGCCACGCGCCGAGCCGTACAAGACCCACCTGGCCTACGTGAAGGAACGCCGCAGCGACGCCGAGGGCGCCGTCATCCTCGATGAGGCGCTCGGCACCCTGAGGGGCCGTGGCCTGATCCGCTGACCGAACAGACTCTGTCGATGGGGTCGTAGCGCGCTCGATGGAGCGCGCTACGACCCCAGACGCGTCTCAGAGCGACTGTTCGAGGGCTGTGCGGACTGCGGGGATCACGACGGCGCCGTCGAGCCTGGCCTGCAGTCGGGCCGCCGCATCGTCCACGGCCGTACGCGCATCCTCGCCGCGCTCGGCCGCGATCACGGTGCGGATCTCGCCGGACGGCGCGACGGCCCAGGATCCGATGATTTCCCCGTCCCACCAGAGGGTGGGACCGATGTTCCCGGCGCGGTCGAAGATCGCTTCCTGCTCGATACCGAGGAACCAGTCGCGGTGCTTCCATCCCATGGGCGTGGGGTCGAGGGCGGGCAGCAGCGCAGCGACCGGCGGTCGGCGTCCGCAGTCCTCCGCATCCGCGGCTTCTTGATCGGAGCCGTCGGAGAGGGCGATCCCAGGTCGCCCGTGCAGGTCGACCTCCTCGATCGGAAGCGCCTGGAGCACGCGGGCGGTGGTGGTCTTGGTCCAGCCGGTCCACCACTGCAGGTCCTCGACCGTGGCGGGTCCGAATCGTTCCAGCCACCGGCGTGCGAGGTCGCGTTGCGCGTCCGCTTCGTCCACGAGCGGGAGGCTGTGCGGCCACCAGGCAGTGGTCGGCTCCCACAGATGCCTGCGGCTGGTCCATGGTCCGGTAGGGGTGCTGCGGACGAGCCGCCCATCGGCGCTCATCAGGGTGAGGACGGACGTGGTGAGACGCTGCACGCTCTCGGACGCCGTCCGCGCGGGTATCAGCGTCCGCAGAGCCGGCACCTCGGACGCCAACTGAGTCCCGGTGGCCGCGCCGAGCCGGACCAACGCGCTCTCGACGTCGCCTTCGAGGCTTCGCAGCCACTCGTCCACTTCGTCGGAGAGAGGTGGTTCGGTGCCATTGCGGATCATGCGGGAGATGAGCCGGCGGCGGAGCGTCGCTGCCACCGATGTGCTCACCGCGGCTTGGATCATCGGCACGTCATCGCGAGCGACGACGAACAGCGTGCGACGCATCCCCATCCAGCGCACCAGGCTGCGCCGGTCGTACATCGCTTTGGACACCTCGCCGAGCGTGGTCGCGGCACTGCGCGCGAGGACGGACAGGTACACCGACGCCGGGTCCGTCGCGTGCAGCGCGACGAGCGCCTGCGTCACGTCCTCCGGTCCGTCGGCGTCGCCGGCGAGGTGGTGGCGCCGCACGAGAGCACGGCGGCGCGATCCTGCGGTGATGCGTCGCAAGAGAACCTCCGGCAGCTCAGAATGTGGGGTCGTGGCGCGCTCTACAGAGCGCGCTACGACCCCAGACGCGTCTCAGGAGGGGAGCTGGGACGCGGCGGCCTTGTCGAGCCACCAGATGGTGGCGTCGGTGCCGTGCGCCCCGCTCGCCGGGTAGTCCCACGGGTCGGCACCCGGTGAGGTGGCGTGCGCGACCGCCTGCGCCTTCTCCTCGCCGGACACTAGGAACCAGACCTGCCGTGCGGTGTTGATCGCCGGGTAGCTGAGACTGATCCTCAGGGGCGGGGGCTTGGGCGACTCACGCACGGGGATCGCGGAGGCGTCGACATCGCGTTGTGCCGGGTGCTGCGGAAAGAGCGAGGCGATGTGCGCATCCGGTCCGACCCCGAGCATCAGCACGTCGAAGGCAGGCACGTCGGCGCCGGGCGCGGCGTACCGGGCGAGTTCCTGCGCGTACGTCGCGGCGCCCGCGTCCAGATCGTCACCGAAGTCGCCTCCGGACGGAGCCATCACGTGCACGTTGCCGTCCGGTACGTCGATGTGGTCCAGGAGCGCTTCCCGCGCCTCGGCGTCGTTGCGGTCCTCGTTGCCGAGCGGGACGAAGCGCTCGTCGCCCCACCAGAAGTGCACGCTCGACCAGTCGAGCTCGGGTCCGTGCTGGTCGCGCAGGCCGGCGAGGGTGCCCCCGCCCATCGAGCCCCCGGTGAGCACGAGGTGGGCGACGCCGCGCGCCCGCTGCGCGGCGACGATCTCCTCCCCGAGCCTCCGGGCGACGGCAGCGCTCAGGTCCTGCTTGTTCTCGTGCACGACGAACTGCGGTCCACTCATCGCTCACCCTTTCGATCGGGAGGGTCGGCGGCCGCCCGCGGCGCCGGCGACCTCGGGCATGCCGACGACCAGGGCTTCGCGGTAGACGGCGTCGGCGTCCAGCCGGCGCAGTTCCTCGGCCAGGCATTCGGCGGTGTCGTAGCGGTGCAGGCTGACGACCTGATCCGGTTGATCGCGCAGCGTGAGACGTGCCGTACGGGACGACGCGCGGGTGAGCAGCAACGGACCGCTCGCCCGCTCCAGCTGCACGCTGTGGATCCCCGAACCGCCGTCGCTCTTCGTGCGCCGCACGGGACAGCGCAGTCGCGCCGCGAGCCATCCGGCCAGCAGGTCCGTGCTGGCCGAGTCGTGGGCGCCGCAGACGGTCACCGACTCCACCGACTCGTACGGCGGCTGGTCCAGCGCCGTGGCGAGCAGACCCCGCCAGCGGGTGGTGCGCGACCAGGCCATGTCGGTGTCCCCGGGGGCGTAGTGCTGCTGGCGCGCCAGCAGCGCCCTCGGGGGATTGCCCGACTGCGATACGTCGGTGATCCGGCGGATCGCCATCCGGCCGATCGGCGAACCTGCGACGTTCGCGTCGCAGTCGCCGGGCCACCAGGCGACCACGGGGGAGTCGGCCAGCATCAACGGCACCGCCACACTCTCGCTGTGCGACGCCAGCTCGCCGTACAGGCGGCAGACGACGATCTCGCTCGCGCCGGCGTCGCCGCCGACGCGGATCTGGGCGTCCATCCGCGCTGCGCCGCGACCACCGGCGCGGATCAGCGTGATGATGCGGCTCGGGTGCTGGCGGCTGGCCTCGGCCGCGGCCTCCAGGGCCTTCTCGGCGCCGGCCTCGTCGGTGACGATCAGGAGCGTCATCACCCGACCCAGCGCGACCGCACCGACGGAGTTGCGCAGGGCGACCAGGCGCTTGCTCACCGCGCGGGTGTCGGTGTCCTCGAGCGTGACGATCACGGCATCCTCCATTCGCGGCCGTCGCGGCGCAGCAGCGCGTCCGCGTCGGCCGGGCCCCAGGTGCCCGCGTCGTACGGCTGGGGCCTGCCCTTGCGGGCCCAGAACCGCTCGATCGGGTCCAGGATCCGCCACGACGTCTCGACCTCGGCATGCCGCGGGAAGAGCGGCGGCTCGCCGAGCAGCACGTCGAGGATGAGGCGTTCGTAGGCCTCGGGACTCGCCTGGGTGAACGCGCTGCCGTATCCGAAGTCCATCGTCACGTCGCGCACCTCCATCGAGCCCGCGCCGGGCACCTTGGAGCCGAACCGGATCGTGATGCCCTCGTCGGGCTGCACCCGGATCACGATGGCGTTCTCGCCCAGCTCGGAGGTGGCGGTATCGGCGAACGGCAGGTGCGGCGCCCGCTTGAAGACGACGGCCACCTCGGTGACGCGCTTGCCGAGCCGCTTGCCGGTGCGCAGGTAGAACGGGACGCCCGCCCAGCGCCGAGAGTCCACCAGCAGCTTCACCGCGGCGTACGTCTCGGTGGTCGACTCCGGGTCGATGCCGTCCTCCTGCAGGAAGCCGGTCACCTTCTGGCTGCCCTGCCACCCTGCGGCGTACTGTCCACGGGCCGTCGCGAGCGCCAGGTCGCCCGGGCTGTGTACGGCGGCGAGCACCTTCTCCTTCTCCGCACGCAGCGCGTCCGCGTCGAAGGAGTTGGGCTCCTCCATCGTGGTGAGCGCGAGCAGCTGCAACAGGTGGTTCTGGATGACGTCGCGCGCCGCGCCGATGCCGTCGTAGTAGCCGGCCCGACCGGAGATCCCGATGTCCTCGGCCATCGTGATCTGCACGTGGTCGACGTAGTTGGAGTTCCAGACCGGCTCGAACATCCCGTTGGCGAAACGCAGCGCCAGGATGTTCTGCACCGTCTCCTTGCCCAGGTAGTGGTCGATGCGGAAGACCGACTCGGGTGGGAAGACGCTCTCGACGATCTCGTTCAGCGCGCGGGCGCTGGCCAGGTCGTGGCCGAACGGCTTCTCGATGATGACCCGCCGCCAGCTGCTCGGGTCCTGGCGAGTGAGACCGCTGCGCTCCAGCTGCTTGCAGACGTCGCCGAACGCGGCCGGCGGGATCGACAGGTAGAACGCGTGGTTGCCGTCGGTGCCGCGCTCGACATCGGCCCTGGCCACCTCGTCGGCGAGCCGGTCGAAGCCGGCTTCGTCGTCGAAACTGCCTGACACGAAACGCAGTCCGTCCGCCAGTGCCCGCCACGACTCCTCGCGGAAGGGCGTGCGGGCGCCGGCCTGGACCGCGCGGCGTACGACGTCGGTGAACTCCGCGAGGCTCCAGTCGCGCCGGGCGAACCCGATCAGCGTGAAGTTCGGCGGCAGCAGACCCCGGTTGGTGAGGTCGTAGATGGCGGGCAGCAGCTTCTTCTGCGCGAGGTCTCCGGTGATGCCGAACATCACCATGCTGCACGGCCCGGCGATCCGCGGGAGACGCCGATCGTCGGGGCCGCGCAGTGGGTTGATCCCGCGTGCGACGCGGGCGGGACTCACGAAGCAGACCCTCCCTGCGAGCTCTGGGTGGCCTGCGCGATCGCCTGCGTCAGCTGGGTCAGACCCTGGTCGTGCTCGGTGAGGTGCAGCTGCAGCACCGGCCGGCCGTGGTCGGCGAGCACCTTGGCGTCGCCACCGGACTGGGAGGTGATGAAGTCGCCGAAGGTGAAGTCACGACCCGGCACCTCCAGGTCCTGCCGCGGGGTGGTGGTGATCTGCAGGTAGATCCCGATCGCGGGGCCACCCTTGTGGTACTGACCTGTCGAGTGCAGGAAGCGCGGCGCCCACCCGAAGGTGACCGGCCGGTCGAGCTTCGCGGCGAAGGCCACCCGTACGTCGGCCAGCGACTGGTCGGCGATCCGGTCCAGATAGGCCATCACCGCGAGGTAGCCGTGGTGCGGCATCTGCGCCAGCAGGGCGTCGATCGCGGCGGACACGTCCGTCGCGCCGCCGAGCCAGTCGCCGCCGAGCGCGCGCACCTCGATCGCGCCGTCGGTGAACGCCGGGGCGTCGCCGCCCCCGGTGCCTGCGCTCAGGAGCTCCCGGGACGCGGCCTTGGCGCTCTCGACGTCAGGCTGGTCGAACGGGTTGATGCCGAGCAGTCGCCCGGCCACCGCGACGGCGGCCTCCCACAGCAGCATGGATGCGCCGAGCGAGCCGCCCACGGCGACGTCCGCCGTGCCCTGGGGCGTGGAGTCGTCGTCGCCCGCGACCAGGTGCACGCCCAGTTCGTCGTCCAGCAGACCGCCCACGGACGAGGTGCCGACCACGACCGGCAGCAGGCCCTTGCCGTCCTTGCCGGTGCTCTCCGCGATCAGCTGCTCGGCCCAGTCGCCGAAGCCGACGTTCTTGGTCCCGGCGTCGATGAGGATCACCTTGTCGCGCAACGGCGACGTGCCACCGAGGACGGCGCCGAGCCGCAGCGCCGGGTTGTCCTCGTCGTCGGTGGCGAACAGGTCGGCCACCGCCTCCGCGTCGTCCAGCAGGGCTCCCACGTCGGCTCCGGCGAGCCCGCTGGGCACCAGGCCGAACGCAGTGAGCGCCGAATACCGGCCGCCCACATCGGGATCGGCGTTGACCACCGTGTACCCGGCACCGCGCGCGTCCTTGTCGAGCGGGCTGCCCGGGTCGGTGACGACGACGATGCGCTCGGTCGGATCGATGCCGGCGTCGTTGAACGCCTTCTCGTACGCGCGTCGCTGCGAGTCGGTCTCCACGGTCGAGCCCGACTTGGAGGACACCACGACGACGGTCTGCTCGAGACGGTCCTGCAGCGCGGCGCGGACCATGTCGGGCTGGGAGG
This sequence comes from Allobranchiibius sp. GilTou38, assembly GCF_017565325.1. Classification (NCBI taxonomy): domain Bacteria; kingdom Bacillati; phylum Actinomycetota; class Actinomycetes; order Micrococcales; family Dermacoccaceae; genus Allobranchiibius; species Allobranchiibius sp. GilTou38. The sequence continues at coordinate 373,914 of NZ_JAGEKN010000006.1, read as the reverse complement.
AGTCCAGCACCGTCAGCGGCACCCCGGCCGTCTCGCAGATGACCTCGGGCGCGAGCGACGAGCCGCCCATGCCGCAGAGCACCACGTGGGTGAGGCCCTTGGCCTGGAACTCGCTGCGCAGACCCTCGATCTGACCGACCAGCGGGCGCGACGAGTGCGGCAGACCGACCCAGGAGAGTCGCTTCCCCGCCTCGTCCTCGGCGGCGCTGCCCCAGAGGGTCTTGTCCTGCGCGAAGAGCCTGCTCGCGACCTTGTCGGTCACCAGCTGCGGCACGTGGGCGCTCACCGCGTCGGCGGCGGCACCGGCGGCGGCGACGGTGACTGCGGAACTGCTCTGCATCACGAGGCGGCCCCGGCCTTGTTCGCCGCGTCCAGCTCACCCTGCACCGAGTCCAGCAGCTCGGCCCAGGACTTCTTGAACTTTTCCACGCCCTCGTCCTCGAGCACCTTCACCACGTCGCTGTAGCTGACGCCGACGCCCTCGAGCGCGTCCAGCATGGCCTTGGCGTCGGCGTAGTGGGTGGTGACCTGGTCGCCGTCGACCTCGGCGTGGTCCGCGACCGCGTCGAGGGTCTTGGGCGGCATGGTGTTGACGACGTCGTTCACAGCGAGGTCGACGACGTACATCGTGTCCTTGTACGCCGGGTCCTTGACGCCCGTGGAGGCCCACAGCGGCCGCTGCACGCGGGCGCCGGCACTCTTGAGGGTCTCCCAACGCGAGGTCGAGAAGACCTCCTCGAAGGCCTGGTAGGCCAGGCGCGCGTTCGCGATACCGGCCTTGCCCTTCAGGCCCTTGGCCTCGGCGGAACCGGCCGCGTCGAGCCGCTTGTCGATCTCGGTGTCCACGCGGGAGACGAAGAACGAGGCGACCGAGCGGATCTTGGACAGGTCGTGACCGTTCTCCTTGGCCTGCTCCAGACCGCTCAAATAGGCGTTCATCACGCCGCGGTAGCGCTCGAGGGAGAAGATCAGGGTCACGTTGACGCTGATGCCCGCCGCGATGGCGGTGGTGATCGCCGGCAGTCCCTCGACGGTCGCCGGGATCTTGATCATCACGTTCTCGCGGTCGACGCTCTTCCAGAGCTTGTCGGCCATCGCGGTGGTCGCGTCGGTGTCGTGCGCCATCCGCGGGTCGACCTCGATCGAGACCCGGCCGTCCTGGCCGTCGGTCGCGTCGTAGACCGGCTTCATGATGTCGCACGCGTGCCGCACGTCGCTGGTGGTGATGTCGAAGGTGGCGTCTTCGAGCGTGGCCGCGTTTCCGGCCAGCTCGCGCACCTGCTCGTTGTAGTCCTCGCCGTTCGAGAGCGCGCCGGCGAAGATCGTCGGGTTGGTGGTCACGCCGACGACGTTCTTCTCGTCGATCAGTTTGTGCAGGTCGCCGGACTGGATGAGGCCGCGGGACAGGTCGTCCAGCCAGATCGACACCCCCACATCGGACAGGGCCTGGGTTCGTGCGTTCGTGTCAGCCATCGCAAATGCCTCCTGGAAATCGGATCAGAGTGAGTTGAGAACGTCCTGCGCAGCCTGGACCACGTGCTCGCTGGTGAAGCCGAACTTCTCCATGAGCAGCGCGCCGTCGGCGCTCTCGCCGTAGTGGTCGATGCCGATCGCGACGCCGTTGTCGCCGACGATGTCGTGCCACCCGAAGGTGGTCGCGGCCTCGATCGACACCCGGGCCTTGACGTTCGGCGGCAGCACCTGGTCGCGGTAGGACCGGTCCTGGTCGAAGAACCACTCGCGGCAGGGCAGGGACACGACGCGGGCGTCGACGCCCTTCTCCTTCAGCGTCTTCCGTGCCGCGACCGCGACGCTCACCTCGGAGCCCGTGGCGATGAGGATGACGTCGGGCGTGTCCTTCTCGGAGTCGGCGAGGGTGTAACCGCCGCGGTCGACGCCATCGGCCGAGGCGTACTCGGACCGGTCGAGCGTCGGCAGCGCCTGGCGGGAGAGCGCCAGTGCTGCGGGGCCGCGCCGGGTCAGGATCGCCTTCCACGCGGCTGCGGTCTCGTTGGCGTCCCCGGGGCGTACGACGGCCAGGTCGGGGATCGCGCGCAGCGCGGCCAGGTGCTCGATCGGCTGGTGGGTGGGTCCGTCCTCGCCGAGGCCGATGGAGTCGTGCGTCCACACGAAGGTGACCGGGATCCGCTGCAGCGCGGCCAACCGGACGGCCGGGCGCATGTAGTCGGAGAAGGTGAGGAAGGTGCCGCCGTACGGGCGGGTCAGTCCCTCCAGCGCGATGCCGTTGAGCGCCATGCCCATCGCGTTCTCGCGGATGCCGAAGTGCAGGGTGCGCCCGTAGGGGTTGCCCTTCCACGCCTCGGTCTGCCGATTCGCCGGGATGAAGCTGGGCTGGCCGTCCATCGTGGTGTTGTTGGACTCGGCGAGGTCGGCGGAGCCGCCCCACAGCTCCGGCATCACGTCGGCGAGGGCGGTGAGCACCTTGCCGGAGGCCGCGCGGCTGGCGATGCCCTTCGCGTCCGTGTCGAACGTGGGGAACGCCGCGTCGAAGCCCGCGGGGAGTTCGTGCGCCACCAGGCGGTCGAGCAGCTTCGCGCCGTCGGGGTTGGCGGAGCGCCAGGAGTCGAAGCCTTTCTGCCACTCCGCGTGTGCCTGGGCGCCGCGCTCCTTGGCCTTGCGGACGTGGGAGATGACCTCGTCGGAGACCTCGAAGGTCTGCTCGGGGTCGAAGCCGAGCAGCTTCTTGGTCGCCGCGACTTCTTCGTCGCCGAGCGCGGACCCGTGGGCCTTGCCGGTGCCCATCTTGTTCGGGGCGGGCCAGGCCAGGATCGTCTTGAGTGCGATGAACGAGGGTCGGTCGGTGACGGCCTTCGCCGCCTCGATCGCGGCGAGCAGCGCGTCGACGTCCTCGACGTAGTCGCCGTCGCCCTTGCTGGATCCGCCGAGCCGCCAGTCGACGGTCTGCACGTGCCAGCCGTACGCCTCGTAGCGAGCGGCGACGTCCTCGGCGAACGACACGTCGGTGTCGTCCTCGATGGAGATCTGGTTCTGGTCGTAGAAGGCGATGAGGTTGCCCAGCTCCTGGGTGCCCGCGAGCGACGCGGACTCACCGGAGACGCCTTCCATCATGTCGCCGTCGGAAGCGACGGTCCAGATGTGGTGGTCGAACGGGCTGGTGCCGGGGGCGGCGTCCGGGTCGAGCATGCCGCGCTGGCGGCGCTGCGCCATGGCCATGCCGACGGCGGAGGCGATGCCCGAGCCCAACGGTCCGGTGGTGATGTCGACGCCGTCCGTGTGGTGGTACTCCGGGTGACCGGGCACCTTCGATCCCCAGGTGCGCAGCTTCTTCAGGTCGTCGAGCTCCAGGCCGTAGCCGGAGTAGTAGAGCTGGATGTACTGGGTCAGGCTGGAGTGCCCGCAGGAGAGGACGAACCGGTCGCGGCCGATCCACTCCGGGTCGTTCGGGTCCACGCGCATCACGTGCTGGTAGAGCAGGTAGGCCAGGGGAGCGAGGCTCATGGCGGTGCCGGGGTGGCCGTTGCCGGTCTTCTGCACGGCGTCGGCCGCGAGGACACGGACCGTGTCCACCGCGCGTACGTCGATGTCGCTCCAGCCGGCGGTGTCCGCCTTCGGCAGGGGCAGGCTGGGGTCGCGGCGGGTGTCGGTGTCCAGACTCACGAAAAAACAGCTCCTTCGATTCGATGTTCGTACCCCGGGTGCGGAGGCGTTCCTGTCAGCGAGCCTAGACCCGGGCGGTGCTGCCTGCGCACCTCGCCGAACCGTCCCGTTGTGTGCGATAACGATGAATCATGTTGATTTATGTCGACATCGTGCAAACTCGTCGCGGTCTGCCCTTCCGGCGTCACGGTGCCCGACGAGTGTCCGGCGCCGGGGTCTACCATCGAACCGGACACACGCGCCATCTTCGACAGGCCCTGACCGGCCGATCTCGGTAGTCGGCGGGCTGTCCACCCGACTCTCAACCGCACTTCGTGAAGGACACCGTGACCGCCACCTCGCCGCACGCCGCGACGCAGCGCACACGGGACGCCCGTCCCGCCGGTGGACCCGACGCACCGGCCGGACCGCCGCCCGTCGGCGGGGGAGAGCGCTCCACGCGCAAGGTGATCGCCGACTACGTATCGCTCACCAAGCCGCGGATCATCGAACTGCTGCTGGTGACGACCTTCCCGGTGATGTTCCTGGCCGATCGCGGAGTGCCCGGCGTCTGGCTGATCCTCTCCACCCTGGTCGGTGGCACCTTGTCGGCCGGCTCCGCGAACGCGTACAACTGCTATCTCGACCGCGACATCGACCGGTTGATGCATCGCACCGAAGGCCGCCCGATGGCCACCGGAGCGATCAGTCCGCGCGCGGGCTTCCTCTTCGCCTCCGTGCTCGGGGTCGCGTCCGTCCTCTGGCTCGGCCTGCTGGTCAACTGGCTGTCCGCGGCCCTGTCCCTCGGGGCGATCGTGCTCTACGTGGGCTTCTACACACTGCTCCTGAAGCGGCGCACCTCCCAGAACATCGTCTGGGGCGGCGTCGCCGGATGCATGCCGGTGCTCATCGGGTGGTCCGCGGTCACCGACGGTCTGGCCTGGCCCGCGCTCGTGCTCTTCCTCGTCGTCTTCTTCTGGACGCCGCCGCACTACTGGCCGCTGTCGATGCGCTACAAGGAGGACTACGCCAGCGCCGGCGTGCCCATGCTTCCTGTGGTCGCGCGCGACAGCGCCGTCGCCGTGCAGGTCGTGCGCTACGCCTGGGCGACCGTCGTCACCTCCCTGGTGCTCGTCCCGGTCGCCGGGATGGGCGTGCTCTACACGCTCGTCGCAGCCGCATCCGGCGCGCTCTTCCTGTTCGAGGCGCACCGGTTGCGCCGGGCCGCGCGCGCCGAGGCGTCGTACGACGTGCTGCGCCCGATGCGGGTCTTCCACTACTCGATCAGCTACCTGACGCTGGTCTTCCTGGGGGTCGCGATCGATCCCCTGCTGCACCTGCCCTGGTGACCACGGTCGTCACCACGCCGTAGCTCCCCCTCGTCGGGCGAGGCCGGTCGGACGCGCTACGGAATCGGCACGTGCGTCGTACGCGGGGGAGCGGCTGCTACGCCGAGGTCCCACCCGGGCGGCTGCTCCCACCGAGGGGTTGCGCTGTCGATCCTGTTCCCGGGCGCCTGGAAGAGGCCCGCTCAGTACGCTCGCCGCTCCCACCCACCTTCCGCGTCGGCACGTGACCGCACTGCCGATCTCCCACCGGGGCGTGGACGGCGGGCGCGGGGAAGTGACCGCAGTGCCGACACCCTACTTGAGCGCGTACGGCGGAAGTAGGAAAGGCGCCGCCGTGCCGAGCGCGCTACGGAGTCGGCACGTGCGTCGTACGAGGCGCGGTGGTCGGACGCACCGTCGAGGCCGGCGCGCGCGTGGCCAGCACCCCCCAGGTCACGGCGACGACCAGCAGGCAGGCCATCAGCATGTGCACCAGGACGAGCGCGCCGGGAACGCCGAGGAAGTACTGGGTGTAGCCGACGATCGCCTGCAGGACCGTCACCAGGGCGACCAGGCGCCAGCTGCGGAACGCCGATCGGGCTTCCACGAGCGCCGTCGCCACCAGCATCGCGACGACCAGCCCGCAGAAGAGCATTACCATGTCGGCGTGCAGCCAGGCCGCCGAGCGTGGGCTGAACGCGAACCGGGCCGGGTGGGTCGCGTCGCCGGAGTGCGGGCCGGCGCCGGTCACCGCGGTGCCGAGCATCAGCACGAGCCCTGCGACGAACGCCGTGCCGGCACCGAGCAGCCGCACCTCACGGCGGACGGGCACCAGCCGGTGCTCGCGCACCTGCCACACGAGCCAGGCGGAGGTCGCGACGAGCGCCATCGAGATCAGGAAGTGCAGCGCCACGATCGCCGGGTTGAGGTGGGTGAGCACCGAGATGCCGCCGACGACGGCCTGCAGCGCGATCCCGCCGAGCACGCCGAGCGCCGGTGGTAGCAGGGCCCGCCGGTCGGAGGAGCGTCGGTGCCCGATGATCGCCAGGATGAGCAGCACCGCCACGATGCTGACCAGCGAGGTGAGCATCCGGTTGCCGAACTCGACGTACTTGTGCCACTCCTGCGCCTGGTGCTTCACCGGCGTGATGGAGCCGCTGACGCACTCCGGCCATCGCGGACAGCCGAGGCCGCTGCCCGACAGGCGCACCAGTCCGCCGGTGCCGACGATCAGGATCTCGACGGCGAGGTTGATCCAGGCCAGCGGCTTCAGCACCCGGGCCAGCCGATCGGTGAGGGCCACCCACCCGGTGCGTGCGTGGTGCGTGCGTGCGGTGGCGGTCATCAGTCGCTCCAGCGGAAGAATCGGGCGACCAGCGCCGAGCCGATCGCACCCCAGACGAGCAGGACGAGCACCGGCATCAGCACGTGGGTGTCGTGCCCGGTGAGTGCCGCCCGCATGCCGTCGCCGAGCGCCCCGGAGGGCAGCAGCCGGGCGATGTCACCGAAGCCGCCCGGGAGCCGGTCAGTGGGCACCAGCAGTCCCCCGAACGCGGCGAGCAGCACCCAGATGAGGTTGGCGACCGCCAGGGTCGCCTCCGCCCGCAGCACCCCGGCCAGGGCGAGCGCGAGCGATACCCATACCCAGCTGCCGACGACGAGAAGCACGATCCCGATCACGACACCGCCCGCATGCGGGTGCCATCCGAAGCAGGCGCCGAGGACTGCGAGCACGACGGTCTGCGCGGCGACGATGCCGAGCACCGCGATCGCCTTGGCCCACAGCAGCCCGGCCCGGCCCAGGGGAGTGGTGCCGAGCAGGCGCAGCACGCCGTACCTGCGGTCGAAGCCGGTGGCGATGGCCTGACCGGTGAACGCCGTCGAGACCACGGCCAGGGCGAGCACTCCGGGCACCGCCAGGTCGATCCGTCGGCCGCTCCCGAGGTGCGGCGCGGTGGAGACGGCGAGGCCGATCAGTGCCAGGGCCGGCAGGACGAGGGAGACGAGCAGCTGCTCGCCGTTGGTGAGCAGGGTGCGACTCTCGAAATTGGCCTGTGCGCGGATCCGGGCGGCGGGGGCGGCGGCATCGGTCATGCGGTGCGCGCCGTCCTGGTGAGGGCGAAGTACGCCGACTCGAGGGTGCCGTCGCCGTCGGGGCTGTTCCCGGCGCGTACCGCGGAGACGGTGCCGTCGGCCACGACCCGGCCCGCGGCGACGACGACGACCCGGTCGGCGAGCCGCTCGGCCTCCTCGAAGGAGTGCGTAGTGACGACGACGGCGCATCCCCGGTCGCGCGCGGCGCGGATGAGGTCCCACACGTCGAGGCGACTGTGCGGGTCCAGTCCAGCGCTCGGTTCGTCGAGGAACGCCACCTCGGGGCGGCCGATCAGTGCGGCGGCCAGCGCCAGCCGTTGGCGCTGTCCGCCGGAGAGCCGGCGGGTGGCGATGTGCGCGAACTCGCCGATGCCGAGCGCCTCGACCAGGTCGGCGCGGTCGTCCTCGGAGTAGAGGGAGGCGAGGTGGGCGAGGAGCCGCACCGGCCGCACGCTTCCGGGCAGGCCGCCGTCCTGGAGCATGACGCCGACGCGGGCACGGTGTGCCGCGGGCGCTCGCCAGGGGTCGACGCCGAGGACGGTGATGGCACCCTGCTGCGGGCGGCGCAGTCCTTCGGCCATCTCGATCACCGTGGTCTTGCCCGCGCCGTTGGGACCGAGGACGCAGGTGACCTGCCCGGCCGCGGCGTCCCAGGTCATTGCGTTCAGGGCCGTTCGGCCGGCGTACCGGTGCGAGACGTCCCTGATCTGCACGGGGGCGTCGACGGTCACAGCAAACGAGTTTAGGTGGGTCGTCCGCACTGGTTTCGCCCGGCGCCATGTGGTAGACCGCCGGAGGGGGCACCTGGGTCTCCTGTGACGAAGGAGCAGTGATGCGTAGGTCGACCACGATGATCCTGGCAGGGGTGGCTTCGCTGGCCGCCGGGAGCGGCCTCGTGGCCCCGGCAGCGCAGGCCGCGCGGCCCGCCGCGACGCCTGCGGCCACCGCCTGCACGGCCCTCACCGTGCTGCGGACCGAGACGCTGGAGCAGCGCGTCGGGCAAATCTTCATGGTCGGCACCCCGGCCACTGGCGCGAGCAGCCAGCTGCTGAGCGAGATCAGCAGCTACCACGTCGGCAATGCCTTCCTCAGCGGTCGCAGCACGTCCGGCACCGCGACGCCCGCACACACGACGGCGGCGCTGCGCGCCCGGGTCAGCAAGGCGAGCACGGACAACGTCCCGCTCTTCATCGCCACGGACCAGGAGGGCGGTGCGGTGCAGGTGCTGCAGGGCAGCGGTTTCAGCACGATCCCGGCGGCGCTGACGCAGGGCTCGTGGGCGTCCTCGACGCTGCAGAGTTCCGCGACCACCTGGGCGCGCCAGCTGGCCGGTGTCGGGGTCAACCTCAACCTGGCCCCGGTGGCCGACACCGTGCCCAGTGCCGCAGCGGCCCGCAACAACCCGCCGATCGGGGTCTACCAGCGCGAGTACGGCTACACGTCGTACGCGACGACGGCCGGGTCGACGGCGTTCCTGCGGGGTATGACGGCCGGGGGTGTGGGCTCGACCACGAAGCACTTCCCGGGCCTTGGCGTGGTCACCGCCAACACCGACACGTCGTACGGCGTGCACGACCGCTCGACGAGCTCCAGCAGCGCCTACCTCAACCCGTTCAAGGCCGACATCCAGCAGGGCGCCACAGCCGTGATGATGTCCTCGGCCATCTACGACAAGATCGACCCGAGCACCCTCGGCGTGTTCTCGCCCAAGGTCGTCGGGCTGGTGCGCTCGGCCGGCTTCACCGGGCCGATCATGACCGACGACCTGGGCAACGCGGTGCAGCCCGGTCGGTGGCCGGCGGCCAACCGAGCGCTGGACTCGCTCTACGCCGGCGTCGACATGATCCTCACCGTGAACTCCTCGGTGCTGCCCACCATGTACGACGCCGTCCTGAGCCGCGCGCAGACGCAGTCCTACTGGCTGCAGCGGGTCAACAACGCGGCCTATCTGGTGCTGCTCGGCAAGGAACGGCGCGGTCTGCTCACCAACAGCTGCTCCGCCTGACGCCGGTTAGGTCCCCCTGGCTAGGAAGAGCGGGGGCATTTAGGTCACACTTGTGTGGTGATTATCTCCGGCGAGCTCGACACCGAGCTCGGCAACGCGCGCGGAACCGGCGGCGCCGATGCCGTGGGCCCGGCTGTCGGGTCCACGGACTGCGCCGAACCGCCGCAGGATCACGCGCGTACCCGTGACCGGGTGCTGGGGGAGATCTCCGAGCACGGCCCGCTGAGCGCCGCCGACCTCGGTGCGCGCCTCGGGCTCACACCGGCCGCCGTACGCCGCCACCTGGACGTGCTCGACGAGCAGGGCCTGGTCGACGAGGCCGTCACGACACAGCGGGGCACCCGCGGTCGGGGACGGCCGGCGCGCGCGTACGTGCTGTCCGAGGGCGGGCACGCACACCTGCGCGGCGCGTACGACGAGCTCGCCGTCTCCGCGCTGGACTTCCTCGCCCGCTCGGCGGGGCCGGAGGCGGTCCGGATGTTCGCTACCGAACGCGCCGACCGGCTCGCCGCAGTGGCCCGTCCGGCGATCGAGGCCGCCGGCGCCGATCCGGATGCCCGGGTCGAGGCGCTGGCCGCGGCGCTCACCACGCAGGGATACGCCGCGAGCACCCGGCCCGTGGGCGATGGAACATCGCGCGCCGGCATGCAGTTGTGCCAAGGGCACTGCCCGGTGCAGCACGTCGCCACCCGGTACCCGCAGTTCTGCGAGACGGAGGCCCAGATGTTCTCCGACCTGCTCGGAGTGCACGTGCAGCGGCTGGCGTCCCTGGCGCACGGCGAGCACGTCTGCACCACCTTCATACCGACCAGCACGACCAGCGCACAGCCGCCCGCTCTGAGCGGCACCACCGACACACACGGCACCACCACCCGCACGACCGGCGAGAGGAATCGATCATGAGCACCATCGAGGAGCTGAACCCGGGTCTGGCGGACATCGGGAGCTACCAGTTCGGTTGGTCCGACAGCGACACCGCCGGGGCGACCGCCAAACGCGGACTGTCCACCGACGTCGTCGCCGACATCTCCGCTCGCAAGTCCGAGCCGGAGTGGATGCTCAAACTGCGGCTGAAGTCGCTACGGCTGTTCGACAAGAAGCCCATGCCGACCTGGGGTAGCGACCTCACCGGCATCGACTTCCAGAACATCAAGTACTTCGTGAAGTCCACCGAGAAGCAGGCCACCAGCTGGGAGGACCTGCCCGAGGACATCAAGAACACCTACGACCGGCTCGGCATCCCCGAGGCGGAGAAGCAGCGCCTGGTCGCGGGCGTCGCCGCGCAGTACGAGTCGGAGGTCGTCTACCACCAGATCCGCGAGGACCTGGAGGAGAAGGGCGTCATCTTCGTCGACACCGACACGGCACTGCGTGAGCACGAGGAGCTCTTCCGGGAGTACTTCACCACCGTGATCCCCGCCGGCGACAACAAGTTCGCCTCGCTGAACACCGCTGTGTGGTCGGGCGGCTCGTTCATCTACGTCCCCAAGGGCGTGCATGTCGACATCCCGCTGCAGGCCTACTTCCGGATCAACACCGAGAACATGGGCCAGTTCGAGCGGACGCTGATCATCGCCGACGAGGGTTCCTCCGTGCACTACGTCGAGGGCTGCACCGCGCCGATCTACAAGTCGGACTCGCTGCACTCGGCCGTGGTCGAGATCGTGGTGAAGAAGAACGCCCGGGTGCGCTACACGACCATCCAGAACTGGTCGAACAACGTGTACAACCTGGTCACCAAGCGCGCGACCTGCGAGGCCGGCGCCACGATGGAGTGGATCGACGGCAACATCGGCTCGAAGGTCACCATGAAGTACCCGGCCGTCTTCCTGATGGGGGAGTACGCCCGCGGCGAGACGCTGTCGATCGCGTTCGCGGGTGAGGGCCAGCACCAGGACGCCGGCTCCAAGATGGTGCACGCCGCACCGCACACCTCCAGCTCGATCGTCAGCAAGTCGGTCGCGCGTGGTGGCGGGCGCACGTCGTACCGCGGTCTCGTGCAGATCCTCGAGGGCGCCGAGCACTCCAAGTCCAACGTGGTCTGCGACGCGCTGCTGGTCGACCAGATCAGCCGCTCGGACACCTACCCGTACGTCGACGTCCGCGAGGACGACGTGCAGATGGGCCACGAGGCGACCGTCTCCAAGGTCAGCGAGGAGCAGCTCTTCTACCTGCAGTCCCGCGGCATGACCGAGCAGGAGGCCATGGCCATGATCGTGCGCGGCTTCGTCGAGCCGATCGCGCGTGAACTGCCCATGGAGTACGCGCTCGAACTGAACCGCCTCATCGAACTCCAGATGGAAGGAGCAGTCGGCTGATGTCGCTGCTGACACCTGACGCAACGACGCACGCCGACCCCGCAGCGGTCGCGAGTGGTGCGGTCATCCCGGACACCTCGCGCGCCGAGCGCACGACGTCCTTCGACGTCGCGGACTTCCCCGTGCCCAACGGCCGGGAGGAGGAGTGGCGTTTCACCCCGGTGGATCGCCTCTCTGCCCTGTTCGCCGACAAGGACAGTGACCGCGGCGCCCTGCAGCTCGACCTGGACGGGGTCCGCTCCGTGCTCGCCGAGCCGCTGGCGCCGGGTGAGGCACCGCGCGGCACCGCGCTCGTGCCCGGCGACCGTTCCGCGGTCGTGGCGCACGCGCACAGCCCGAAGGCGCTCTACCTGAAGCTGGCCGCCGAGCAGGAGTACGACGAGCCGCTGCGGCTCGGGATCCACGGCACCGCCGCGGGCGCGCGCGCCAACGGTCACGTGGTCATCGAGGCCGGCGCGCAGAGCAAGGGCATGGTCATCCTCGACCACACCGGTGCCGCCGACGTCAACGCCAACGTCGAGGTGATCGTCGGTGACGGCGCCAACCTCACCGTGGTGACGCTGCAGCGCTGGGACGACGGCGCCAACCACCTGTCGCAGCACGACGCACTGGTCGGACGCGATGCGTCGTACCGGCACATCGCGGTCAGCCTGGGCGGTGACATCGTGCGGATGAACGCCGGTGTCCGCTATGCCGGCCCGGGCGCCGAGGCGACCCTGCTCGGCGTCTACTTCGCCGACAAGGGCCAGCACCTGGAGCACCGCTCCTTCATCGACCACACGGCTCCCCGGTGCACGTCCCTGGTGACGTACAAGGGTGCGCTGCAGGGCGACTCGGCTCACACGGTATGGGTGGGCGATGTGCTCATCCGCGCCGAGGCGCAGGGCACCCAGACGTACGAGCTGAACCGCAACCTGGTGCTCACCGACGGCGCCCGTGCCGACTCGGTGCCCAACCTGGAGATCGAGACCGGCGACATCGAGGGTGCGGGTCACGCCTCCTCGACCGGCCGGTTCGACGACGAGCAGCTGTTCTACCTGCAGGCCCGCGGCATCCCCGAGGAGCAGGCACGTCGTCTGGTCGTCCGCGGTTTCTTCGCCGACGTCGTCGCCAAGATCGGCGTGCCCGAGGTCGTCGACACCGTGATGACGGCGATCGAAGACGAGCTGAGGCAGGCCGGCGAATGACCGGTGACGCCGTGACCGCGGACTTCGTCCGGGTCTGCTCCCTGGGGGAGTTGACCGAGGGCGAGCCTGCCCGTGCCGACATCGGCGGCTACCAGGTGGCGTTGGTGCGCACCGAGACCGGTGAGGTCTTCGCGGTGGACGACACCTGCTCGCACGCCAACGTGTCGCTGTCGGAGGGCGAGGTCGAGGGCTGCACCATCGAGTGCTGGCTGCACGGCTCCCGCTTCGACCTGCGCACCGGAAACCCCGACAGCCTCCCGGCGATCGAACCGATCGCCACCTATCCCGTGAAGATCGACGGCGACGACGTGTTCGTGGCCGTCCCCACCAGCTGAGCAACCGAAGGACACCGAAACATATGTCAACGCTTGAGATTCGCGACCTGCACGTGACGGTCGACACCGAGCAGGGCGCCAAGGAGATCCTCAAGGGCGTCGATCTGTCGATCAGTTCGGGTGCGACGCACGCGATCATGGGCCCGAACGGCTCCGGCAAGTCCACGCTGGCCTACAGCATCGCCGGTCACCCGAAGTACACCGTCACCCAGGGCACCGTGACCCTGGACGGCGAGGACGTGCTGTCGATGACCGTCGACGAGCGGGCCCGCGCCGGACTGTTCCTCGCGATGCAGTACCCCGTCGAGGTCCCCGGCGTGACCGTGTCGAACTTCCTGCGTACGGCGAAGACCGCGGTGTCCGGTGAGGCGCCGAAGCTGCGTACCTGGGTCAAGGACGTCAAGGGCGCGATGGACAACCTGCGGATGGACTCCTCGTTCGCCGAGCGCAACGTCAACGAGGGCTTCTCCGGCGGTGAGAAGAAGCGCCACGAGATCCTGCAGATGGAGCTGCTCCAGCCGAAGATTGCGATCCTCGACGAGACCGACTCCGGCCTCGACGTGGACGCGCTGCGGATCGTCTCCGAGGGTGTCAACCGTGCCAAGGCCGGCTCCGACATCGGCGTCCTGCTGATCACCCACTACACGCGGATCCTGCGCTACATCAAGCCCGATCACGTGCACGTCTTCGTCGACGGCAGGGTCGCCGAAGAGGGCGGCCCGGAGCTCGCCGAGCGCCTCGAGAACGAGGGCTACGACCGCTACGTCGCGGCGGCGAAGGCCTGATCGACATGCCGTTCGACGCGACCGAGGTGCGGGAGGACTTCCCGTTGCTGTCCCGCACGGTGCGCGACGGCAAGCCGCTGGTCTACCTCGACTCCGGTGCCACCTCGCAAAAGCCCGTGGCGGTGCTCGACGCCGAGCGGGACTTCTACGAGCACCACAACGCCGCCGTCCACCGCGGAGCCCACCAGCTCGCGGAGGAGGCCACCGACGCGTACGAAGGCGCCCGCGCCACGATCGCGTCCTTCATCGGCGCCCAGCCGGACGAGGTCGTCTTCACCAAGAACGCCACCGAGGCGCTCAATCTGGTGGCGTACGCGTTCAGCAACGCCGGCGCGGCCGGTGCCCTCGACGGCGCGGACCCGCAGGTCGCGGGCCGGCTGCGGATCGGACCGGGCGACGAGATCGTCGTCACCGAGATGGAGCACCACGCGAACCTCGTGCCGTGGCAGGAGCTGTGCCGCCGCACCGGCGCCACGCTGCGGTGGATCCCCGTCACCGGCACCGGCGAGCTCGACCTGAGCGACCTGGGATCGATCGTGACCGAGCGCACGAAGGTACTCGCGTTCGCGCACGTCTCCAACGTCACCGGCGTGATCAACCCCGTCGAGACACTCGTCGCGGTGGCCCACCGGGTCGGCGCGCTGGTGGTGCTGGACGCCTGCCAGTCGGTACCGCACCTGCCCGTCGACGTCGCGACGCTCGGTGTCGACTTCCTGGCCTTCAGCGGCCACAAGATGCTGGGCCCGCTGGGCATCGGCGTGCTCTGGGGCCGCTCCGAACTCCTGGCGGCGATGCCGCCCTTCCTGACCGGCGGATCGATGATCGAGCTGGTGACGATGGAGGGCTCGACCTACGCCGCGCCGCCGCAGCGTTTCGAGGCCGGGGTGCCCGTCGCGGCCCAGGCCGTCGGCCTGGGTGCCGCGTGCGACTACCTGAGCGCCCTCGGGATGGACAACGTGCTCGCGCACGACCGGGTCATCACCGCCGCTGTGCTGCAGGAGCTCGCGAAACGACCCTGGGTCACCGTGCTGGGTCCGACGGATCCGCAGAAGCGTTGTGGCGCAGTGGCTTTCAGTGTCGACGAAGTGCACCCGCACGACGTCGGCCAGATCCTGGACGACGCGGGCGTCGCCGTGCGCACGGGCCATCACTGCGCGTGGCCGCTGCACCGGGCTCACCGGATCACGGCGTCCACCCGGGTCAGCTTCTCCGTCTACACCACGCTGGAGGACGTGGCCGCGTTCGCGACCGCACTCGACCGGGTGCCGCAGATCTTCGGTCTCGAGACGGGAGCAGCCTGATGGACCTCTACCAGGAGCTGATCCTCGAGCACTCCAAGCGACCGGTGAACGCCGGCCTGCGCGAGCCGTACGACGCGCAGGTGCACCACGTCAACACCACCTGCGGCGACGAGGTCACCCTGCGGGTCAGCGTGCAGGACGGCCGGGTCGCCGACGTGTCCTATGACGCGATCGGCTGCTCGATCTCGGTCGCCGCCGCCTCGATCCTCGCCGAGGAGGTGACCGGCGAGACCGTCCCGGAGTCGCTGCGCACCTACGAGGCCATGAAGGCCATGCTCACCAGCCGGGGGACCGACGTCGGCGACGAGGACGTCATCGGCGACGGCGTGGCACTGGCCGGGGTCGCGAAGTACCCCGCCCGGGTGAAGTGCGCACTGCTCCCGTGGAGCGCCTACACCGCCGCCCTGACCGAGGCCGAGGTCCTCGGCACCACCATCGACCCACAGACCGTCCCCGCCTCCGGAGGTACCCCATGACGGACACCACGCCAGCGACCACCAGCCCCACCAACGTCGCCGACCTCGAGGAGGCCATGCGCGACGTGGTCGACCCCGAGCTCGGCATCAACGTCGTCGACCTCGGTCTCGTCTACGGCATCACCGTCGACGGCGAGGCCAACGCGGTCATCGACATGACGCTGACCAGCGCCGCCTGCCCGCTCACCGATGTGATCGAGGATCAGACCGGCGCCGCCCTGGAGGGACTGACCAACAGCTTCCGGATCAACTGGGTCTGGATGCCGCCATGGGGCCCGGACAAGATCACCGACGACGGCCGCGAGCAGCTGCGGGCGCTCGGCTTCAACGTCTGAGCCGATCCACACGAGCAGATGACGAGCGCGGGTCCTTCGGGGCCCGCGCTCGTCGCTGTCTCACTCGTAGAGCACGTAGTCAGGGCGCGGCACCAGCGCCAGCACCTGCGCGGGGGTCATCAACGGCCCGGCCTGCGCGTCCTCCTGGAAGAACAGCTTGAAGCCCGGTGCGACGAACGCCGGGGTGTCCTTCATGACCAGGTGGTAGGTGTCGGTCTTGTCCTGCGCGGCGCCGATCCCGTCGACGGACTTCACCAGCGCCACGCCGGTGTGCGGCCGCAGCGCGGACTGGTCGCGCAGGATCGAGGGGCGCAGCACGTGCACCACCAGGGCCTTCTCCGGCAGCCTGTGGGCGCTGACCAACCCCGAGAGGTAGGCGGCGACGTCGTTCACGATCTCGCCGGTCGTCGAGCCGAAGACCGCGCCGGGTCGCTGGCCCGCCCGGATCGACCACTCCGGGTCCAGTGCCAGCCCGACGTCCGGCTCGGTCAGCCAGTGCTCGTACGCGCGGGCCTCGTCCAGGAAACTCGCGCGGCCGGGCTGAATGTTCAGCAGCAGGAGGGCGCCGCGGGCCCGTGCGGCGGTCAGCCAGGTCGAGATGACCTCGTCGCTCACCCTCGCGCGGAAGAGTCCGTCGCCGCCGGGCGCGCCCTGGACGACGGTCGCGATCAACTCCACGACCGGCAGAATCCTCCGCCCGGTGGACCACGCAGGCGCGGCCCGCATCATCCGGTCTAGTTCGACGTCCAGGTCACCGACGCCGAGCTGGCCGAGGGCGGGCGCGCCGGGGGAGCCGCACCACCCGAAGAGGAAGCGCGACGGGAAGATCGTGCGGCCGCCTCCCGGCAGCTCGGCGGCAGCCGGAACGGTGCTCGGCCTGCTGGTCGGCGTGCTGATCGGCGTCCGGGGAGGGCCGCTCGTCCGTGCGGCCGGGATGATCGCGGCCGGGGCTCCACACGCCGCCACCGTGGCGGCGCCGAGCGCTCCCAGAGCACCCCCCACCAGCCCCCTCCGGGATACTCCGCGAACTGTCACCCCTCGATGAGACCACGTCGCCGGGCGCAAGTGCGCACGACGTGCCGGGGTGTGTGCAGGTCGCGCGGAAGAGGTCTGTCAGAAAACAATGAGGCTGTGAGGTGAACCGGTTGGCCGTCCGCTCCGTACTACCAACCGGACGTGCGATGCAGCGGCACCTGGCGGTGCGGGCACCGATGCGCCCGATGTCCGGCACGACCGCATCGATCGCAGGAGTTCACATGTCCCAGTCCCTCGTCCGTTTCCCCGCCGTCGCGATCGCAGGTGTCGGCCTGGCCGTCGCGCTCGCCGCCTGCGGCGGCAGCTCAGGCACTTCGTCCAGCTCTGCCGCCAGCGCTTCCTCGACCAGTTCGTCGTCGAGTTCGGCGCCGAGTTCGTCGTCCAGCTCCTCTTCGCCGGCCACCTCGTCGTCCGGTTCGTCGTCATCCAGTGCCCCGGCCGCGGCGGGGCCGACAAAGACGGTCACCGCCAACGAGGTCGAGTTCCACATCACCCTCAGCACCATGACCTTCACACCGGGCACCTACACGTTCGACGTGAAGAATGGCGGCTCGGCCACCCATGCTCTGAAGATCGTCGGACCGGGCGTCGACAAGAGCACCTCGGACATCGCCGCCGGCAAATCCGCCACGCTCACGGTGACCCTCAAAGCCGGCACGTACGACGTGAACTGTCCCGTGGCCAACCACAAGATGCTCGGCATGGACGTCAAGATCAAGGTCGCCTGAGATGGGTGCCACCCCGGGTCTGCATGCAGGCGCCGGTGACACGACCGGGCGCGACCACACGATCGAGAGGTCCGGCTCCTTCCTGACCGTCGTCGTGCTGCGGGTCCTCGGCGCGGCGGGTCTGCTCGGCAACGGCTGGGTGCACTATCACCTGTGGGACCAGGGCTACCGGTCGATCAAGACCATCGGTCCGCTCTTCCTGCTCGACGCCATCGCTGCCGTCGTCCTCGCCATCGTCGTCCTCGCGGCGCCCCGTCGGATCCTGCCGCTGGGTGCCCTGGCCGGCTTCCTGATGCAGGTCGGCACGATCGCGGCCCTCGTCGTCACCACGAAGCGCGGACTCTTCGGTTTCACCGAGTCGACCAAGGCCCCCGACTACTGGGAGTCGGTCTGGGTGGAGAGCATCGGGGCCCTGGTGCTCCTGGTGCTCGTCGGATACTGCGTGTCCCGGATGCGGGCGAGGACGGTCTCGCGACGGTGGTAAGACCTGAGGTGCAGGCGAAGGAGCGCACGGATCTGCGTGCGCTCTACGACCGACATGCGACGGCGCTGTTCGGTTTCGCCCTGCACCTCAGCGGCGGTGACCGCAGCCGTGCCGAGGACATCGTGCAGGAGACCCTCGTCCGGGCATGGCAGCACCTGCCCGGGCAACTGGCCGTACGGCAGGACATCCGTCCGTGGCTGTTCACCGTCGCCCGCCGGATCGCGATCGACCAGCACCGCAGGGCCGAGGCCCGACCGACCGAGGTGTCGGGTGCCGGGGCCGACCGGGTCCTGATGGGCACGCCGGACGACACCGACCTGGAGGCCGGCCTCGACCGGATCGTGATCCTCGATGCGCTCGCGGCGCTGTCGGTCGAACACCGGGAGGTGCTGATGCAGACGTACTACGCCGGCCATACGGTCGCGGAGGCGGCTCGCGTCCTGCAGATCCCCGTGGGCACGGTGAAGTCCCGCGCGTTCTACGCCCTCAAGGCGTTGCGACTGGCTCTGATGGAGCGGGGGATGACGCCATGACCGGATGGTCCTACGACCCGGTGCGGGCCGACCTGGCCGCCTACGCGCTGGGCGCCCTGGAACCGGCCGACGAGATGGCGGTGCGGGACCACCTGCCGACCTGCGAGGAGTGCCGCGCCGAGCTGGCCGAGTTCTCGGCGATCGTGCCTCGGCTGGCTGCCGTCGCCGACAGTGACCTGACCCTGCCCCGGCCGCCCGCAGCGCTCTTCGATCGTGTCGCGGCGGCCGTCGACGCCACCGAGCAGGACGGGACGCAGGAGCCGCCGGCGTCGGGTCCGACCTGGCGGGAGCGCGCGCTGCGCGGCGGGAGACGTCGGCTCATCGCCGTCGCCGCGGTGCTGGCTCTCCTGGTCGCGGGCGGAGCCGCGCTGACGGCGCAGCGACTGAACCAGCCGGACACGGTGAACGCCGTCGCCACTTCCGGTGCCGTCACGATGCACGTGAGAGCCACCGGCGTCGCCTCGGGCACCACCTTGCGCATCAGTGTCGACGGCATACCGCAGAACGTGCAGTGCCACCTCGTGGTCACCAAGGACGACGGGTCGCGCCACTCGGCGGGCTGGTGGTCCTCCGGGTACTCCGGCCATGCCGTCTACACCTCCTCCACGGACGTTCCCCGTCGGCACCTGGCGGTCCTCACGCTGTACGGCGCGGACGGCGAGAGCCTGGTCAGTCTGCGAATGTGATTCGCTTCCCATCCATCCGGGGAGGGGCTCCGAATACCCCACACAGCGACCCGGAAGGACGCATCATGGAGCAGTTCCTCACTACACCGCATGCCTCACGGGCACGCTGGGTCGTTGCCCTGTTCGCGGTTGTCGCAGCCGTGGCCCACATTCCGGTCACCGGTGAGCACCTGCGTGAGGCGCCGTACATGGGGTGGCTGTTCATCGTGTTGACGGTCGGGTGTCTGGCGATCGCCGGCGCAGCTCTGGTCCGCGACAGCTCTGCGGTGTACGCGCTCGCCGTACTCACCTGTGGGCTCGCGGTCGTGGGCTATGCGGCCACCCGTCTGACGGCGTTCCCCATGCTTGCCGACGACGTCGGCAACTGGCTGGAACCCCTCGGCGTCGTCTCGGTGATCACCGAGACCGTCGTGGTGGTCGCCGCCATCGTCGGACTGCGCCATCGGGCGCGGCCGACCTCCAGAATTTCGACCTCATGGCCATCCACCGTCCATGGCGGCTGACCAAGAGGATCGAAGCAAGCGGTCCTCGTGCCGCACCGTGGTTGAAAGCTCCTCGCGAGATTTCGACGCTTCTCAGATAGACCGAACGGTTCAACAGTGAATGCCTCGAACTGGCGACGTCATCCCGACTTCGATCGAGCATCACAGAAGGGTTTACGCATGTCGACTGTCAAGAAGTCCCTCGCTCTGGCTGCCGCCGGAGCAGCCTGTGTTGCGATTCCCCTCTCGACCGCCTCGTCCGCGATGGCTGCCTCGAGCGGCACGACCTACCTGTCTGCGCACCTCACCTCGCTCAACGAGAGCGGCGCGAGCGCGACCGTGACCGGCACCCTCAAGGGCGACCAGTTGTCCCTGAAGATCGTGGACTCCGGTCTGCTCGCAGGCGCCCCGCACGCCCAGCACATCCACATCGGCGGGACGAACTCCTGCCCGTCGCCGACCGAGAAGGGCACCGGAGTCGACGGCCACCTGCGCGTCGCCAACGCATTGGACAGCTACGGTGCCATCGCGCAGTCGCTGACCACCTCGGGTGACACCTCGCCGGCCAGTGGTCTGGCGGTGACGCGTTTCCCGGTCGGGACGGCCACCTACAACCGCACCTTCACTGTGCCCGCGGCCACCGCGACCGCTCTGAAGGACGGTAAGGCCGTCATCGTGCAGCACGGTGTGGACTACAACAAGGACGGCAAGTACAGCGGCTCGTCCAAGTCCGAGCTCGACCCGAGCCTGCCCGAAGAGGCCACCGACCCCGCCGACTGTGGCGTCGTCAAGGCCAGCCAGATGAGCATGATGCCCGGTGGCGGCGTGAACACCGGCTTCGCCTCGACCAAGGACTCCAACAACAGCACCGCGATCGCGGGCGGCGCTGCTGCCGTGGCGATCGGTGCTGCGGGCGTCCTGGTGATGCGTCGCCGTCAGCGCACCAACGTCTGACCCACCCGGTCTGACACGGAGTAATTGAGGATCACATGAAGAACCGGACACGCGCACAGACCATCGCTATCGCCGTGCTGTGCGCGTGTCTGGTCCTCGGTGGCATCGTCGGCATCGTGTGGGGCACGCACCGCCCCGCCCATACCGACGCCATCCCGCTTCCGGCGTCGCAGACGAGCAGCTCGAGCACCTCGCCCACCAGCCCGTCCGTGACGTCCCCGTCGACGTCCTCCTCGGCGAACAGCCCCGCGGCGGCGCCCCTCTCACCACCCAGCAAGATCAGCATCCCGAGTCTGAACGAGGGGTCGACGCTCCTGACGCTCGGCGCGACCGCCAACCGGGAGATCGTCGTACCGGACGACAAGCACGCCGACCAGGCGGGCTGGTTCACCGGATCACCCACCCCCGGAGCCGTCGGTCCGGCCACCATCGTCGGCCACGTCACCAGCTCGCGCGGGGGAGCGGTCTTCTATCACCTGGCTCAGATCAAGAACGGCGCCACCGTGACGGTGACCCTGAAGAGCGGGAAGGTCCTGACCTACGACGTCTATCGCGTCGTCAGCGTCCCCAAGGACAACTTCCCGACCCAGGCGGTCTACGGCAACACCACCGACCCCGAACTTCGCTTGATCACCTGCGGCGGCAGTTTCGACTCGGCGACCGGCCACTTCCGCAACAACACCGTCGTCTACGCCCGCCTGGCCGCCTAGACCTCCTCAGCCCGTCCGGGCGCGGAGGAGCCCCAGCCGCCGTCGTTCGGCCGTGACGGGGGTGATGGCTGCGCCGACCAGCGGGAAGACCGCGCAGATCGCGAACGCGAGCCCGTATCCGTGCGCGGCGGCCAGTGCCCCGACCAGAGGTCCGGTGCCGAACGCCGCGAGGTTCTGCGCGGTGTTCTGGGTGCCGAGCGCCCGACCGGCCCAGAACGGCCCGGCGAACTCCGCTGTCGCCGTGAAGCCCAGCCCGTTGTCCGTCACCGACACGATCGAGGCCGCCGCGAGCGCCAGGATCACCAGCACCGAGCCCGCCCACGCGGTGGCGGCCACTGCGAGCATGCAGCACATCGAGACCACCGCGATCTGCCGCATCGGCCCCAGCCGGTTGCCGACCCGATCGGACCAGCGACCGGCCACCAGACGGCCGGTGGCACCCAGGACGGCGACCGCCGCGAGGATGCGACCCGCACCCGCAGGATCCCAGTGACGCTGTGCCACCAGGTATTCGGCGGCGAAGGTCGCGGTCGCGAACTGCGGGACGACCAGCAGGGCGCTGGCGGCGTGCACCCGCCACAGCGCAGCCGAGTCCCGGTAGGGCGATGCAGGGCGCACTCCGGTCTGCACGGGCGCGTGGCGCGGTGGGTCGACGGCGAACAGCAGCAGGGCCAGCGTGACCAGGAGACACAGCACCGAGGGCGCGATCAGCGCCACCGACACGCCGTACCGGTGGGCCAGCGGTGGCAGCACCAACGCGGCCACGGCGACCCCGAGCGGCTGTCCCATCTGCCGCACGCCCATCGCCACCCCGCGTCGTTCCTGCGGGAACCAGCCCATGATCAGCCGCCCGCTCGCGGAGTTGACCGACGCACCCGCGGCTCCCACCAGGGCCAGCGCCGCCGCACGGGCGGGCAGCGTGTGGCTCGCGGCGGCCACCAGGCCGGCGAGACCCGTGAGGCCGAGGCCCAGCCACATCGCCAACCGCTCGCCGTACCTGTCGGCGAACCCGCCCCACAGGATGAGGGTGGCGACCAGGCCGAGCGACGGTGCGGCCGCGAGGGCACCGGCGCCGCTGAGGCTCACTCCCTGGGCCCGGAAGGTCGGCACGAGGAACGGCATACCGTAGAGCAGGCTGCAGGCGACGGTGAGCGCCAGGGTGCCGAGCGTCAGCATCACCAAGGGGCGTGCGGTCACCGGTGCGTCCACTCATCCGACGGTAGGCGGGTGTCCGCTCGATGAGACGGGTGTCTCGCTATCCGGAAGAACTGGTCAGCCGAGCGAGGTGGCGTTGAAGGTGTCGCAGGCGTTGAGCCGGCCGGTCTGATAGCCCGTCTGGAACCAGTGCTGCCGCTCGGCGGACGACCCGTGCGTCCAGGTGTCCTGGTTGACACGTCCCGACGACTGCTTCTGGATGCGGTCGTCGCCGACCGCGGAGGCCGCCGACAGTGCCGACCTGATGTCCGAGGCGGTGATGGCCTGCAGGTACGCCGTCCCGTTGGCGTCCTTGGTGGTCGTGGCGTGATGCGCCCAGAGACCCGCGTAGCAGTCGGCCTGCAGTTCCGTGCGGACGGAGCCGCTCGTGGCGCCCTGGGGATCCTGCTGCGCGCGTCCGAGTGCGCCGAGCAGGTCCTGGATGTGGTGGCCGTACTCGTGCGCCACGACGTACTCCTTGGCCAGCTGACCGGTGTCCGCGCCGTACTTGCTGCTCAGCTCGGAGAAGAAGCCGGCGTCGATGTAGACCTTCTTGTCGAGCGGGCAGTAGAAGGGTCCGGTCTGGTTGCTGGCGGTGCCGCAGGCGGACTGGGTGCTGCCGCTGTAGACCACCGCGACGGCCCCGGTGTACTGCTTGCCGGTGGCCTTGGGCAGATAGGTGGTCCAGAAGTTCTCCACCGTCGCCACGGTGGCCTTGATGAGGCAGATGTCGTTGCGGTTGGCGTCGGCACCGGTCTTGCAGGCGGCGAGCTGCTGCTGCACCTGGTCGCTTCCGCCGACCTGCCCCCCGTCGTACTGATTCCCGGCGACATTGCCGGCGTTGCCCGCGCCGTCGGCGTTCGACGTCGTGCCGCCGGTGCCACCGCCCGCGAAGTGGGTGATGAGGATGATGATGACGGTCAGGACCAGCCCGCCGACACCCCCGCCGGCGACCATCCCGCCCGGCGCGAAACTCCCGCCACCGCCGCCCGAACCGCCGCTGGAGACGTCGGAGGTGCCGATGTTGGCGTTGTCGTTGAACGTCACGGCGGGTCGACCTTCCGAAAACCGGTGGGCCGGACAGGGCCCGGCTGATCTACTCCAGCGTAGTCAGCGACGTTGGTCACGTGCGCGCCCATGTGGTCGTCCGGCCGCTGCGGTGGGCGTAAAATGGTGTATACGCCTGACCCGCCGGCCCGGGGTCGGGCGTTCGCGTTGCCGCGTAATCAGCAGGCGAACGCCCCTCATCCCACCGAAGGAGTCCGACCGTGCTCACCGCGCATGACCTCGAACTACGCGCCGGCGCCCGGACCCTGTTGGAACACACCAGCTTCCGCGTCGCGCCCGGCGACCGCGTCGGTCTCGTCGGCCGCAACGGCGCCGGCAAGACAACCCTCACGAAGGTGCTGGCCGGCCAGGCGAACCCCGAGGCCGGTCAGGTGACCCGCTCCGGCGAGGTCGGCTACCTGCCCCAGGACCCCCGCACCGGCGACCTCACCGTGCTGGCGCGCGACCGCATCCTGTCCGCGCGAGGACTGGACACGATCGTGCGCGACCTGCGCAAGTCCGAGGCGCAGATGGGCGATGAGGACGAGGAACGTCGCGAGAAGGCGATGCGTCGCTACACCCGGCTGGACCACGAGTTCCAGGCGCAGGGCGGCTACGCCGCGGAGTCCGAGGCCGCGTCTATCGCCTCCGCGCTGGCCCTCACCGAACGACTGCTGGACCAGCCGCTGCAGACCCTGTCCGGTGGTCAGCGACGCCGCGTGGAGTTGTCCCGGATCCTCTTCTCCGGCGCGCAGACCCTGCTGCTCGACGAGCCGACCAACCACCTGGACGCCGACTCGATCGGCTGGCTGCGCGACTACCTGCGCGCGTACAAGGGCGGGCTGATCATCATCAGCCACGACGTGGAGATGCT
The DNA here is from genome assembly GCF_017565325.1 of Allobranchiibius sp. GilTou38. Taxonomy (NCBI): domain Bacteria; kingdom Bacillati; phylum Actinomycetota; class Actinomycetes; order Micrococcales; family Dermacoccaceae; genus Allobranchiibius; species Allobranchiibius sp. GilTou38. The sequence continues at coordinate 349,405 of NZ_JAGEKN010000006.1, read as the reverse complement.
GGACACCGTGGTGACCCGGGTCTTCCATCTCGACGCCAATCGCGCCGAGCTCGATCAGTACAACATGGGGTGGAAGACCTACCTGCAGCAGCGCGAGACCGATGAGCGCCGCCGCAAGCGTGAGCGGCAGAACGCCGAGAAGAAGGCGTCGGCGCTCTTCGGCCAGGCCGACAAGATGCGCGCCAAGGCCACCAAGGCGACGGCCGCGCAGAACATGGCCAAGCGTGCCGAACGGCTGCTCGCCGGCCTGGAGACCGAACGCCAGCAGGACCGCGTCGCCAAGCTGCGCTTCCCGAAGCCTTCGCCGTGCGGGCGCACTCCGCTGATGGCAGAAGGGCTTTCGCGGTCCTACGGCTCGCTGGAGATCTTCACCGACGTCGACCTGGCGATCGACCGCGGCTCGCGGGTCGTCGTCCTCGGTCTGAACGGTGCGGGCAAGACCACCCTGCTGCGGATCCTCGCGGGCGTCGACGACCCGGACACCGGTGAGGTGCAGCCGGGGCACGGGCTGAAGCTCGGCTACTACGCCCAGGAGCACGAGAACCTCGACATGGACCGGTCGGTCCTGGACAACATGAAGTCCGCGGCGCCGGACCTCGGCGAGACCGAGACGCGCAAGGTGCTCGGCTCGTTCCTCTTCAGCGGTGAGGACGTGCTGAAGCCCACCCGGGTGCTGTCAGGTGGCGAGAAGACCCGGCTGTCGCTCGCACTGCTGGTCGTGTCGTCGGCCAACGTGCTGCTGCTCGACGAGCCGACCAACAACCTCGACCCGGCCTCGCGCGAGGAGATCCTCGGCGCGCTGCGCGGCTACGAGGGTGCCGTCGTGCTGGTGACCCACGACGAGGGCGCCGTGTCGGCCCTGGAGCCCGAGCGGGTGCTGATGCTCCCTGACGGGGTCGAGGACCACTGGAACCCGGACTACCTGGACCTGGTCACGCTGGCCTGACCCGGCCCTACGCCGCGGGGCCGGCTGCTTCGGCACCCGGGTCCGCCACCCTGATGTGGCTGGTTTGCGTCCGTGGCCAGTGCTGCAGCCCTGGCCACAGACGCAAAACCCCCACATCGGCGACCTGCCCGAGACGCGCTCGGCATACCAGCACCCCGCCGGGTGTTGACCCTGCCAGACCTTTCAGACCTGCACAGCGAGGAGAGCCGACGTGTCGATGCCCGGCGGTTGGATGACGATGCGCTCGCTCACGCGCGACTCCTCGGTCAAGAACGCCCCGCTCAAGCCGGGGACGACCAAGCGGGTGCTCGGCTACGCCGGCCCGTTCCGGCGTCCCCTCATCGCGTTCCTGGTGATGGTGATCATCGACGCGCTGATGGTGATCGCGACCCCCTTGATTCTGCGCGAGATCGTCGACAAGGGCGTCCTGCACAAGGACACCTCACTCGTGGTGTGGCTCGCCGTGGCCGCGGCCGTCGTCGCGATCCTGGATGCCGGGCTGGGTGTCGGTGAACGCTGGCTGTCCGCGCTGATCGGTGAGGGGCTGATCTACGACCTGCGTCGGGAGGTCTTCGCGCACGTGCTGCGCCAGCCCATCGCGTTCTTCACCCGTGCTCAGACCGGTGCGCTCGTCACCCGCCTCAACTCCGATGTCATCGGCGCGCAGACGGCGTTCACCTCCGTGATGTCCAACGTGGTCTCCAATGCCGTCAGCCTCGCGGTGATCGTGACCGCGATGGCCGTGCTGTCCTGGCAGCTCACCCTGGCGGCGCTGGTGCTGGTGCCGCTCTTCCTCATCCCGACCCGCATCATCGGACGCCGCGTCGCCGGGCTCACCCGCAACCAGATGATCGAGAACGCCGACCTGGGCGCGCGGATGACCGAGCGCTTCAACGTCGCCGGCGCCCTGCTGGTCAAGCTGTTCGGCCGCCCCGAGACCGAGCACCGCGAGTACGCCGAGCGCGCCGGCAAGGTGCGCGACTACGGCATCGCCCTGGCGCTGCAGCGCAGCGTCTTCCTCGTCGGACTGACGCTGCTGGCGTCGCTCGCCACGGCCATGGTCTACGGCATCGGCGGTGTGATGGCCGCCCGCGGCACCCTCACCGTCGGCACGCTGCTCGCGCTGGCCGCGTTGCTCGCGCGCCTCTATCTGCCACTCACCCAGCTCTCGAACGTCCGGGTCGACGTGATGTCGGCGCTCGTGTCGTTCGAGCGGGTCTTCGAGATCCTCGACCTGCGGCCGATGGTGCGCGAGTCGGCGGACGCGGTAGCGCTGCCGGACGGGCCGCTCGACGTACGGTTCGAGGACGTCGAGTTCAGCTATCCGGACGCCGACCAGGTGTCGCTGGCGTCGCTGCAGACCGTGCAGTCCGGTGACGACGGCGCGAGCTCGCAGGTGCTGAAGGGGCTCTCGTTCGTCGCGCGCCCGGGGGAGATGGTCGCCATCGTCGGCCCGTCCGGTGCCGGCAAGACCACGATCAGCGCGCTGGTGGGCCGGTTGTACGACCCGACGTCCGGCGTCGTACGGATCGGCGGAGTGCCGCTCACCGAGGTCAGCGACGTGTCGCTGCGCGACCGGGTCGGCATGGTCACCCAGGACGCGCACATGTTCCACGACACCATCGGCGCCAACCTGCGCTACGCGCGCCCGGACGCCACCGACGCTGAACTGCACGCCGCCCTGCAGGCCGCGAACATCTCCGACCTGGTGGACCGGCTGCCGCACGGTCTGGACACCCTGGTCGGCGACCGCGGTCACCGCCTGTCCGGCGGCGAGAAGCAGCGGCTCGCCATCGCACGCCTGCTGCTCAAGGCGCCGTCCGTGGTGGTGCTGGACGAGGCCACGGCGCACCTGGACAGCGAGTCCGAGGCGGCCGTGCAGCGCGCGCTCGACACCGCGCTGGAGGGGCGCACCTCCCTGGTCATCGCGCACCGCCTGTCGACGGTCCGTGCCGCCGACCAGATCCTCGTGGTCGAGGCCGGGCGGATCGTGGAGCACGGGCGGCACGCGGAGCTGCTGGCCGCCGAGGGGCTGTACGCCGAGCTCTACCGCACGCAGTTCGCCGAGGCACCGACCCCGGCCTGACCACCCGATCGTCAGCGGATCGGTGGCGCCGACGTCACGTTCCTGCGGACAACCGACGGGGCACAGGGGTGGTTGTCAGCGGTTCTGTGGCGCCGACGCCACTTTCCTGCGGACAAGCGAAGGGGACCGCTGCTTTCAGGCGTCCTCTTCGTCCCAGATGCGCACCTTCTTGACGCGCGGCGGCTTCGCCGGCGTCGCACCCGACTCCAGCTCGGCATCCCGGTGCTCCTGGCGGGCGCGGAACAGCACGAACGCCAGCCCGGCGACCATCCCGAGCCACCACTGCAGCGCATAGCTGAGGTTGATCCCGGCGTACGAACCCGGGTCGGGTTTGTCCAGGGGAGCGGGCCGGGCGGGGACGGCGCCGGTCGCGGTCCGTTCGCTGCGCATCCGTACGAACACGCGGGTGTACGTCGCCACTCGAGTCTGCGCGGTGACGTCCCCGGGATTGATCGAGGCGACCGAGCCCTTGACCGGCGCCCGCCCCAGACTGTCCTCGGTGGGCCGCAGCCAGCCGAGCACCGTGCTGGTGCCGGACGGCGCGGGGGGTACGTAGGCCGGAGTGGAGGCGTTGGCGCCGTTGTCGACCCAGCCGCGGTCGACCAGCACGGTGCCCGCCCCGCCGTCCTGCACGAACGGCACCAGCACCTCGTAGCCGAAGTTGCCGTTGTCCGGGCGGTTGCGCACCAGGATCCGGGCAGCCGGCAGGTAGTGGCCGGTGAGCCGCACCTGCGCCCACTGGCGGTTCGCCGGGAGCTGCGAGGTCCGCGTCGGTACGATCGAGGTCAGGGAGCGGGGCGGCGCGTTGTAGTTCTGCGAAACCTGCTGCTGGGCGCCGTGTTTGGACTCCCAGCGGTGCCATTGCCAGCGACCGAGGAAGAAACACCCGATGCCCCACACCACCGCCACCAGGATCCAGGCCAACCAGCGCCTGGTGAGCAGCAAGCGAATCACTGACGCAACGGTACCCGCCGTACTCTGGACGGTATGACGCACACACCCGCTCGCGAGTCGGCGGTGCTGGGCGACCGCTTCGGGCGGGTCGCCGCTGATCTACGCGTCTCGGTCACCGACCGCTGCAACCTGCGCTGCACCTACTGCATGCCCGCCGAGGGCCTGGACTGGATGCCGCGCCCGGAGATGCTGACCGACGACGAGATGGTCCGCGTCATCGGGCTGTTCGTCGATCTCGGGGTGCGTCAGGTCAGGTTCACCGGCGGCGAACCCCTGCTGCGCCGCTCCCTGGTGGACGTCGTACGCCGCGTCGGGCAGTTGCCGAACGCGCCGCGAATGGCGATGACCACCAACGGCATCGGACTCGACAGGCTTGCGCAGCCGCTGGCGGACGCCGGACTGCACCGCGTCAATGTCTCGCTCGACACCGTCTCGCCCGAGCGGTTCAAGGTGCTGACCCGCCGCGATCGCTTCCATGACGTCGAACGGGGTCTCAAAGCCGCCGCGGACGCCGGACTCGCCCCGGTCAAGGTCAACGCGGTCGCCATGCACAGCGATGTCGAGAGCCCCGCCGACCTGCTCGCGTGGTGCCTCGACCGTGGCTACCAGCTGCGCTTCATCGAGCAGATGCCGCTGGACGCCCAGCACTCCTGGGACCGCTCGACGATGATGACCGGCGCCCAGCTGCGTACGGCGATCGAGGAGCGGTTCACGCTGACGGATCTCCCCGCGGAGGCGCGGGGGAGTGCGCCGGCCGAGGAGTTCCTGGTGGACGGCGGCCCCGAGACGGTCGGTCTGATCGCGAGCGTCAGCGCACCCTTCTGCGCGGCGTGCGACCGGGTGCGCCTCACGGCCGACGGGCAGGTGCGCAACTGCCTCTTCGCCCGCGACGAGGGCGATCTGCGCGCTCAGCTGCGGTCCGGTGCGAGCGACGAGCAACTGACCGAGGTGATCCGCTCGACCATGTGGGCCAAGGCGGCCGGTCACGGGATCGACCTGCCGGGCTTCGTGCAGCCGCAGCGCCCGATGTCCGCCATCGGCGGCTGACCCGCTCGCCAGGTCCCACCGGGTGTCGGCAGCATCGCGACACCGTCCGCACGAGGATGCGGGACAGTCGCGAACGGCCCGGCTAGGTCTGTTGCCGCAGGTCCTCGACCGGCACGACGTCCTTGAGGAAGCCGCGGATGCCGAGGAAGGAGCTCAGCTGCTCGCGGTGCTCCTCGCACGCCAACCAGGTCTTGCGGCGTTCGGGCGTGTGCAGTTTCGGGTTGTTCCACAGCAGGGCGTACCCCGCCGGCGTACGACAGCCCTTGGCGCTGCACACCTCCCGCGGCGCGCCGTCGGGCGGTCCGGCAGGGAAGAGCACGCTCACAGCGGTGTCTGGTGCTTCTCTTCCAGCCGGGGGATCTGCTTCCCGGGGGCCACCGACCCGAGCGCGTCGATACGACGGCGGTTCGTGGCGTTCGCGATGACGACCGCGATGTAGGGGAGCACCACCGCCAGCCCGACGCACACCCAGCGCGCGGGACCGGTCAGGATCACGGCCAATATGAAGCAGGTGGTGCGAATGCCCATGGAGAGTAGGTATTTGCGCATCCGCGAGGTCTGGTCGCCTTTGGCGGACGGGGGCAGATTGGTCGCCGATGCAACGGATGGGATGTCCTTGCCTCGGGGCATATCACCAGTGTAGGCGTCGGCACCCTTCGCCCCCGCGGCAGCGGCGTCCGGCTACCGCGTGGTAGTCCGATAGCGTCGGGGCCGACATCGATGAGGAGACACATGAGCGAGCCCCGCAGGGTCCTGGTCACCGGTGGCAACCGCGGTATCGGAGCCGCGATCGCCACGGCGTTCACGCAGGCCGGTGACCACGTGGTCATCACCTCGCGCAACGGCGACGGACCGGACGGCGTACAGGCCGTGCCGTGCGACGTGACCTCGGCCGAGCAGGTGGATGCGGCGTTCACGCAGGCCGAGGAGCTCCTGGGCGGTCCCATCGAGGTCGTGGTGGCCAACGCCGGCATCACGCACGACACCCTGCTCATGCGGATGAGCGACGACGACTTCTCCTACGTGCTCGACACCAACCTGACCGGTGCGTTCCGCTGTGCGCGACGTGCCAGCAAGGGAATGCTGAAGCTCAAGCGCGGCCGGATCATCTTCATCTCCAGTGTGGTCGGGCTCTACGGCGCGCCGGGCCAGGCCAACTACGCGGCGTCCAAGGCTGGTCTCGTGGGTCTGGCGCGCTCCATCACCCGCGAGCTCGGCAAGCGTGGCATCACCGCGAACGTCGTCGCCCCGGGCTTCATCGACACCGACATGACCCGTGCGCTGCCGGACAAGCAGCAGGCGGAGTATCTGGCCGCCATCCCCGCGGGCCGGTTCGCCGAGCCGGAGGAGGTCGCGCGGGTCGTGCGCTTCCTCGCGAGCGACGACGCGGCGTACATCAGCGGAGCGGTCGTCCCGGTGGACGGCGGCCTCGGGATGGGTCACTAGGGCAGTGGATCGCAATGGCGAGCGGGCGCGGACGTGAGCGATCCCGCGGGTCGTGCGCGGATCGCCCGGCCCCAGACATTTCACGCATCGCGCTAGAGAGGACGACATGGGACTGCTCGACGGTAAGAGGCTTCTGGTCACCGGGGTGCTGATGGACTCCTCCATCGCCTTCCACGTAGCGCGGCTGGCGCAGCAGGAGGGCGCGGAGGTCGTCCTGACCTCGTTCGGGCGCACCATGAAGATCACCCGCACCATCTCCCGGCGGCTGCCGACGACGCCCGAGGTCGTGGAGCTCGACGTCACCAGCACCGACGACCTGGACTCGCTGGCCGACCGGCTGCGCGAGCATGTCGACGGGCTCGACGGGGTGTTGCACTCCATCGGTTTCGCGCCGCCCGGTGCGTTCAACTTCCTCGAAGGCACCTGGGAGGACGCGAGCACGGCGCTGCAGGCGTCCGCGTACTCGCTGAAAGCCCTTGCCGTGGCCGCGCTTCCGCTCATGCACGAGAAGTCCTCGCTGGTCGGGCTGACCTTCGACGCGCAGTTCGCGTGGCCGGTCTACGACTGGATGGGCGTGGCGAAGGCGGCGTTCGAGTCGACCAACCGTTACCTCGCGCGCGACCTCGGACCGCGCGGCGTGCGGTGCAACCTGGTCGCCGCCGGACCGGTGCGTACGACCGCCGCGAAGTCGATCCCCGGTTTCGAGACCTTCGAGAACACCTGGGGCGAGCGGGCACCGCTGGGCTGGGACGTGCGCGACGCCGAGCCCGCAGCCCGCGCGTGCGTGGCCCTGATGTCCGACTGGTTCCCCGCGACGACGGGGGAGATCGTGCACGTGGACGGTGGCGTGCACGCCATGGGGCAGTAGCGACCTAGCGCAATGAATCAGGATTAGACCAGGTGTGGACGTAGGCAGAGTTGCTGGTCAGGCGCGGAGCGACTGTCCAGGAACGTTGCATTCACCGCACTAGGCTTCGCGGGTGTCCACCCACGCAGGCGCGACCGTGACCCATGTGCGGGTCCTCGAGGGTCCCAATCTCTACTTCACCCGCCCCGCGGTGCTGCTGACGCTGTCGGTGCCCGGTTATCTCGCAGCAGAGCGCGACGTGCTCGTCGACGTCGCGCGCGGGCTCGGCGTACGACGTTCGGAGCCGGGTCGGCCCGGCACCGAGGCGCGGCAGCGTTTCGTGCTCCGGGTGGTCGAGCGAGCCGTGCGATCGGTGGCCGCAGGCGCGGGATCCGCCCGCCTCGGCGTGCGTGCCCGCGCCGGCGCCGCACCGGAGGAGCTGCTCGTCGCGGTCGCGGTGCGCAACCGCGGCCGGGCCGTCGCCCTGGGCGAGGAGCTGGGGCCGCTGCTCGCCACCCTGCTCGCGGGAGAGGACACCCATGACGCCGTGGCGTCCGCTGCCAGGCGGGTGCGGGCGACACCGGTCGGGGACGTGCTCCGGCCGTTACGACCCCGGATCCCCACGGTCTGCGTGACCGGCACCAACGGCAAGACCACGACCACCCGGTTGATCGCGCACCTGGCGATGACCGCCGGCCGTCGCACCGGATGGAGCTCCACGGACGGCGTCCTGATCCAGGGCGAGCTGGTGGAGTACGGCGACTTCTCCGGCCCGGCGGGGGCGCGCACCGTGCTGGCCGACAAAGGCATGGAGTTCGCCGTGCTGGAGACCGCCCGCGGCGGGATGCTCCTGAAGGGCCTCGGGACGGCGTACAACCACGTGAGTGTGGTGACGAACGTCAGCGCCGACCACCTCGGCGTGAACGGGATCGACACCCTCGATCAGCTCGCCGAGGTCAAAGCCATCATCACCCGCGTGACGCGCCCGGACGGGTGGGTCGTGCTCAACGGCGACGACCCACGGGTGTGGGCGATGCGCGGCGCGGCCGGCGGCCGGCCGTGGTGTTTCACCCTCTCCCCGGATGCTCCCGCCCTGCGCGAGGCCATCGACGCGGGCGGTCGTGGCATCACGGTGCTGGACGGGCAGCTCACGGTGCTCACGCCGGGTCATTCGCCGGTCCGGCTGCTGCCCGTCACCGGCGTCCCGGTCACGCTCGCCGGTCTGTCCGAGCACAACGTCGCGAACGCGCTGGCCGCGGCGGCGGCCGGTCTCGCGGCGGGTCTGCCGCACGACGCGGTCGTCGAGGGGCTGCGCACCTTCCTGCCCGACGCCGAGCACAACGCCGGTCGGATGAATGTCTACTCCCTTCCCATTGATGGTGGCGAAGTGACGTTCATCGTCGATATGGCGCACAACGAAGCGGGCCTCGAAGCACTCCTGCGCGTGGCGCGCGGCCTGAAGCCGCCGGGATCGCAGGTGCTGCTCGGACTGGGAACGGGCGGCGACCGCACGGACGAGATCCTCGTCAACCTCGGAGAGCTCGCCGGGTTGGGTGCCGATCGCGTCTACATCGAGCACAAGGAGCACTATCTGCGCGGTCGCACCATGGCCGGGCTCGAAGCCAAGCTTCGAGAAGGGCTTTCGCGTGTAGGAGTGACGCCGGTAGCGTCCTCGGAGACGGAGTTGGAGGGGCTCGTCGCGTTGCTCGGCGACGCGCGGGACGGCGACGTACTGGCGGAGATGGTGCACTCGCACCAGGCGCTTGTGCACACTTGGCTGCTCGAACACGGCGGACGTGTCGATGACCCGGCGGCGATCGCCCGCAAGGTCGGTGCCGCCAATGGTCGGCACGAGGCCGACGACCGCATCGCGGCGCTGTGGGCCATGGACGACGACGTACGCCGCATCGCAGCTGCACACGACCTCGCGCGCGACTTCCCGCATGACGGCCGGGTGCTCTACGAGTTGGCCGGCACCTACGACTCCGCCGGCCGCGAGGAGGAGGCGGTCGCGCGCTACGACGACGCACTCGCCCGTCCGTTGCGCGAGCCCTTCCACCGTCGGGCTCTGATCCAGAAGGGGTCGACGCTGCGGCACCTGGGGCGGCTCGAGGAGTCACTCGCAGTCTTCGACCAGCTAGCGACGGACTGGCCGGACAACCCTGCCGTCGTGGCGTTCCGCGCGTTCACCCTGCACGATCTGGGCCGTGATCCCGAGGCCCTGCGGACGGCGCTGGAACACCTGATCGCCGCGTCGGCCGACCCCGATGTGCAGCGCTACCCCGGCTCGCTCGCGCGTTTCACCGCCGCCATCGCCGACGACCGCCCCGACCTTCCCGTCGAGGGGTAGGCACATCGTCGAGGGTGGGGATATCCCACCCCTCGAGCAGTTCGCCACCCCTCGACGGGCGTCAGAGGGTGGGCAGCGGCGGCTCGATCGCCTCCCGGCGGGCGGCCGCCTCCTGTGCGTACGACGTCTGTGCCTCGTCCACCAGCTGCTGCGGATCGAGATCAGGGTCGCCGGGCTGATCCCCGTCGGTGCGCGATCCGGCGGCGGCCTCGTGGGTGAAGTCCTCCAGCTCGGCCAGCACGGCCGCGTGCTGGTCGACGCAGAGCATCACCAGGTCGCCGGGGTTGGCCAGGTGCACCGAGTGCCGCACGGCCGCGATCTCATCGACGACCGTGGCGATCTGCCGGCAGCGTGCACCGGCGTCCATGGCGCGCTGCGCGCCGCGTACGACGAGCGCCGCGGCCTCACCCGGCGCCCGACGACGCAGGTTGGCGTCCTCCCGGACGACCATGACGTCGAAGTGCTCGGCCGCGATGTGCCCCAGCGCCTCGATGTCCTCGTCGCGTCGGTCGCCGGCCGCACCGATCATCCCGATCCGCGAGATGCGGTGGTCCAGCGACTTCTGCCGCTGCTCGACGTACCCCTCGACGAACTCGCCGAGCCGCTCCATGCCGGGCGGGTTGTGGCAGTAGTCGACGAACACCTCGGCGCTGTTCACCTCGAGGCGGTTCAGGCGGCCGGGGGACAGGTAGTACGACGTGGTGTAGGTGCGCAGACCCTGCCGGATGTCGTGCAACGGCGCTCCGGCGGCGAACGCGGCACCGGCGGCGGCCAGCGCGTTCGCGACGTTCATCCGGGCGGTGCCGCCGAACGTCGACGGCAGCAGGTGCGTCCACGCCAGCGGCATCCGGCGGCGACCCTGACGCAACACGATCATCTCGCCGCGGTCACTCGGCTCCAGGACGACGGCGCGGGCGCCGCGACGGCAGCGCTCCTCGACGAACTCGCGGATCTCACTGCCGGGCGGCTCCATCGAGAACCACACGATGGTGCCCGAACACTTGCGCCGCATCGCGCGTACGTGCGGATCGTCGGCGTTGAGCACGGCGAAGCCGTCGCGCGGAACAGCCTCCACGACAACCGATTTCACCGTCGCGAGCTGTTCGAGGGTGTCGATGCCGCGCATCCCGAGGTGGTCGGCCGCGATGTTGGTGACCACGGCGATGTCGTTGCGGTCGTAGCCGAGACCCTCGCGCAGGATGCCGCCGCGGGCGACCTCGAAGACGGCGAAATCGACCCGAGGGTTCGACAGCACCATCCGCGCGGACCGGGGACCGGACGCGTCGGCCCGGATGACGAGCCGCTCGTCGATCACAATGCCGTCGGTCGAGGTCATGCCGACCTTGTGGCCGAGGCCCTTCATGATGTGCGCGAGCATCCGCGAGGTGGTCGTCTTGCCGTTGGTGCCGGTGACCGCCACGATCGGCACGCGCGACGGCGCACCCGGCGGGAAGAGCAGGTCGACGACGGGTTTGCCGATGAACTGCGGCTCGCCGACGGTCGGGTGGGTGTGCATCCGGAAACCGGGCGCGGCGTTGACCTCGCAGATGGCCCCACCGGTCTCACGGACCGGTGCCGTGATGTCGGGACAGATGAAGTCGATACCCGCGACGTCGAGGCCGATCAGCTGCGCCGCCTCCTCGGCGATCTCGATGTTGTCCGGGTGCGCGTCGAAGGTGCGGTCCACCGAGATGCCGCCGGTGGACATGTTGCCGGTGAGCGCCAGTTTGACCATCTGCTCGACGGGTGGGATCGAATCCCATTCGTAGCCCTGGGATTTCACGAGTTCGCGGGCGGCGTCGTCGACGGCGATCCGGGTCAGCACCTTCTCGTGGCCGACGCCGCGGCGCGGGTCAGCGTTGGTGATCTCCACCAGCTCGCCGACGGTGTGCTCGCCGTCGCCGATCACGTGTGCAGGCACCCGCTCGGCGATGGCTGCCATCCGGCCGCCGATGATGAGGCAGCGATAGTCCTTGCCGGTGATGTGCGACTCGACCTGGACGACGCCGCGCTTGGACTGGCCCTGCGCGATCGGGAACGCTGCGAGCACGTCCGCCTCGCTGCGCAGGTCGAGGCACACCCCGCGGCCGTGGTTGCCGTCGAGCGGTTTGACGACCACCGGGAAGCCGATCGAGGTGGCCGCCTCCGCCGCGGCCTCGGCGGAGCGGACGCTCTCGGCCTTGGGCACCGGCAGACCGGCCGAGCCGAGGAGGGTGGTGGTGAGGCTCTTGTCGCCGGCGATGTCGACGGCCAGGGCCGAGGTGCGCGAGGTCATCGTGGCGCGGATGCGCTGGGCGTGCACGCCCTGGCCGAGCTGCACCAGCGAGGCCTGGTTGAGCCGGGTCCAGGGGATGTCGCGGCTGGTCGCTTCCTCGATGATCGCGGCCGTCGACGGGCCGAAGGCCATCCGCGCGGACGACGCGAGGAACGCGTCGAACTCGAGCGCGAAGTCGAAACCCGGCTCGGCGCGTACGAGGTGGTTGACCAGACGTACGGCGAGCCGGCCGGCGGCCAGCGCGACCCGCTCGTCCAGGTAGCCGTAGATCACGTTGTAGCGGCCTGGCACGCTGCGGTCCGCACGGGTCTTGCCACGACGCAGGTCGTGGCCGGCCTGCTGCTGCAGCTGAAGGGCCACGTGTTCGGCGACGTGCCCGAGCCAGGTGCCCTCACGCAGCCGTTCGATGAAGCCGCCGCGGTGCCCGCGCGAGCAGGTGTGTCCGTCCAGTCCCGGCAGCAGCTGCAGCAGCGCGTCCGTGAAGCCGGGCAGCGTGTCGGACGGGTAGCCCTCCAGCACACCGAGATCCACCACGAGGTGGACGGCCTTGTCGTAGGACCACACGTTGGCCCCGCGGTAGACGCGGGTGGAGACGATCTGCAGGTCGGGCGCTGCGGGTCCGGTGGGGACAGGGCGGTCGATCGGCAAGGCGGAACCTCCGTACGGGTTCGGGGATGACGGTGCGCGTCGGTCAGTGACGCAACGCTGCGGCCGCCGTTGCGGTGTCGTGCCGGTCGCGGCTGGAGGAGACCGACAGGTCGGTGTGCTTCTCCACGAATTCGGTGAGGGTGGCGGTCTGCAGGTCGAAGGTGGACCCGAAGGGCAGTGTGTGCACGACGGCGCCGGTGACGAGCAGGGGAGCGTCGCGGCGGGCCTCGTGGGCGTCGGTGACCGCGTTGCGGGCGTCGATCACGAAGACCGCACCCGAGCCGACGACGGTCAGCTCCGCGTCGTCCGTGATCTCCGCGGCGGTGTCCTCGTCGATGCCCATCCCGAGCAGACTGGGCGAACCGGCGACCAGCGACAGCAGCCGGCCGTAGCGGGCGCGCTGGTCGAAGTGCTGGTCGACGATGACGCCGGGCAGCAGCCCGAGTCCGGCGGTCAGCTGACTGGAGCGTTGCCGCGGGGTCACGCCCTCGTCGCCCATCGAGATCATGAACTGGCTCATGATCGATGCGCCCGCAGAGGTGCCGGCCACGACGGCGCCGCGCTGGTAGGCGCGCAGCAGGGCCGCGCCGAGCGGCGTACCGACGATCAACTGGCTCAGTTTCAGCTGGTTGCCGCCGGAGAGGAAGACGCCGGTGGCGTCGTCGACGCGGTCCACGAGCTCGCTGTCACCGGCGGCCTGCCGGTTCGCCGGATCGACGGAGGTGACGGATGCGCAGCCCAGCCGCTCGAAGACGGTGGAGTAGACCTCGACCACCTCGTCCGGGACGGAGGACGCTGTGGGGATGACCACGAGGCGAGCCTTGCGGCCGCCGGCGAGCCGGACGAACCGCCGCAGGATGGTGACTCGGCCGACCTTGTCCTCCGCGCCTCCGATGATGAGCAGCGAACGTTTCGGTGCGTCAGGCATGAGGGGAGTCTAGGGAGTCGTCAGGTATGGGCTCGGCCGCGTCGATCTCGTCGCGGGAGATGCCGAGCAGATAGAGGACGGCGTCGAGGTAGGGCACGCTCACGGACGCGTGCGCCTCGGCCCGCACGACCGGTTTGGCGTTGAAGGCGATGCCGAGACCGGCGATGGCCAGCATGTCCAGGTCGTTGGCGCCGTCCCCGACGGCGACCGTCCGGGAGAGCGGCAGCCCCGCCGCGTGCGCGAATCGCCGCAGCGCACGCGCTTTCTCGGCCCGATCCACGACCTGCCCGGTGACCCGACCCGTGAGACGCCCGTCGCGGATCTCCAGGATGTTGGCGTGCGCGTGGTCGATGCCGAGCTCGGCGGCCAGCGGCCCGACGATCTCGATGAACCCGCCGGACACCACGGCGACCGTGAACCCCAACCGCTTGACCGTCCGCACCAGGGTGGCAGCGCCAGGGGTGAGCCGAACGTCACGGCGTACGTCGGCGAGCACCGACTCGGGCAGCCCGGCCAGCGTCGCGACCCGCTCGTGCAGGCTCTCGGCGAAGTCCAGCTCGCCACGCATCGCGCGCTCGGTGACGGCCGCGACCTGCGCCTCGACGCCGGCGTGCCGCGCGAGCAGCTCGATCACCTCGTCCTGGATGAACGTGGAGTCCACGTCCATGACCAGCAGGCGCCGGCCGCGGCGGTCCAGCCCGCCGGGCGCGACCGCGACGTCGACGGCATGATCGGAGGCTTGGAGCGCGAGTGCGCGCCGCAGGCTCGTCACATCGGCGCCGGACACCTGGAGCTCGAGGCCGGTCAGGGGGGTGCGCACCAGCCGGCGCGCCCGCTCCACGCGCGCCCCCTGCGCATCGATCGCGGAGGTGATGGCGGCCAGTGCCGCCGTACCCAGCGGTGCCCCGATGACCACGACGGAGGCTGGCCCGCTCGGCGGCGTCGGCACGTCGTCGACGTCCGCGGTCAGGGCGAGGTGCAGGCCGTGGGCGCGTGCGACCCCGGCGGCCGCGTCGCGCAGAGCGTCGGATCCCGAGCGGCAGGTGAGTAGCAGGGAGACGGTGAGGCGCCCGCGGACCACCACCTGACCCAGGTCGAGCACGTCCTCATCGAACGCCGCGACGGCCGCGAGGAGGTCGGTGACGGCTCCGGGGGAGTCGTCACCGGTGAGGGTGAGCAGGGCGGTGCCGGACGACATGCGCACAGTCTCCCGGCTCGGTCACGGTTGCAGGACGGTGCCCTTGCCGACGACCACGATGCCGCTGTCGGTGACGGTCAGGCCGCGCTTGCGGTCGACGTCGTGGTCGACGCCGATGCTGACGCCCTCGGGGACGACGACGTCCTTGTCGAGGATGGCGCGCCGGATCGTGCACGAGCGCCCGACGTCGACGTTGTCGAGCAGCACCGAGTCCTCGATGCGCCCGAAGCTGTGCACGTGCACGTTGGGGGACAGCACCGACCGCTGCACCACGGATCCACTCACGATCGTCCCCGCGGAGATCATCGAGTCGATCGCGACGCCACGCCGCTTCGCGGAACCGTGCACGAACTTCGCGGGCGGGAACGAGCCCGCGTTGGTGAGGATCGGCCAGTCGTAGTTGTAGACGTTGAAGATCGGCAGGATGGAGACCAGATCCATGTGCGCGTCGAAGTACGAATCCATCGTGCCCACATCACGCCAGTAGCCGCGGTCGCGCTCGGTCGCGCCGGGGATCTCGTTGTCGCCGAAGTCGTACGCGTACGCCTCACCCCGGCTGACGAAGTCCGGCACGATGTCGCCGCCCATGTCGTTCTTGCTGTCCTCGCGCTGCGCGTCGCGGCGTACGGCGTCGACGAGGGCATCCGCGGTGAAGACGTAGTTGCCCATCGAGGCGAGGATCTCCCCGGGGTTGTCCTCCAGGGGCTGGGGATCGGTGGGCTTCTCCCGGAAGGCGGAGATGCGCTGCGAGCCCTTCTCCAGCTCGATGACACCGAACTGGTCCGAAGACGCGATCGGCTGGCGGATCGCGGCCACCGAGCAGGCGGCGCCGGATTGGATGTGCTGGGACACCATCTGGGAGAAGTCCATGCGGTAGACGTGGTCGGCTCCGACCACGACCACGATGTCCGGCTTCTCGTCATGGATCAGGTTCAGGCTCTGGTAGATCGCGTCGGCCGATCCCGCGAACCACTGCTTGCCGAGGCGCTGTTGGGCCGGGACGGGCGCCACGTAGTTGCCGAGCAGCGTCGACATCCGCCATGCCTTGGTGATGTGCCGGTCCAGGCTGTGCGACTTGTACTGGGTCAGCACGACCATCTTCAGATAGCCGCTGTTGGCCAGGTTGGACAGCGCGAAGTCGATCAAGCGGTAGATCCCGCCGAACGGCACAGCCGGTTTGGCACGGTCGGCCGTCAACGGCATCAACCGTTTTCCCTCTCCACCGGCGAGCACGATGGCGAGGACGCTGGGACCACCTTTGGCAACCATCCACCCAACCTAGGCCCACCCCCGGTGCTGTGCGGGCCGTTCCACGACGCGGTGGTGCCGCCCGTCCCGTAGGACTAGCGTCGCGCAGGTGCGCGTCGATCTGCTGACCAAGGAATATCCGCCGAACATCTACGGCGGCGCGGGGGTGCATGTCGCAGAGCTCGTGAAGGCCCTGCGTGCCGCCGGTGTCGAGACGCGGGTGCGCGCGTTCGGCGTGCCCGTCCAGGAGCCGGACACCACCGGCTACCCCGACCTTCCCCAGCTGCAGGACGCGAACGCCACCCTGCAGACCCTCGGCGTCGACCTCACGATGGCCGCGGACTGCGCCGGCGCCGACGTGGTGCACTCGCACACCTGGTACGCCAACATGGCCGGCCACCTCGCGTCGCTGCTGCACGGCGTGCCCCACGTCATCACCGCGCACTCCTTGGAGCCGATGCGGCCGTGGAAGGCCGAGCAGCTCGGCGGCGGCTACCGCGTGTCGTCGTATGTCGAGCGCACGGGGTACGAGCACGCCGCCGCCGTCATCGCGGTGTCGGACGGGATGCGACAGGACGTGCTGCGCAGCTATCCCGCGCTCGACCCGGCGCGAGTGCACGTGGTGCACAACGGGATCGACGCCGCCCTGTGGGCACGCGATGAGTCGCCCGAGGCGTTGGAGATCGTCCGTCGGCACGGCATGGACCCGGAGCGGCCGTCCGTCGTCTTCGTCGGTCGGATCACCCGGCAGAAGGGGTTGCCCTACCTGCTGCGGGCCGCCGCGCAGCTGCCGCCCGAGGTGCAGCTCGTGCTGTGCGCGGGCGCACCGGACACCCCCGAGATCCTCGCTGAGGTACAGGGTCTGGTCGCCGGGCTGCGTGAGTCGCGCGGGGGTGTGGTCTGGATCGACGAGATGCTCCCGCGGCAGGAAGTGGTCGCACTTCTCTCTGCTGCAACGGTCTTCATCTGCCCCTCGGTCTATGAGCCGCTGGGCATCGTCAACCTCGAGGCGATGGCGTGCGAGGTGGCGGTGGTCGGCACGGCGACCGGTGGCATCCCCGAAGTGGTCGCGGACGGCGAGACCGGGTGGCTGGTGCCGATCGACCAGGTCGCCGACGGCACCGGCACGCCGAAGGACCCGGACGCGTTCGTCGCGGACCTGGCGCGGGTGCTGACCGACGCGGTGTCGGACCCGGCGCGGGCGCGGGAGCGCGGTCGGGCCGGTCGCGAGCGCGCGGTGCGCGAGTTCGGCTGGGAGGCGATCGCTACGCGTACGCAGGAGGTCTACGACCAGGTCGCCCGGGAGTGGGCCGCCCGCTGAGCGCACTCGGCATGACGAGCCCGCGAACGGCACGGCGTGCGCGTTCTGCGTCTGCGGCCAGGACGGGAGGCCTGGCCACGAACGTAAACCGCACGCACGGACGCAAACCCCATGACGAGGGCGCGTCAGCGGGCGGGGCGCAACCCGCCGAGCGACAGAGCGCAGGACGTCGTCGCCTGGGCGAGCGCCCGGTCCGCACCCGCTTGGAGGCGCAGCAGCAGCGCGTGCCGCGCGCCGTCGTCATGTCCGTGAACGGCAGGTGACTCGGCCAGTGCGACGTCGACAGCCGAGGCGATCGACCCGGCGAGCACCAGGATGCGGTGTGCACGCCCCGGCAGTCCGGGCGGCAGACCCCAGTCGTGGTCGCGCACCCGGGAATCGACCTCGGCGCGCGCGGTCGAGCCGGCCCACGGCTGCACGTCGAGGGTCTCGAACGCGGCCGTCGCCTCCCGCACCAGCTCGGCCAGGTCGCGCTCGATCTGGCTCTCCTGCAGGCTCTCCAGCTGGTGGACCGGCGTCGGTTCGCAGTCGTACGCCGTCCAGGTGATCTGGGTGCCCGTGTCGCCCTCGGGCCCGTAGGTCTCGATGGTGGGCACCAGCGCACCGCCGAGCGCCGGCACGTAGACGCACTCGCCGGAGTCGGCGGCCGCGCCCGTGAAGTTGAGACTGCCGCGCGGCATACCCGTCAAATCGCCCGGCCGCGGCAGCGCGCACCCGAGCACGCGCTCGCCGAAGTCCTGCCACAGGGCGAGCCGGTCGAGTGCTCCGTGCACCTCGTCGACGTCGGGCATGGCGCGGCGTACGGCGTCGTCGAGGTCGAGGTGACCGGCCCAGGCGGCGGTCACCCAGAGGCTGAGGCGCGCACACGCCGGGAGGGTCGACACGGCGAACATCGTAGGTCGCCTAGGGTCGGGCTCCATGAGCGATGTGCTGGCGCTGGCCGAGGTGAGCGTGGTCCGCTCGGGCAAGTCGTTGCTCGACCGGGTCAGCTGGGAGATCGAGGAGGGCGAGCGCTGGGTCGTCCTCGGACCCAATGGCGCAGGCAAGACGACGCTGTTGCAGATCGCCGCCGGCCGGATGCACCCCACGACAGGCGTGGCCGGCGTGCTGTCGGAGGTGCTCGGCGCGGTCGACGTCTTCGAGCTGCGTCCCCGGATCGGGCTGGCATCCGCGTCGATCGCCGAGCGGATCCCCGGCGGCGAGGTGGTCCGCGACGTGGTGGTCACCGCGTCGTACGGCATCGTCGGGCGCTGGCGTGAGGCGTACGACGAGCTGGATCACGCGCGCGCCACCGAACTGCTCGGCGCGCTGGGCGTGGCCCACCTGGTCGACCGCCGCTACGGGACGCTGTCGGAGGGCGAGCGCAAGCGGGTGCAGATCGCCCGCGCCCTGATGACCGACCCGGAGCTGCTGCTGCTGGACGAACCCGCCGCCCGACTCGACCTCGGCGGCCGGGAGGACCTGCTCGGCCGGCTGTCGGCGCTGGCGCAGGACACCGACGCCCCGGCGCTGGTGCTGGTCACCCACCACGTCGAGGAGATTCCGCCGGGCTTCACCGACGTGCTGATGCTGCGCGACGGTGCGGTCGTCGCGGCAGGTCCGATCGAGCTGACCCTGACGGCGGAGAACCTGTCCGCCACCTTCGGGATGCCCCTGGTCCTGGACCGGCACGGGGACCGCTGGTCTGCGCGCGCCGACAATTGAGACGCGCGCGGGCGCGTACGTCGTTCTCGTTAGGTTGATTCGGTGCCGCTCAGCCATGCAGTCCTGATCCTGCTCGCCGGAATGGTCGCCGGGATCATCAACACGGTGGTCGGTTCGGGCACGCTCGTGACCTTCCCGACACTGCTGGCCTTCGGCTATCCGTCGGTGACGGCGAACGTCTCCAACACGCTGGGTCTGGTCGCGGGCGGGCTGTCCGGCACGTTCGGCTACCGCAAGGAACTGCGCGGGATGACGGCGGTGCTGAAGCGTCTCGCGCCGATGTCGTTCCTCGGCGGAGTCACCGGGGCGGTGCTGCTGATCGTGCTGCCACCGGGTGTCTTCAAGACCGTCGTGCCGGTGCTGATCCTGATCGGCACCCTGCTCGTCGTCTTCGGGCCGTGGCTGAGCAAGCGGGCGCAGGCCGCGCACTCCGACTCCGACACCCGGGCGCGGCGGATCGCGTTGCTGGTCGGCATCTACGGGGCGGGGGTGTACGGCGGGTACTTCGGCGCCGCCCAGGGGGTACTGCTCCTCGGGCTGATGAGCGTGCTGATGACCGACTCGCTGCAGGAGATCAACGGCGTCAAGAACGTCCTGGGCACCATCGTCAACGCCGTCGCCGCCATCACCTTCCTGATCATCGCGTGGGACCGGATGAACTGGGCCGCAGCGGGACTCATCGCCGTCGGGTCTCTCATCGGCGGTGTCATCGGTGCACGGGTGGGCCGTGCGCTGCCGCCCTGGCTGCTGCGCGCGTTCATCGTGGTGATCGGTCTGGCCGCCATCGGCAACCTCGTGCTGCGGTGAGCGATCTCGTCGTCTACCTGCTGCTGGGTGGCGTGGTTGCGGTTGGTGCGCTCGTGCAGTCCGTCGTCGGGTTCGGACTGGCGGTCGTGGCCGCGCCGTTCATCATCATCCTGCGTCCGGATCTCATGCCCGCCGCGCTGCTGCTCACCTCGCTGGTCCTCCCGCTGTGGGAGCTGGCGTTCGGCGAGCGCGACATCGACTGGCGGCTCTTCGGATACGCGATCGCCGGACGGGTCGCACTGATGCCGGTCGGTGTGTGGCTGGTCGCGGAGGCGTCCGGCGACGCGATCGCCGTGGTCGTCGGGGTCATGGTGCTGGTGGCGGTGGCCGCGTCGATCTCACGGCTGGCCGTTCAGGCCCGTCCGATGCCCGCCCTGGGCGCGGGGATCCTCACCGGGATCTCGGGTACGGCTGCCTCAATCGGCGGCCCGTTCCTGGGGCTGGTGCTGCAGCACGAGAGCCCGGCGCGCGTGCGCTCCACGCTGGCGATGTTCTTCGTGGTCGGGGCCACGACCTCGCTGCTCGGCCTGGCCGTGGCCGGGCAGGTGCATGGTGGGGAAATGCTCGCAGGACTCGGCTGGATCCCGTTCGTCGTGGTCGGAGCCGTCCTGGCCCGGCCGGTGCGCGCCATGGTCGACCGTGAGCGGATGCGCCGCGCGGTGCTGGTCGTCGCAGCGCTGGCGGGTGTGCTGGTGCTGGCCCGGGCGGCGCTGGCGTGAGCGTCGTACGCATCGAGAACCCCGCGGACGAGCGCGTCCGCGACTACTTCTCGCTGACCGATGTGGCGCTGCGTCGGCTGCTGGAGACCGAGCAGGGTCTCTACCTCGCCGAGAGCGAGAAGGTCATCCGTCGGGCACTGGCCGCCGGGCACCGGCCGAGGTCGTTCCTGATGGGCGAGCGGTGGCTGACGGATCTCGCCGACCTGGTCGAGCGGGCCGAGCGCGACAGCGTGCCCGTCTACACCGCCGACGCGGGGGTGATCGAGGCGATGACCGGTTTCCACCTGCACCGGGGTGCGCTGGCCGCGATGCACCGGCCGGAGCCCGCGCCGTACTCCGAGGTGCTCGCGGGAGCCCGCCGTGCCCTGGTGATCGAGGACGTCGTCGACCATACGAACGTCGGGGCGATCTTCCGCTCGGCCGCCGGGCTCGGGGTGGACGCCGTCCTGGTCACGCCGCGGTGCGCGGACCCGCTCTACCGGCGCAGCGTGCGCGTGTCGATGGGCACCGTCTTCCAGGTGCCCTGGACGCGGATCGAGCCGTGGCCGTCAGCGCTGGACACGTTGCGCGAAGACGGTTGGTACGTCGCGTCGTTGGCGCTCGGCGAGGGGTCGACCCAACTCGACGAACTAGCCGCCGACCTCCCGGAGAAGCTGTTGCTCGTGCTCGGCACCGAGGGTGACGGACTGTCGCCGCGCACGCTCGCGCACAGCGATGCCGTGGTGAGCATCCCGATGGCCGGGGGAGTGGACTCGCTCAACGTCGCTGCGGCGTCGGCGGTCGCTATGTGGGCGACCCGCGCCCGCTGATCCCCGCTTTCGGACATGCACGGCGGGGCACAGGTGCCCCGCCGTGCATGTCCGAAACGGTGAGGGTCAGGCCCAGGCCTTCATCAGCAGCTCGTACGAGCGGCGACGCTGCGCAGGGTCGTGCACATTCGTGGTCACCATGAGCTCGTCGGCGCCGCACGCCTCCGCGCGGGCACGTACGCCCTTCGCCACCTGGTCACCGGTGCCGATGGTGGTGAAGCGCGACATCCGCTGCGCCATCGACTCGTCCAGTTCGCTCCACTCGTGCTCGGCCGCCTCCTGGGGCGAGGGGAAGGGACCGGGACGGTTCTGGCGCAGCCGCACCATCGCCAGTGCCGCGGCCCGGGCGTGCTCGGCCGCGGTCTGCTCGTCGTCCGCCGCGATGGCGCTGACCGCGAGCATCGATCGCGGGGCCTCCAGGGCACCGGGACGACCGCTGGGCCGGAAACCCCTGCGGTAGATGTCCATCGCCTCGGTGGGGTCGGCTTCGCCGAAGTGCCCGGCGTAGGCGAACGCCGTCCCGAACGCGGCGGCCGCCTGCGCGCCGTACAGGCTCGACCCGAGGATCCAGATCGGGGGCAGCGGTACGTCGGACGGCTGGGCCGAAATGGGTGCGAACGGGTGGTCTTCGGGGAAACCGTCGACGTAGGCCAGCAGCTCGGCGTACTGCTGCGGGAAGTCGTCGGCGGTGAGCGCCTCGCGGCTACGGCGCAGCGCGAACGCGGTGAGCTGGTCGGTGCCCGGCGCGCGTCCGAGTCCGAGGTCGATGCGCCCGGGGTGCAGGGCCTCCAGGACGCGGAACTGCTCGGCGACCTGCAACGGCGAGTGGTTGGGCAGCATGATGCCGCCCGCACCCACCCGGATGCGGCTGGTCGACGCCGCGACGGTGGCCATCATCACGACCGGGGCGCTGCTGGTGACGCTCGGCAGGTTGTGGTGCTCGGCGACCCAGAACCGTTCGTAGCCCAGGGTTTCCGCGGTCTGGGCGAGCTGCACGGTCTCGCGCAGCGCGTCGGATCCGGTGCGGCCGGAGCTGACGGGGGAGAGGTCGAGCACTGACAGGGGAATCGGGTGGCTCACGAGGGCGACAACGCCGGGCCACCGGCCGGCATTCCGCATCAGGACCGCTCGATACCCTGCGCAGATGCAACTGCGACCCGCCGAATCCGTGACCACTGCGCCCATCGTCGCCGTCGGACTGGTGGGCGGTTACCTGTCCGCGCGGGAGACCGGCGTACGCCCCATCGGAGGTGTCGTACTCGCCGCCGCGGGCGGGTACGCCGCCCGGACCTGGGTGGCGAAGGCCGGTCCGGCGGGCGCGGCGGCGCTGAGCGCGACGTACCTGCTGTCGTTCGGACTGTCCCACCCGCTGGCGAAGAAGATCGGCGCCTGGCCCTCCGTGCTGACCGTCGCCGCGGTCAGTGCGGGAGCTGCCTGGGCGGCCTGCGACCGCCGATAGTCTGACCGGATGGAACCCGTCTACCGTCCCGTCATCGCCGCTGCCCGTGGCCTGTTCGCACTGCAGGGCAACGACATCACCCGGATCGGCGCGGACAACATCCCGGCCACCGGCGGGGCGGTCATCGCGCTCAACCACATCGGCTACCTCGACTTCGCGTACGGCGGCTTCCCCGCCGTCGACGTGGGCCGCCTCGTGCGCTTCATGGCGAAGAAGGAGGTCTTCGACCACAAGATCACCGGACCGCTGATGCGCGGCATGAAGCACATCCCGGTCGACCGCGCGGCGGGCGCGTCGGCGTACCGCGAGGCGGTCCGGGCGTTGCGTGGCGGCGAGCTGATCGGGGTGTTCCCCGAGGCGACCATCTCGCGGTCGTTCGAGTTGAAGGACTTCAAGCTGGGCGCGGTCCGGATGGCGCAGGAGGCGGGTGTGCCGATCCTGCCGATGGTCGTGTGGGGCAGTCAGCGCGTCTGGACCAAGGACCACCCGAAGTCGGTGGGCAAGCGCCGTCATGTGCCGATCACGGTCCGGGTCGGCCCGGCGATCCCCATGCCCTCCGACGCCGACACCGCGTCCGTGACCGCGCAGGTCAAGGCCGCGATGGGCGAGATGCTGCACGAGGTGCAGGACTCCTACCCCACACTCACCGGCGACGACCTGGTCTACCTTCCGGCCCGGCTCGGCGGCACCGCGCCGACTCCTGAGCGCGCCCGCGAACTGGACTCGCAGGAGGCCGCCGACAAGATCGCCAAGCGGCGCGCCAAGGCGGCGGCGAAGGCCGCCAAGTCCAAGTCCTGACCGCGCGCCCACCCTGGCGCAGCTGAGACCGACAGCCACAGGTCGTCCTGTGGCTGTCGGGCACATCTGTGCCCCTGTGGACGGGCCGCGGACCCTGTCGGTCGACCCGGGCACAATGCACCGGGTGACCCAGACACCCACCGCCACGACCGCCACGCCTGCCGGAACCCCCGACATCGACCAGGTCGCCGCGCGGGTGCTCGCCGACCTGGCGGGACCGGGCGCGCAGCTGCGCGACGGCCAGGGCGAGGCCCTGCACGCGCTGACCCGACCCGGCGCCCGGGTGCTGGTCGTGCAGGCGACCGGGTGGGGCAAGTCGGCGGTCTACTGGATCGCCACCGCGTGGAGCCGGCAGGCGGGTCGGGGCCCGACGCTGGTCGTCTCGCCGCTGTTGTCGCTGATGCGCGACCAGGTGGCCGCTGCCGGGAGAGCCGGGCTGCGCGCCGCGACCATCAACAGCTCCAACATCGACAGCTGGAGCTCGATCGAGGCCGATCTGGCCTCCGGCGACCTCGACGTGATCCTGGTGTCGCCGGAGCGACTGGCCAACCCAGGGTTCGGCGCCCGCGTCATGCAGACCCTCGCCGGGCGGCTCGGCCTGGTCGTCATCGACGAGGCGCACTCGGTCTCGGACTGGGGCCACGACTTCCGCCCGGACTACCGACGGGTGTCGGACGTGCTGCAGAAGGTCCACCCCGATCTGCCGGTCCTCGCGACCACCGCGACCGCGAACTCCCGGGTCGTCGAGGATCTTGCCCGTCAGTTCGGCACCGACACCACCGTGCTGCGCGGGCCCCTGGCGCGTTCCAGCCTCGAGCTGGCGGTGCTGCCGACGATGGGTCCGCTGGAGCGTTACGCCTGGGTCGTCGACCACCTGCCGACCCTGCCCGGCTCGGGCATCATCTACGCCCTCACCGTCGCCGACGCAGAGCGGCTCACCCAGGCGCTGCGCACCCGGTACGCCGACGACCCCGCGCTGCGCGTCGCCGCGTACACCGGTGGTCTGGAGGCGGGGGAGCGCGAGCGGCTGGAGGACGCGCTGCGCGCGGGCGAGGTCAAGGCGCTGGTCGCCACCTCGGCGCTGGGCATGGGGTACGACAAGCCCGACCTGGGGTTCGTGGTGCACGTGGGTGCGCCGCCGTCGCCGGTGTCCTACTACCAGCAGGTCGGCCGTGCCGGCCGCGCGATCGACCACGCGCCGGTCGCGCTGCTGCCGTCCGCCGGCGACGAGGGCGTGTGGGACTACTTCGCGACGGCGACGATCCCGCGCGAGGACGACGTACGCCGGCTGCTCGCCTCGCTGGGCGATGCGAACGCACCGCAGTCGGTGCCCGCGCTGGAGGCCGAGACCGGTCTGCGACGCGGCAAGATCGAGCTGTTGCTCAAGAAGCTCGCCGTCGACGAGGTCGTCACCCGCGCGACGGACGGTTGGAGCGTCACCGGCGCACCGTGGACCTACGACGCCGCCCACTACGAGGGCGTCCTCGCCGGCCGCCGCCGCGAGGCCGACATCATGCGCGCCTACATCGCGGGCGAACGTTGCCTGATGGCGCTGCTGCAGGAGTCACTCGACGACCCGGCCGCGCAGCCGTGCGGACGCTGCTCGGTGTGCACCGGCCACCTCCCGGACGGCTGGTCCGACCACGCCGATCCCCAGACCGTGCGCGACCTCGCGGCCGTGCTGCGCGCAGACCAGCAGGTGCTGGAGCCGCGCAAGATGTGGCCGGGCGGTGCGTTCGGCGCCAAGGGCCGCATCCCGCCGCAGCTGGCGGCCGCGCCCGGTCGCGTGCTCGTGCACGCCGACGCCGCCGAGTGGAGTGAGCTGCGGGCCGGTCCCTTGCGCCACGACGCGGCCGCACCACCGGAGCTGCAGGAGGCCGCCGTACGCGTGCTCGCGGGCTGGAAGGACGACTGGCCCGCCCGTCCGGATCTGGTCGTCTCCTGCGCGGTGGAGGGGCATCCCGAGCTCACCTCGTCCCTGGCCGAGCATCTGGCCACCGTCGGCCGGATGACGTACACCGCGTGGTCGGTGGGCACTCCCGACGTGGTCGATCTGGCGTCCGCGGACGAGGCCGCCGCATGGCGGACCGCATTCGCAGGCAGCGACCTGCCGTCGGTCGGCGGACAGACCGTCCTGCTGGTGCTCGACGCCTCGCGGTCGGGATGGTCGGTCACGGTCGCTGCGGCCATGCTGCGCGATGCGGGGGCGAGCGCGGTCCTGCCGCTGCTCATCCACCGCACCGTCTGAGCAGGTCCCGAAGATCGCAGCCCGGGCAGAATCCGACTGTGCCGATCAGCGACGTGCTCCAGCACCCGGTGCACACCTACGTGCAGGCAGAGGGTGAGATTGAGCCCGCCCGCGCGGAGAGCAGGATGTCGGCGTACATCTACGGCGACATCCTGGTCCTCGCGGCCACCGCCGGTGTCTCCCGCGGCGACATCCACTCCGGCAAGGCGCTCCTCGTCGTGCTCGGCACCGTCCTGTCGACGTACATCGCCCACGCGCTCGCCGACATCGTGGGTGCGGCGCTGACAGGGCACTCGCTGTCCGGGATCGTGGGCCATGAGCTGCGCGACTCGATCCCGGTCGCGAGCGCGGGCATGCCGTCGCTGGCCCTGTTGGGTGCAGCAGCGCTCGGATGGCCGGCGGCGCTGTGGGCCCAGTCGCTGGCCTGTGCGGTCCTCATCGCGCGGCTGGGGTTGACCGGGTTGGTCTACCGCCGGTTGCACAGAGGCATGAGCGTGCATCGCGGCGTGCGGTTCGGGATTGCCGTCGCCCTCGTGGCCGCGGTGGTCGTCGCGATCAAGCTGGCGTTGACCCACTGAGCCCGGCGCGGGTGGCGTCGACCGACCGGTCGGCAGGTCGGGCGAGAATGACCGCATGCGTACGACGGCCAGCATCCTGCACCTGGATCTGGACGCGTTCTTCGCCGCGGTCGAGCAGCGCGACAAGCCCTCGCTGAAGGGCAAGCCGGTCTGTGTCGGGGGCACGGGGCACCGCGGCGTCGTGTCGACGGCGTCGTACGAAGCTCGGGTCTACGGCGCACGGTCGGCGATGCCCACGGCCCAGGCGCGCCGGTTGTGCCCGGCCGGCACGGCGTTCCTGTCACCTCGCTTCGGCGCGTACAGCCGCTCCAGTGAAGCGGTGATGGGGCTGCTGCACGAGCTGTCGCCGGTCGTACAGCAGGTGTCGGTCGACGAGGCGTACGTCGATCTCGCGGCTGCGGGAATCGACCTCACGCTCGACGCCGTCACGGCGAGGGTGCGCCGCTTGCTCGACGACATCCCCGGCGCGACCGGCGGGCTGACGGCTTCGGCGGGGGTCGCGTCGTCGAAGATGCTGGCCAAGATCGCCTCCGACCTGGACAAGCCGGCGGGGTTGGTCGTCGTCCCCCCTGGCCAGGAACTCGACGTGCTCGGCCCGTTGCCGGTGCGCGCCATCGGCGGGATCGGACCGGCCACGGCGACCCGGCTGCGCACATTCGGTGTCGAGAGCGTCGCGGACCTGCAGCGCATGGGGGAGCCGGACCTGGTCAGCATCTTCGGCGATTCGCACGGCCGGGGCATCTACCGGCTGGCCCGCGCCCAGGACGACCGCGCCGTGGAGACCGAGCGGGAGGCCAAGAGCGTGTCGGCTGAGGAGACCTTCGAGGTCGACGTGACCGATCCGCGCGTGCTCGCCGCCGAACTCGCCACCATGAGCACCCGGGTGACCAGCCGGTTGGCCGAGGGTTCGGCGTTCGCCCGGACCGTGACCATCAAGGTGCGCCAGCACGACTTCACCACCTCGACCCGCTCGGCGACCCTGCCGCACCCGACGGGTGAGCCCGAGGTCATCCGCGCCACCGCGCAACGGCTGCTGGACGGCGTCGACGTGTCCGACGGGTTGCGGCTGCTCGGGGTCGGCGTGTCCGGGTTCACCACGCACGCCCAGGAGCAGTTCCTGTTCGAGGACGAGCCGGCGGATGTCCCGGTCGAGGCGGATGTCACGCCCGTCGCACCCGCGCCGCTACAGCGGTCCAGCCAGGGATGGGCGCCCGGCGCGGACGTACGGCACGACGTGCACGGCGCGGGCTGGGTGTGGGGCCGCGGCCTGGGACGGGTCACGGTGCGTTTCGAAGGCCCGGGTACACCGCCGGGCCCCGTCCGCACCTTCGTCGCCGACGACCCGGCCCTCCACCCCGCCGACCCGCCCGACTGGACTCGTTGACCGCCCCGGTCACCCTGATGCTCCGGGATGTGACTGCGAAGCCGGTGACTCACGACGGCCGGCGTTCGCGGCGTCGGGACGTCGCCGCAGCGCCGACAACCCACGCCGATCGACGTACGTCGCGGGGAAAGCGACTGCAGGACCGAGGACCCACGCTGCTGCCGTGCGTCACCCGAGAAGTGACCGGATCGAGTCCAGACGTAACACCGGCGCAACCCGGGCACGCCTGGCGACTGCATAGGGTGTGCCTGGTGACGATCCGCGTGGCCCTCCAGCACCGCACGACCTACACCTTCGATCGCCCGGTCACCGTGCATCCTCACACCGTGCGGCTGCGGCCGGCTCCGCACAGCCGTACGCCGATCACGGCCTACTCGCTCACCGTGTCCCCGCGCGACCACTTCCTCAACTGGCAGCAGGACGCGTTCGGCAACTACCTGGGCCGGCTGGTCTTCCCGGAGAAGGTCGGCGAGCTCGACATCATCGTCGACCTCGTCGCCGATATGACGGTCATCAACCCGTTCGACTTCTTCGTCGAGGACTACGCGGAGAACTACCCGTTCGCTTACCCGCCGGAGCTGCAGGCCGACCTCGAGCCGTACCTGCGGCCGGTCGACGACGGCGCGACGGGAGCGGGTCCCGGTCCGCTCGTGCGGCAGTGGGTGCAGGACAAGGTCGAGCAGCCCGACGGCGGCACCCGCATCGTGGACTTCCTGGTCGGCATCAATCAGCGGGTCCGCGACGACGTGGACTACAGCGTGCGCCTCGAGACCGGCGTGCAGCAGCCCGACGAGACGCTGCAGAAGCACCTGGGCTCCTGCCGGGACAGCGCGTGGCTGCTTGTCTCGGTGCTGCGCCAGCTGGGTCTGGCAGCGCGTTTCGTGTCCGGATACCTCGTACAGCTGACGGCCGATCAAGCGGCGATCGGCGGACCGAGCGGGCCCACCCAGGACTTCACCGACCTGCACGCGTGGGCCGAGGTCTACATCCCCGGCGCCGGATGGGTGGGTCTGGACGCGACCTCCGGCCTCTTCGCGGGCGAGGGGCACATCCCGCTCTGCGCGACCCCGCACCCGTCCAGCGCCGCCCCGATCTCCGGCGCCACCGACTTCACCGGGGTGGAGTTCTCCTTCTCCAACTCCGTGACCCGGGTCTTCGAGGACCCGCGGGTCACCAAGCCGTATACGGAGGAGCAGTGGCAGGGCGTCCAGGCGCTCGGGACGCATGTCGACGATCTGCTGACCGAGGGCGACGTCCGCCTCACGATGGGCGGTGAGCCGACCTTCGTGAGCGTGGGGGACACCTCGGACCCGCAGTGGGAGACTGCCGCCGACGGTGCCGAGAAACGCCAGCTGGCAACCCGATTGGCTGACAAGTTGCGTGCGCGCTGGGCGCCCGAAGGTCTGACGCACCACGGTCAGGGCAAGTGGTACCCCGGGGAGCCGCTCCCGCGCTGGCAGATCGGCCTGCTCTGGCGGCGCGACGGACAGCCGCTCTGGCGCGACCAGTCCCTGCTCGACGACCCGTGGTCGACGCCGCGGGTCGAGACCGGCTCGACGGCCGCGGGGGAGTCGGTACGCGCTCTGGCTCTCGCGATCGCCGCACGGCTCGGCGTTCCCGCGGAGGGGACGCGTGCGGCGTACGAGGACCCGCTGAACGAGCTGCTCACCCAAGCCCGCGAGCCCCGCGGCGAGCGACCGGGCGAGCGCGTCACTCCCGAGTCGAGCACCGAGCAGCGCGAGCGCGAGTTGGCCGCTGTCGACGCCTCCGCAGGTATGCCGGCCGGTTGGGTCGTGCCCGTCTTCTCAGACCCGGACGGCGACGGGTGGGCGACCGCACACTGGCGCACCCGCCGCGAGCGCCTCTTCCTGATGCCCGGCACCTCCCCGCTCGGCCTGCGCCTCCCGTTGGCGTCGGTGGCCTGGACCGAAGCGCCGTACGTGCCCGACCAGTCGCCGTTCGCCGCTCGTGGTCCGCTTCCGTCGATCGACCCGGTCACGGCGGCCGACGACGTGCCGCCTGCGCCGGTCCGCGACATCGAGGACTCGCCACGCACCGCCCTGGCAGTGGAGGAGCGCGACGGTCACGTCTTCGTCTTCCTGCCGCCCTGCGACGACTTCGAGCACAGCGTCAGCCTGCTGGCTGCCATCGAGGGTGCGGCTGCGGCGACGGGCGTCCCCGTGGTGCTGGAGGGGTATCCGCCGCCCGGGGACGGCCGCGTCGAGACCCTCAGTGTCACGCCCGACCCCGGGGTCATCGAGGTCAACCTGCAGCCCACGAGCAGTTGGCCGGAGCTGGTGCACCTGACCGAGAGCCTGGACGACGACGCCCGCCACTCCCGGCTCGCGACCGAGAAGTTCGACCTCGACGGCACGCACACCGGCACCGGTGGCGGCAACCACATCACTCTTGGCGGGGCGACCCCGGCCGAGAGTCCGATGTTGCGGCGACCGGACCTGCTGCGCAGCATGATCACGTTCTGGCAGCACCACCCGGCGCTGTCCTATGTCTTCTCGGGCCGGTTCATCGGGCCGACCAGCCAGAGCCCGCGGGTCGACGAGGGCCGCGCGGAGACCCTCTACGAGCTGGAGATCGCCTTCGCCGAGCTCGAGCGCGTCACGAGCGAGCCCATGCAACAGGGGAAGGACTCCTTGCCCTGGCTGACCGACCGGCTGCTGCGCCACCTGCTCACCGACATCACCGGCAACACCCACCGCAGCGAGTTCTGCATCGACAAGCTCTACAGCCCCGATTCCGACCGCGGCCGTCTCGGGCTGCTGGAGATGCGCGGCTTCGAGATGCCGCCGCATCCCCGGATGGCGCTGGTGCAGGCACTGCTCGTGCGCACCCTCGTGGCGCGCTTCTGGGCCGAGCCGTACGCCGCGCCGCTCATCCCGTGGGGCACGCGGCTGCACGACCGCTTCCTGCTGCCGGCTTTCGCGGCGGCCGATCTGCGCGACGTCATCGACGACCTCAACGCGTTCCTGAGTGAGAGTGGCACCGACACACCGCTCTTCGACCCCGCCTGGGTCGGGCCGTTCCACGAGTTCCGCTTCCCGCGGTTGGGCGAGGTCGACGTCGCGGGCGTGCACCTGGAGCTGCGGCAGGCGCTGGAGCCGTGGAACGTGCTGGGTGAGGAGGTCGGCCTGGGCGGTACGTCGCGCTACGTGGACTCCTCGGTCGAACGCGTCCAGGTGAGCGCGACCGGTCTGCTGCCCGAGCGGCACGTGGTGACCTGCAACGGCGTCCCCATGCCGTTGCTGCCGGTCCCCGGTTCGGGCGGTCAGGTCGCGGGCGGCGTGCGCTACCGCGCGTGGGCCCCGCCGTCGGCGTTGCACCCGACGATCGGCGTCCACTCGCCGCTCGTCTTCGACCTCGTCGACCGCTGGAACGACCGCTCGCTCGGCGGTTTCACCTACCACGTGACCCACCCCGGCGGCCGCTCGTACGAGCACTACCCGGTGAACGCCGCCGAGGCGGAGACCCGCCGGGGAAGCCGTTTCGAGGCCGCCGGCCACACCGCCGGTCCGGTCGACACGAGCGCGTGGCCGGCCACCGCGAGCACGGCGTACGCCAGCGTCGACTATCCCGCCACGCTCGACCTGCGACGCTTCTCAGCCGGCCACAAGGCGACCTCGTAGCGTGGACGGGACCATGACGACCTCCGCCGACGTGATCGAGCGCTACCGCGACAGCCTCTCCGAGGCCCGATCACCGCTCGCCGGACAGGATCTCGGCATCCCGTACGACGAGACGTTCGGCGCCGACGGCGCCCTCGCCCCCAGCGCAGACCTCGTGCGCGACATGGGCGCGCTCGGCGCGGGCGGCCTGCGGTCGCTGCAGGCCGGGGTGCGCCGGCTGGTCAACGACGACGGCATCACCTACGGCGTGGCGCCCGAGGGTCGTCGAGCCGGCCGGTGGCGCCTGGACGCGCTCCCGGTCATCCTCGACCGCGCCCAGTGGCAGGTCATCGAATCGGGCCTGTCCCAGCGGGCCGAGCTACTCGATGCGCTGCTGACGGACCTCTACGGCCCGCAGCGGCTGCTGGCCGACGGCACCATCCCGGCCGCTGCGGTCTTCGGGCACGCAGGGTTCCTGCCCGCGGCGTACGGCACCTCGCTGCCCGGCCCGCGGCAGCTGATCCTGCCCAGCACCGACCTCGCCCGTGACGCCGACGGTCGGTGGACGGCGCTGGCTGACCGGGCGCAGGCCCCGTCCGGCGCCGGATACGCGATGGCCGACCGACGGATCGTCGCGCGCGCCCTGCCCGGCCTCTACCGCACCACCGAGCTGAGCCGGCTGCGTGGCTTCTTCGACGACGTGCGCGACGCCCTGCTGGCGGTCGCCCACGAGCGCGACCGCCAGCCGCGGGTCGTGCTGCTGTCACCCGGCCCGGCGAGCGAGACCGCGTTCGACCAGGCCTTCGTCGCCACCCTGCTCGGGCTGCCCCTTGTGCAGTCGGAGGACCTCGGGATGCGTGACGGCAAGGTCTGGTTGCGCACGACGGGCCGCGAGGAGCAGGTCGACGTGATCCTGCGGCGCGTCGACGCGTCCTGGTCGGACCCGCTGGATCTGCGCGCCGGCTCCCGGCTCGGCATTCCCGGGCTCGTCGAGGCGACCCGCAGCGGCCACGTGAGCGTGGTCAACCCGCTCGGTGCGGGCGTCCTGGAGAACCCAGCGCTGGCTCCCTACCTCGATCGGGCCAGCCGCGCACTGCTCGGTGAGGAGCTGCGGTTGCCGTCGGTGCGCACGCTCTGGTGCGGCGACGACGAGGCCCGCCGCGAAGGGCTCGCACGGCTCGGCGAACTCGTCATCACCCCGATCGACCGGGAGACGGGGGAGCCGACCGTCTTCGGGTGGGAGCGCACGCACGCCCAGCTCGCCGACCTGAAGGCGCAGATCGAGAGCGAGCCGTGGCGCTGGACCCTGCAGGAGCCGGTCGCGATGTCGACCACTCCGGTCGTCGCGGACGACGGACTCGCTCCACGACGTCTGGTGCTGCGCGCGTTCGGCGTCGCCAGCGAAGGCGGATACCGTTGGATGCCAGGTGGTCTGGGCCGGTTGTCGCGGGACGAGACCAGCCGTCTGGTGTCCAACGCGGCGGGCGGGCAGGCCAAAGACGTGTGGGTACTGGCGTCCGCCGACATCGAGCGCACCGACCGTGACAACGCCCACCTGTGGCTCGCGCGGCCGCTGCCGGGCATGTACCGCTCGGTCGCCCTCGCGCCGCGCGCCGCCGGCGACCTCTTCTGGCTCGGTCGTTACACGGAGCGCGCGGAGTCCTCCACCCGGCTCGCGCTGATCTGCGATGACCTCGTCGCGGACCACCTGCGGCGGTCGGCCTCACCGGGGTACGCCGCGATGGCGGTGCTGCTCGCGGCCCTCACCGAACTGACCACCGTGCGACCGGGATTCACCGGAGCGCACGCTGAGACGGCTCTCGCGGCGCCGGTGCGCGAGTTGCGGATCCTGCTGAGCGACTCAGGTCGGATCGGCACCATCGCCTACGACATCGAGGCGGTCGTGCGCACCGCGCACGCCGCCCGCGAGCTGCTGTCGGTCGACACCTGGCGCGTGCTCGGCCGCCTGCAGGAGGCGCTGGACGGGCTGCCGGAGGACGGCGACGGCGCCGACGACCCCGTGCAGGACGTGCTCGGCCAGGCACTGGAGCTGCTGATCGCGCTGGCCGGGCTCAACGCCGAGAGCATGGTGCGCGATCTGGCGTGGGCGTTCCTGGACGCCGGGCGGCGTACCGAGCGCGCCCTGCGCACCGTCGACCTGCTGCGCCAGACCCTCGCGCAGGAGCGCCCGCCGGTCGTGGACGGCCAGCTGACCGAGTCGGTGCTGCGCGCGTGCGACAGCCTGATCACTCACCGTCGCCGGCTGACGGCGGGTCAGGGGCCGGCATCCCCGGTGCAGGCAGCGCTGGACCTGCTGCTGCTCGACCCGGCCAACCCGCGCTCGGTCCGTTTCCAGCTCGACCAGCTGGAGATCGCGCTGCGCGAGGTGCCGAACGCCGAGGTCACGCTCCAGATCACGCAGATCCGTGGGCTGCTCACGGGTGTCGACCTCGACGAGATCTGTGCGGCCCGGCGTACCGGACTGCAGCAGCTCGGTCACGACCTGCACGAGCGGCTCACCGCGCTCGGCGCGGCGATCGAGAACGCCCACTTCGGTCGTCCGAGCACGCAGCAGGCGATGCGGGTCAGCGAGCTGATCGAGCCCGAGGGGTTCGCTCAGGGGATGGACGGCGGGCTCACCCAGCAGCTCGGCGGCATGACCCAGACGATGGCGGGGGACTCGTGATCACCACGCAGTTGCATGCGACCCGGTGGTACGAGGTGCGGCACCGCACCAACTACTACTACGAGGACTACGTCACCGCGTCGTACGGGCGGGCCTGCCTGCGCCCGCGGGCGACCCCGCACCAGCAGGTCACGTCCAACGTGGTCGAGGTCAGACCGGGGGCGGATGTGCTCACCGAGCACACCGATCTCTTCGGCAACTTCAGCCACTACCTCGAGGTACGCACCCGGCACACCGAGCTGCGGGTGTCCAAGACCAGTGTCCTGTCGGTCACCGTGCCCGAGGTGGACGTCGATGCGTTGAATCGCTGGACCGTCGCCTCGGCGGCGCGCAACCTGCGCGAGTCCGCGGACGTGCCGCGTGCGACGTACGCGGCGTACACACTGCCGTCCAGCCTCGTGGAGCTGACCCCTGCGGTACGGGAGTACGCCGCGTCGATCCTGCCGCCCGACCGTCCCCTCGGTGAGGCGCTGGCCGACCTCTACCACCGGGTGTTCGAGGACTTCCACTACACGAAGGGCGCGACGGGGGTGTCGACCACGCTGGACGAGGTGCTCGCGAACCGGCGTGGCGTCTGCCAGGACTTCGCACACCTGGGGGCAGGGTGCCTGCGGGCCGTCGGGCTGCCCGGGCGGTACGTCAGCGGGTACATCGAGACGGCGCCCCCGAAGGGCAGGCCCAAGCTCGAGGGGTCGGACGCGACGCACGCCTGGGTCGCGGCGATGGTCCCCGGCGGCGACTGGGTGGACCTGGACCCCACCAACGACCACTTCGCCGACTCCCGCTACCTCACGACCGCGTGGGGCCGCGACTTCCGTGACGTGTCGCCGTTGCGCGGGGTCATCTACACCGAGAGCAAGACCAGTCGCCTCGAAGTCCTGGTCGACGTCATTCCACTGGACCCCGCCGACCTGCCGCCCCGGCTGCTGTCGGTGACCTGAGCCGCGCTGCGCCCCCGGTAGCGGCCGTCGTACGTCGTGGAGGGGGTTCTGCGTCTGCGGCCAGGGCTGCAGCACTGTCCGCGGACGCAGAACCCCCACCTCGTCGGGTTACGAGGTGGGCGAAGGCGCCGGTCCGACCCCTCAGTGGTGGAAGGACGTCGGGCCGCTGCTGCCGACCTTCGCCACGTCCTTCTGCAGCGTCGTGGTGACCGACGTGAGGTCGTGCAGGAAGAGATCGGCGAGGTCACGGGAGAACCCGTGCCGGCAGACGATGCGCAGCACGGCGAGGTCGGTGCGATCTTGCGGGAAGGTGTACGCGGGCACCTGCCAACCGTGTTCGCGCAGACCGCGTGAGACCGCGAAGACGTCCCACTCGGTGACGTCGTCGCTGGTGGTGAAGGCGAAGACCGGCAACTGGTCCCCGCGGGTGATGAGCCGGAAGGGGCCGAGCTTCTCGACCTCGCCGGCCAGCCAGGTGGCGACGTCGCGGGACGCCTGCTGCACCGCGACGTACCCCTCGAATCCGAGGCGGAAGAACGTGTAGTACTGCGCGATGACCTCCGACCCTGGGCGAGAGAAGTTCAACGCGAACGTGGGCATGTCGCCGCCGAGGTAGTTGACGTTGAAGACCAGCTCCTTCGGCAGAGCGTCCGCGTCGCGCCAGATCGCCCAGCCGACACCGGGATACACCAGCCCGTACTTGTGACCTGAGGTGTTGATCGAGGCGACCCGGGGGAGGCGGAAGTCCCAGACGAGGTCGGGATCGAGGAACGGAGCGATCATCCCGCCGGACGCGCCGTCGACGTGGATGGGGACGTCGGGTCCGCCGCTTGCCGCCAGCTCGTCCAGCGCGGCGGCGATGTCCGCGACCGGTTCGTAGCTGCCGTCGAAGGTGGATCCGAGGATTGCGACCACGCCGATGGTGTTCTCGTCGCAGTGGGCGACGGCCTGCTCGGCGCCCAGATGCAGCCGGTCGCCCTCGACGGGGACGAGGCGCGGCTCGACGTCCCAGTAGCGGCAGAACTTCTCCCAGCAGACCTGCACGTTCGCGCCCATCACCAGGTTCGGCTTCCGGGAGGGGTCGGCACCGGTGCGGGCGGCCCAGCGGCGCTTGAGGGCCATCCCGGCGAGCATGCACGCCTCGCTGGATCCGGTCGTCGAGCATCCGGTCGCGACGTCGGCCTCGGGTGCGTGCCACAGGTCGGCGAGGATCGCCACGCACCGGTTCTCGATGGCGGCCGTCTGGGGGTACTCGTCCTTGTCGATCATGTTCTTGTCGACGGATTCGGCCATCAACTGGTGCGCCTGCGGCTCCATCCAGGTCGTGACGAACGTGGCCAGGTTGAGGCGGGCGCTGCCGTCGAGGAGCAGCTCGTCGTGG
This sequence comes from Allobranchiibius sp. GilTou38, assembly GCF_017565325.1. Taxonomy (NCBI): domain Bacteria; kingdom Bacillati; phylum Actinomycetota; class Actinomycetes; order Micrococcales; family Dermacoccaceae; genus Allobranchiibius; species Allobranchiibius sp. GilTou38. Next base: position 312,977 of record NZ_JAGEKN010000006.1, on the reverse strand, counting down.
ACCAGTTGGTACGCCACCTCCGGCGGCACCGGGTGCTGCGACAGGGTGTTGAGGGGCGGGATGATCTCGTTCTCCAGCGCCGGGTCGGCGAGTCCCAGGAACGGGTTCCCCTCGCGTCGTCCTGGAGAGTGCCGGGCAGGGACGTTGTCACCGTGGAGGGCCATGAAGGTCACTATCCCAGCGGGACCTGCGCATTCGCTGCCGGATGGTCCAGGACGTCCCCGCCGTTCGTCGCCGCGGGGGTTCTGCGTCCGTGGCCAGTGCTGCAGCCCTGGCCACGGACGCAGAACGCCCACCTCGTTATGGAGACGAGATGGGCGTGACGCGCGTCACCGGCCGCGCCGCACGCTGGGCCGTCCACCTGTGGGGACAGGCACATCGAGACCCTGGAGGATGCCCTCGACCAGCGCCGCTGCCGGGCGTCGGAGCTGGCTATGATTCGCCAGTCGGATGTACAAACTGACCAAGTAAATATGGGCCCTATGGACTTACAGCTTGCAAGGTCTTAAAATGACTATCGAACTGCCATCGGGATGACTGTCAGAGAGGCATCAATGACACACCATTCGGACATCCCCGCAGATCGGCTTCCGTCGCGACGAAATGTCTTGACCGGTGCGGGTGTGCTGGCTGCGATAGGAGCCGCCGGCGCCATGACTAGCGCATCGGCTCTCACGCGCGCGCCGATCCCTTCGACCACGCCGAACGCCGATCGGTATGTAGGTGTCAGCAAAGGTCAGTTCGTACTGAACGGTCGAAACATACGTTTCGGCGGGGCGAACAACTACTACCTGCACCAGAAGTCGCATTATGCGATCGACGCGTTGCTGAACGACGCAGCAGCGATGGGTCTGTCGGTGATCCGTGCGTGGGCATTCGCTGACGGCGTCAGTCCCATGTACGCAGCGTTGCAGCCAGGCCCCTACGTTTACAACGAAGCTGCGTTCGACTCCCTGGATTACGCCGTGTGGAAAGCCGGCCAGCTAGGGATCCGCCTCGTACTGGTCCTCACCAACAACTGGAAGGACTTCGGGGGGATGCAACAGTACGTCTCGTGGTTCCTGCACAGCAATGCTGCGATCGATCACGACAAGTTCTATACCAACCGCGAGATAGTCGCATGTTACAAGGCGTACGCCCAGCATGTCATCCAACGGCGCAACCGGTACACCGGGCTCGCTTACAATCAGGATCCGACCATCATGACGTTCGAATTGGCCAACGAGCCTCGTAATCGCAGTGATCCCTCGGGCGCCACGATCTTGGCATGGGTCGAGGAGATGAGCGCGTGGTTCAAGTCTCTGGCCCCTCGTCAGCTCGTAGCAATCGGCGACGAAGGTTTCTATGGGCGGGAAACGAGCCTCGATTATCCGTATTCGAATTACGAGGGCAATCACTGGGAACCGCTTCTCGCCGTCCCGCATGTCGATTACGGCACCGTGCACCTCTACCCCGCCGCCTGGGGCGAAACACCGAGCGGTAGACGCAGGGTCGATCCGGTCGCCTGGGGAACCACCTGGATCACCGACCACCTACGTGACGGCAAGCGAATCGGCAAACCGGTGGTCATCGAAGAGTTCGGCCTGCAGGTCAACGCTCGTGATGGGATCGCAACCGAGCGAGCGCGTACTGCCGGGTACGCGCAGTGGACCGATGCTGTCCAAGCCCATGGCGGCGCTGGCGACCAATTCTGGTTGCTCGCCTCGCGTGTAGGCAGCGGGTCGTACTACCCCGACTACGACGGTTTCACCATGTTTTGGGACAACCGCGCGTCCAACAAGACCATCGAAGCTGCTCATGTGCTCAGCACCCATGCCAAGCAGATGTCCGGACAGGCGTAGCGTCCGCCCATTCGTTCATCGACTTCAGGAAGAGCTGACCTGGAGCGACGGTTGACTCGGATTCCGCCTCCTGCGGCACGTCTGGCGCACAGTGAGTCTGGTCCAGTTTCGCCGAGAGGGCACACCACTGTCGTGCCGACTCTGCTGCGGAACCCATTCGGCACGCTCGGAGGTCCCTGACCTGATAGGACCGCAAGCGAGCTGTGGTGTCCGAGGGGGGACTTGAACCCCCACCCTCTAATACGAGGACTAGCACCTCAAGCTAGCGCGTCTGCCTATTCCGCCACCCGGACGAGGTGTACGACGGCCACCCTGGGAGGCGGGCCGACGACGCGAAAGGCTAGCACGCTGTAGGCCCGTGACCCGCATCGGCAGCAGCCGCCGGGCGACCGTCGTACGTCTGAGGGAGGCCGGTCAGGAGCTCGGCGCGTGCGGTGTCACCCGGAGCACCTTGTCGGCCTTCCCACCGTTGTCGGTGGTGACGTAGAGCGCCCCGCCGGGCCCGGTCTGGACCGTGCGCAGCCGCCCGAAGGTCTTGTTCAGCTCGGGCATCAGCTCCTGCCGGATGACCTTGCCGGCCTTGTCGAGGGTGAGGATGCGCACGCCCTCGCCCTTCAGCTCGGCGACGGCCAGCGCGCCGTTCCAGCGACCCCAGGCGGAGCCCTGCAGGAAGGTGATCCCGCACGTCGCGACCGTGCTCGAGCCCGACGACCACTGGGCCCGGACGGCGTGCGGGAACTTCTTCAGGTCGGTCATCGGCACGGACTCGTTGTAGCCCGGCACCGGGTCGTACCCGTAGTTGCCGCCGTTGTACGCGATGTTCGTCTCGTCGTCACGGGTGGTGCCCTGCTCCTGGGTCCACAGCTGCGAGGTGCCCGGGCGCATCGCGAGCCCCTGCACGTTGCGGTGCCCGTAGCTGGTCACGTACCGCGCGTTGCCGCCCTTGGAGTGGAACGGCGTGTTGGTGGGGATCTGCCCGTTGGCGCCGACCCGCAGGGTCTTGCCGCCGAGGGAGGAGTAGAGGTTCTGCGGGTTCGTGCCGGTGGCGGCATCGCCCGTGCCGACTGCGAGCCAGTAGCCGGGCACGAACCGCAGTCGGCACCCGCTGTGCCGGCCGCTCGTCACCGGCAGCCCGGACAGGATCGTCTTCTCCCTCGTGGCCGACTTCCCGTCGTCGGACATCGCCCACCGGATGACCCGTGCGTCGACCGCCTTGCCGCCGCGCTCGTAGGTCTGGCACGTGTAGAAGTACCGGTGCACGGTCGTCGGATCGACGACCAGGCCCTCCAGGCCGCCCTCGCTCTGCACGAAGAGGTCGCCCAGCGGAGCCTTGATCGTGCGCACGCTGCCGGACGCGGTGCGCATGGTGAGCACCCCCGGACGCTGGGTGGTGAGCATGTCGCCGTTGCGGAAGAACGACACGTCCCACGGGTGGTCCAGGCCGGACATGACCGTCTGTACGGCGGGTGCCGCAGCCGCCTCGGCAGATCCACTAGCGCTGCCGGACACCGCCGAACACGCCATCGTGACGGCGGCGGTGCCCGCGACCGCGGCGACGGTGAGGCCGGCGCGTAGCGAACAGGGGATACGGCGGTGACCGGTGTGAGGACTCATGAATCGACGCTAGACCGCGAGCCCCCACCTGTGGGGAGGCGTGCTCCGCCGCGTCCGGCTGCTCCTCCAACCACTCGGGCGCCCGCAGCGTCCTGGATACAGAGGGAAGTGGAGGACTGATGAAGCGGGTATCGGTGTGGGTCGCGGGCCTTTTGGCCGTGGCAGCTGTGGTCGGCGGCTGCGTCTGGTACTTCCATGACGACGGGAGGGTCACCTACGACCGCCGCGATGTCGCCGTTGGCTCGTACGGCCCAGTGCCCGGGGATACGGCCGCCCTCAGCCTGCGATCCGCGATGCTGTCCTCGGGGGACCGGGACGTCGCCGCCATGGTGGTCAGCGAACCGTCGAGCCGGGTCGTCGTCGCCATGAGCTATGAGCAGTTCAACTGCAACGGCTGCGCCAGAACGGCGGAAGGGTTCCTCGCCTCCGCGACCGTCCACCTCCGCGATCCCCTCGGGGGCGCGTGGTCGTCGACCGGCTCACCGGCCGCCCGGTGAGATACGCCACGAGCCCCTGACGCCGGGTGTCGGAGGGCACCAGCACACTGGGCGGATGCTGCTCGCAGATCTGGTCGCCGTCTCCGCACAGGTCGGCGCCACGCGCTCGCGCAACGCCAAGACCCAGCTGGTCGCCGAAGTGCTGGCCGCCGCCGCTGAGGTGGAGCCGGACGAGGTGGAGGTCGTCGCGGCGTACCTCTCGGGTGTGCTGCCGCAACGCCGAGTCGGCGTGGGATACCGCACGCTCGCGGCGACGCCGGCGCCGTCCGCGACGCCTGGCCTCACCGTCGCGCAGACCGACGAGGCCATGCAGCAGCTCGCGGACGCCGGCGGACCCGGTTCGGCGGGTGCTCGCGAGCAGATCCTGCGCACCCTGCTCGCGTCGGCCACCGCCGCCGAGCAGACCTTCCTCAGAGGCCTCATCACCGGAGAGCTGCGCCAGGGCGCCCAGGACGGCGTCATGCTGGCGGCGATCGCGTCGGCCGCGCAGGTGCCGGCGCCGGCAGTGCGACGCGCGGTCATGCTGGCCGGCTTCACGGCGCCGGTCGCCTCGGCAGCGCTCCGCGGGGGTGCGCCGGCGCTCGCGGAGATCGGTCTGGTGCCGGGGCGTCCACTGCGGCCCATGCTGGCGGCGTCGGCGACCACCGTGGGCGACGCGATGCAGGCGGTCACGACTCCGGGCGACGCCGTGGGGGTGGAGTGCAAGATCGACGGCATCCGCATCCAGGCCCACAAGCTGGACGAGGAGGTCCGCCTCTTCACTCGCAGCCTGGAGGAGGTCACCGACCGTCTCCCGGAGATCGTGGAGGTGGTGCTCGCCCTCCCCGGCGAGCGGCTGGTGCTCGACGGTGAGGTGATCGCACTGCGCGAGGACGGGGTCCCGCAACCCTTCCAGGTGACCGGCGCTCGCACCGCGAGTCGCAAGGACCCGGCGCAGCTGCGGGTGGAGACACCCGTGACGCCGTGGTTCTTCGATGTGCTGCACATCGACGGCGACGACCTGATCGACGCACCCGCGCGCGAGCGTTGGGAGCGGCTGACCGCGCTGGTGCCGCAGGACTACCTGATCCCACGGGTGCAGACCGCGGATCCGGAGGTCGCGCAGCGGTTCTTCCAGGAGAAGGTGTCGGCCGGCCACGAAGGCGTGGTCGTGAAGTCGCTCGATGCGCCGTACGCCGCCGGGCGTCGCGGTGCGGGGTGGGTGAAGGTCAAACCCCGGCACACCCTCGATCTCGTGGTGCTGGCCGTCGAGCGCGGCAGCGGACGGCGCACCGGCCTGCTGTCCAACATCCACCTCGGCGCTCGCGATCCGGAGTCGGGCGAGTTCGTGATGCTGGGCAAGACGTTCAAGGGGATGACCGACGAGATGCTGGCGTGGCAGACCGAGCGCTTCACCGAGCTGGCCACCGAGGACGACGGGTGGACCGTAACGGTGCGACCCGAACAGGTCGTCGAAATCGCCTTCGACGGTGTCCAGCGCTCGACCCGCTACCCAGGCGGGATGGCGCTGCGTTTCGCCCGCGTGCTGCGGTATCGCGACGACAAGCGGGCCGAGGAGGCCGACACCGTGGCGCTGGTGCGCGAGGTGGCACAGTGGGAGTCATGACTGACGTGCAGCCCGAAGACGAAGTCGTCCAGCTCTGCCAGGACCTGATCGGCATCGACACCAGCAACTACGGCGACGGCAGTGGCCCAGGGGAGCGCAAGGCCGCCGAGTACGTCATGGGCCGCCTCGAGGAGGTCGGCCTCGAGCCCGAGCTCGTCGAGAGCGAGCCCGGCCGGGCGAGCGTGCTGGTCCGGATCGAGGGCGAGGACTCCGAGCGGGGCGCCCTCGCCGTGCACGGCCACCTCGATGTCGTCCCCGCGAACGCCGAGGACTGGTCGGCCGATCCGTTCGGCGCCGAGATCCGCGACGACTGCGTATGGGGCCGTGGCGCGGTCGACATGAAGGACATGGACGCGATGATCCTGGCCTGCGTGCGCGAGCTGGCCCGCACCGGCAAGAAGCCCGCACGCGACCTCGTCATCGGGTTCCTGGCCGACGAGGAGGCCGGCGGCGTCAAGGGCTCGCAGTGGCTCGTACAGAACCGCGCCGACCTCTTCGAGGGCGTGACCGAGGCGATCAGCGAGGTGGGCGGCTACTCCGTCACCGTCCGCAACAAGGAGGGCGCCGACCAGCGTGCCTATCTACTGCAGACGGCGGAGAAGGGCATCGCCTGGCTCACGCTGCGCGCCCACGGCCGCGCCGGGCACGGATCCCTGGTCGCCGACGACAACGCCGTCGTACACCTCGCCGCCGCGATCGCGCGCATCGACGCGCACCCGTGGCCGCGAGAGTTCATCGCCTCGGTCCGCGATCTCTTCGACGGCTTGTCGGACCTGACCGGCAAGCCCTACGACGACGACTCGATCGACGATCTGCTGCCCGACCTGGCCGGCGCGTCGGCGTTCGTCAACGCCACGCTGCGCAACACCGCGAACTTCACGATGCTGAACGCCGGCTACAAGCACAACGTCATCCCGCAGAGCGCGAGCGCGTCGCTGGACTGTCGCTTCCTGCCCGGTCACGAGGAGGAGATGATGTCGATCATCTCCGAGCTGGCCGGTGAGCACGTCGAGGTCGAGGTCGTGCACAAGGACATCGCCCTGGAGGCGCCGTACGACGCGCCGCTCGTGGAGAAGATGAAGCAGGCGCTCCTGGCCGAGGACCCTGGCGCCGCGATCCTGCCGTACTGCCTGTCCGGTGGCACCGACAACAAGGCGTTGGCCACTCTCGGCATCACCGGTTACGGGTTCGCGCCGCTGCGGCTGCCCGCGGATCTGGACTTCTCGTCGATGTTCCACGGGGTCGACGAGCGGGTGCCGGTGGACGCGCTGAAGTTCGGCACGCGGGTGCTGGGCGGCTTCCTCGCCGACTGCTGACGGTCTGCGCCCGGCGGGACGTCGTCAGGCCGTGCGCTGCACGCGGATGATCTTGCGACGCAGCCACACTCGGCGATGACCGCCGATGTAGAGGCGGACGCGCGCGAGCTCCCAATGGCCGTACTCGGCCTCATCCGCCAGGATCTGGCGAATGTCACCCCGGCTCGCGTGCCGCGGGAAGCGCAGCATGCGGTACTCGTACTCGATCATGACTGCCTATTGTGCGACACACCCGATACGGTCGGGGGCATGCCCATCGATCCGCGAGTTGCACTGCAGCGCTTCACCGACGCGCTCGAGGAGCACCTGGCCGCATCACGCGCGCGGCGGGGCGAGAACGATCCCGCGGTCGTCGAGGCGTACCGCCGGGTCGCCGACGCCTTCGACGCGTACGACGAGTCGTTGATGGATGCGTTCGGCGAGGTCACGCCCCTGGAGGTCTACGAGGGCGACGAGGACGAGGACGACCTCGACGACGACCTGGACGACGATGACGACGAGGCCTCGGACGATCGCGAGGATTCCGAGCTCGACGATTCGGACGAGGACGCCGCCGAGGACCTGGACGACGAGGACGTCGAGTTCGAGTCGGGCCCGGCCACGCCGGGTCGCTGAGGCATCTCGGCCCGCGCGTGCGCGGCCGAGTCGCTCACGCCGTCATTCGGCGTGCAGCGACACCTCGTCGAGTGCGTCCCGGACCTGATCGGGCAGGTCGATCACGTCACTGCCCAGGGCCATCCGCAGCTGTCCCGGAGTCCGCGCGCCCACGACCGCCGCAGCGATGCCCGGCCGCTCCCGCAGCCACGTCAGCGCCACCTGCACCGGACTGATCCGCAGCCCCTCGGCGGCGGTCGCGACGGCGTCCACGATCGTGCCCGAGCCGGTGTCCACGCGTCGACGCGCCCAGTTGTCGTGACGCCCACCCGCGGCGCGCGAGTCGGCCGGTACCCCGTGTCGGTACTTGCCGGTCAGCACCCCGCCGCCCAGCGGCGCCCAGGCGAGGATCCCGGAGCCCAGGTGCTCGGCCGCCGGCAGCACGTCGTCGTCGGCGGTCCTGGCGACCAGGCTGTACTCGATCTGATCGGCCACGACCGGCACCCCCTCGGCCTGCAGCAGCGTCGCCATCCGCGCCAGCTGCCAGCCGTTGTGGTTGGAGACCCCGACGTACCGGGCGCGCCCGGACGAGACGGCGTACGCCATCGCCGAGACCGTCTCCTCGATGGGAGCGTTGTCGCCCCAGGCGTGCACCATCCACAGATCCACGTGGTCGGTGCGCAGCCGGCGCAGGGAGGCATCGAGCTGGTCCAGCAGGGTGCCGCGCGAGGTGTCGACGACGCGCGTGCCGGTGGTGCGGGAGATCCCGGCCTTCGTGGCCAGCACCAACTCCTCGCGGCAGGACGCGGTCAGCGATCCCAGGATCTCCTCGCTGGCGCCGTCGCCGTACCCGTACGCGGTGTCGAGCAGGGTGCCGCCTGCGTCGCGGAAGGCGTCCAACAGCTCGGTCGCAGTGTCCTGGTCGACCTCGCTGCCCCACCCCATCGTGCCGAGCGCCAGGGCACTCACCCGCAGACCGGACCGTCCCACCGTTCGCATGCGCACGGTGCACACCGTAGGCCCCGAAGCCGGTGCGTTAGCGTCTGGTCCATGCGACTTGGGCTCAACCTCGGCTACTGGGGCACGACCGGCACGGACGACCTGGAGAGCATGGTGACCCTCTCGCGCGAGGCGGATCGCCAGGGGTACGCCGTGGCGTGGCTCGCCGAGGCGTACGGCTCCGACATCCCCTCCCTCGCGGGGTACCTCGCAGCGCACACCCCGCAGATGGGGTGGGGCAGCGCCATCATGCAGATCCCGGCGCGGACACCCGCGATGACCGCGATGACCGCCGCCACGCTCGACAGGATCACCGGCGGGAAGTTCCACCTGGGGCTCGGCGTGTCCGGTCCGCAGGTCAGCGAGGGCTGGCACGGCGTGCGCTTCAACGATCCGCTGGGCCGCACGAGGGAGTACGTCGAGATCATCCGGGCGGCGTTCGCCCGCAAGAACGTCGAGCACGAGGGCAAGCACTTCCAGCTGCCGCTGCCCGACGGCCCGGGCAAGGCGCTGCGCCTGCTCCTGCTGCCTGAGCGCCCCAACGTGCCGATCTACCTCGCATCGATCGGCCCCAAGAACCTGCAGCTGACCGGCGAGATCGCCGACGGCTGGCTCGGTATCTTCGTCAGCCCCGAGTACGTCGGCGAGCAGCTCGCCGCGATCCTGGCCGGCCGTCAGAAGGCCGGTCACGACGATCTGGCCGGTTTCGACGTCGCCGCCTCCGTGAGCGTGAGCGTCGACGAAGACCTGGACGTCGCGGCCGGCCGGCTGCGCGCGAACGCCGCCCTCTACATCGGCGGGATGGGCTCGCGGGACAAGAACTTCTACAACAAGCTCGCCGTGCGGATGGGCTTCGAGCAGGAGGCCGGCACGGTGCAGGACCTCTACCTGCAGCGCCAGCACCGCGAGGCCGCCGCAGCCGTCCCACGGGACTTCATCGACCAGACCTCGCTGATCGGGCCGCGCGACCGCATCGCGCAGCGGCTGCACCGGTACGCCGAGGCGGGCGTCACGACCATCAACGTCGCGCCGGTCGGCGACACGCTCGAGGATCGGCTGGCCACCCTGGTGCTCATGCGCGAGGTGCTCGACGGCGAGGGTCTCGCGGACTGATGGCGACCCTTCTGCTCCTGCGCCACGGCCGCAGTTCGGCCAATACCGCCGGTGTTCTTGCCGGTTGGACACCCGACGTCCACCTCGATGACACCGGCCGCGAGCAGGTCAAGCGGCTGTCCGAGCAGCTCGCGGACCTCCCGCTGGCGCGCATCGTCTCCAGTCCGCTCGAACGCTGCCAGGAGACGGCCGCCGCCGTGGCCGCTCCCCACGCCGGTCTCCAGGTCGAGACCGACGAGGACCTGGGGGAGTGCAAGTACGGCGCGTGGACCGGCCGCAAGATCTCCGAGCTCGCCAAGGAACCGCTGTGGCGCACCGTGCAGGACCACCCGGCGGGTGCCGTCTTCCCTCCTTCTGAGGACTTCGAGTCCGAATCGCTGGCGGGGATGCATGCCCGCGCGGTTGCCGCGGTACGACGTTTGGACGCGGAGATCGAGGCCCAGCACGGCAACCAGGCGGTCTGGTGCGCGGTCTCGCACGGTGACGTGATCAAGGCGATCCTGGCGGACGCGCTCGGACTGCACCTCGACCAGTTCCAGCGGATCATGACGGGCCCGGCGTCGCTGTCGGTGGTGCGCTACACCCCGAACCGGCCGTTCGTCGTACGCGTCAACGACCAGGCGCGCGACGTCGCGGATCTCATGCCGACCAAGCAGGAGTCCAGCGGTGACGCCACCCCCGGTGGCTCCACCGGAGTCGCGGAAGAGTCCGATCAGGACACGGCGACGACCGGCTCCGACAGCGTGGGCGAGGCCGCAGGTCACGACACGGTCGCGACCGGGTCCACCGGGTCATCTGCCGTCGATGTCGCCGATTAGAGTCTGAGCATGCGTTTGTTGGAGTTCGAGCACCCGGACCGGTTCGTCGCCGGCACCGTGGGCCCGCCCGGAGGACGCACCTTCTTCCTGCAGGCCGTCCAGGGCCGGGCCGTGGTGTCCGTGTCCCTGGAGAAGGAGCAGGTGGCGGTGCTCGCCGAGCGCGTCAACGACCTGCTCGACGAGGTCGACGCGACCGCCGACGTCCCGCAGGCTCCGCAGGACAACGACCCGCTGAGCACGCCCATCGACGACGAGTTCCGGGTCAGCACCATGAGCCTGGCGTGGGAGGCCGACCGCAAGGTGGTCGTCATCGAGTGCCACGACCGCGAGGTGTCGCTCGAACCCGACGAGACCGGCGCCGACCTCGTCGAGGTGACCGAGCCGGACGCGAGCCTGATGCGGGTGGTGCTGCGACCCGAGTTGGCGCGCGAGTTCGCCCGCCGCAGCCTGGCCGCCGTCGCGAGCGGCCGTCCGCCGTGCCCGTTCTGTGGAGAGCCCCTCGAACCCACCGGCCATGTCTGCCCCCGTGCCAACGGCTACCGACGCTAGCTCCGCCGACATCCTCGCGACTCTGCGCGAGGGCGAGTTGGAGATCGAAGGCCGGTTGGTCGACGCCTCCAACGTCGCACTGCGCGTCTGGGCCGGCACCGACGACCCGATCGCCGCTGTCTACAAGCCGATTCGCGGGGAGCGTCCCTTGTGGGACTTCCCGGACGACTCCCTGGCCGCCCGCGAGGTGGCGGCGTTCACGGTGTCCGACGTCGGCGGCTGGGACCTCGTGCCTCCGACGGTCCTGCGCGAAGGCCCCCTCGGTGCGGGCTCGGTGCAGCAGTGGATCGGTCCGTTGGACGAACGGCCCGATCACGAGCTGTTGCGGGTCGACCGTGGTTCGGACGTGCCCGAGGGCTACGTGCCCATCTGGTCGGTGCTCGACGACTACGACCGGTCCCAGATCGTGTCGCACTCCACCACTCAGGCGCTACGCGACCTCGCCGTGCTCGACGCGGTCATGAACAACGCGGACCGCAAGGCCAGCGCGATCATCGTGGACGAGGGCCGGGTGTGGGCGATCGACCAGGGACTGTGCTTCAACTCCGCGCCGAAGCTGCGGACCTGCCTCTGGGGTTTCGCCGGCGACCCGATCGACCAGGAGAACCTGCTGCGCCTGGAGCGGCTCGCGACGTTCCTGCGGGAGGACAACCCCCTCGAAGGACTGCTGACGGAGGTCGAGCTCGAGGCCCTGCGGTCACGGTGTGCCCGGCTGCTGCGGGAGGAGACCTACCCGAAGGTGCCTGAGGGGCGCACACCTCTGCCGTGGCCGCTCTGGTGACCCGGATAGGCTGACCGGCGTGAAGTCGTGGCCCTCTCCGAAGATTCCCACCATCGAGGGCAGCGGCCAGGACCTGAGGTTGCACAACCCGGTGACCGGTGCGCTCGACACCGTCGAGCTGCGCGACGACACCGCGCGGATGTACGTCTGCGGGATCACGCCGTACGACGCCACGCACCTCGGTCACGCCGCGACGTACGTGACCTTCGACCTGGCGGCTCGCGTCTGGGTCGACGCCGGGCGCCAGGTGCTCTACGTGCAGAACGTCACCGATATCGACGACCCGCTCCTGGAGCGCGCCGCCCGCGACGGCATCGACTGGCGCGACCTCGCTCACCGTGAGGTGTCGCTCTTCCAGGACGACATGACGGCGTTGCGGGTGCTCGCGCCGGACCACTTCGTCAGCGTGGTCGAGACGATGCCGCGGCACGTCGACGTTGTCAGCCGACTGCTCGCCTCCGGCGCGGCGTACACCGTCGCGATCCCCGACGGCGACGGCGCGTTGGATGGCGCGGCCGACGTCTACCTCGACGTGTCCCAGCAGTCGTCGTTCGGCGACGTCAGCGGATGGGACCGCGCCCAGATGATGTCCGTCTTCGCCGACCGTGGGGGAGACCCCGACCGTGCCGGCAAGCGTGACCAGCTCGATCCCCTCCTGTGGCGTGGTGCCCGTGAGGGCGAGCCGTCGTGGGACGGCGGCGCGGTCGGCCCGGGTCGCCCGGGCTGGCACGTGGAGTGCACCACCATCGCGCTCGACCACCTCGGCATGGGTTTCGAGCTGCAGGGCGGCGGGACCGACCTGCGCTTCCCGCACCACGAGATGAGTGCGGTGCAGGCCGTGGCACTCACCGGTGACAAGCCGTTCGCCGAGCACTACGCCCGTCAGGCCATGGTCGGCTACGACGGCGAGAAGATGAGCAAGTCCAAGGGCAACCTGGTGCGGGTGTCGGAGCTGACCCGCGCCGGGCACGACCCGATGGCGGTGCGCCTCGTGCTGCTCGACCAGCACTACCGCACCGAATGGGAGTACACCCCCGAGCTGCTCGCTGCGGCCGAGCAGCGGCTCGAGCGTTGGCGGGCCGCGGTGACCCGCGGTGCGGATGAAGGCGCCGAGGTGCTCGTCGACGGCATTCGTCGCGCGCTCTGCGACGACCTGGACGCGCCGCGTGCACTGCAGCTGATCGACGAATGGTGCACGGCGGCCACTGCAGACGGCGCTTCGCCGGCGGTGGCGCGGGCCATCGACGCGCTGCTCGGCATCGCCCTCTGACCTGCTCGTATCCCGCCCGGGCCTACGTGCTCTGCGCTCCCCGCTTGCTTTCACCCTGACGGCGTTCGCGTTCGTTGACGGTCTTTGAACGCCGTCGACGAACGTGAACGCCGTCAGCGTCATGCCGCGCCTTGTCCCTGGTGGCCGGGTCGCTGGGGCATGAGTCCGGGGGTGAGGTCCCAGGTGACGCCGGTGGCGGTGACCTGAGCTGTGAGCAGGTCGCGGTGCACGATGGTGTGGTGCCTGGCGCACAGCAGTGCGGCGTTGCTCAGGGTGGTCTGTCCGCCGGCCCACCAGGGCCTCACATGGTGGGCATCGCACCAGTCCGGCGGTCGGTCGCAACCGGGGAAGGTGCAGCCTTCATCGCGGTGGATGATCGCGGTGCGCAACCCGCCGGTGAAGAGGCGTTTCGCCCGGCCGAGGTCCAATGGTTCGGACTCACCACCCAGGACGGCGGGGATGAGGTCGGCGTCACAGGCCAATCGCCGTAGGGTCCCGGCGTCGAGCAGGTCACCGTTGATCGTCCGCCCGATCCCAGGTAGGTGACTGGGTGGATCATCACCGCTGCCAGATTCGAGCTTCCCCGCCGCGTGCAACTGGTCGATGAGGGTCTGGTGGTCCAGGGTGATCACGATCTTGGCCGACCCGCCGACGGTGCCGGTGTGGTGGGAGCGGTCCCCGTCCAGTAGTCGGGCCGCCACCTCGGCGAGCTCGGTCAGTGCGTCCGCACGCCGCTTGCCTGCGGTGCGAGCGTCGCGCTCGGCCACCGGTGACGCCGACTCGTCGGCGCAGGAAGCTGGTGCGGGGGCGGCCAGGGCCTGGATGGCGTGTTTGATGACCGCCGCGTGCCCGGTGGAGAGGTCTGCGGTCAACCGGGTCAGTCCGTTGGGCAGGTCGGCCCAGGTCAACGTCTCACACGCCTGCTGGTGCTCCTCCTGCGCGACCAACACCTCGGGGGCAAACCGGCCGATGATCCGCGCCGACAGGTCCCGCAACGTGCGGGTCCCGGTGTGCGACAACGCCAGGTACCAGCACAGCACCTCATCCCGATCCGCACCGGGGATCACCGGCAACACCTTCGGGACCTCCCGCAACGCCACCCGCGCACAGTGCACCGTGACCACCCCCGCGGCCAACGCGTCCGCCACCACCCGGTTGCGCGGGTCGGCGCACCCCGTGGCGACCGAGCCGATCCGGCGGAAGACAGCCGGCTCGGCTGTCACGGGCGCACCCGCCATACCGGCGGCGTTGGATTCGGCGACACACGCACCGACCCATCCGCCCGCATCGGTCGCAGTGGAGTTCGCGACCACTCCGCGGGTGACCGCCTCGGTCGTGGCGACCGCCGCCAAGGACTCCGCACGTGAGCCCAACCCGACCATCGTCGCGACGAACCCACCCAGCTCCGCCTCACCGAGTTGGTACAACGCACCGGGCCACCCCTGCAGATCCGTCACCAACTCGGCCAACCGAGCCAGCAGTGCAGCCGCAGCACCCGGCCCGGCTGGCACCAGCCCTGAAGCGGGCGGAAGCGGTGCATCAGGCACCCGTGAGATCCCCTCGACACTCATCCGCGCCCACCCCCTCCCCGGTTGCCTGGCGGGCCTGCGATGTACGTCTTATCGTACGCGCGTTCGAAGTGCGACACAAGGGCAAATCGACCGAATAGTCATATTTGCCAGTAGTATTCGCGTCAGACTTATCCACATCCTCCTCGTGGCCGAGCAGTTTTCCACACCCGAGAACGTGCACCTTGCGGCCCAGCGGATCTGGTCAATCGAGTCACGGTGACACCCGCCATCGAGATGGTCAGGCTGCCTATGTAACGTCCGACCACATGATGATCGAAGTGCAGGCAGCGTCCGGTCCGGCCGAGGCATGGGTGTCCACGCCGGACGGGGGCGGCACCCACCCCGGCGTGCTCTTCTACATGGACGCCATCGGCCTGAGACCGCGGTTGCACGAGATGGCCGACCGGATCGCCTCATGGGGATACGTCGCCCTGGTGCCGAACGTCTTCTACCGCGACGGTACGGCCGCGCAGACGTCACCCGCCGGGGAGCTCGACTCCGATGAGGCCCGCACCGCGTTCTTCGAGAAGGCGATGCCTCGCGTGCACGGGCTCATTCCCGACCAGTCGCGCCCGGACACCGACGCGTGGCTCGATGCACTGACATCCCGGGACGACGTGAGCACCCCGGTGGGCGTCGTCGGTTACTGCATGGGCGCACGTCTCGCCGTCCGCGCCGCCGGCGACCACCCCGACCTGGTCGCCGCGTGCGCGGGATTCCACGGCGGGGGACTGGTGACCGAGGACGCGGACAGCCCGCACGCCAGCCTGTCGACGGCGCGCGCGGAGTTCGTCTTCGGGCACGCGGACAACGACCGTTCGATGACGCCGGACAACGTGCGCACTCTCGGCGAGGCGCTGGACGAGGCACACCTCACCGCGAGCAACGAGGTCTACACCGGCGCGCCGCACGGCTACTCGATGTCCGACACGGCGGCCTACGACCACGAGGCCACGGAGCGGTCGTTCAGCGAACTGCGCGCCGTGCTGGACCGCACCCTGCGCTGAGGCGCTCCGAGCCGTCGGCGCGACACGCCGAGGTGTCCTCGACACCGGCTGCTCGCGGCGGATGGCGTCCGTGGGAGAGCCGCAGGATGCCGTGCGTACGTTCGCGGGCGCCAATCCGGCAGGCTGGCCTCTACGAACCACGGGCGACCACCGCGACTGCTGCCCGGCCCACGGCGGCAGCGCGGCGGTCCGCCCACGTGCACGTCATCGCGTCTCGCCCGTCGAAGGATGATCATGAAGCTCCGCAGCACGGCGATCGTCGTCCTGGCCGCCGCACCCCTCGTGCTCACCGGGTGCGGAAGCTCCTCCACGAGCGGTACGTCGCCCACCACGACCTCCGCTTCGTCGACCTCGAAATCGACGACCCCGTCCACGCCATCGACGAGTTCGTCGTCGTCCAGTTCGGCAGATTCGATGGCAGGGATGTCGATGGCGCCGGGGCAGACCATGGGGGCGACGCCGCCGAAGAAGGCACTGATGGTGTGCGGTGGCGATGTGCCGACCAACATCAGGGATTCACTCAAGCTGAGTGCGACCCCCAAGGGCACCGGCAAGTGGGCGGACAACCTCTTCACCTGCACGTACCCCCTGGCCGACGGCAACCTGGTCCTGCGGGTCAAGCAGTCCACGAACGACGCGACGGCTCGCGCCTATTTCGACTCCCGCAAGGCCGCCGCGGCGAAGGCGTCCACTCTGAGCGGTCTCGCGTCGCTGGGTCTCCCCGCGTACGAGACGGCCGGCGGGACTGCATCGTTCGTGCGGGACAACCTCACGCTCGAGGTCGACGCGACCGCCATGAAGTCGGTGGTCGGGGTCGAGAAGACGACCCGCAAGGACTTCGCCTACACGGTGGCCTCGTTTGTGCTGGCCTGCTGGCGCGAGCACTGACCCGCCGTGTAGTCCCGGCGGTCGGCTGACTGGAGGTCGCGGCCGGCCGCCCCCCACGTGGGCCGCCCTCGAAAAGAAGGTGCGTTCGCGGGGTGGCCTCGTGTGTGATCAGAGCATGAAGGTCACGATGCACACCCCGGATGTCGACGATCTCGGCGACGCCGTTCGCTCCCTGAGGGAATGGCAGTACGACGCGAAGACCGTGCCGCTGCATCCGGGCGACCTCGGCTGGCGCTGGACCACCGGCGCCGAAGCGACGGCCGCAGCCGTGCGGACCTGGAGCCGTGACGGCCGCATCCTCGCCGTCGGCCTGCTGGACGGGCCTGGTGTCCTACGACTCGCGATCGCGCCCGCGGCTCAGGACGACGATGAGTTGGCCCAGCAGATGACCGCAGACATCACACAAGTGGATCGCGGTGTTCTGCCTGAAGGCGAGGTGGCCGTCGAAGCGCGAGACGCAGCGGTGCTGGGCGGGCTCCTCAGCGATGAGGGGTGGGCGCCCGGCGAACAGTGGACCCCGCTCGCCCGTGATCTCGCCGAGCCGGTGGGGGACCCGGGGGTGCGGATCGAGCTCGTCGGACCGGATCGCGTCGCTGCGCACACGGCCGTGCACCGGTCGGCGTTCGACAGCGCCCGATTCACCGACGAGCGTTGGCACGCGATGGCGGATGGTCTGCCGTACGCCGACGCCCGGTCGCTCCTGGCGTACGACGCGCATGGCGATGCGGTGGCCGCGGTGACGGTGTGGTCCGCAGGTCGCGGCAGGCCGGGTCTGCTGGAGCCGATGGGGGTCCACCCGGACCATCGCGGCCACGGTTACGGGAGGGCGATCTGCGTCGCCGCGGCAGCCGCCCTTCGGGACATGGGCTCGTCGAGCGCGACGGTCTGCACCCGGGCCGCCAACGGCGGCGGGGTGGCGACGTACGAGTCGGCCGGTTATCGGCGCCTGCCCGACGTGCCCGACCTCGTCCGTTCGGCGTGACCTGGAGCCAGCCTGGCCCCACGTCGGACGGTGGCCGTCAGCGGGCCGCCTTCTCTCCGCACATTCCCGGAGGCATGGAGCTCCTGCGCGCGGCGACCACCGACGACGTTGCGAGCAGCGTCGCGATCGGTTCTACGAGCGCGAGGGTTTCACGGTGACGCGGATCGATGCTGGTGCATCGGGTGATCCGAACGCGGCGGACGTGTAGCTGTCGCTGCACATCGGCGACTGAGCGTCGCTGTGCCCGAGGGCACATAGGGTGCCGGTATGTCGGCGGCGCCCGTACCGCGTCAAGGCACGCTCCCGCGAATGTTCTGGCGCTTGTGGCTGGGGGAGTCCGTCTCGTCGTTCGGCACCTACGTCACGTTGCTGGGTCTGCAGGTGCTGGTCCTGCGGACGCTGCACGGCGGCGCTCAGGACGTCGGCTGGCTCAACTCGATCCGCTGGGCGCCGTACCTCATCCTCGGGTTGTACGCCGGTGCGCTGGTCGATCGTCGACGCCGGCAGCCGCTCATGGTGGGCACCGACCTCGCATGCGGGGTGCTGATCGGCCTCATTCCCTTGACCTGGGCGCTCGGGATGCTGTCGCTGCCCGTGCTGCTGGTGATCGTCGCCCTCTACAGCTCGGCGGCCCTCTTCAACGACGCCGCCTCGATGGCGTTCCTGCCGCGACTGATCGCGCGTCAGGACCTACAGCGCGCGCACGCGCGTCTCGACGGCTCCGATGCCGTGGCGCAGACCGCAGGCCCGGCGATCGCGGGTGTCCTGATCAATGTGCTCGGTGCCCCGCTCGCCATCCTCGTCGACGCGGCCAGCTACCTGTACTCGGCCGCGATGATGGCCTCCCTGCGCGGTGCGGAGCCGACGCCCGAGGTCGTGTCCCGGGCGAGGCTGCACACCGAGATCCGTGAGGGTGTGCGATGGATCTACCGGGGTGCACCGTTGCGCTGGCTGGCGATCGGGACCCACGGCTGGTTCGCGGCGAACGCGATCCTCGGGGTCGCCGTGCCGACGTTCGCGCTGCGGACCCTGCACCTGTCGGTCCTGCAGTTCGGGATCGCCGCCGCTCTCGCGGGTGCGGGCGCGGTGCTCGGTGCGACGATCAGCACCGCCGTGGGTCATCGGCTCGGCACCGGGGGCGCAGTCATCGCCGCGCACACGCTGACGACGTTCGGCGTCGTCGTGATGGCGCTTGCGGGTGTCGGGGACGAGGCGTGGGCCGCGACGTTCGTGCTCGGAGCCGGCCAGGCGTGCCACGGCCTCGCGATGGGGTTGAGCAACTCCCACGAGATGAGCTACCGACAGGCTCTGACGGCCGATCATCTGCAGGCCCGCACCAACACCACGATGCGCGCGATGAACCGGGCGGTCATCGTCGTGGTCGCCCCAGTGGCAGGCGTGCTCGTGACCGGTGCGGGGACACGAGTGTCGCTTCTCGTCGCGGCCGTGATCTTCGGCGCTGTGGCGGTCGGGCTGTATGTGTCACCGTTTCGCGCCGCACGCATCTGAAAACACCAGGGTGAGGGGACTCAGATCGACGAGGCCATCCGATCCGAGCCCGATCCGGGATGCGTGGCGGTGAACAGCTCGCAGGTCATGTTGTAGTAGCGGTCGGTCGCGCCTTCGTGAGTCATGCCGATGCGCCGGGCGACGGCCTGGGACGCGGTGTTGGCCTCGGACGTCACCGCGACGACCCGGGCGACGGCCTGGGACGCGGTGTTGGCCTCGGACGTCACCGCGACGACCCGGGCGAGTCCGGAGTCGAACGCGTGCTGCAGGACGCGAGCGCCCCCTTCGGCGGCGTACCCGTGACCCCATGCGTCCGGGTGCAGATGCCAGCCGATCTCGACATCACCGGAGTCGGGCAGTGGCTCCTCGTCACCGGACGCGGGGATGGGCTTGAGCATCAAGGTGCCGAGCAGGTGGCCCTCCTCGCGGTGCTGCACGGCCCAGATCCCGTACGTCGGGTGGTCCCCGCCGGTCCATCGCTCGATCGCGGCCTCAGCCTCGCAGCGATCGGTCATGACCTTCGGGGCGCGGCCGATGAATCGCTGCACCTCCCACCGGGAGTACATGTCGAAGACGAAGTCGACATCGTCGGCTGACCAGGGCCGCAACAGGAGCCGGCTGCTCTCGAGGGACTGCATTCGAGCAGTGTCACACCTCGGCGCTCATCGGCTTATGAAGATGACGGTCCTGGTGGTGCGAGATACCTGTCGACACCGTGGATCTCGTTGCTCAGCACCAAGCTCGCGGCGCCGTCCAGGGCCTCGATCCGCACGACGACTCCGGTCTGCACGTCCAGCTGCACCCGGTACGTCGTGGAGAGGTGGTCCGCGCTGGTGCTCGAGTGCTCCGGTCCGTATTCGACCAATCGGCTCGCCGGGCTGTCCAGCAACGGGCAGCATCCGCAGCGGGGTTCGTACCCGCCGACCCAGTCCTCGCCCGCCCCGATCATGGGCACACAGATCGCCGACCACGTCTCGCGTCCGGAACGAGCCGACGCGGCCACCTCGCGGATCTGCACGCCGTGGTCGAGCTCGTCCGGGTCGAGCATCGCGGTCCACCGGTAGTCCCGCCACATCGGGTCGCCACGGACCAGGTGCCACGCCGGCGGGCGGTGTGCGACCAGTCCATCGGCCCGGAACTCGGGCACGCCGGCCGGTCCGTCCGGGTCTGCCGACCCGCCGTACGGCACGCCCTCGGCGACCTCGACCACGCCCTCGGATCGGACCGTCACCCGCTGGGACGGGCGGTCGAGCCAGGCCTCGACGGTACCGGCGCCCCCACGGGACCGGTGGGAGAAGTGGAGAGTCCGGAACCGCCAGGGCGAGCTGCGGGCGAGAGCCCCGAAGTCCTCCTCGCGCGGACCATCGTGACCCATGCCCTGAGTACATCACCGGACCACGTCGTCGCCCCACCTCTCCTCGGCGCGGCCCGCCGCACGCCACCGTGCAGTCACCTGTGGACGGTGGCCCTGACGGAGCAGGCTGTCCCCGATTCCTTCTGAATCGGCAAATGCGAACCCGGGGAACTGCCGGTCAGCAACCGGCGGCGCGCGAGGCGATGTAGGACTCAGACCCGCTCTTGTACATCGAGTGGTCGCAGATGATCGCACCTTCGGCCTCGGAGCCGTACGTCGTTGCGGCACCGCGGTATTCAGTACCGTGGCCCGGCGCACGTGAGCAGGTCAGCTGGTACCAGTTGCCGCGTACGTCGCGACGTCCGAGGTAGAAGACCCACTTGGTGGTGTGCGAGCGTGCCGGTACCTCGAAGGACTCGGTCTCGCTGCCCGTCGCGGTGTGTGACACGGTCAATGCGACGTTGATGTGCGTCTTGGCGCCCAGATCCACCAGCTTCCAGTGGATTCCGCCACTTGCCTCCAGGTCGCCGCTGGCCGCGGCGCTGAGCGTGGTCTCGTGGCCCACGGTGACCGACTTGCTGTACTTCACGCCCGGACCGAGATTGACGGTCTTGAGGTGGGTGACGGCGAACGAGTTCTTGGTCAGGCTCACCGATCGCTCGACGACTCCGTCCTGGCCGGTGCACCGGCCGATGCCGGTCGCCGCCTGGGCAGATGCGGGCATGGCGACCCCGATCGCGGCCAGCGCGACCGCCGAAGCGAGCGGGGCGGTGATGCGACGGGTGGTGCGAGAAAGGCGCATGACGTCTCCTGCAGATCGACGGTTTCGGAATGATGCTGAAACTACCGGTAGCGCGGGAGCTCAGGACGAGAACGTGTATCACCGTTCCGGGTAGGTCGCGGGATCTCCACGAGGGGTCGTCGATCGACCGTCCCCGTCACGGGATGAGGCGGCCGATGGAGAGCTTCGACGCTGCGGTGCGCGTCCGTGCCGACCCGAACCAAACCGCGGCGGCCAGGACGACGCCGGCGCCGACGGCGATACCCGGCCACCGAGAGCCCCTCAGCCGACCGTCGACTCCGGATTCCCTTACTCCACCCGAGGATCTCCATGACAGCACCGAGGTGTCGCATTGCGCGGACAGCACCGAAGTCCTGGACTGGAAGGAAAGTGCCGACAGACCCGACATCGCCGACCCCAGCGAGCCGATGGAGGCGAACGACCCGACCGAGGCGATGGAACAGACCGATCCGGCCGACCCGATGCTGAGCGTCGAATCGACCGAGCCGACGGACAGGAAGGAGTTGCTCGACCACAACGACAGCTGAGAGGTCATGAACCACATCTCAGCACGAACAACTACGGACATGCTGTGGCCGTCCTACCATGGCGCCCGTGATCGGACTCCGGCCGGCTATCGGCGCATCCCTGGCCGGCGCCGTGGCGGTCGTCACGACGATCTTCACCACCGGCGCCGTGCCGGTCCCGGGGAAAGCCACTCCGATCAGACCGGCGGCCCACGCGACAGTGCTGGGATATGTCGAGAGTGGCGACGGGTTGAGCGCGTTGCGCCGAAGTCTTGCCGCCTTGACGAACGTCGGGGTGGACGGTGTGAACATCAGCGCGACGGGCGCCGGTGTGTCGTCGCCTGATCAGAACGCCGAGACCATGCTGGCGGCCACGCACAGCGTCGGAAAGTCCGCCGAGCTGCTGGTCGGGAATTTCAACAACGCGAAGGGTGATTTCGACCCCGTCGCGGCGCATCTGCTGTTCATCTCGGCACAACACCGCAGGGACGTGATCGCCGGGCTCGTCACCCAGGCACGCCACGGGTGGAACGGGATTCAGCTCGACTTCGAATCGCTGAATGGGTCGGACAGAGCGGGTCTGAGCCGTTTCACGTCCGAGCTGCGCGCAGCGTTGCCGACGCGTACGACGCTGAGCATGGCCGTCATGGCCAGCACCTCTGCAGCCGGGTACCGCGACAACGCCTACGACCTGCCGGTGCTGGCCCGTCAGCTGACGCGTGTGGTGCTGATGGCCTATGACCAGCACGGCCCGACGTGGACGACGGCGGGCCCTGTCGGCGGGCTGCCCTGGGTGGAACTGGCGATGGCCACGATGCTGAAGTCGGTGCCGCGTAACAAGGTAGTGCTGGGTGTCGCTGGGTACGGCTACACCTGGCCGGCTCATCGTGCGGGAACACAGCTCAGCGATGCCGCGTCGCGCCGGTCTGCCACGTCACCGGTCTGGAACGCGACCCAGGCCGAATGGAATTCGCCGTTGCGCGGGGGTGGCTCGATCTGGTGGTCGGACGCCAGGTCGCTGCAGGTGCGGCGCGCGCTCAGCCGGCGCCTCGGCGTACAAGGGGTCGCCGTCTGGTCCCTCGGGCTTTCCGACCCACTTTCCTCGTCTGCCCAAGTAGGTCCAAACCTTCGGCGTGAAAGGCTGCAGTCCACCACTCCATAGGGAGGACGGGTCACAACGACGTTCTGCCTGACCTCCCGCCGGCAGGTCGTCGGGAGTGGTCTGTCGACGTCTCCGCCCAATGCCGACTGGCCCGAACGCGTCGATCGCAATGTTGAGGTTTCCGCAGGTGCCTATCGACGAGGACATCTTCTTTCCCGTCCGTGACTGAGCCGCCGAGTTGCGCCTGATCCCGGGCAGCGAACTACGAGTGGTCACCGAGGTGTTCGGACACCCGGGCCCGTTCGCGGTCACAGACACCGATACGCCGCAGATCGACCGGCACCGCAGCCGTCGGGTGCACCCTCGCTGCCTACACTGCGGAAGGTGAGCTCTCCGACGCACGGTTGGCTACGGTCGGCTCGCGCCGCCGTGGTGGCCGTGACGGCTCTGGGTCTGGCCGTCGGGGCCCACAGAGTCGGAGGGGGCACCCTTCCCGGCGCTGCCCGATGTGGGTGGCTTGCCCTGATCACGTTCGCGCTCTGCTGGGCGTGCACGTCCCGCCGACTCGGCCGGGCCGCGATCGCCGGTCTGCTCGGCGGGCTGCAACTGGCGCTGCACGTGGGGCTGATGGTTTTGGGGCCGCCCATGGCAGGACCCGCGTCGGCGCCGATGTCGATGAACGGCCACGCCGCAGCGGGTCCGAGCCCCGATCTGCTCCACATCGGCGGATGGATGTTGCTGGCGCACGTGGTCGCAACCGCCCTGACGGCAGTCGTTCTCGCTCGCGGTGAACAGGCCGTGTGGTTCGTTGCCCGCCTGGTGCGAGCGTTGCTTCCCGTTGCGGCCGTCAGGATGGCACCCGCCACACGCACGAGTCACGTGCGAGCGAGCAGGGTCCTCGCTGCCACCCATGCCGGTCACGTGCTCGGCGGCATCGGCCGCCGAGGCCCTCCGCTGGCGGTCCTCTAGTCCGCTGCGGCGTCACGCCGTGAGCTGCGGATCCTTACCGACCCGGCGACGGCGACGTCGCGGGTAGGTAGGTGGCGCCATCTGGCGTCGAACCCGAGTGCCATCTCGCTCATGCGACGTGCCGTCCGTGCTGCCCAACGTGGCACGGGGTGTGATCCCGCGTGTCTGCACGGACCTCTCGCTGCCGTGCGGCGACCTGCCGCCTGCCGCCACCCCTCATACGAAGGAACACCATGCATCAGCAGCACATCCCCTCCACCGTCCGTCGAACGACCGCGCGCACTGCCGCCGCCGGCGCTGCGACGCTTCTGGCGGTGCTGGCCCCGGCCGCCGCGGCGCAGGCGCACGTACGCGTCACGCCCACCACCGCAGCGCCCGGGTCGTACGCCACCTTGACCTTCAAGGTGCCCACCGAATCGGCGACCGCCTCCACCGATCGGCTGGTGCTCACGCTTCCGACGGACCACCCGTTCGGGTCGGTGTCGTACCAGCCGGTGCCGGGGTGGTCGGTGCAGGTCACCACCAGCAAGCTCGCAACGCCGATCAAGACCGACGACGCGACGATCACCGAGGCGCCGACCCGCATCACCTGGACGGCCTCGACATCCGCAGCCCGGATCGCGCCGGGGCAGTTCCAGACGTTCGCGATCTCGGTGGGGCCGGTGCCCGATGTGGGCAGCCTCAAACTCTCCGCCGAGCAGGCCTACACCGACGGATCGGTCGTGAACTGGGACGAGTCGACGCCGTCCTCGGGCGCCGAGCCCGAGCATCCCGCACCGATGCTCTACATCAAGAGCGCGCCGCCCGCCGGCTCCGCGGCGTCGGCGACCGGCGCGGCGGATCCGGCTGCAACGGTCGCAGCCGCACCCAGGCAAGCAACGACCGCTTCAGGGGATTCATCCGGTCAGTGGTTGGGGGTGGCCGGTATCGGAGTCGGCGCTGTCGCGTTGGTCGTCGCGGCGTACGCGCTCACCAGGATCCGATCGGCCAAGGCGTGAGACACCGCGGTGGCGAGGGCCGCCGGACGGCCGTCACGCGGTGCGCTGCGGTCGTGCTCACCGTGTTGCTGCTCGGGGGAGTGGTGCCGGTGGCATCCGCTCACGACTACCTGGTCTCCAGCACGCCCGGCGCCAACAGCACGGTGCGCTCCCAGCCCGGCTCGATTGCCCTGACGTTCGACGATGTCGTGCTCAACTCGCCGGTCATCCGCAACCGGGTGCGGGTGACCGGCCCCGGTGGCCGGTTCTACGAGACCGGTTGCCCCACCGTCCTCGGACGAGTGGTGACTGTCCCGGCCCAGTTCGGCGCGGGCGGCCGGTACGACGTGGAGTGGCGCATCGTGTCCGCGGACGGGCATCCGGTCACCAGCAGCATCAGCTTCACCTATCAACCCCGAGCCGGCACGCGCGCGGCCTCAGGGACGACCGGCACGACGTGTGCGACGTCGACGACGCAGGCTGCCTCGGCGACGAAAGCCACCAGTGCGAACGGGTCGAGCCACGCTCCGCTCCTCGTCGGCGGCGGTATCGCGGTCGTGACCGTACTGGCCCTGGTGCTTCTGTTCGTTCGCCGTCGGCCGAGGGACGCCGAAGCAGTGGAGGAGGAGGGTGACTCTTCGGGCTGACTCGACCTGCGCCGTTTCGGCGAGCGGGACCCGCGGATTCGTCGGTTCCCCAGTTCCGCTGAGCTGGGGACCCGACAAATGCGCGGTCGGTCGAGCCGGCCCGCAGGCGGGCGCCGAGGCACGCCGGTGCCAATGAGGCTCCAGACGCTGTCGACGCCGTAACCTCCAAGCCAGGCATGGGTCAGGCTGCGATTATGGGGGCCGGTCACCGTCGAACAGGGTGGGGTTGTCAAGACGATGGACCGACGCACGCGTAGGCCCCGACTCGTTGCGGCGCACGTCATTGCGGCAGTGCTGCCGCAATGAAGCTCATCCTGATCAGCGCCCTCGTCGCGCTCACCATCGGGCTCATCGGCACCCGGTTCTTCATCTCACTGGCCAAGCGCAACGGCTGGGGCCAGTTCGTCCGTGACGACGGCCCGACCAGCCACCACACCAAGCGCGGCACGCCCCAGATGGGCGGCATCGTGATCATCACCGGCTCGGTGGTCGGTTACGCGCTCGCCCATCTGTTCACGTGGTCAGCGCCCACGGTGTCCGGGATGCTCGTGCTCTTCCTGATGGTCGGCATCGGGTTCGTCGGCTTCCTGGACGACTGGACCAAGATCACCCGCGAACGATCGCTCGGCCTACGGTCGAGCCAGAAGCTCATCGGGCAGACCGTCGTAGCCGTCATCTTCGCGATCCTGGCCACCAAGTTCCCCCGCGGCGGAATCACCCCGGCCAGCTATCGCATCTCGTTCGTGCGGGACATCTGGTTCGACTTCGCGTTCCACGGCACCGTCATCGGGATCATCCTCTTCGTGCTCTGGGCCAATCTGATGATCGCCGGCACCAGCAACGGCGTGAACCTCACCGACGGTCTGGACGGCCAGGCGTCTGGGGCGTGCGCGATGGTGTTCGGCGCGTACGTGCTGATCAGCGTGTGGCAGTTCAACCAGAACTGCCAGTTCGTGAGCTCGTCCCAGTGCTACGACGTGCGCGACCCGCTCGACTTGGCCGTGGTGGCCGCCAGCGTGATGGGCGCCTGCTTCGGCTTCCTGTGGTGGAACGCGTCGCCGGCCCAGATCTTCATGGGCGACACCGGCTCCCTCGGCCTGGGTGCGGCACTGGCGGGTCTGGCGATCATGACCCGCACCGAGCTGCTCGTGCCCATCCTGGGCGGCCTCTTCGTCCTCGAGACGCTTTCAGTGATGCTGCAGGTGGGCTACTTCAAGTACACCAAGGGCAGCAACGGCGGAGTCGGCAAAAGACTGTTCAGAATCACTCCGATTCACCACCATTTCGAGATGCTCGGGTGGGAGCAGGTCACCGTCACCATCCGGTTCTGGATATCTGCGGGCTGTGCGTCGCGGCAGGTCTGGGACTGTTCTACGCCGAGTGGGTCGTGGTCGGCGGCAAGTGAGAACGCCGTCCCAGGTGCGTTCAGCCGCGCCCCGCGGCCCGGGTGGAGAGGGACGGCGTCGATCCGCGAAGTCGGACGGTCGCGCCCAGCACAGGTCGGAGAGCGGTGAAGAGCCGTCGGCGGTCGTCCGGACCTGCCACGGCATACGAGGAGGTAGTGGACAGGAGGCTCAGATAGTCGTGGACGGGGAGTGCACGGTCCCACCGATACGTCGCAGCGACGGCGGCGGTGAGGGCCGGGTCCGCGGCGATCTGCTCCTCATCGGAGCTGCCGTGGACCGGGTTGGCGCCCTCGATATCGGGGACGAGGCCAGAGCCCTCCTCTGAATACACCCGGCGTACGGCGTCCAGATCATGATGTGTCGGGTCGAGATGCCACGCATTCCAGAACAGGAAAGCGATGCCGTCCTCACCGAGCAGGGTGGCCAGCCTGGACCATCGGGTGCGCGGATCGGTCCAGTGGAACGACTGCGCCGCGACGACGACTCCGAAGGGGGCCTCAGCAACGTCGATGTCCTCGAACGTGCCGCGCCGTATCGTGACCGCGTCCAGCAGATGTTCCGCTGTCAGTCGATCCCGCAGGACTCGCAACATGTCCTGCGACGGCTCGATCACCTCCAGGCGAACTCCGCGTCGCGCCAGCGGCAGGGTGGCCCGTCCGGTGCCTGCTCCGACCTCCAGAACACCGCGTCCTATGCGCGGACCCGCCGCGACGAGCAGGTCATCGAAGAGCGCCTCGGGGTATTCGGGCCGAAATCGCTCGTAGGCGCCGGCGCCGGACTCGAAAGACTTCGCCCGCCGGATCATCGCGTCGTCGGCCACACACCGATTCTGCATTAGTGCGGAGCGTCCAGAAATGTGACGCGCGCATCTGCCTCTGACCGCAGCGCCGCGAGCGCACCTAGCCTCAAGCCCATGCCGACTGGACGGGTCCATCTTCTGTACGGGCTCGCGGGGTCGGGTAAGTCGACCCTCGCGAGGTCCTTGTGCCGGAGCGGGGGAGGGGTGAGTTTTACCCTCGATGAATGGATGGTGCGCCTATTTCCCGGCGTCCAGTTCGACTCCGAGGAGTACGGGGTACGAGCGTCCGAGGCTCGCGAACTGATCTGGTCCATAGCCGAGCAGGTGCTCCGCTGCGGCTGTGATGTCGTCCTCGACTGGAACAGCTGGTCGCGTGATCGCCGCCGGTGGGCGGTCGACCACGCCGGGTCCGTCGGAGCGTCGGTGATCGTGCATAACTTGAACATCGGAGTCAGCGAAGCGTCCTCGAGGGCACAGACTCGCTTCGACGACGGGGGCCGCTACGCACACCACGTCACGGGTCGTGACACGAGCATCTCGCGTCCATCATGGAAGAACCCGCCGCAGACGAAGGATTCGAGATCATCGAGTACTGAACTCTTTCCGGGCAGTCGTCGGGATCCTCAGGACCTTGCGGTCGGCGTCAGCTGTCAGAAGCCAGGAAACCGTGCGTGGTGGTCACCGGAAGGGCGTTACGGGCCCAGGGGATCAGCACTACTCGTTCGTATTCCGGTATGGGGTCCGGCAGGGCCGTCATCTGGAACCAGCCCAGGCCGGAGCACTTATGCGGCTCGATGATCCTGGGGGTGCCGGTCCATTCGGTGCTGGTCCAGAACCAGTCCACCCGTTGCTCGCGTGGGTTGGAGGTGCCATCGGTGCGATGCATCACCGTGAGTGCTTCGAGTGCGCTTGGAGCGATCGTGACGCCCAGTTCTTCCATCGCTTCCCGTACGGCGGCGGCCTGCGCGGTCTCCCGTGGCTCGATGTGTCCGGCAGCGCCGGCTACCCAGTGACCGTCCATGTACCCCGTCCCTGCACGCCGTTGAAGAAGGACTTCATCGCCTCGTCGCAGATACACGTACGAAGCCGGGATCAGTGCGAAGGATTGGTTCGGCGCGGCTGTCATCGACCACTCCCGGTCTGCGGATCGTCGTCGGGCATCCGCCCTGTGCGGCACGGACTCGTCGAGAGCATGCCGCAGAGTCTGTCAGCGCAGTCCAGGGTGTTGTTCTCGCCTGAACCAACACCAGATGTGTGACTCTGCTGCGGTGAGACTCGACATCGACTTCATGCTGCGTGGAGCGATGGGCCGTGTCCGCGTCGAACTGGAGGCCGCTGCGGACGCAGCGAGCTCGGGTCGAGGTGCACTCGACCCCTATCTGCCACCTGAGGACGGCGCGGAACTGCCCATGTGCACGGCATTCATCGACTACGCGGGAGTCGGGTACGCCGCCGCGATGGGGTGGGTGCAATTCGTCCGGTCGAGCGACTCGCAGCGGCCCGAGACCTTCGAGCTGGACCCCTTGGCGCTGTTCGACGGGGTCAACACTCCGTACGCGTTCTTCGGGATGGCACCGACACTTTTCGACGCGCCATACCGTGGTCGTGATGCGGACCTGACCTGGCAGGCTCGCTCGTACCTCGCTGTCAGCCCGGACGGAGTCGTGACGCGAGCGGCCGCTCCGATTGTCGCGTTCAGCTGGGGATTTCGAGTACATCGGGGCCACGTCGCGATCGACGCCCCTACCCGCTTTGAAACGGCGAAGTGGGAAGAACATCTCGAGGTACTCGAAACGGCTCACCCCGGCTGGGACTTCCGATCGCCCCCGCGCCCGTGAGGTGCGAGCAGAAGGAGGGTGTGAGCACCGAGCCATATGGCGGCAGGGCCATGTTCGTCGCACCGGCTACCGTGCGTGCCTGGCTTCCAGCGCCTCGTCTCTCGCGCGCTCAAGGTGATCGAGGACCCTGCAGCGCAGCAGCTCATACCGGTCACGATGCCGATGTGGTGCGTCCGGTGGGCGGATCACGGATTGTGCGTTGGTGATGACCTCGTCCGGTCGGAACTGACCGGCGGTGAAGTCGACAGTGGTGCCGTCCGGAAGCACGTTCCAATAGTGATGACCCACCTTGGTGCCCGCCACGTGGACCTCGGCCAAAATGATCTCGCCACCCAGGACGTCGTGCGCGACGAGCGCAGTCATCCCGCACTGGTCGCGAGCCGGATTGGAGTCGCTTCATTCGTGCTCGGACTCCGGGTAGCAGGTATCGGGGCCCCACGACGCCAGGAACGCCGTCCGCAGGTCGGCGAGGGTGGGCGAGGGCTCGGGGCTGTCGTCATGCGCCGCGGTTGCCATGCGCTGAAGGTAGGGCGACCCTCTGACATGAGCTGCCGGGCTGTCCTCATGTTCCGGTCCGAACCGCTGCACAATCGACCGATGGAGATCCAACTCGCCATGGTCGTGCTCGAGGTGCGGGACCTCGACGACTCCATCGCGTTCTACCGAGCACTGGGGCTCGACGTGCCGGACCCGCTCGAAGGCCGACCGGTGACGGTGCACCGGATGGGGAGTGGGGTCAGTCTGCTGCTCACGACGGGTTTCGCGGGACAGTACGACCCGTCGTTCGTGCGCCCCGGCGGCGGCTACCAGCAGATGCTGGAGTTCTACGTGGGGGAGGACTCGGAGGTGGAGAGCATGTGGTCGACGCTGACCGGGGCCGGGTATCACGGCCGGGTGTCGCCCACCAGGACCTCCGGTCCCTTCGCGGCGATGGTCGATGATCCTGACGGCAACGTCATCCTGCTGACATCGGACGAGGCAGCACAGCCGGTCTCTGGCTGAGTCGCTGGCTTCGCAGTCTCATCCCACCTCCCAACCAGCCGAGGCAGCATCCGGCGAGCGAGTCATCGGTGGCTCGCGCCGTTCTTCGCCAGGCGGCGGATCACGATGCCGGAAGCTCGCGCATCGTCCGCAGCGGTGAGAACAGCAGCCAGAGTCCGGAGCAACATCCGCCGACCACCGCGACCCAGAGGGTCTTGCGGACTCCGACCCTCGATGCCAGCAGACCGCCGAGCACGCCGCCGGCCGGGAGGGTGCCCCAGGTGACCCAGCGGACGGCGGCGTTGACCTGACCGAGCATCCCGCCCGGCGCCACCCCCTGGCGGTAGGTGAGCAGATTGACCGAGGTGATGGTCGCCGACATCGCCCACGAGGCCGACCCGATGCCGAACAAGACGGCTCGGGGCCCGTGACCGGTGAGCGGGATCACCAGGCCAGGGAGGCTGAACGCGGTCATCATCAACCAGGTGGCTCGACCGGAACCGAGCAGCCGATTCACCCGCCTCACCAGCACCGCGCCGACGACACCACCGGCAGCACCGGCCGCGAGTAATGCGCCGACCACCGCGGCGGAGAACCGCAGCTCGTGCAGCAGGAAGAGCACTCCCATGGTCTCCACCATGACGACGAAGATGTTCGCGCACCCGGACCACAACATGCCCGCGCGCAGGATTCGGTCACGCCATACGAACGTCATGCCAGCCACCACGCTGCGACTCCTCACGCCCGCAGTCGACTTCTCGATTCGGTTGTCGCACTGAGGTTTTCGGATCAGGCCCAGCGTGATGAGGGAGACCACGAAGGACAAGGAGTCCACCAGGAACGCTCCGGCGGGGCCGACGGCACCGACGAGTGCGCCGCCGGACGGCGGGCCGAGCACCTGCGCCATCGATTGGGTGCCCGTCAATCGGCTGTTGGCGCCCGTCAACCGCTTCGCGTCGACGATCTGTGGCACGAAGGTCGGGTAGGCCACCTCGAACAAGACCGCGCTGCAGCCGGCAACCGCCGTCAGGATCACGAAGGTGCCGAATGTCAGGTGCCTGCTCGCGAGGAGCAGTGCAGTCGTTCCCGCCAACCCCGTCCGTGCCAGGTTGGCCCACCACATCGTTCTGCGTGCACCGACACGGTCGACGACGATCCCGGCGGGCAGAGTGATGAGCAGAAACGCCAAAGTCTGCACGGCACTGAGGATTCCGATCTGTAGCGCCGACGCGTGGAGCACGATCACCGCCACGAACGGGGCAGCCATGATGACGACTTCGGAGCCGACCATGCTCAGCCCCTGACCCGCCCAGAGCAACCAGAAGTCCCGATCGCGGTGGGCATCCACCGTCACCAGCATTCGATTCCTCTCGTCCTAGATCTACGGCAACGCCCCTAGATGTGGCCACACAAATCCCGGACTCGAAGGTGAGCCCCCTAGAGAACCCAACGCCCCCCGGCTCACGATCGATCCACGTCCGACCCCGTCGTGCGCGCAATGGATGCCACACGACCTGGCACATGGCGGTACTGCGCGTGGTCGAATTTGTCGGCGTCTCACGTGGCCGGTAGGTTGACCGGCGAACGGGAGTAGTCCCTCGACTGGATGTCGACATACTGGCCGCCTCGCGCGGCCCGGTGTCCAGGGTCGGCGATGCCGGCTGGACGAGACGTTCGGACCATTACCAGCCCTTCGGCTGTCGGTCCGACGTCTCCTGTCACGCGCCGGAGGTTCGGGTCGCGGCCTTGACCCACAAGGAACCCCCAGTGCTCAGCGCATCCATCATTGCCATCGTCTTCGGCCTCGTCTTCGTGGCCGAGCTACCCGACAAGACTGCCGTCGCAGGTCTGGTCCTCGGTACGCGCTTCCCCTGGTTATGGGTCTTCGCCGGCATGGCTGCGGCGTTCCTCACGCACGTCGTCATCGCCGTCGCTGCAGGCTCCCTGCTGACCCTCCTGCCACGCCGTCCCGTCGAATTCGTCGTGGCCGCCCTCTTCCTGCTGGGCGCGGTCCTGGTTTGGCGGGAGGGCCAGGACACCGAGGAGGAGGAAGAGGAGCAGGTCGCCGAGGCGCCCGACGCGGCGGGGTTCTGGCGCGTGGCGGCGCTCGGCTACGGCGTCATCTTCGTGGCCGAGTGGGGCGATCTGACGCAGATCCTGACCGCGAACCTCGCCGCCAAGTACCACGACCCGATCTCGGTCGCCATCGGCGCCACCCTCGGCCTGTGGGCGGTCGGACTGTTGGCGATCCTCGGCGGCAAGAGCCTGCTGGCCGTCCTGCCGCTGAAGTGGATCACCCGGGTCGCCGCGATCGTCATGGTCGCGCTTGCCGGTTTCAGTGTCATCACCGCCATCCACGGCTAGGCGCGATCGAGCGTCCGTGGTCGACATTGCCCACGGGCGCTCCGTCGACTCTCGTTCCGAGCGTTCCAGTCGCGCGCAAGGGGCTACCGCTCTCGGCGGTGACGACGGTTCATTCAACGCGTTCGAGCTGGTCCGACCGTGGGTGATCACCGCGCGTCGTCGTCCCCGCCGTCCATCACGTGCGCCAGTATCGGCAATGGAATAGCGCCGATGCGCGTCCATCGGTGGTTCGGAGCGTGATTCGATGGCGCGATTCAACGGGGGAGAGCGACGACCAGATGAGCAACAGCGTGGCGTGCCGTGACGCGCGATCGACCGGGACGTATGCTCGCCCGTTCCGCAGAGGACTTCTCATGGCAGTGGGAATGGTCGCGGTCGCGGGTTGTGGAGTCATCCCGAGCAGCGGAGCGTCTGCGCGTATACACGGGAACCCTGACCCCGGCGGGCATCGTCTGGCGGCGTTGCAGGCCGTCGCGCGGCGCACAGTGCCCGCGACAGCACAGGGTGTCCACGCCACGGTGCACGGGTTCCGCTGGGACCCGCAAACCTGTGACGGCGCTGCGCCGGGCTGGTCCAATGCCGACGTGGACCTGACCTTTCGCGCGCCCAACACCACACCTTTCGACGTCGATGTGCTCATGCAGCGTCTGGGGTGGAAGAAGAACACGTCCGACGAGCCGTCGTCCGACACAGCACCCGCGGAGGGACCCTCCGGGCCCGGCTTCCGTTCGTACGAGCCCAGCGGTGCGGACACGTACGGGGAGATAGCCCAACTGACTCCACCCGATACCCATGGCGACGGTGTCTGGGACCTCGACATCAACGCATCGCCGGCCGAGGTGCCCTCACACGACTGTTGACGAGTCGCCACGACTAAGGCAGTGACAGATCGGCGCGTCACGGCAGGACCAGATCCGTCTGCGTCGCTTCGGTGACGCCGTTGGCAGGGTCTGAGCGTGAGGAAACCGACGACCAGGGTGGCCGCGGTGCAACAACCACCGCCCCACACCGAACGCGATCGCCCCCCAGATCAAGCACCCGAGCACCGTCATCACAGTGCCGATCATCATCACCCCCTGAGACACGCCAGCGAGTCTCACAGTCTCCAGGACTCGTCCCGACAACGAATCGGCGACCGAGATTCGTCAACAGCAGACCGACGGCTCAGACTCGACGCACGCCCGAGGAATCGTCACCGGTGCCTCCATCGAGTGGACTCACCTTGAGTTCGACCTCGCAGCGGCCGTCCCCGAGATCACCATTCGCGTTCGCTCAGACCGTGGATCACTCATGGGAATGGTGGTCACGCCAGCATGGCGAGCAGAAGTTCGGCCTGCTTGTCGCAGTCACGTCGCAGCGTGGACAGTCTCTTCGCTGCTGCAGGGGCAGATTTGGGCTTACAGCACACCCGGAATACCCGGTCGATGAGTGTGCGGCTGAACAGCAGGCCGGCCAGTCGCTCGCGTTCGTCGGCGGTGAGGGTGGCGCATTTCGTATAGCCCTTCAGTAACGGCCGGGCCGCCCACTTCGATCTCAGCACCAGGGTCATCGAGGCCAGTCGGGGGCCCCGTCCCGCCGACGTCCAGTCGATCAGGACCGGGCCTTTCGCGGTGAAGATCGCGTTCTTGGGCACGGGGTCAGGGTGGACGAATGCTTCGGGTAGGCCGTCGCCGCCGTCGGTGTCGTGTAGGGCGGCGCGCAGGTCCGTGACCGCGTCGAGGGCCACTCCTGGTGTGTGCCTCGCGAGCGCGTCGAGCCAGGATGCGGCAGCGCGCAGTTCGTCGGACATCGTGCCTTCTGCGAAGTGGTGCAATGCCCCGGCCGGACGATCGGCGTCATGCGGCACCGGTAATCCGTGCAGGCGGCCGATGCCGGCGCCCAGACGGACGATGGGATGGGGGGGTTGTTCGGCTTTCGGGGCCGACTTCACGAACTCGGTGACGAGCACTGCCTGGCCCTCGTGCTGGGTCAATGGGGTGTCCTGCAGCGGTCGTTCGGCAGGGAAGTCGAGCTCGGATAGGTGACGTAGGACAGCGAGGTCACCCTGCGCGGCGGCGAAAGGCCTGGCGGCGGAGAACATGCGCACGACCAGGTCGGCGCCGTCGTCCTGGTCGATCTTGAATACTCCGACGTCAGGCTTGCTAATCTTCGCGACCGCGATGCCGTGCGCCCGCTCGAGATGCGCGGGCAGCGTGTCGACGCCGTCGCGATGAAACATGCGACGCAGGACAGCATCGAATTCGGGCACCGGCGAACTGGGCACGGCCAAATGTTATGCCGGACGCGGGTCGACGACGAGGTGGTCCGACCGGGTACTCGCGCCGCTTGGGGAACAGTCGGTTCGAGCGGCAGAGAGAAACGTGATCACCGCGAGACTGCGAGCTCGATCCGATCGTCGTTCACCGCCAGGACGGTTGGCGGGGGAGTCGGGGTCTGGTGTCGGCCGTTGGGCCGTGCGGGTCGTATCCAGCGAGCCATATCCCCCACCGCCGCCGACACCAAGGACTCAGACGTAGATCACGAACGGACGGTGACGGCGATTGGGGTGTGCGCGCGTGAATATTGCATCAACATCGAGTGCAGACAGTTGTGGGCGCCGACCAGATTTAATTCGGAATTCCGGTCCACGATCGGAGCGGCCCGGACGTTGGTGAGCGAACCTCGCTTCTGAAGCACGGGGTGGGGGAGTGGTGTGACGTTCTGGGGACCTCCGTCGCAGCCGCGCTCTCTGGGGCAAAACGAGTCCATTTTGCTCTACCAGGAAGACCAGTCCACGCACACAATGTGTCCGCAGTCTTTCCGGTCAAGCGGCACGGACTGGTGTGCTTTCATCGGGTTCACTCGTGGTGCGTGACCGACCAGTCGTAAGCCCAGCGGACGTAGCCGATCATCCGCGGTGTCGACCTGGTGGCCAGCGATCCAAAACACTTCGCGAGGTGGTTCGTCTGCACGGACCGTTAGCAGTCCACATAACGCAGAACTGGGCAATGGCATCGGCGGAAGCGGAGTCTGCCTAAGAACCCTCCCGATTATCACGCTACTCGTCATAACCCTAAATATCGGTTATTTGCTAGACGGCGCTAGAGATGTTGCAATTAGTCAGTGGATGGCTGGTGGGTGACGATGCGTGCTTAGGGTAGACCGTCCGGGGATCCACTACTGGCAAGGCTGGTCGTTCTCTTTGGCACCGTTGCAAAGGCGATTTAGATCGTTCGTGGGATGCCGGTCGCGGTGAGGCGAGATGCCTGTTTTGCTAGTTCATCTCCAGAGAGGTAGCCGCGCGTCGGACCACGCAGGACCCACGGGCTGCTTGGTGGGATGTTTCGGAGCAGGCGCAGCTGGGCGGGTGGATTGTCGGATAGGTCGATCTCGATGCCTTCCCTTGATGGCGCGCGGGCGATCCAAACCTGTGGACACACAAGTAACTCCACCTGACTGATCGGGTACCCGCGGACCGTTACAAGCTCGGAGTGCTGAAATCGGAAGAACTCGATCGTGTCCCCGCGTCTAACGATGACCGTGACCTTTCCCAGCCACGTGTGTACTGCCGTGATGGACATCGAGCACATCCACGCCTCGACCCCCCGCTGCCGCAGGTCATACACGGTCCGAAAGTGTCGGTCCGTGACCGCAGCAGCAGGCATGTCAGTCCCACTACGAGCAGCACGACCAGGAGCAGGATGAGACCAGCGAACTCCAGTCGCCCGGCCCGCCCTTGGCCCACACTCCATACAATCGAGAGGATAAGGGCTACCGGGCCCACACCTAGCGCGAGCCGCGGGACGAGCCGCTTCCAATGCACTACGTGCGATCCCTCACTCATACGGCATCACCTCTGCCCACCTCGTCGCGACAACCACTTCTACACCCTGCCTGCAGATCGACATCCGACAAACCGCAGGACTAGAGAAAGTGCGATCCACTGAAGTGCTTCGAGCCCACAAGATCATCGGCACGCAGAGCGTGCCGCAACGGGATCTCCAACTGGACACCCATGATCATGGCGTTGCTCATCAACATCGATTGGGATGGGTCAGTTCGCAACACGCGCGTGCGAGTGCGTGGGGTATTAGGTTCTGGTCATGATCACCGGGTGGTTGTCTCGAGCGAGTCATTCTTGATGGTGGACGATGATCCAGGGCGGGACAGTCGTGCTGGCGGGCAACGTTATGACGTCGTCGGCCACGGACCGTTGATGAAAGAGAGGGTCGGCCACGGGGCTGCGGCGAGAGGGTCGCAGCAGCGCCGACGGCGTCGAGTCACGGCGCTGCTGGCCGGAGTCGTCGTCGTTGTGCTTGTCGTGGCGGGTGTCGTGGTGGGCGTTGTGAACGGTAGGTACGGCCCGGTCGAGGACGGTGGTGTGAGCGGTCCTGAATCACTCCGTGGCTTGGTGTTCAGTAAGGACGGGTTCTCATTTCGCTTGGCGTCTACACCAGGCGCATCAGCGCAGATGGTGGCGGTACTGCAGGACGATGGGTCACGCGCGGTGAAGGTTTCCTCGGTCGATGCCGATCGGGGGGTGACACAGGTGCGTTGGTCGGTCTTGCACCGGGTGCCTGGAGGTAACGCCTTCGGCATCAACACCCCCTGGCGGTCGTTCCCCGCGACCATCCCCGCCGACGGCGGGATCCGCCTACAGCTGACGTTGGGTCGGCCCGCTGACTGCGGCGCGCACACCCAAGATGGGCACGAGGCCTACGACGGATCGGTGCGCGTGCATTGGCGATCCCTGCTGAGCGAGCACACAACGACCATCACAGTGCTTGCTCAGCCCGTCACTATCTGCTGAAAACCTACAACCAACAGCAACTCGGTGACGACGCGACCGGGGCGCCAACACTTCACCAGACAGGGAACCATCGTCGATCGTGGGTCGGCTTCCGGGCGGCCGGCAAGTGGCTGTCCCGTGGGACACCCATCTGGGCGCTTGGGCCACGACGCCGGCGACAGCGCTGAACGCTCGTGTCGTCGCCGGCATCGGTTCGCGCCGACGGTGATCTGAGACCAGGTCTCGGGGCTCTAATCGGTGGTCGGCGTCTTAGGGCTGCGTGGGGTGGACGTTATCGAGAGGACCTGTTTGCGCAGGATCAGCGAACCGCCGAGCAGGCCTATCACCGCGGAGCACAGCAGTGCGCTGCGTAGTCCGATGCTGGTGGCAAGTAGTCCGCCGGCGATGGCGCCAATGGGGCGTACTCCCTGATTGATGGTTCGGAAGGCGCCGTTGACCCGGGAGCGGATGTCATCGGCGACTTCGATGGTGAGGATGGTGCCAAGTGCGATGTCGGCCCAGACCGCGGTGACCGCGGCGATGAATTCACCGGCTGCCAGCGTGGCCGCCGCCAGGAGTGCAGGTCCCCTGGCCGCGGGGTAGAAGAGCAGACCGCCGGGGTAGATCAGCGAGGAGAGGGCCAGGAGTGGTCCCAGGCCGAGTCGGGTTTCCACACGTGTGCAGGTGGCCGCGCCGATGAATGCGCCGATAGCGCCGGCGCCAAGAGCCACACCGATCGCTGTCGGTGTCAGGTGCAGGGTGCGTATCGCGTACAGGGTCAGCACGCCGGTGCTCATGAAGACGGCCAGGTTTGTCAGCCCTGAGGAGGTCAACACCGCCCGTAGGAGCGGGGAACGGTAAACCCACCGCAAGCCGTCGCCCACTCCTTGGCCATGGGCGGGTTTCGCGGGCGGGGGTTCGGTGGGGTGGATCCGTGCCAGTTGTGTCCCGCTGATCACGAAGCTGGCTGCGTTGAGTACCAGCGCGATGGGTGCGGTGAGCGCGCTGACGAGCACTCCACCCAGTGTGAGACCGACTGTTTGGGTGACAGCCTGGCTGCCGCGTAACCAGCTGCTGGCCGCTACGTACTGGTCGCGTCGAACCATTGAGATCAAGACGGCTTGGTAGGCCACACCGAAGAACACGTCGAAGACGCCGATCAGGAACGCGACGAGGTAGAGCTGCAGGAGCGTTAGGCCGCCGAAGGCGTACGCGATCGGGATGGACAGCACTGCTGCAGCGCGGGAGAAGTCGGCCACCAGCATCACGACCCGGCGATGCCCGTGTCGGTCGATCCGGGCCCCTGCCCACACGGATAACAACAGGCTCGGCGCAACCCCTGCAGCCGTCAGGGCGCCGACTTGAGTTGCTCCCGCCCCGACCGTCAGGATCGCAGCGAGAGGGACGGCGAGAACCGCGAACTGATCACCCAGCAGGGAGGCGGACTGACCAATGAAGAACCGCCTAAAAGCGACTTCCTCGAACAGCTCCGGCGACCGCACCCAGCCCTCTCTCGTGGCCCACGTGGGCCGTCCCAGATCATCGCTCGAAGGGCGTGCCAACCAAGCAAGATCGCATACCCAACCGGCACCAGCACCCTACGACCGTTCCGACTGGCAGAACTCCGCCGAAGGGCTACTAGCACTGGCAACCGTCCCGCTCCTCGATTGCCGACCGGGGTGTTAGACCTGCCCTAAAACCGCCTCCAGTTGCTGGGCGGTCAGCGCTCGGTCGGCGCGCTTGACGTGTGGGTTCTATGCCGGGGTGTGCCTAGTGGCTTGGCTGTCCGCGACGGCTGCCAGCGGGGAGGAAGTATCACCCAAGGCTGAACTACAGTCGCGTCGTGGCGGAAGACCTAACGGGCGGCCCCGGGTGGATCATCTCGGGGCACACGTTGCGCCCCGTCATCACCGACTTTGTCGCGTTCCGCGAGAGCCGTCTGCAGGATCCTCTTGCTGCCGTGATCGAGCAGCTGTGGAGTGGGCAACCCCATCAGGCACTTGATCTGCTGTCGGCTCAGGATCCCTCGCCGCGTGTTCGTGCCCTACGAGGAGATTGCCTACGAGATCTGGCACGGCACACGGAGGCAATAAACGTCTACCAACAACTGGTCCAAGAGAGCGTCGACGGTCCAGCGGAAGCCGTGATGCGTCAGCACTACGGAAAGGCTCTCTTAGCAGCGGGCCACGTTCATGCGGCAAAGCATGAGTTTGCCCGGGCTCTGGAACTTCGCATCCGCGGGAGCAACGAGGACCTCATCGCCTCATCACGACAGGCCCTGCAGGTCGCCGCCGAATGCTGCGCCGACTAAGCAAACCCTCCACCAAGCAGGAGCACGACATGACCGGCACCGCTCGGAGCGTTCGCCGTAAGCGGATCCTGTTGTGGCACGCTCCGCGCGGGAAGATCCCACAGAAGTCAAGTTTTGCCGGCAATTGGGCGCCCTGAACGCGCGACGAAGGATCTGGCGGTGTTGAGGTTGCGGTTTGATGAACATCCTTTCGGTCGCGAGTCATGGTGGGTGACCACCATGACCATTGCGGGGTGAGCTAAGGGAGTGGTTGGGTGCGGCGCGAGGGGTTTCGACACGCGCGGTCCACTGTGCGGCGTGGGTGGTTCCAGACAGGTTCGGTCGCCGCGTTGGCGATCGTCCTCCCACTGACAGCCTGTGGCGCAAACGAGACCGAGCGAGGGTGCGGCGCCGTCGGCCTCGTGCCGAACGGTGTCGACGTGCAGGTACGTGGCGGGGGGTCATCACAGCTAGCAGGCGCGGTGTTCAAGGTATGCACACCCCGAACATGCACCTCAACTACCCGGAACGCTTCCAGTAAAGAGCCCACCACGCACGTCGGAAATCCAGGCATCAGCTCCATCAAGGCCGTGCTCGTGAGTATCACAGTGCACGCCGCCAAGGGAAGGGTCATCGTGCCGACTACGCGCTTGACTGTCGTGCCGATCAAGGCCCAACCGAACGGGCCCGGTTGCGATCCCACGGGTTACTTCGCGACCGCCGCGGTGACGTCCACAGTTTGAGCGCTCCACCGACTTTGACGCGATCGTTCGCCGAGGCATACGGGACCTACGACTGGTACCGCACCACAAACGGATCCCTACACGGGGTTGTCCACGGAACGTTTAGCTACCAGGAGTCGACTCCTTGCCGGTCCTGTGCTGGCGCACCGTTGGAATCCTCTACGCTCCAACCGTGCCAGAACCCTCACAGGACGAAATCACGTCTCAGATGCAGACGGCTTCCCGGAGCAACAGAGGACGCCTGTTCCTGCTGAGTGGGGTTGGTCTGGTCGTCGTTTTTCTTGGGCCAGTCCTCGTTCGAAGCGTTTTCCACAACTCCATTGCGGCCAAGATTGTGTACGTGGCCTTGATTTTCATCTTCCTATGCGTGCTGGCCCCGATGACCTACCGATGGTTCCGCGGCCTGCTCACCGTGACCGATCCCTATCTCGAACAGGGCAAGTCGAAGAAATAGCGATCGACGACGTCCCCGGTAGCCGAACCACGAACGGTGGTGTTTGCAGGTCAGACAAGGTCAAGCTCATGCAGGGCGGCGCTGCTACGTCGGCCAAGGAGACGCTGCCCGGCGCGAAATGCTTGGTACGGGCATCGGTAATAGCCGATGCTGGGTGCCGTGACCGAGGACTCCGCGGCGTATCGCAGCCAGCTGATCATTTACGGTGATCAGCCACTTGACCTGCCCGCGGCGATCAAGGAGGGGGCCATCTTCCAGCAGGGTCCGCCGCCTGCCGATCTGGAACGCCCAGGCGACGTCACCGACGCCACGGACACCGACCTTGCCTCGCTTTGCGTGAAGGCTGTTGTGCCCGTCGTGGCAAGCCTGCTCCGCAAGGACGAACTGGAGGACCTCCACCTAGCGTGGGGCGCGCCACCGCATGAACGGGATGTGTGGGTGCACCTGCTCGCCCGGGGGGAAGTTTTCGAGGACCTGCTGGACAGCCCGAACTATGAGGACGGCGGTGATCTGGACGCCGTGACCGTCGCCGCGCGTCTGGCAGACCATCTGCAGGACTGGCTGTGTGAGACGGCGTTCGCCTGGGGCGAGTTGCGTGCTGCTGATTACACGTTGCCCACCCCGTGATTGACGACGATCCCCTACGTAGACCAGCACCCCACCCAACTCGCTCACCACCGGTCAACAGAACCCTGTCAGATAGAGCAACTGCTTCCCCATCTCGCTCTCCCAGACACCTGCGTTCCACATCTCGTGCTTACGCGCTTCCTTGGCGGTGGGAAGGGTAGAGC
The DNA here is from genome assembly GCF_017565325.1 of Allobranchiibius sp. GilTou38. Classification (NCBI taxonomy): domain Bacteria; kingdom Bacillati; phylum Actinomycetota; class Actinomycetes; order Micrococcales; family Dermacoccaceae; genus Allobranchiibius; species Allobranchiibius sp. GilTou38. The sequence continues at coordinate 271,231 of NZ_JAGEKN010000006.1, read as the reverse complement.
GAACGTACGGGCGGACCTCCGCCCACTTCGTCAACGCCTCACCACCTTCGAACCACTCGAACTGGCCGCTGCTGTACATCTCAAGAATCAACGGCGAGCCCGAGGCCACAAGAGCGTCAGCGACACTCCACTTGGCTTTGGTTCCCCGCCGAACGTAGCCGCGCCCATCAATACCGGTGACCATGCCGCGATCGCGATGATCCTCGCGCTGGTGCAGCTCGAGTTCAGTGGCCACGCACTAAACAGTACGAGGCTGCTCAGCCACTGCTGAGCTAGCGACATCCCGTAGGACGAACTCTCGACGGCGCGCCCCGGCGGCACGCGGGTGTGCTCGCTGCTCATTTCTGCCCAACCGTCCCGCAGGAGCCGTCCGGTAAGCAATCCCGGTTAAGGGAGGCCAACCGACACTGCCGTCAAAGCTGCTGACCCCTGTGCGCCTGGGTTACAACCGAGGCGCCCTCGCATCTCTTTGACACATCGCGAACGCGCCACCAGGTCAGGTGAGGAGTCAAGCGGCTATCCACCGATGCATGCTCGCGCTGTGACCGATCGCGACGTGAGCGCAGCGCGTTCTCGATTCAGCCTTGCCCTTGGTCGACGATTCGCCATCGTTCTGTGTTCGCGTTGCGCGCGAGGTAGTAGGACCACCCCTGCTGCCCATCGGGCAGGCCTTCATCCCAGTGGTTGAACCGTGCCTGTGTGTCGATCTGGACGACTTGTTGGTAGCTCGCCACCGAGCTCGATGGTGCCGTCGAGGCTCCCTTATACGGTCCGGCGACGTGGAGTATTTCCAGCTGCTTGATCGTGGGGGCGTCAAACCATCTGTGGTTCTTGAGTGCCGGCCCTCGCGCTAGCAGGTTGTTGGCGGTGGAGTAGTCGCGGTCGTTGATTGCCTGCACGTAAGTGCGGACCACGTCGGTAGGAGACGCGTCGGGGCCGGGCGAAGCAACAGTCTTGTGAGGGACATGCACGTCTGCGCCGTACCCAACCCCGGTCGCAAGGGCCACCGCCCCTGCCGCACCCCAGATCCATCTCGTCCACTGCATGTGAGGAGTATGTCGCGGTCCGCGACGAAAATCGGTAGAACACGGCCATGCCCCAACTACGTCGGCTGGGCGGCGTACAAGTAAGTTTCGTGTGCATCTGCGCTACACAGACTGTCGGTTTGGGTACACCCCAAACCGACATCCCCAGGAGGCCTGAAAGCGTCCGTCCAGGGTCCAGATCGGTAGTTCTCGGACAGATGTGTCCGGACGTCTAGACCTCAGACCGTCGCTGCGACGTCATTGGCGTGCTGCTCGCGGTCGCCAGCCGCGCGGCGCAGGCACCTTGATCCGGCCCGCCTCGACGTCTTGGACGAGCTCATCGACGCGTGCTGTTGGGTCGCGATCAATGCACCGTTCAACGTGAAATCGTCGGACCCCCAACCAAGGCTCCTGGTCTGCGCTGATGACCCCCAGCACCCAACTCTTTGTGAGCAACGCCAGACCTAACTGCACTCCCTCTAGGAGGGGCAGCACCACGATGTCCGCGACGTCTCCGCTGTCGTTGAACTCCCGTAGTCGGTACCCGCGGGGTACTGCTCGCACCCACACCTCGCGACCGTTGGGCGCCGTAGCCAGCACTTCCGGTATCGAGCCGCGGGTGCGCACCCTGGGGAGGATGCGATTCCTCAACGCTGCGCTCTCCTACTCCGCCGGTCGCGCCGCTCCACTAGAACTCCGCTCGCCAACGAGCCGGCCAGATGATCAGTCACGGTGTGGGCCAGATCCTCGATGTTCTCCTCCAGCACCATGGGTTCCCGTGATTGGGTGCCTCCATCCACCGCGTCCCGAATTCCCGCTTCCACGATCTCCCGGACTGCCACCCAGTCATGATCAATGCCCATCGCGGCAGTGTGCCAGGGCGTATTCGTCGAGTCCGTCCGATGAGGTCTCAGCTCTGCTCAGTGACGATCCTTTCCGAGCAGCTGCACAGGCCTCGCACCGCAAGCCGAGATCCGCCAGGACTGCTGCTCGAAAGCCGTGCTCAGTGGCGACGCTGCTCGAATGTCCGATCGTGGCGACTTTCGAGCACCGGTCGCGCCTGGACCAGGGGAGACGTGACTTCTGATCCGCAGGGCGGGGGAGTGGCGTGGGCGTGACCTATTCATCGAGGTCGTCCTCGTGGATCTGGAGGCTGATGTCGTCGTAGGGCGCGTCTTCGACGTCGCTTTTTACGATGAGCAGGGCGTGCACCCGCCCGTTGGGTTCGCACCACACTTGCGGTCCAGCGAGCACAGTGACTTTGGCTGCGACATCTCGCGTCGTCAGGTTCATGAAGTAGAAGTTCAGTTCTTCGGTCAGGGCTTCGGCGTCGTCGGCGTCGAGGTGACGGGCTACTGGGCGGTCTGCGTATGTGAACGTCATCTCGGGATCATGGCGTAACGGGTCGACCTGACGCGCTGCGGTGAGCTAGTGGGCTCCGGAGGGTTTGGCACCAGTTGCTAGATGCCGATGCCCTACGCGTGCGTCGCTGCAGTAACGCGTCCTGGGGAGACTTGGACAGCGGCGTTGTAGATGGTGGTGGTGCAGCCGTCGGTGACCTCGAATTGACGCACGCTCACGGCTTGCTTGATCGCGATGATGCGGCGTGAGCGGTCTCGGACGGTCACGGAAATCGTGTGCACACCCTTCATGGTCCGTGGATCGATGCCGGCGCCGGTCCAGGTCGTGGGCCCCTTCTTGGTTACCAATACGGTCTCGTGGCACGTTCGAGCGACACATACCTTGACGGCCAGCTTGGTTCCAGCGCCGAACCCAGAGGAGGAGATCCTCACCCCGGTGCCAATGAGTGAGTCTGCGCACAGGGTTGGAGATGAGCTACTCCCGCTGCTGCACGCCGACAGCGCGACTGCACACGCACCAGTCACTGCGGCCATCTTGAACAGCTTCACGACAACAGCATGACCTAGGGACCAGACGCCGGCCTGCTATAGAAGGCCTTTTCGAGCGGAGCGGTCCAGGCCCCTGTCGCACTGGCATCGCCGGGAGAGGGGCCTGCCAATAGACCCCTCCCGATTATCACGCTACTTGTCATAATGCAGATTATCGGCGATATCCAACAGGCCTGGCGAACTCAGTGGTCCTGCGGTCTAGCGTGGTGGCGGTGAAGCTGATCGATGCCGCATCGACAGAGTTCGAGCGCGCGGTGCGCGAGTTACCTGAGGATTCGTGGGCGTTGCGGACACCGTGTGACATGACGGTGCGAGCACTCGTCGAGCACGTCGTTGTCGGCAACCGGTTCACCACCTTGCTTCTGCAGGGTGTGAGCCGCGACGCGGCACGCGCACGACTCGATGCCGACCAGCTTGGGACCGACCCGGTGTCCGCAGTCGTCGACTCGTCGCGCGATCAGGCCGGCGCGTTCGCCGCAGCTTTGCCCGGTCAGCTCGTGCCGTATCGGACGGGCGACGTCACCGTGGACACCTTCCTGAGGTTCCGGCTGGTCGACCTGGTCGTTCATGCCTGGGATCTGCGCCGCGGTGCAGGCCTCGACGAGGCGCTGAATCCCGAACTCGTCGAGGCGCTCCTGGCGGTGGTCGGGCCGCATCTCGAGGAGATGATCTCTTACGGCGCGTACGGCGATGGGCCGAGCGGCACGCTGCCGGGCGACGCCTCAGCCCAACATCGGCTTCTGGACGAGTTCGGCCGCCGACCCTGACCGCGTCCTGTCAGCCCGCGGAGATCTCCGCGAAGTCGACGTCCGCGGTCGCCACGACACCTGCCGTCCGACCCGGCGCGGTCTGGTACTCCCAGTAGAGATTCGTGTGGTCAATGACCTTCTCCGGCGGTGGCGCGCCGTACGGCGACAGGTCCTCGGTCGTGTGCGCGTCGGAGACCAGTCGTGCGTCGTAGCCGCGGACCAGCGCGCCGTGCAGGGTGGACCGGATGCACGCGTCGGTCTGCGCTCCGGACAGCACCAGCGATCCGACGCCGAGGTCGGCCAGTACGGACTCGAGCTCAGTGTCTTCGAACGAATCGCCGAATGCCTTCTGCACCAACGGTTCTGCGTCGAGACGCGTGAGCTCCGGCACGTACTGCCAGCTCTCGCTGCCGGTCTGCAATTCGTCGCTGTTGTGCTGCACCCACACCACCGGCACCTGTGCCGCGCGGGCCTTGTCGACCAGTGTGGAGACGTTCGCGACGACCCGGTCGCGGTCGTAGGACTCCCCCATCACTCCGTTCTGCACATCGATCACGAGCAGTGCGGTCTTCGGGCGGTTCGCGAGCGTGGTCATGGAGGCCTCCAGGTCCGGATCGGGTCGTGACCTCGATGCTAGGACCGGCCACCGACACCCCGCCCGGTCAAGGCATTACCTGGGCCGGGGCAGCCAGCAAGTGCCCCGACCAGACGCCTCGTGCCGTCCGTACCGTCACAGTCACCCAGGCGATCACCAACCCGGCGAAGAGCAGGCAGGCCACCACCGTCAGCGGCTCGCTCCCGGTGAACTTCGCGAGCGCGGACGTGCCCGTCACCATCGTGCCGACAGGGAAGGTGAAGGACCACCACGGGAGCCCGAAGGGCATACCGTCCCGCACGGTCCGTGCGGTGAGCAGGACGACCAGGCCGAGCCAGAGCATCGCTAATCCCCACACGGGGAGCCCGTAGAGGAGGATCATCCGCCGGAACGGCGCACCGTAGGTCGGACCCAGCACGCTCGGCGCTACGACGCCCAGGTGATGCACCGCGGTCACCGACTGCCCGAGCGGGCCGAGCACGATCCAGAAGGTCGGCACCAGGCCCGCCGCGCCGGCCCCGTGACACCACAGCCGCCGGCAGATCAGCGGCACGATCACCAGGCTGCAGAGCACCGTCACGGCGAAGCAGCCGTAACAGACGAGCAGCATCGCCTCCCGCGCCCACCCGGACGGCAGATGCGGGATCAGGGCGGCCCCCGTCGCCGCGCTGACCATCGGCGGCACCACCGGCATCAGCCATCCGCCGAACGCTGCGTCGGCAGTCGCACTCCCCCGCACGAACGCGCGATACGGCACCACCACGGTCGTTGCCAGACCCATCGCCGTGCCCGCAGTCCACATCGAGGCGTCGATGAGCACCGCGAGATGAGGACCGAGCAACGGCCGCCCGACCGCCAGCGCGCCCGCCCCGACTGTCATGAACGCCATCGCCGGCGCACCGTAGAAATGGCCCATCACCGGGTGGTCCAAATGGCTCCGCGCAGCGGCCGGATGGCGGACCCAGTGCGCGACCGTCGCGGCACAGAGGACGACGAGAAGCGTTGCGGCCCAGACCCATACGATCAGAGCAGCGTCGGCGGTGCCGGTCGGCCGCACGGGCAGTCCCACGGCAGCGACTGCGACGATGCCGGTGCCCATCACGGCCGCGAACCAGTTCGGTCCGACGTACGCCAACGGCGAGGCACCGCTCAGCTCACCGAACACTCCCCCGGTACGACGCGCCGTCGGCGGCCGCAAGGTCTGTGTCATGGGACCAGCTTCCCGCTAGAGCCGGCACGGCGGTAGCGGTCGCGTCCCTGTCCGGGCACAAGCTGCACCTGTGAGTGGCTACGGTAGGTGGCGTGACGCTGCCCGACATGCCCTCGCTGAGACTGCTCGTCGACGTGGCGCGGTTGGGCAGCATCGGAGCCGCCGGGCGGGCCGCCGGGATGTCGCAGCAGGCCGCCTCGGAACGCCTGCGGACGGTCGAGGCGAACGTCGGGGTGACCCTCCTGCGCCGCTCCCCCGGCGGTTCGACGCTGACCGATGCGGGTGCCCTCCTCGTGGAATGGGCGACCCGGCTGCTCGACGTCGCCGACGAGATCGACCAGGGCATCAGCACCCTGCGCGCGGACCGCGACCGGGAACTGTCCGTGGTCGCCAGCATGACCGTCGCCGAATACCTGCTGCCCGCCTTATTGGTCCGCCTGCGCCAGCGACAGGACACGACGGTGACCCTGCGAGCGACCAACAGTGAGAACGTTGTTCAGGCGGTGCGCGCCGGTGAAGCCGACCTCGGGTTCGTGGAGGACTCGGTGTCGCACAGTGGTCTCGCGAGCCTGGTCGTCGCCCACGACGAGCTGGTGGTCGTGGCTTACCCCGACGATGTGTGGTGCCGCCGACGCCGGGCGGTCGACGCCAGCACCCTGGCGCGTCGGGGGCTGACTGCGCGAGAGCCCGGCTCGGGCACCCGCCGCGTGTTGGAGGCGGCGCTGCGGGCAGCGGGCCTGGCCCCTTCGGTGCCCGCGGTCGAACTCACCACGACCGCCGCCGTCCGCAGCTCCGTCCTCGCGGGAAGTCCGCCGGCCGTGCTCAGTCACCTGGCGGTCGAGGCCGACCTCAGCGCGGGCCGGTTGCGCGCGGTGCCGGTCTACGACCTCGACCTGCGCCGCGACCTCACGGCGGTCTGGCAGGGTTCGGCGCGGCCGCCGGCCGGGCCGGTGCGCGACCTGCTCGCGATCGCCCGCGCCGGCTGACCGGGACCCTCAGCCCACGAAGATGCAGAACGGGTGACCGGCCGGGTCGGCGTAGACCCGCAGCGGCTCCTCGTCGTCGTCGGATCGGTCCAGCAGCATCCGGCCGCCGAGCCGCAGCACCCGACGGTGCTGCTCGTCCAGTGCTTCCTTCGACAGCACCGTCATGTCGAGATGCAACTGTTGCGGCACCGGCTCGTTGTCCGGCCAACTGGAGCGCGGCAGGGTGTCCACTTTCTGGAACGCCAGCGGCGGTGAACCCTCCGGAGCCCGCAGCACCAGCCACTCGGCAGTGTCCGGCTCCCCCGAGCCCGGCGCCTCGTCACCGTGGCGGTACGTGTAGCCGAGGAGCAGACGGTAGAAATCAGCCAGCGCGCGTACGTCGGTCGTGTCGAGCACGGTCTGCCGCAGTCTCGGCACGTCCTCAGGTGAGTCCATCGTCGGTCACTCCCGTCCTTGTTCTCGCGCGCGGCGGCGGTCTTGCGCTGCGTCCTAATCTGAGAATCGTCGATCGACGCGCACGAACCAGGGAGGCACGGTCATGGCGTACGACGGACCCAACCAGGCACCTATCCTCGCGCGTCTACGAGACATGGACCACATCGATCGTCGTGCCTTCCTGGCCGTCACCGCCGCGGGTGCTGCGGCAGCCGCCCTCGCCGGGTGCAGCCCCACGAGCAGCCGCGCGGCAGGTAGCGCAGCCGCAGGCGGGGAGTCCTCGAGCGCTGGTCTGGCGGCCACGTCATCGTCCGGGCAGTCTGCTGCGGCCGGCGCAACGGGCGGACCCACCCTGGCGGACTGGAAGCAGCTGGCCGGTCAGATCCAGGGGGTCGTGCTGCTGCCGGGCAGCACGCCGTACGCGCAGGACAAGCTGCTCTTCAACCCCGAGTACGACGGCGCGAAGCCGCAGGCGGTCATCCGCCCCAAGACCACCACGGACGTGCAACGCTCCATCGCCTTCTCCAGCAAGTACGGGCTGCACGTCTCACCCCGCTCGGGCGGACACTCCTACATCGGCGCCTCTGCAGCCGACGGCACGGTCGTGATCGACCTGCGCGAGATGGCGGCCGTGGACGCGTCGGGATCCAGCGTCAGCGTGCAGGCCGGCGCCAACCTCTACTCCGTGCACGCCACCCTGGCGGGCCGGAACCGCACCATCCCCACCGGCACCTGCCCCACCGTCGGCACCTCCGGGCTCACGCTCGGCGGCGGACTCGGCACCGAGTCACGGGCCCACGGACTGACCTGCGACCGCGTGGAGTCGGTGCAGCTGGTCCTGCCCGACAGCAGCCTCGTCACAGCGACGGCCTCCACCAACAGCGACCTCTACTGGGCGGCCAGGGGCGGCAGCAGCGCCATCCCGGGTGTGGTCACCAGCCTCGGGTACGGGACGTACTCCACGACCGACCGGGGCATCTTCCGTGCCACCTTCCCGGTCGGGTCGGCGACCCAGGTGCTGGAAGGCTGGGCTTCCTGGCTGGGCAGCGCCAGCCGGGACTGGTGGGCCAACGTGCACCTCGACCTCAGCGGGGGGTCGTTGCGCCCCAGCATCCTCGGGGTCTGCACCGCCGGTCGCGAGCTGCTCGCACTGAGCTCGCTGCAGCGGCACATCGGCGCCCGCGCCACCTCCACCTCGCACTTTCAGCGCAGCTACCTATCGACCGTGCAGTACTTCGGGGGCGGTACGACGTCGGCGCGCGCTCCGTTCACGGCGGGCACCGACCTGGTGAGGACGATGACCAGCTCGGCCGCCGCGGCCATCGTGCAGGGCACGCTCGCGGCCGGTCATCGTTCGGTCGCGGCCATCGTCGACCCCCTCGACGGCGCCGTGCACGACGTCGCTGTGAGCGCCGGCGCCTTCCCGTGGCGCTCCCACCAGGCCTCGATCCAGTGGTACGCCGGAGGCAGCGACTACGCCGGGGCGCGCTCGTGGATCTCTGCCGCGCACTCGGCGGTCAGGTCTGTGTCGGTCGGCGGCTACGTCAACTACCTGGAGAGCGGTGTCGCCGGATCCCGCTACTTCGCAGAAAACACCTCGAAGCTGAATTCGGTGCACCAGAAGTACGATCCGCACGGGCTGATGCATCTTCCCTTTACCCTCTGACGGTGGCAGACGGACGCTCCTCGACTCCCGAACAGCTTCGTCTGCAGTCGCGTTGGTACTGGTACGACTGGTCGGTCACGGCGTACATCACCGTCACCCTCGCGGTGCTCTTCTCCCCCTACCTCACCAGCATCGCGAACAAAGCCGCCTGCCCGACCCAGCCCAGCGACCGCACCTGCCACGCCGACCTGCACGTGCTCGGTGTCCCGGTGGCTCCGGGCTCACTGGTGCCCTACACGATCACCGCGGCCACGATCGTGTCGGCGTTCGTGCTCGTCGTGGTGGGCGCCATGGCGGACCGCTCCGAGCGACCGCTGCGTTTCCTGACCGGTTTCTCCGCGGTCGGCTCGGTGGCCGCAGCCGCCCTGTGCCTGGTGGCCGGCGACCGCTGGGCGCTCGGCATGGGGCTGGCGATCGTTTCCAACGTGTGCGTGGCGGGGTCGCTCATCGTCTACTCCGCGATCATGGTGCGGATCACCCCGCCGGACGACCGCGACCGGGTCTCGGCCCGCGGCTGGTCCTACGGCTACCTCGGCGGCGGCCTGCTGCTCGTGGTCAACCTGGTCTTCCTCGGGCTGCACGACACCCTCGGCCTCAGCACCTCGGCGGTGGTGCGCATCAGCTTCGCGGTGAACGGCGTGTGGTGGGCGGTCTTCGCGACCTACTCGATCCGCGGCCTGCACGCGGTGCCGCACGATCCGTCGGCCGCGATCGGCGGCAGCCCCCTGACGGCGGGAGTCCGTCAGCTGCGTGCGACCTTCGCCGAGCTGCGCGGATACCCGCAGACGCTGCGCTTCCTCCTGGCCTATCTTTTCTACAACGACGGCGTGCAGACCGTCATCGCCTCCGCGAGCCTCTACGGGGCGCAACAGCTGAAGTTCTCCAGCACCCAGTTGCTCCTCACGATCCTGCTGGTGCAGTTCGTGGCGTTCGGCGGCGCGCTGGGCTTCGGCCGGCTCGCCCGCCGGGTGCCCGCGCGCGATTTGGTACGGCGCAGCCTCTACCTGTGGACCGTCGTGGTGATTCTGGCGTTCTTCGTGCCGCAGCACGCATTCGGGCTCTGGCTGCTGCTCGCCGTCGGGATCGGCCTGGTGCTTGGCGGCACCCAGGCGCTCTCCCGGTCGCTCTACTCCCATCTGGTGCCGCACGGCCGCGAGGCGGAGTTCTTCAGCCTCTACCAGGCCATGGACCGCGGCACCAGCTGGCTCGGGACCCTGACGTTCGGGCTCGTCTACCAGCTCTTCCGCGACTACCGGCTCTCCATCGTGGCGCTGGTCGTCTTCTTCGTGGTCGGGGGCGCGCTGCTGCGCACCGTCGACGTACGACGCGGGGTGGTGGCCGCCGGCAACGAGGTGCCGGCGGTCGTCTGACCGCAGGTCCGCGCAGTGCGCCGCCGGCGTACGCCGATTTGCCCTCCCCCGAGCGCCCTCGATACTGTCGCCGCCGACGTTGCAGCGCGATGGTGGCATCCAGGGGCAACCAATCCGAGCCCGCCGACGTCTACGAATCAGACTCATCAATCCTCGTGCGCAATGGAACACGACACCACATCGGTTCGTTATGCGTATGAGATCGCCGCGGTGTTGCCGACGAACCGCGGCCGCCGAGCAGGGAGAAGACCATGGCAGACCGTTCACTTCGAGGGACCAACCTCTCCACGCTGTCGCTGGAGACGGACGAGAACATCGCCTACAGCGAGCGACAGACCGTCCGCTACGAGTGCCAATGCGGCCGCATCACCGAGCTGCCCTTCTCCGTGGAGGCCGACGTGCCCTCCATCTGGGAGTGCCGTTGCGGCAAGGAAGCCACCCTGGTCGACGGTCCCGAGCCGAGCCGCAAGCCGGTCAAGCCCGCGCGTACCCACTGGGACATGCTGCTCGAGCGCCGCTCGGTGCCCGAGCTGGAGGAACTCCTGGAGGAGCGCCTCACCTGGCTGCGCGCCTCCCGCGGTGAGAAGCCGCGCCGCAAGCGCACCGCCTGATCCCGCGGGATTCAGTCCCGCACGATCTTTCCCTCGATGGCACCGGGCTTGCCCGGTGCCATCGGCGTATCCGGACCCTGGTCGGCCCGCTGATCCTTCGACTGGTCGTAGGACTCTGCCCGGTATGTCGGGGGCACCCGTTCACCGCGTACGACGCGCGCGCTCCCGGCGACGCCGAGCACCCGGCGCGCGACGAGCACCTGCAGCAGCCGGCGTCCGACCGACCGGGTGAACGGCAGGACCAGCAGCAGTCCGAGCACGTCGGTGATGAAGCCGGGCACCAGGATCAGCAGGCCGCCGGCCAGCACCAGGGCGGCGTCGGCCAGTTCGTCGGCCGGCATGGTGCCGGTGCGCAACGCCTCCTGCAGGCCGCGCCAGGCGCCGGACCATTCACGGCGTACGAGCCAGGCGCCGATCAGCGAGCACAGGACGAGCAGTCCGAGCGTCTGCCATCCTCCGATGGCGCGGGCGATCGCGATGATCACGGCGATCTCGCAGACCACCGTCACGAACAGGATCAGCGGCACCCACTGCAGCCAGCGGGTCCGTCGACGGGGTGCCGTCGTCATCGCGAGCGGCCCGGCAGCAGCCGCGCCAGTTGCCCGGCGCGGTAGTGCAGGCCCCAGGACGTGATGTTGACCAGGGATTCGCGCATGATGTCGCTGCTCATCTTCGACACCCCTACCTCACGCTCGACGAAGGTGATCGGTATCTCCACGATCCGCATGCCGGCCTGCGCGGCGCGCCATGTGAGGTCGATCTGAAAACAGTAACCGGCCGAGGCGACGTCCTCCAGGCGCAGCTGGCGCAGCGCGTCCGCGCGGTAGACCCGATAGCCGGCGGTGGCGTCGCGCACCTGCATGCCGAGCAGCAGGCGGGTGTAGAGGTTCGCGCCGCGGCTGAGGGCCTCGCGCTGGCGCGGCCAGTTGCGCACACTGCCGCCGGGCACCCACCGCGAGCCGATCACCACGTCGGCGCGCGCTGCCGCCTGCAGCATCTTCGGCAGCACGCTCGGCGGGTGCGAGCCGTCGGCGTCGATCTCGACCAGTGCGTCGTAGCCTCGGTCCAGGCCCCAGGCGAACCCGGCCAGGTACGCCGCGCCCAGGCCCTCCTTGGCGGCGCGGTGCATCACCTGCACGTGTGAGTCGTGGGCGGCCAGCTCGTCGGCGAGCTCGCCGGTGCCGTCGGGCGAGGCGTCGTCCAGGATCAGGATGTCGGCCTCGGGCACGGCCTCGCGCAGGCGCGCCAGGATCGTCGGAAGGCTCTCCAGCTCGTTGTACGTCGGCACCAGCACCAGCACGCGTCGTGGGGCGGAGTCAGACAAGCTGGCGGCCTCTCGGGGACGTCGTGTCGGCACGAACGGCGGTGCGTCGTCGCCGCGAACCGATCGCGGCCAGCAGGAAGGATGCCACAGCCAACGCGTAGGCGAGGTGTTCGGGCACATTCCCGAGTCGATCGGCGATCGTCAGCGAGCTACGCAGCGGCATCGCCCCGGAGAGCACCTTGCTGGTGAAGAGGCTGGAGCGGTCGTGCACGACGCCGTCAGGGGTGATCAGGCCGCTCACCCCGACCGTGGACACGTGCACCACCGACCGGCCGTGCTCGATGGCGCGGATCCGGGAGATCGCCAGTTGCTGCTCGGACTCGGCGGTGCGCCCGAACGTCGCGTTGTTCGTCTGCACGATGAGCAGCTGGGCGCCCTTCTCGACCGGCGCGCGCACCAGGCCGTCGTACGCCACCTCGAAACAGATGACGGGCCCGACCTTCACGTTGCCCTGGCTGCGGGTCGGGATCGTGAAGAGCCCGGTCTTCTTGCCGTGGGTGAAGTTGACCGTGAGGAGGTCGACCTTGCTGCTGAAGTGCCGGAAGAAGGAGCGGTAGGGCATGTACTCCGCGAACGGCACCGGGTGCTGTTTGACGTAGCGCGCCACGATCCCCCGGCCCGGCAGGTACAGCAGTGAGGTGTTCGAGACGTCCGGTGCCGGTTCGTCCAGCACGGCGCCCACGATGAGCGGTGCCTTGACCTCGGCCACGGCGTGCAGGATCTCGGTCATCGCGTCGGGATTGCGGGTCGGGTCGATGTCGGAGGAGTTCTCCGGCCACACCACCAGGTCGGGCGCCGGGATCTGGCCACGCCGCACCATCTCGGCAGCTTTCGCCGTCGCTCGCGCGTGGTCGTCGAGCACGGCGCGGCGCTGGGCGTTGAACTCCAGGCCGATGGTCGGCACGTTGCCCTGGATGCCGACGACCTGCAGCTTCTTGCCGGAGGTGGGTGTCGGGTACCAGATCGACCCGGCCACCACGACCACGACGGCGAGCGCGGGCCAGAGGGCGCGCAAGCTGCGTCGAGGCGCGTACGCCGCCGCGTCGGATCGCCGACCGCCCACGATCCCCGGCACCCACCGCTGCACGAGCGCTGCGAGCACCCCGCCCAGCAGCGCGACGACGAAGGTGAGGCCGGGCGCGCCGGCGATCGACGCCAGATGCGACAGCGGTGAGTTGGACTGCGACCATGCCAGGCGGGCCCAGGGGAACCCGCCGAAGGGGACGCTGGAGCGCACGCCCTCCTGCACGACCCAGAGCAGCGCGACCCAGAACGGGCGCACCCGCGGTCCGGAGGCGGGCCACACCCAGCGGGGCAGCCACGGCAGCGGCGCCGCCGACTGCAGGATGGCGATGCCGAGCCCGAGGAACGCCACGTAGATCGACTCGGTGACACCGAGGGCGATCCAGGGCAGCGGACCCACGTAGATGCCGGTCCAGTGCAGTACCGGCAGGAAGCACGCCGCGCCGCCCACCAGGCCGCACAGGAATCCCACCCGGGCGCGTGCGCCACAGGTGGCGAGCGAGATCAACGCGACCCCGACCACGGCCAGCGGCCAGATGCCGAGCGTCGGGAAGGAGAGCCACAGGCACAGTCCGCCCGCGGCCGAGAGCAGGAGCCGTCGCCACACGCGAGCAAGAGTATGCGAGGAGCCCGTGACAACCCCGGGCAGAGGGAAGGACCCGCACTCCGTTGGGACCAGTACGCGCCGGGGCGCATGTTTTCTACTGAGAGTGCGGGTCCATCCAGCCTGCGGCCGCCGTAACGGCCCCGCGGCGCGAAGAGAAATTTACCGGTCGCCAAGTAGATGTCAACAGCGGTCTGACCTGCGAAGACGCGCGTCGTCGCAGGTCAACGCGCCGCCTGGACGGACGTCAAGAATTCACCAATATCGAGATTTACGGCGTGTCGCGGCCGACACGCCGTAGCGGCGTCGTATGAGAACTCGTCGTCAGTCGGCTGGGGGAAGCCTGTCCTCCCACGGTGTGCTGAGCACGACCGTGGTGTGGGTGGTGACCGACGCCGCCGCCCGGATCCGGGCCAGCAACTCCTCCAGCTGCAGCGGACCAGCGACCCGCGCCTGCAGGACGTAGCTCTCCACGCCTGCGACCGAGTAGCAGGAGTCCAGCTCGGTCAGGTCCCGCAGGCGGTCCGGCACGTCGTCGGGCGCCGCCGGATCGACCGGTGTCACCGAGATCAACGCCGTGAGCGGATTGCCCGCCGCGTCGTGGTCGATCAATGCGCGGTAGCCGCGGATCACCCCGCGCTCCTCCAGCCGGCGTACCCGCTGGTGTGCCGCCGAGGTCGAGAGCCCGAGGGCCCGGCCCAGGTCGGTGAAGCTCATCCGACCGTCCGCCGCCAGCATGCCGACGATCCGACGATCGAGTTCCTCCATGGGGGCACTGTAAGGGACGATGCCGTGCATGACCCGACGCCTCATGCTGCTGGACTCCGCCAGTCTCTACTTCCGTGCGTTCTACGGAGTGCCGGACCGGCGAGACAGTCCGGATATGTTGCCTACCAATGCGATCCGGGGATTCCTGGACATGATCGCGACGCTGGTCAACGACCACGAGCCCTCCGATCTGGTCGCGTGCTGGGACAACGACTGGCGACCGGCGTTCCGGGTCGACGCCATCCCCTCCTATAAGGCCCATCGGGTGACCGAGGGGTCGGAGGTGCTCGAGGAGTCCCCGGAGGACCTCACCCCTCAGGTGCCCTACATCGTGTCGCTGCTGGCCGCGCTCGGGATCACGCGCCTGGGCGCCGACGGTTACGAGGCCGACGACGTGATCGGCACTCTGGTGCACACCCACCTCGGCGTCTGCCCCGTCGACGTGGTGACCGGTGACCGGGACCTCTTCCAGCTCGTCGACGACGAGGCGTCGGTGCGGGTGCTCTACACCGCACGCGGCGGGGTGCGCGAGCCGGACGTGATCGACCAGTCGGCGCTGCAGGCCAAGTACGCCGTGGCGACCGGGCGGGCGTACGCCGAGATGGCCACGCTGCGCGGCGACACCAGCGACGGGCTGCCCGGGGTGGCCGGCATCGGTGAGAAGACGGCCGCCACGCTGCTCGCGCGGTACGGCGACCTCGCGGGTCTGCGCGCCGCGATCGACGGCGGTGACCCGACCCTCAAGGGCGCGCAGCGGGCCAAGCTGGAAGCGGCCTCGGACTACCTCGACGTGGCCCCGGCCGTGGTCGACGTGGCACTGGACGTGCCGGTGCCGACCGATCTGGTGACGGCGTTGCCGCGGAAGGTCGCGGACCCGGAGGCGCTGCAGCGCATCGTCGACGAGATCGACATCACCACCCCGTTGCGGCGGGTCCTCGCTGCGCTGAACCTGCGGGGCTGAGGCGTCCCGAGCGGGCGTCCGGACTCTTCCCACGTCGGGGGCCGCAGCGCTTCGGACACTCGGGTGTGAAGCGTCAGTAGGCGCGGCGGCGGTCTCCGCGCGGGTCGCCCGGCGGGAAGGTGCCCTCGTCGTCGGTGCCGTTGTCGTGTTGGAAGAGCAGCTCGTTGAGCCGCACCTGGACGTCCTCCACATGGGGCACGTCGTGCAGTTGCAGACCGGCCTGGTCCGAGGCGTCCGAGACGATGAGGGTGCCGCAGCCGAGGATGCGGTCCAGCGGGCCCTTGTCGTAGGCGACGTCCGAGATGCGGTAGAGCGGGATGTCGCGGCCCGACTTGCTCACGATCCCGGTCCGCGTGATCAGCCGGCGGTTGGTGATGACGTAGAACGTCGCCCGCCACCGCCACACCGGCGCCAGCACGAAGACGATCACGATCAGCAGCCAGAGGACCCCGATGGCGAGGCGACCCCACTGGTTGTCCCAGTACACCGCGCCCGCGAGAGCCGCCACGGTCGCGACGACCAGGATGATCAGCGGAAGGACGATGGCCTTGATGTGGGTGTGCAACTCGAGTTCGACGCGCTCACCCTGGGTCAGGTGCTTCGGCGAGAAGGACATGGCCGCATCCTGCCACGACCCGACCCCACTCCCCCGGCTGTCAGCTCATTTGCGGCGCCGACGCCAGGACGGCGCTGACAAAGGGGCGGCGGGTCAGTCCAGCCGGTCGGCCGCCACCACTCCGCGCAGTACCGCGTCGATGCCGGCACGCGTCGTACGCCGCATCTGCGGGTCCGAGCTCGCGTCGTGGATCTGGTCCATCAGGTCCACGAGCTGCTTGCAGCGCCGCACGAAGTCGCCGGCCGACAGTTCGGAGTCGCGCAGCACCAGCTCCAGGCGCCCGCCGCTGGCCCACCGGTGCATCATCCAGGCGATTCCGGAGTCCGGCTCGCCGGTCGGTGCCAGCCGCTTGCCGAGCTGGCGGTCGTGCAACTCGCCCCAGAGCCGGTTCATGTGCTCGAGGGCCTCGGCGACCTGGTCGTTGGGCACCTTCACCGAGCCGCCCTCCCCCTCCCGGCGGGCCTGGTGGATCAGCGAGCTCACCACCGCGACGAGCGACGGCGGGTCGAGCCTGCGCCAGACGTCCTGACGCAGGCACTCCGCGACCAGCAGATCCTTCTCGGCGTAGATGCGCTGCAGCACCCGGCCCTCGTCGGTCACCTTCTCGCCGTCCGGGGTCAGGTAGCCCAGCTCGGCGAGCAGGTCGCAGATGCGGTCGAAGGTGGCGGCGACGGTCTGGGTGCGCCCGGACACCTTGCGCTGCAGGCCGTCGGTCTCCCGGCGCAGTCGCCACCACCGCTCGGCCCAGCGGGCGTGCTCCTCACGGTGCTCGCACCGGTCGCAGGGGTGATCGTGCAACCGGCGGCGCAGGCGCTCCACGTCGGCCTGGGTCTGCTCGTCGGGCTCCGGGGCGTTCGCCTTCGCGGCGCGCTCGGCCATCCCCTCGGGCACCTTGGCGCGCAGCGTGGCCGCCAGGTCACGACGGGCCTTGGGGTTACGGGAGTGGAAGCCCTTGGGGATCGGGAGCGTGGTGAACGCCGCGATCGGCCCGTCGAGGTCGCTGTCCTCCAGACGGCGCACCTGAGCGTCCTGGGTCAGGATCATCGGCTCGGCGCTGCCGCGGCGGCCGCCGACGTTCGCCTGGATCACGATGGCCAGGCCCTGGCGGCGGCCCGACGGCACCTGCACCACGTCGCCGGGCTTGAGCGCCTCCAGCGACACCGCGGTCTCCGCTCGGCGACTGGCGGCGCGGCGGCGTACGGCGGCCTTCTGCAGGTCCGACAGTTCCCGGCGCACCGCGGCGTACTGCGCGAAGTCGCCCAGGTGACAGCGCATCGCCTCGGTGTAACCCTCCAGGGCCTCCTCGTTGCGGCGCACGGCCGTCCCGACGCCGACCACGGACTTGTCGGCCTGGAACTGGGCGAACGACTGCAGCAGCAGCTCTCGCGCCGCGGGACGGCCGACCTGGTCCACCAGGTTGACCGCCATGTTCGAGGTGGGCACGAAGCTGGACCGCAGGGGGTAGGTGCGGGTCGAGGCCAGGCCGCCCACCTCGTGCGGGTCCAGGCCGCGGTTGTAGAGCACGACGGCATGCCCCTCGTAGTCGATGCCCCGGCGGCCCGCTCGGCCGGTGAGCTGGGTGTACTCCCCCGGCGTGATGTCCGCGTGCGTCTCGCCGTTGTACTTCACCAGTCGCTCCAGGACGACGGTGCGCGCGGGCATGTTGATACCGAGCGCGAGCGTCTCGGTCGCGAAGACGGCCTTGATCCGGCCCTCGGTGAACAGCTCCTCGACGATCTCGCGGAACGTCGGCAGCATCCCGGCGTGGTGCGCGGCGAACCCGCGACCCAGGCCCTCCACGAATTCCCAGTAGCCGAGGACGCCCAGATCCTCCTCGGGCAGGTAGGAGACGCGCTCCTGCACCAGTTGCCGGATCCTCTCGCCCTCGGCGGCCGGGATGAGCCGGGTGCCCCAGGAGAGCAGTTGCGTGACCGCCGCGTCGCAGCCGGCGCGGCTGAAGATGAAGGTGATGGCGGGAAGCAGCCCGGCGCGGTCGAGTGCGTCGATGACCTCAGCCCTGCTGGGTCCGCGGCTGGGCCGGCCCGAGCGCACGGGCCCGTCGTGGGCGCGGCCGCGACGCTGGTTGCCCCGCCGACCCTTCGGTCCCCCGGCGTCCTCTCGGCGTCCGTGCCGGTCGGTCTTCGCGTCGAACTGTGAGATGCGTTGCAGCAGCTCAGGATTGAGTCGCAGACGGTCACTGTTCTCTTCGTCGACGAAGAGGTCCAGGATGCTCGGACCGACCATCATGTGCTGCCAGAGCGGCACCGGGCGGGTCTCCTCGACGATCAGCTCGGTGTCGCCGCGGACCGTGCCGAGCCACTCCCCGAACTCCTCGGCGTTGCTGACCGTCGCCGACAGCGACACGAGCTGCACGTCGTCCGGCAGCTGGATGATGACCTCCTCCCATACGGCACCGCGGAAGCGGTCGGCGAGGTAGTGCACCTCGTCCATCACGACGTAGCCGAGCCCGCGCAGGGTGTCCGACCCGGCGTAGATCATGTTGCGCAGCACCTCGGTGGTCATCACGACCACCGGCGCCTCGCCGTTGATGGAGGAGTCGCCGGTCAGCAGCCCGACCTTGTCGGCGCCGTGCCGGGCGACCAGGTCGGCGTACTTCTGGTTCGACAGCGCCTTGATAGGCGTCGTGTAGAAGGTCTTGGTGCCGGTCTGCAGCGCCAGGTACGCCGCGAACTCACCGACCAGCGTCTTGCCCGACCCGGTCGGCGCGGCGACGAGCACGCTGCGGCGGCCCTCCTGGACGGCGACCAGGGCCCGGCGCTGGAAGTCGTCGAACGGGAAGTCGTACCCGTCGGCGAACCGTCGCAGGTGCGAACCGTCGATCCGGCGCGGGGCGCGCGAGGGCTGCGAAGTTGCCGAGCTGGACATGTCTCGAAGGCTAGCCCTGCCGGTGGATCAGAGCGTGGAGGCCTCGTCGTCGGGCACGTCGAGCCACTCCCGCGGCTCGGCCTGTTTGCGGCGCCGGTCGAAGAACGCCGAGACGGCGACGGCCGCGAAGTACAGGCCGACCATCGGGAAGGCCAGAGCGAGCATCGACCACGCGTCCGGACTGGGGCTCATCACGGCGGCGAAGACGAAGATCAGCATCGTCGCGATCCGCCAGCCCTTGAGCATCACCCGGGCCGGTAGCACCCGGATCCCGTTGAGGCCCACCAGGAAGACCGGGAGCAGGAAGGCCAGCCCGAACGCCAGGACGAACTTGGTGATGAACGCGATGTAGGTCTGCGCGTCGATGAAGTTCGTGCCCTGCTTGGGCGTCTGGCCGACGAGGAAGACCACGGCGTTGGGAATGGTGCGGGTCGCGACCCAGCAGCCGATCAGGAAGAGCGGCACGGCCGAGAGGATGAACGCCGCGCCGACCCGCTTCTCCTTGCGGGTCAGGCCGGGTGCCAGGAAGGCCCAGATCTCCCACAGCCACACGGGGCTGGCGAGGATGAAACCGAGCCAGAGCGACACCTTCAACTTGATGCTGAAGGCGTCACCGACGCCGCGGCCGAAGTTGGTGCTCACTCGGGAGGCGGGCACGTGGCGATCGCGGGCCGCGTCCAGCAGCGGATCGATCATCCACTGGTAGACGGTGTGGAACTTCAGCCAACCGACCACCGCACCGATGGCGACCGCGACGGCCGCGATGAGCGCACGCCGACGGAACTCCCGGAAGTGCTCCCCCAGGGACATCCGACCTTCCGGATTGTCCTTACGGCCCAGTACGGCCATGAAGTCTCAGATGCCCCGCTGCGCGACGTGTCAGGCGGTGGTGTTGTGGTCTGCCGGGTGCTGCGCTGGGGTCTCCGGCACCGTCGGCGTCGTGCCGGCGGCCGGAGCCTGCGGAGTGGCAGCAGGCGCGGGGGGCGGGGCGGCAGCAGGTGTGGCGGGCGGCGTGGTGGCCTGGCCCTTGACCGTCTGGCCGGCGGCCTCGGACTTCTTGTCGTTCTTCATCTCGTCCATCTCCGAGCGCAGGATGCGTGCGGAGCGGCCGAAGCTGCGGGCCATGTCGGGCATCTTCTTCCACCCGAAGAGCAGGAGGATGACGACAGCGAGGACCACGATGTGCCAGCCGTCGAACAAGTTACGCATCAGGAGGATCCTTCACGTCGAGGGTGGTGCAGCAGTCTCCACTGTACGCGACCCGCCTGGACACTCCTCGGAGATGCCGGTGGTCTGTCTCGGCGGAGGATCAGCTCTCCTCGTACGCCGCGAGCGCCTCGTCCGCCCCAGCGCGGACCTCCTCGCGCAGCGAGTGCGGTTCGATGACCCAGGCCCCACCGGCGAGTCGCCAGACCAGGTTGCGCACCCATGTGCTGTCGGCGGTGCGCAGCGTGACCGTCAGGGTGCCGTCGGCGGCCTGGGTGCGGTCCTGCACCGGGTAGTACTCCGCCACCCACGCAGCTCGCGGCGCGAGTCCCAGGGTCACCGTCAGATCGTCCGGTGCCGGGGTGAAGATGTCGGCGTCCAGGTCGCGGGCCCTGGCCTGCGCGGGCGGTGTGCCGTCCACGTCCAGCGGGGTGATCGTCTCGATCCGGTCGAGCCGGAAGAGCCGCACATCCTGTGCGCGGTGGCACCACCCTTCGAGATACCAGTGGCTGTCGATGTTGAACACCCGCATCGGATCGACGTCCCGCTCGGTGGCCTCGTCGCGAGCGGCGACCAGATAGCGCAGGTGCAGCCGACGATTCCCGCGCAGCGCCTCACGCGCCAGGGCGAGCGTTTCGTCGGCCACCGACCCCGCCAGCGTCACCTGCACCCGGCGGGTCGCCTGGGCGCTCTCGCCGGTCGCCTCGGTGAGCTTGGCGAGAGCCCGGTCGACGGCCTCCCGCTCCCCCAGGCCCGGCACGGCCGCCAGGGCCCGCAGGCCGACGATCAGGGCGGTCGCCTCGTCGATGCCCAGCCGCAGGGGTCGGGCGATGGTGTCGGCGTTGCGCAGATAGACCCGGCCCTCCTCCCACTCGGCCTCGATCAGGTCGTCGGGCAGGTGGCCCGGCGTCCCGCAGACGAAGAGCAGGCTGAGGTCGGACTCGATCTGCGCGCGGGGCACGCCGAGCTCGGCGGCGGCCTCGTCGATGTCGATCCCCTGACGGTGCACCAGCCACGGAACCATCGTGAGCAACCGCGACAGGCGAGCGGTCGCGCTCTCGGGAGTGGCCATCAGCGTGCCTCCTGGGCGTGGCGGGCGGCCCGCAGCCGGCGTACGACGGCCTGCGTCAGCTCGGGCGGATGGATGACCCGCACGGCCGGGCCGAACCCGGAGATCTGCTCGGCGAAGACCTCGGTGTCGGTGAAGTCGACGTCGAGCTGCGACCAGTGGTCGTCGATGTCGCCGACGGTGCGTGCCCGACGGCGCAGCGTGTTGCCCGCACCGACCAGCACCCGCAGCACAGCAGGCTGCGGCTCGCGCTCGACCTCGACGCCCTCGATCATCCGCAGCGGGTCGTGGTCGTCCGGCACCTGGTAGGCGCCGGGGCGTCCCGTGGCTTTCACGGCGCCGTCGATGCGACCGAGCCGGAAGACCCGTGGAGCCCCGCGGTCGGTGTCGAATCCCGTGAGGTACCAACGGCCGTGCCAGTTGGTGACCGCCCAGGGCTGCAGGTGACGAGTGCTGACGGCCCCATCGGATTTGCGGTAGTCGAAGCTGATCGGCCGGCAGGCGAGGACGGCATCCTTGACCGGGGTGAACGCGGCCTCCGTCGTGCGCACGCGAGGCTCCAGGCCGAGTATCGAGGCGGCGTCACGCTCGACGTCGGCCGCCTGCAGCTTGCGCATCGCGGTCGAGGCGGCCCCGGCGAGGCTCGCCTGCTGCCACGTGCGGCTCGCCAGACCGAGCACGGCCAGCTCGTCCGCCTCGAAGACGATGTCGGGCAGCGCGTACTCCCGACGGTCGATCCGGTAGCCGGGTTCGTCGTCGAAGTAGGCGTCCAGCGGCTCGGTGCGCAACGGGATGCCCAGGTCGCGCAGCTCGTCCTTGTCGCGCTCGAACATCCGGTCGAAGGCCTCGGTCGACGCGGTCTCCCCGTACTGCGGGACGGCGTCGCGGATCCGCGCCTTCGACAGCGGCTGACGCGTGTAGAGGAGGCAGATCACCAGGTTGAGCAGCCGCTCGGTCTTGGCGGCCGGGGAGGTGGTGCTCATGTGCGGCAACGCTATCCCACCCGCACCCCAGGTGCGCACGTATGTTCGCCCCGCGGCGCGGCCGAAACTCGGCTCGACGGTGTCACAGCTGGGTCCGAGAGTCACGGGCCGACCTGTGTCCTTCGGACGTATCTGCGCCAAGGTCACCGCTCAGCGTGTCGCGTCTGTCACGCTGAGGTCATGCCCGGAGTCTTTCCCGCGCCCGACGAGCCGACCCCGCAGTGGTCGCCCGGCACTCCGGTGTGGCGTGCGAACGAGCTGCCGCCGGACGCCCGCCGGATGGGCCTGTCGCCCTGGGTGGCACCCGAGCTGCAGCTGGCGAGCAATCTGCGCGCGGACAACAGGTTCCACCGCGTCCTCGCCTGGATCGGGCTGGTGGTCTCGGTGGCCGTGGTCCTCGCGCCGCTCGTCGCGATCCTCCTGTGACCACCACTTCCTGCCTGAGTGCAACGAAGAACCGTCGAGCGGCATCCGTGAAGGGATGCCGCTCGACGGTGTCGTACGCCGCTCAGGCGCGCAGGTCGGTCAGCCGATACCGAACGCCGCACCCGCACCGGGTCGGTTGGTGCTGACCAGGTCGACCACGAAGATCAGGGTCTCCCCCGGCTTGATGGCGTCGCCGGCGCCACGCTCGCCGTAACCCATCTGCGGCGGGATGGTCAGCTTGCGGCGACCGCCCGCGCGCATGCCGACGATGCCCTCGTCCCAGCCGCTGATGACCTGACCCACGCCGACCTGGAACCGCAGGGGTTCGCCGCGGTCCCATGAGGAGTCGAACTCCTCGCCGGTCGACCAGGCGACGCCGACGTAGTGCGCTTCGATGGTGTCGCCGGAGTTGGCCTCGTTGCCGTCACCCTCGGTGATGTCCTCGATGACCAGGTCGGTCGGCGGGGTGTCACCCGGGAAGTCGACCTCGGGCTTGGTGGTGGTGGAGTCGAACGGCATGGTGGCCTCTCTGGCGTTTCGGTGACGGCGGGGCGCGACGGGCGTCAGTTGCCGCCGGACTGCTGTTGCTGCTGCGGGGGCTGCGGGACGATCGCCAGGATGTCGACGACGAACGCGATGGTGTCGGTGCCCTTGATGCCCGCCTGGGCTTGTCCGGCGCTGCCGTAGCCCTCCGCCGGCGGGATCGAGATGAGGACGCGGCTGCCGACCGTCTGACCGGTGAGGCCCTTGACGAAACCGGCGATCGCTCCCGTCGAGAGCTGGAAGGTCGCGGGCTGGCCGGTCTTGGCGCTGGCGTCGAAGACCTTCTTGGTGCGCAGGTTGACGCCGGTGTAGCTGACCGTCACGAAGTCGCCGGTGGCGGTCTTGATGCCTGTGCCCTTGATGAGGGGCTGAATGAGAAGCGTCTTCGGCGCGGTGGCCGGGACGGTGATCGTGGCCTGCTTATTCGTGCCCGCCGGCACCGACACCTTGAAGCCGTCCTGCGGGGTGGCCTGGGTGCCGGTCGGCTGGGTGAGCGCGTCCGCCGCGCCGTCGATCTTGATGTAGAAGACCAACGTGTCGGTGGCGGAGACGCCGAGCGTGCTGTTTCCGGCCGATCCGAAGCCCTGCGACGCCGGGATCGCGACCTTCTGCGTCGTGCCGACCTTCTTGCCGACGAGCGACTTCACCAGGCCCGGGAGCTGGGTGGTGTCCGCCAACGGGATCGGCACGAAGCGCTGCCCGAAGGTGCTGACCAGCTGCTTGTTCTTCGTGGCGTTGTAGGCCACGTAGTCGACGTACGCGATCTGCTTGGCGCCGATGGTCGGGCCGGTCCCCTGCGTCAGCACCTGGGTCGCGGTCTGGCTGCCCGCCTTGAATCCCCCCTTGGGGATGGTGACCGTCGGTTTGTCGGCGTTCGACGTGTTGACCGTGAGGTCGCTGAGCGACGTCGCCGTCTTGGGTTTGGAGTCGCTGCCGCATCCTGTGAGCAGGACGAGCGGAACGGCGGTGATGCTGAGCAGGCGGACGGCAGTGCGGCGCACGGAGCAAACCTCATGGGTCGGGTGGTGGGAGACACGTCACCCTAACCCGGTGTTCTGTGCCCGCTCGCCAGCGGTCACATGCCGTCGATCAGCCGCTCCACGCGAGGGTCCTGTGCGGAGAACGGGTCCTTGACCAGCACCGTGCGCTGCGCCTGGTCGTTGAGCTTGAGGTGCACCCAGTCGACCGTGAAGTCACGACGGTGCGCCTGGGCGGACCGGATGAAGTCGCCGCGCAGCTTGGCGCGGGTGGTCTGCGGGGGGAAGGTCTTGGCCGCGAAGACCTCCGGGTCGGTGCACACTCGGGCGGCCTTCCCGCGGCGTTGCAGCAGGTAGAAGAGCCCGCGGCGGCGGTTGATGTCGTGATAGGTGAGGTCGATCTGCTGCAGCCGCGGGTCGTCCAGCCCCAGACCGTGCTTCGCTGCGACCTGGTCGAGCAGGCGGTGCTTCATGACCCAGTCGATCTCGGTGTCGACCATGCCCAGGTCATCGGTGTCGATGGCGGTCAGCGTGCGCTGCCACAGGTCGAGCACCTGCTTGGTGACCGGGTCGCTGATGCCCTCCTTCTCGGCGAACGCCCTCGCACGCTCGAAGTACTCGCTCTGGATCTGCAGCGCCGACATCTCCTTGCCGTTGGAAAGGCGCACCGGCGTACGACCGGTGATGTCGTGGCTGATCTCCCGGATCGCGCGGATCGGGTTCTCCAGGCTCAGGTCGCGCATCGGCGCGCCGGCCTCGATCATCTGCAGCACGAGGTGCGCCGAGCCGAGCTTGAGCAGCGTGGTGGTCTCGCTCATGTTGCTGTCGCCGACGATGACGTGCAGTCGGCGGTAGCGCTCGGCGTCCGCGTGCGGCTCGTCGCGGGTGTTGATGATGGGCCGCGAGCGGGTCGTCGCGCTGCTCACGCCCTCCCAGATGTGGTCCGCTCGCTGGCTGACGCAGTACGTCGGCTTGTGCCCGAGCATCGAGATCTTGCCGGCCCCGCAGACGATCTGACGGCTCACGAGGAACGGGATGAGCACGTCGGAGACGGCCTGGAACTCCCCCTGCCGGCCGATCAGGAAGTTCTCGTGGCAGCCGTAGGAGTTGCCGGCGGAGTCGGTGTTGTTCTTGAAGACGTAGATCTGACCCTCGACGCCCTCCTCGGCGAGGCGCAGCTGCGCCTCCTCGACCAGGCCCTCCAGGATCCGCTCGCCGGCCTTGTCGTGGATGACGGCCTCGCGGATGTCATCGCACTCGGGGGTGGCGTACTCCGGGTGGCTGCCGACGTCGAGATAGAGCCGGGAACCGTTGCCCAGGAACACATTCGAGGAGCGGCCCCACGAGACGACCTTGCGGAAGAGATAGCGCGCGACCTCGTCCGGGGAGAGTCGACGCTGCCCTGCGGAGGTGCAGGTGACGCCGTACTCGTTCTCGATACCGAAGATGCGACGCTCCATGACCTGACTTTAGTCTCGCGACCCGGGAGTTGCCCGGGCGGCGTCAGGCCAGCGAGCGTGTCCAGGCGTCGTGCAACGCGGCGTAGCGCCCCGCATCGGCGATGAGCTCCGCCGGGCTGCCGTCCTCCACGATCCTGCCGTGCTCCATCACCAGCACCCGGTCGGCGACCGCGACCGTGGACAGCCGGTGCGCGATGATCACCGCCGTCCGGTCGGCGAGCACGGTCTCCAGCGCGCGCTGGACCAGCCGCTCGCTGGGGATGTCGAGAGAGGACGTGGCCTCGTCGAGGATGAGGACGGCAGGGTCGGCGAGGAACGCGCGCGCGAATGCCACGAGCTGCCGCTGGCCCGCCGACAGTCGCCCGCCGCGCTTGCCGACGTCGGTGTCGTACCCGTCCGGCAGGGTGTCGATGAACCGATCCAGGCTGACCGCACGGGCCGCCGCGAGCACCTGCTCGTCGCTCGCGTCGGGCGCGCCGAACCGGATGTTGTCCGCGACGCTCCCCTCGAACATGAAGTTCTCCTGGGTGACCATCACCACCTGCCGGCGCAGCTGCTCCTGCGTCACGTCGCGCAGGTCGACGCCGTCGAGGCGCACGCTGCCCGAGCTCGCGTCGTAGAAGCGGGCCATCAGCTTGGCCACGGTGGTCTTGCCCGCGCCGGTGGTGCCCACCACCGCCACGGTCTGCCCGGCGGGGATGTGCAGGTCCAGGTCGGCGATCACCGGGTGCCCCGGCACGTACGCGAAGTCGACGTGGTCGAAGTCGACCGTGCCGAGCGCCGAATCCAACGGCTTCGGGACGGCCGGGTCGGCGATCTTGGGCTCTTCGGCCAGCACGCCGGCCAGCTTCTCCAGGGCGGAGGAGGCGGACTGGAAGGTGTTGAAGAACTGGGTGATGTCCTGCATCGGCTCGAAGAACATCCGCAGGTAGAGCAGGAACGCCGCGAGGACGCCGATCGTCATCGACCCCTCGAGCACCCGCCAGCCCCCGTAGATCAGGACGACACCGGTGGTGATGTTGCCGATCAGCTTCACGCCGGGCATGAAGATCGCGACGAGTTTGAAGGTGCGCTCGTTGATCCTGCGGTAGCGATCGGCGAGTGTCTCGAAGATCTGCTGGTTGCGCGGTTCGCGGCGGTAGGCCTGCACGGCCTTGATGCCCGTCATGGTCTCGACGAACTGCACGATCACCAGCGCTGCGCTCTCGCGCACCTCGCGGTAGGTCTTGGAGGACTCCCGGCGGAACCACGCGGACAGCAGGACCAGGAAGGGGAAGCTCACCAGGCAGACAAGGCCCAGCTTGATGTCGAGCAGCAGCAGCGCGATCGCTGTGCCGACGAGGGTGAGTCCCGCGGTGATGAGGCTGTCGAAACCGTTCTCCAGCATCTCCTGGATGGCCTCGACGTCGTTGGTCGAGCGGCTCACCACGCGACCGGAGGTGTAGCGGTCGTGGAAGGAGACGTCGAGGCGCTGGAAGTGCCGGAACACGCGGCGACGCAGTTCCAGAAGCACCTGTTGGCCGATGATCCCCGATCGGCGCAGGAAGAACGTGCGAGTGACCGCCTGCACGATCACGGCCACGCAGAGGATCCCCACGACCACCATCAGGGTGTGCGAACCCTGGTGGGCCACGATCGGCGGGATGCCGTGGTCGATGCCGCGCTGCACCAGGAACGGCACGGCCAGTCGGGAGAGGTTCTCCAGCACCACCACGAGCGTGAGCAGCGCGATGGCCCGACGGTAGGGGTGCAGCAGGTTGCGGAGCAGGGCGCGTGCCTCGACGCGGTACGTCGTGCCGTCGTCGACGGCCTCCTGCTCGGGGTCCGCGATCCGGCCGCGCCACTGCTCGGGGGCGAGAGCCTCGTCCCCCGTGGGGTCGCCCTCGGGTGCCTCGGCGCGCGCCGTCACCTCCGTGCTCATCGCGCACCCCCCGCGGGTACGGCGGTCTCGTCCTCCGCGGCGAGCAGGTAGCGGTACTCCGGCACCGTCCGCAGGAGCTCGCGGTGCGTGCCGACGTGGGTGATCCGCCCGTCCTGCAGCAAGGCGACCCGGTCGGCGAGCATCACCGTGGACGCACGGTGGGCCACGACGATCGCGGTCACTCCCACCAGCACGTCCCGCAGCGCATCCTCCACGAGTGCCTCGGTGTGCACGTCGAGCGCGGACAGGGTGTCGTCCAGCACGATGATCCGAGGCCGGGCCAGCACCGCACGGGCCAGGGCCAGTCGTTGGCGCTGGCCACCGGACAGGCTCATTCCCTGCTCGCCGATGCGAGTGTCCAGACCGTAGGGCAGGTCGTCGACGAAGTCGGCGCGCACCACCTGCAGCGCCTCGCGGATCTCCTCCTCGGTGGCATCGGAACGGCCGAGGGTGAGGTTCTCGCGCACCGACATCGAGAAGAGCGTCGGGTCCTCGAACGCCGTGGCGACGACCGAGCGCAGCTCCTCCAGGCGCAGGTCGCGCACGTCCTCCCCGTCGATGCACACCTGCCCCTCGCTCACGTCGTACAGCCGCGAGATCAGGCCGGTCAGCACGGTCTTGCCGGAGCCGGTCGTGCCGACCACCGCCAGCGTCTGACCCGCGGGGACCGTCAGGTCGAGGTGGCGCAACGCCCACTTCTCACCGTCCGGGAAGCGGTAGCCGACGTCGCGCAGCTCCAACTCACCGCCGCGGACCGGCACGAGTCCGGCACCGTCGAGGGTCTCCCGCGGAGCGTCGAAGACCTCGACGATCCGATCGGCAGCCGTCATGGACTCCTGCGTCATCGACAGGAAGAAACCCATCGACGCGATCGGCCAGACGATGGACAGCATCATCGTGATGAAGGCGACCAGCGTGCCGAGCGTGATCCGGCCCTGGCCGGCCGCGGTGGCGCCGAGCCCCAGCACGAGGATCAGGGTGACGTTGGGGATGACCTCCAGGATGGTCCAGAAGGTGGCCTGCAGGGAGACCTTGCCGACCTGGATGTCGTAAAGCTCCTTGACCTGCGTGTCGAACCGGTTGTAGACGTAGTCCTCGCGGCCGAAGGACTTGATCGCCCGCAGCCCGAGCGCGGACTCCTCCACGTGCGTGGCGACACGGCCGGACTGGTCCTGCGCCTTGCGGGACAGGGCGGTGAACTTGCGCTCGTTGCGCAGCACGGTCACGCAGATCGGCACCACCGAGACCACCACGACCAGGCCCAGCGGCCAGTACATCGCGAGCAGGATCAGTGTGGTGACCACGATCTGGATCGTGTTGAGAAGCAGGAACAGGGCGCCGAACGACAGGAAGCGGCGCACCGTGCCCAGGTCGTTCATGATCCGCGACAGCAGCTGCCCCGACTGCCACTTGCTGTGGAAGGACATCGGCAGCAACTGCATCCGGGCATAGAGGTCCTTGCGGATGTCGGCCTCGACGCCCATCGTCGCGCGCGCCACGAGCCACCGGCG
This sequence comes from Allobranchiibius sp. GilTou38, assembly GCF_017565325.1. Taxonomy (NCBI): domain Bacteria; kingdom Bacillati; phylum Actinomycetota; class Actinomycetes; order Micrococcales; family Dermacoccaceae; genus Allobranchiibius; species Allobranchiibius sp. GilTou38. The sequence goes on along the minus strand of NZ_JAGEKN010000006.1, from coordinate 242,396 downwards.
CACGATCCACAGGAGCACCTCGGACATCCCGATGGCCAGGGCGGCCGTCCCCCACCACCACAGGCCGGTGCGATCGTGATGGCGCACCGGGCCGTCGATCACCACCTTGGTCATCAGCGGGATGACGATCGTCGCCACCGTGCTCAGCACCGCGACGAACACCATGGCCAGCCAGCGGGTGCGGTAGGGCCGCAGGTAGGGCAGCAACCGGCGCATCGCGGCGTAACGCGAAGCCTTGGCGGGTGGTGGGCCGAGGGGAGGGCGGCGCCCTAGCGCGTCCCTCCGGTCGTCCGAGGTCATCCACTCCCCCTGTCCCGCCGGTGCGACCCGCTCCGGCCGCACCAGTCTATTGCCGATCTATGTGTCAGTTCGCGCATCCGCCGCCGTCCATGCCTGATGACCGGTCGGGCGCCCGACATCGACTCTGTCATCGGCCACCGACAGCCGCCACCGGGTTTCGCCCGTCCGCGGGTTCGGGCCGCCGCGAATCACCATCCGAGCGCGGCACGATGCGAGACTGAGCGGATGCCGAACGGTCACGCCCTCACCGACGCCCGCTCCGCGATGCGGGCTCTCGGCGAGGTCGCCGACCCCGGCGACGTGCCCGCTCTGCAGCGCTATTTCAAGACCGGACCTGGTGAGTACGGCGAGGGCGACGTCTTCATCGGCGTGCGCATGCCGGCGGTGCGCGAGGTCGCCCGTCAGGCCAGTGGCATGGGACTGGTGCAGCTCGACGTACTGCTCGACTCCCCCGTGCACGAACACCGCCAGCTCGCGGTCATCGTCCTGGGCCGGGCGTTCGCAACGGCGTCGACCGCTCGCGGGTACGACGAGCGGGCGCGCGCCGCGTACGTCGCGTTCTACCTGGCCGCCGTCCGTCGCGGCCGGATCGACAACTGGGACCTGGTGGACGCCTCGGCCGAGTTCATCCTCGGGGAGTACCTCGTGGACCGGGACCGCCGGCTGCTGCTGGACCTCGCCGGATCACCGGTGCTGTGGGAGCGGCGGGTCGCGGTGCTGGCGTCCTTTGCCTTCATCAAGCACGGCGATGCCAGCACGACACTGCAACTGGCCGAACAGCTGCTCGGCGACCCCGAGCCGCTGCTGCAGAAGGCTGTCGGATGGATGTTGCGCGAGGTCGGCAAGCGGGTCGACGTGGAGCTGCTGCGCACGTTCCTGGACGGGAATGCCGCTCGGATGCCCCGCACCATGCTGACCTACGCGGTCGAGCACCTCGAGCCGAGCGAACGCACTCACTACCGCTCGTTGCGGTCGACCTCAGCCCTCACCGGTCAGCGTCTCGTGTGAACCGACCCCTGGATCGTCGGTCTGCGGGACGTCGTGGGTGGGGTCGTCGGGGCTGAGCAGCGCGTCGAGCAACGGCCCGGCCAGCCGCCGGAACGCGCGTCGTTCCCGATGCCGGTCCAGGACCGCGACCTCCAGCTGCGCGGCTCCGAGCTCACGGGAGACGCCCTGCGGATCGGGTGCCAGAGCCTCCACCGCCAGTCGCAGCGCCTGCCCCAGATCGAGCCCGCTGTGCCAGCGGTCCTGCAGCAGCTCGGTGATCGCGTCGGCCGCGCCGCCCATCGCCACGAACCCGTGCTCGTCGCCGACGGACCCGTCATAGGTGAGCCGGTAGATCTGGTCCTCGTCGGTCGACGCGCCGACCTGGGCGACGACGATCTCGACCTCGTACGGCTTGGACTCCTGGGTGAAGACGGTGCCGAGGGTCTGTGCGTACGCGTTGGCCAGGCCCCGCGCCGTGACGTCCATCCGGTCGTAGGAGTAGCCCCGGAAGTCGGCGTACCGGACGCCGGCCACCCGCAGGTTCTCGAACTCGTTGTACTTCCCGACCGCGGCGAACGCGATCCGGTCGTAGATCTCCGAGACCTTGTGCAGGGCGCGACTGGTGTTCTCACCGACGAAGGCGATGCCCCCGTCGTAGCCGAGCACGATGACCGAACGGCCGCGGGCGATGCCCTTGCGCGCGAAGTCGGCCCGGTCCTTCATCAGCTGCTCGGGCGAGACGTAGAACGGCATGCTCATCGCGGATCGGCCTCCTCGCGGCGCTGCGCCACCACGGCGGTCACCACCTGCTCGAGTTGTTCGGCGCTGACGAAACGCGACCCTTCGGCGTCCAGCAGCGCGACGGTGGGCCAGATCCTGCGGCCGAGGTCCGGACCGCCGGTCGCGGAGTCGTCGTCGGCGGCGTCGTAGAGCGCCTCGACCGCGACCCGAACGGCGTCCTCACGGGTGAGGCCGGCGCGCCACAGCTTCTTCAGGGCGCCACGGGCGAAGAGCGAGCCCGAGCCGACACTGTGGTGGTCGGCCTCCTCGTAACAGCCGCCGGTCACGTCGTAGGAGAAGATCCGGCCACGATCGGTGGCCAGGTCGTAACCCGCGAAGAGCGGCACAGCCGATAGTCCCTGCATCGCCATGCCGAGGTTGCCGCGGATCATGCTGGCGAGGCGGTTCGCCTTGCCCTCCAGCGACAGGAGCGTGCCCTCGATCTTCTCGTAGTGCTCCAACTCGACCTGGAAGAGTCGCACCAACTCGATGGCGATACCGGCCGCGCCGGCGATGCCGGCCGCGGAGTACTCGTCGGTGGTGAACACCTTCTGCATCGTGTGGTTGGCGATCAGGTTGCCCATCGTGGCCCGGCGGTCACCGGCGAGCAGCACGCCGCCGGAGTACTGGATCGCCAGGATCGTGGTGCCGTGCGGTGCATCGACCGGCGCGCCGCCGGGCACGGCTCGCATGCCCGGGATGAGGTGCGGGGCGTGGGCGCCGATGAATTCGGTGAAGGACGCCGATCCGGTCTGCAGGAACGCCGCCGGGAGACGGCCGTTCGACGCCTCGGGTGAGGTCACTGGCCGCCCTTCTGGACGAAGCCCCGGACGAATTCCTCGGCATTGCTCTCCAGCACGCCGTCGATCTCGGCCAGCATGCTGTCGGTGTCCTCGTCCAGCTCCTGCTTGCCGGCCTGCGCTGCGGGGGCGGCGGGCTCGGGGGCGTCACCGTCGGGATCGGCGTCTCGACGCTGGGGACTCTTGTGCTCCTGGCCGGCCATGGTCGCTCGCTTTCGCTGAGGAAGTCTCTTCGTCCACCCTAATGCGCGCATCCGTCACGTCCGCAGGGCGCGCCCGAGTCGGGTCCGGCCCCGTCAGGGCGACAGCGGCGACGGGTCAGTCGGCGACGGCCAGCGCGCGGAGCAGCTCATCGGCGCTCTGGGCACGCTCCATCAGCTCCCCCACATGCGCCTTGGTGCCGCGCTCGGGTTCGAGCATCGGCACCCGCTGCAGGCTGGGGCGCCCCGGGACGTCGAAGATGACCGAGTCCCACGACGCGGCCGCCACCTGGTCGGGGAACCGGGCCAGGCACTGGCCCCGGAAGTAGGCGCGCGTGTCCTCCGGCGGTGCGGTGACCGCCCGGCGTACCTCGTCCTCGTCGACCAGCGTGTCGAACCGCCCGGCGGCCGCCATCCGGTGGAACAGCCCCTTGTCCAGACGCACGTCGGACCACTGGATGTCGATGGCGCGCAGTCGCGGGTCGGACCAGTCGAGGTTGTCCCTGGCCCGGAATCCTTCGAGCGCAGTGAGTTTCGCGACCCAGTCGACCTGGCGCGCGCAACTCCTCGGGTCGCGTTCGAGGCCGGTGAGAACCTGCTCCCACAGCGCCATGACCTGCACGGTGTCCTCGTCCCAGTCACCGGGACCGTCGCCGTACGTCTTGGTCAGCCAGGTGTCGGCCATCTCCTGGTAGCTGCGCAGCAGCTCCAGGCTCGTCATGCTGGTGCCGTCGGCCAGTTTCACCCGGGTGCGCAGCGTCGGGTCGTGGGATATCTCGCGCAGTGTCGTCACGGGCTGATCCAGCGTCAGGTCACGGGTCACCGCGCCCGCCTCGATCAGGGCGAGCACGAGACTGGTACTGCCCAGCTTCAATACGTTCGCGACGTCGCAGTGGTTGGCGTCGCCCAGGATCACGTGCAGTCGCCGGTAGCGGTCGGTGACGGCGTGCGGCTCGTCGCGGGTGTTGATGATCGGCCGTTTGAGCGTGGTCTCCAGCCCGACCTCGACCTCGAAGAAGTCGGCGCGCTGGGACAACTGGAAACCGGGGCGAGTGGACTCCGCACCGATCCCGACCCGGCCCGAACCGCTCATCACCTGGCGCACCACGAAGAACGGGATGAGGTGCTTGACGATGTCGGCGAAGGGCGTGGACCGGCGCATGAGATAGTTCTCGTGGGTGCCGTAGGAGGCGCCCTTGCCGTCGGTGTTGTTCTTGTAGAGGTTCACGCCGGGTGCGCCGGGGGGCGACAGCAGCCGCGACGCCTCCCGCATGACCAGCTCGCCGGCCCGGTCCCAGACCACGGCGGCGCGGGGGCTCGTCACCTCCGGCGAGGAGTACTCGGGGTGTGCGTGATCGACGTACAGGCGGGCGCCGTTGGTGAGGACGACGTTCGCGAGCGTGGGGTCGGCCTCGTCGGTGAGTTGGGAGGGGTCGGCGGCCGCCCGCGACAGGTCGTAACCGCGGGCGTCGCGCAGCGGTGCCTCGTCCTCGTAGTCCCAGCCGGCACGGGTGGAGCGGATGCCCTGGCGGGTCGCGTACGCGGTGACGACGGCTCCGGACAGGTTCATCGGGTTCGCCGTCGGGTCGCCCGGGACGGAGATGCCGTACTCGGTCTCGATGCCCATCACGCGGCGCGCAGTCATCCCCCGACAGTAACCAGCGATCCCCGGACGGCAGACTGGCGCCATGGACGAGCGATCTGCACTGGTGGCCGGTGGCGCGCGACTGAAGTCGCTATGGACGGCATCGGCGGGTATGCCGTTGCGCACCAGGGTGATCAGCACGGGCCTGGCGATGAGTCAGGGCAAGCCGCTCAGCGAGCTCAGCGCCGGGGAGTTGCAGAAGCGACGCGCGCTGTCGCCGCCACCGCGAGGCCCGGTGTCCTGGGTGGTCGGCCGGGTGACACCGGCGCCGTCATCGAGACCGTGCAGGTGCCGGTCCGCGACGGTCGCACCGTGTCGACCCGGGTGCTGCGGCCGGCGTCCGGACCGTCGGACACGGTGCTCATCTGGTACCACGGCGGAGGCTGGGCGCTCGGGCGTCCGAAGGACTTCGATCCGCTGCTGAGTTTCCTGGTCGAGCAGACCGGCTGCGTTGTCCTCGCGCCCGATTACCGGCTGGCGCCGGAGGACAAGGCCCCAGCGGGCGTCCACGACTGCCTCGACGTCCTCGACTGGGCCGCGACGGGCGCCGGGAGCATCACCAGCCCGGCGCCGCGGATTGCGGTCGGCGGCGACAGTGCCGGCGGCAACCTCGCCGCTCTCGCAGCGCTGCACGCCAGGGACCGGGGGCTGCAGCTGTCCGGTCAGGTGCTCGTCTACCCGGCCACCGACCTGGCGACCGACCGGCCCTACCGGAACGCGCCGATCCTGTCGGGTGAGGACATGGACGCGTTCGAGGCCTTCTACCTCACCGGCTCCGGCCTGACCGGGACCGACCCGGTCGTCTCCCCGGCCCACGCCGAGAGCCACGCCGATCTCGCTCCGGCGCTGGTGCAGACCGCCGAGCTGGACCCCCTGCACCCCGAGGGCGAGCGGTACGCGCAGACGCTCGAGTCCGCCGGCGTCCCGACCCGCTACACCTGCTACCGCGGCGTGCCCCACGGCTTCCTGAACATGCCCGGCGGCACCCATGTCGGATACCAGGCCTGGTGGGAGATCAGCGACACGCTGCGTCGCTGGTGGGCCTGAGCCCGCTCGCGCCCCCTCTTCTTGAAGCCGGGTGAGCACCGCGTGACAGCCACGCTCCCCCGCTAACGCTGAGCCGCGCCCTCACTCGGTCTGACGACGCTCGAGGGCGCTCTCCTGCGCTCCGGCGTCCGTGCACACGTCCCTGTGGTCGCGCACGCCGACTTTTCCGCGCCCTCGGGCGCACCCCACACGCCCGCCTGAGCGCCGCCGGCGCTGCGGTCGATGTCGCAATTTCGCTCCCCCGATGGGCAGGGTGCGTCTGCATTGACCACGCCTGAGCCGGCTGACATTTCGCCCGAATGCCCGACGTGCGGATTCCGTCGTAGAACGGTGATCCGACAGTGCGTATGGATGGTCCAGAGTCGATCACGACAAGTTTTCTTGAGAGATCGGCGCGTTCCGCCACTTCTTGATCCTTCAACGGTTTACTCTTTCTTTACCAAACACTGACCGGGGAGATGCCGTGCTGGGGTACAACCGTGAACGAGGGGGTGTGGCCGTGGACGAGCGGTCGCACGTCAGGCGACGGGCCGTCATCGCGGGCGCTCTCTGGACCGCCCCGGTGATCCTCATCGGAGCACCCGCACCTGCCGAAGCGGCCTCGACCAGCGTCCAGCCGGCGCAGCTCGCGTTCAACACGCTGAACACCACGGGCACGGCGTACAACGGGTCGGGCAAGCCCACCGGTCTGCAGACCCAGGTGCAGGTGCAGAACGTCTACTACGCGTCCTACCCCTCGGTGTCCGCCAGCGTGCAGAAGCTCACCGTCGTCGTCCGCTTCCCCAGCGGGCAGGTATCGACCGCTGCTCCGACAGCAGTGTCCGGTACCGGCTGGGCCTTCACCAGTGTGGCGACCTCGGGTGGCAACCGGGTCTTCACCTTCACCTGGACCGGTGCCATGGACCCCGGCCAGCAGACGTCATCGCTCGAGTTCACTGTCGCGATGAGCAACACCAACTCAGGTCAGCGCACGCTCACAGCGACCGCGAGCGCCACCAACGCCACGGACGCCAACGGTTCGGCGTCCTACACCGTCAACTGACCGGTCACTTCGCTGCGGTGGGGCTGACCTGCAGGCGATCGGGCGGAATCGGCTGGAACCACGCACGATCCGTCACGTTGTGGGGCGACGGCAGTTCGCACGGCGGCCCGAGGTGGTCAGCAGCGACTCTGGAAGCGACGGACTGATGGATCCAGGCGCCCTCCGGAATGCGCCGGTGGTAGGGCGGTCCGGTCACCAGCCAGGACTTGGGCAGCGGATGGACGACGCCCTCGTACGCGGTCTCGGTGAGCGCACGGAACAGCAGCGAGTAGGAGTCCCGTTCGCGCAGGACCAGTTTCTCGACCACTCCGTCGACGACCCACTTCAGCGCGATGAGCGCGAGACGGTGGTCGTCCTCGTAGGTCCCGCCCACGTCGGAGTGGACCCCGGCGAACCAGACCTCCTCCGGTTCGAGACGTCCCGGACGGTCGGGACGGTCCTGCAGCAGCATCGCGCGGTAGGGGTTGCGCCATTCGTGGATGGAGACGGCGTGCTGCACCTGTTGGGCGTTCGGGACCGAATCGGTGAACCGCCAGTGGTGTTCGTGGAAGTGGGCGAGGCCGGAGGCCTCCACCGTGTCCCAGATGCCGAGGAAGGAGACCGGCACCGAGTGGTGCGGCACGAAGAAGGTGCCATCCAGCGCCGGGTGCCTCCACCCGTCGTCGGTGACCTGGTCGTGAAGTGCGGGGTCGACCGGAGTCTGCTCAGTCCCCCAACAGAAGGCGTCGGCGAACTCGGCGAGGCCTTCGCACTCTGCGGTGGTGTCGGGCCAGTCGTTCGTCGCGTACTTCTCGATGGCGTACGGGATGAGGTTGTCCGAACCCGTGCGCAGCAGGCCGGGGCAGTGCAGCATCCCAACGAGTGCGCGCGCGGTGTAGGCGCCGCGGCTGAATCCGAAGATGTAGATCTGGTCGCCGAATGCGTAGTGCCGCATCAGCCAGCTGTAGGCCTCGGTCAGCTTGTGTTTCATGCCGATCCCGAAGGCGAGCTCCTCCCCCGTGGACAGGTGTCGTTCGATGATCCCCCGCGCGTGTGGTGCGGGCAGCGTGCCGATACCGGGGTCGTAGTACGCGATCTGCCGGGATCGATCGACCAGGCTCAGCATCCGGAAGATCTTGGCTACGTTCGACGGCTCAGAGACACCGATCTGATCGTTGGTGCCGTCCAGGCACATCACGATCGTCTTGGTCCCGGCCGGGGGCGGCGCCGAGTGCACTGCCTGATCCGACATGACAACACCCCTCGGCAGCGGCGATCTCGACCCACGAGAGTACGCCCGGAGGACGACGTCCTGCAGGTCGTCGGGAGAATTTCGTGGCGAAGGGCGGGCGCGTTTCGAACGGTGCTTCCGATGCGATGGCGGCGGGGGCTGCGCTGCGGGCTCGGGGTATTCTCAAATCGGTAGAACAGGCGCGTCGAGTCGGTTGGGGCTTCGTTCCATGCGACGGCCCGTTCGCCCGGATCAGGTGATCCCGATGGCTGCGATCGGTGTGTTGGTGGCCCTGTGCGGACTGGGGCTGCTGGTTCTCGAGGCCCATGTTCCCGGCTTCGGAATCTTCGGCTCGGCGGGCGTCCTCGCGCTCGCCGGCGGCGTCGGGTTGATCGTCGATGCTGCCGGCGCCCCACTGGCCGTCGCCCTTCCGGTGGCCCTCATCCTCGCCGTGATCGGTGCGGTCCTGCTGTTCGTCGTGGGCCAGAAGGTGTTGCTGTCGCACCGCTTGGAACCGCAGTCCGGGCCGGAACGTTTACCCGGTGTGGCCGGCGTCGTACAGACGTGGGCCGGGGACCAGGGCCAAGTGGCCGCGGACGGCTCGCTCTGGAGCGCACGTACCAGTTTCGGATGGCAGGATCCCGCCCCTACGGCGGGCGAGACCATCGTGATCGAACGACTCGACGGATTGACCTTGATGATTCGTCGACCGCACTCGTGGGAAAAGGATCCGGTATGGAAGCCCTCGGAATTGTCGTTGTAATCGTCGTCGTCGTACTCGTCGCCCTGCTGGGATCCTCCGTCCGGGTGCTGCGCGAGTACGAACGCGGGGTCGTCTTCCGGTTGGGACGCCTGGTCACGCTGAAGGACCCCGGCCTCGTCCTGCTGATCCCGGTGATCGACCGGATGGTCCGCGTCGGCATGCGCACGGTTACTCTCAACGTGCCGGCGCAGGACGTGATCACCCGGGACAACGTGCCCGTGCGGGTGAACGCCGTGACCTACTTCCGTGTCGTGGACGCCAACCGTTCGATCGTCGAGGTCGAGAACTTCCTGGCGGCGACCAGTCAGATCGCGCAGACCTCGTTGCGCGCCGTACTCGGTAAGGCGGAGCTGGACACCCTGCTGTCCGAGCGGGAGCGCCTCAACGCCGACCTGCAGAAGGTCATCGACCAGCAGACCGAGCCGTGGGGCATCAAGGTCCTCATCGTCGAGATCAAGGACGTCGAGATTCCCGGGAGCATGCAGCGCGCCATCGCGCGGCAGGCGGAGGCCGAGCGCGAACGTCGCGCGAAGGTCATCAACGCCGAGGGTGAGTTCCAGGCGTCCGCGAAGTTGGCTGAGGCGGCCGATGTCATGTCGACCAACCCCGCCACACTTCAGTTGCGCTACCTGCAGACGCTGCTCGAGATCGGCAGCAACAACAGCAACTCGGTCGTGATCCCCCTGCCGATCGACCTGATCCAGGGTGTGCTCGGCGGCTTGAAGCCGAGCGCCGACGCTTCCGACAAGGTCGCCGAGGCCAAGAAGGCTGCTGACGCGATCCTCGCGGAGAGCCGGGTTGCGGGCGACGCACAGCCGGAGATGGACGCGGTCGTCAGCCCGTCCTGAGGGTTCACGGCGCACCTCGGTCGTGCCGCACGCTGACGGCGTACGCGTTCGTTGACGGCGTTCGAACTCCGTCAACGAACGCGTACGCCGTCAGCGTCATGCAGCGGGTCGCTGGCCGGGTTGAGTCGGCATCAGTCCCGGGGTGAGGTCCCAGGCGACGCCGGTGAGTGTGACGGTGGCGGTCAGTAGGTCGCGGTGCACGATGGTGTGGTGTCTGGCGCAGAGCAGTGCTCCGTTGGTCAGGGTTGTCTCGCCGCCGGCCCACCAGGGCCTCACATGATGCGCGTCGCACCAGTCCGGTGGCCGGTCGCAGCCAGGGAAGGTGCAGTGCTGGTCGCGGTGGATGATCGCGGTGCGTAGTCCTCCGGTGAAGAGGCGTTTCGCTCGCCCGACGTCCAGGGGTTCGGACTTGCTGCCGAGGACGATGGGGATCAGATCCGCGTCGCACGCCATCCGTCGCAGAGTGCCGGCGTCGAGGTACTCGCCATCAGTGGTGCGCCCGATTCCCGGCAAGTACGTCGGCGCCGACGCTGTGTCGTGCGAGGTTTTTTCGTCTAGACGCTCGAGCCGGCCGGCTATCTGGAGGCCCTCGTACAAGGTCGCGTAGTCCATCGTGACGAGGATCTTGGCGGTGCCGCCGAACTCTCCGACCGGCCGCGGGCTGGTGCCGTCCAGCACACCGGCGGCGGTGTCGACCAGTCGCACCAGGGCGTCCGCACGGCGCTTGGCCGGGGTCCGCATGTCACGCTCGGGTGCACTGCTCCCGGTTTCCAGCAGCACCGCAGGATCCTCGCTGGTGCTCGTCGGGGACCCTTCTGGCGCAGTCGGAGTCTCAGGCGAGGGTGCGGAGAGCGCGCGCAGGGCGCGCTTCACCACCGCAGCGTGACCACCGGACAGTTCGGCGACGAAGCGGGTCAGCCCACTGGGTAGGTCGGCCCAGAAGACGGATTCACAGTCCTGCTGACGCTCCTCGTCCCGCACGAGCTGCTGCGGCGCGAACTCCCCCAAGATGCGGGTGGTCAACTCCCGCAACGTGCGTGCCCCGTAGTCCGACAACGACAGGTACTGTCCCAACAGGTCATCCCGGTCCGCGGTCGGCAGCTGCGGCAGGATCAACGGCACCTGCCGTAATGCGGCAGCAGCCACCGGCACACTCGCCGACCCGGTCGCCAACGCCTCAACAACCACCTGATTGGCCGAATCCGCGCAGTCCACCCCCACCAAACCCACCCGGCGCACCACCGCGGGTTCGACACCGGCTGCCTGACGGGCGACCCACGCTGGAGCACCCGTCGCCGTGGAGTTCGCCACGGTCCCCCGACTCAGCGCATCCGCGGTCGCCAGCGCCGCAACATTCTCCGCACGAGCCGTGATCCGCAGCATCCCCCCGACCACTTCACCCAGCGCCGCTTCATCCAACTGCCACAGAGCACCCGGCCATTCGTCCAACGTGGTCGTGAACTCGCCCAGCAGTTCCATCAACCGAGCCCCGGTCCCGGGCGCCGCGGACCGCTGCGTGTCGGTCGTCGACTGCGCCATGGCCCCTCCTGCGCTGGTGACAGCACCCCTGGCCATCTACCCTGAATCATACGTGTGTTCGATCATCGACGCAAGAGCAAATCTAACGAATATCCCTGCTAATAAGAATGATTCGAGCCGCAACCATCCACATCCCCCGGTGTCGGTGTTGCCATTCCAGCAGTTGTCCACACATCAGAATCGCTTCTGATGCCGACACGAACAGCTATGGGATGGGCGTGCGCCGGGATTTCGTCCAGGGCTAATCAACTGCGCTACCGATGGGCCCGCTGGCACGCCTCGGTGCAGTTTCGCTCGCACGTCACCGTGCTCGGTCTCGTCGTCGTAACGCTCCTTGCGTGACCGCACCGAGATGCGGAAAGGATGTGCAACGGCAGTGCTTCGGCGCCGGGGTGCCGCTGCACGCGATGTGCCTGCAACTAGTTTTCAAAGGTTGCAGATAGCGGCTCCGAGGCCCTGGATCCGGGGTGGTGAGGTCATCGGCGGCCGGCGTCTTAGGCTCGACGAATGACGACCACCCAGACGCCTCCAAGGGCCGAACAGGCTGACACGCGGCGTAGGGCCGTGGTAGCCGTCGTCCTCGACGTGGTGCTCATCGTGGCGTTCGCCGCGATCGGGCGGGCGTCGCACTCCGAGAGCCACCCCGTGCTCGAGTCCGCGGTCGTGGCGTGGCCGTTCCTGGCGGGTGCGGCAGCCGGGTGGGCGGTCGCGGTGGGTGTACGGCGGTGGGCGCCGGCGTCGCCGCGAGCAGGCGTGCCGATCTGGGTGGGGGCCGTCGTGATCGGGATGGTGCTGCGGACATTGACGGGCCGCGGGGTGGCGGTCAGCTTCGTGATCGTCGCGACGATCGTGTTGGGAGTGTTTCTGCTGGGCTGGCGTGTCATGGTTGCCGGATGGCAACGACGGATGCGCAGCTGAGAGCGACCAACTGGTCCGGGACGATCGACTACCGCTCAGGTCGGCGGATCCGACCCGCCTCCATCGAGGAGCTGCAGCGGGTTCTGCGCGAGGCGCCGGCTGCGAAGGTCACCGGCTCCGGTCACAGCTTCAACCACATCGCGGACAGCGAGCACGGCTGGCAGCTGGATCTGTCAGGGCTCGTGGAGCCGCCCGTCGTCAGTGACGACCGAAGCATCGTCGAGGTCAGCGGGGGGATGACGTACGGCGCGTTGGTGCCCCACCTCGCGCAGGCCGGACTGGCCCTCGCGAACCTCGCCTCCCTGCCCCACATCACGATCGCCGGGAGTGTCGCGACCGGCACGCACGGCTCGGGGGTCTGCCGGCCCGGGTTGGCGAGCTCCGTGCAGGCGGTGCAGCTGCTGAGTGCTGACGGCGAGGTGCGGTGGTTCGACCGCTCGGACTCGCGCTTCCCCGCGCTCGTGGTGTCGCTGGGCGCGCTCGGGGTCGTCACCCGGCTTCGGCTGTCGGTCGAGCCGGCGTACCAGGTGCGGCAGGACACCTTCGTCGGACTGCCCTGGTCGCAGCTGACGGCCGGGCTGGGCGCCATCCTGGAATCGGCCTACAGCGTCAGCGTCTTCGGGCGGTGGATCGGGGCGGGCCCCGACCACATCGTCCTGAAGAGCCGCCTCGACGAGGTGACGGGCACTCCCGCCGTGCCCGGCGCCGAATGGATCAAGGACACCCGTCATCCCTCGTGGGGCTCGGGAGAGACGAACGAGAAGGTGACCGAGCAGGGCGGCGTCCCGGGCCTCTGGTCGGATCGGCTGCCGCACTTCCGGATGGGCTTCACGCCGAGCTCGGGGGCCGAGATCCAGTCCGAGTTCTTCGTGCCGGCGGCACACGGAGCCGCGGCCGCCGACGCGCTGCTGCAGATCGGCGAGCGCATCGCCCCGGTGACCATCGTGTCTGAGATCCGCGCGGTCGCGGCCGACGCGCAATGGCTCGCCCCGACGTACGACCGCGACAGCGTCGTCTTCCACTTCACCTGGCGGCCGGACACGGCCGCAGCGTCGGCCGCCGTCGACCTCGTACAGCAGGCCCTCGCACCGTTCGACCCGCGCCCGCACTGGGGCAAGCTCTTCACCTACCCGGGGCGGCTCGACGCGGCGTATCCGCGCCTGGACGACTTCGACGCCGTACGCCGTGAGTTCGACCCGGCCGGCCGCTTCCTCAACGACTTCCTGCGCCGTCACGTCGTGCCGGCGTGAAGCTCAGGGTGTGATCGCGTAGGCCGAACTGCCGCCGGCTGCGATCGCGGTCGCACCGCTGATGCCGGTGACCACGACCGGTGTGCTCGCCGAGTCGGCAGGGCCGGCGCTGCCCAGCTGGCCGTAGCTGTTGTCGCCCCACGCGGCGACGGTGCCGTTGGACATCCGCGCGTAGGCCGAGTTGTCCGAGGCGGCGATGGAGAGGACGCCCGACACATTGAGCACGCTCTGGGGCACGCGGGAGTCCGCGGTGCTGCCGTAGCCGATGCCACCGCCTGTGCCCTGCCCCTGGGCGGAGACGCCGCCACCGCGGATCGCATACCCGTCGACGCCGCTCGCGGCGACCGCGTCCGCCGTGTAGCCCGGGATGCGCGTCGGCACGGTCACGTACGGGTCGGGTGAATTGAGGGCGAGCTGGCCCACCGAGTTGTCCCCCCAGACCCAGACCCCGGTGTCGGAGGTCAGCGCGAGCACCGAGCGGCCGCCGCCGACGATCGAGGTGACGTTGCTGATGCCGGAGATCTTGACCGGGGTGGCCGACCCTTCGGTCGTCCCCGGGATCTGCCCGTAGTACCCGTCGCCCCAGGCCCACACGCTCCCGTCCGAAGCGAGCGCGTACGCCGTGTCCCATCCCGCCGAGATCTCGACGATCCGCGTGAGCCCGGTGACCTGCGTCGGCGTACTGCTGGAATTGCCGGATCCGTTGCCGAGTTCGCCGTGGAAGCCGTTGCCCCACGCCCAGACCGTGCCGTCGCCACGCAGCGCGTACCCGGAGAAGTACCCCGCCGCCACTGCGGTGACGCCGGTCAGACCGACGACCTGGCGCGGCACGCTGGTGAGGTTCGAACCGTCCAGGCTGCCGCCGTCGCCGAGCTCGCCGGCCCCGCCGTCACCCCAGGCCCACACGGTGCCGTCGGCCCGCAGCGCGTAGCCGGTAGCCTCGCCGGCCGCGATCCCGGTCACGCCCGACAGGGCACTGACCCGCACGGGCGTACTCGAGGAATCGGGGCTGGTGCCGTTGCCGAGCTGACCGCTCGATCCCGCACCCCACGACGAGACCACGCCGGTGAGCGGGTAGCGGAAGTACCCCTGCACGTCGACGAGCAGGTCGGTTTCGGCCGAACTGAAGATGGTGACCCTGCCGCCCGCGCCGACCTTGGCGGTCACCGAGTTGGCGACGGCCTGTCCCTGCACGTAGTTGAGGGTGGAGGATCCGGGGCGGCTGCCGCCCGCAGGGTAGGTCGTGAGATAGCCGCCGGCCGACGGCCCGACCGCCGTGATGCCCAACTCGACGGCGTTGATGCCCGAGGTGGGTACGCCGCCCGCTCCCGTGATCTGCACGGTGAGGCTGCCGCCGGCCGGCACGCGCGCCTTCGGGGCGCCGGTGCCGCTACGGGTGTCGACCAGGCGGACAGGGGTCACGCCGGTGTAGTCGGCGGTCGTCGGCAGCCACCCGGCGATGTCCACCAGCAGGTGGGTCGTCGCGGAGGTGTAGATGGACACCGCTCCCCCACTGCCCACCCGCGCGAACGTCGTACCGACCGCTGCGCGCCCGGCGGCGAAGTTGACGTTCGAGGACGACGGGCGGGCCGCTCCGGCCGGGTAGGCGATGAGGTAACCGGAGGTGGCCGGCGCGACCACCGTGATGTTGAGGACCACGGCCCCGACGCCGCTCGACGGGACACCTGCGACGCCCGTCACCGGCACGGTCGTGGTGGATCCGGCAGCGACCGTGTGCGTCTTGCGGGTGTCCAGCAGACGGGTGGGTGTGACCGGGTGGTAGGAGCCGCCGGTGGCGTAGTAGCCGGACGCGTCGGCGAAGAACTGCGTCGAGGTGGACAGGTAGACACTGACCCGGCCACTCGCGTCCACCGGTGTGACGGACTGGTTCGCCACTGCCTGCCCGGCGGCGAAGGTGATGTTCGAGGTGCCCGGTCGGGTGGCGCCGGTCGCGTAGGCGATCAGATATCCCGAGCTCGCCGACCCCGCGACCGTGATGTTCAGGACGACGGCGGCGACGCCGGAGGTCGGCACGCCACCCTTGCCGCCCACTTGCACGGTCGTCGTACTGCCCGCTGCCACAGCGCCCTTCGGACCACCCAGACCGGTACGGGTGTCGATCACGCGGGTCGGGGCAACGGACGTGAGTCGGGTCGTGGGTGCAGGTCCGGCCACGACTGCCGGTCGGGCGGCACCTGCGTGGTGCGTCGCACCGGTCGGCGCGGCGGCGTACGCCGAAGCGGGTGCGGCGAGCGCGCACCCGAGGAGCATGGCGAGGAGCAGACTGCGCAACGCGGCGTACGAACGCATGAGAGGACCACTTCCGACGGAGCAGGACACGGCAGAGCACAGGCCGCGGGCTCAAACTACTGCGCCGTAGGTGGTGAGTGGCCGTTACGCGGCGGGGGGTTCAGCCGTCCTGGTCGGAAGAGGTCAGACGCGGTCGGACGCTGCCGGCGGTTGTCCGCAGTTTCGTGCGGACGGGGTCCCGAAACTGCGGACAACCGCCGATGTCGCGTGGCCCGAGGACTACAGGTACTGACCCGTGTTGGCGATCGAGTCGATCGCGCGCCCGGGCTCCGAACCGTCCTTGCCGTCGATGAGCGTGCGGATGTAGACGATCCGCTCGCCCTTCTTGCCGGAGATCCGCGCCCAGTCGTCGGGGTTCGTGGTGTTGGGCAGGTCCTCGTTCTCCTTGAACTCATCGACGCACGCGCGCAGCAGGTGATCGATGCGAATGCCCTTGGCGCCCAGGGTGATCTGGTCCTTGATCGCCATCTTCTTGGCGCGGTCGACGATGTTCTGGATCATCGCGCCGGAGTTGAAGTCCTTGAAGTAGAGGACCTCCTTGTCGCCACTGGCGTAGGTGACCTCCAGGAACTTGTTCTCGTCGATCTCGGTGTACATCCGCTCGACGGTCGCCTGGATCATGTCGGTCACCGTCTCCTGCGCCGAACCGCCGTGCTCCGCCAGGTCGTCGGCGTGCAGCGGCAGCGTGACGGTGAGGTACTTCTCGAAGATGTCCCGGGCGCTCTCGGCGTCCGGCCGCTCGATCTTGATCTTCACGTCGAGCCGACCGGGCCGCAGGATCGCCGGGTCGATCATGTCCTCGCGGTTGGAGGCACCGATCACGATGACGTTCTCCAGGCGCTCCACACCGTCGATCTCCGACAGCAGCTGCGGGACGATCGTCGTCTCCACGTCGGAGGAGACGCCCGACCCGCGGGTGCGGAAGAGGCTCTCCATCTCATCGAAGAAGACCACCACGGGCGTGCCGTCGGAGGACTTCTCGCGAGCGCGCTGGAAGATCAGCCGGATGTGCCGCTCGGTCTCGCCGACGTACTTGTTGAGCAGCTCCGGACCCTTGATGTTGAGGAAGTAGCTGCGCGTCTCGGTGCGCCCGGTCTTCTCGGCGACCTTGCGGGCCAGCGACGCCGCGACCGCCTTGGCGATGAGCGTCTTGCCGCACCCGGGAGGACCGTAGAGCAGCACGCCCTTCGGCGGCCGCAGCGCGTGCTCGCGGAAGAGTTCCTTGTGCAGGTAGGGCAACTCGACCGCGTCGCGGATCTGCTCGATCTGCCCGGCCAGGCCGCCGATGTCCTCGTACTGGATGTCGGGCACCTCTTCGAGCACGAGGTCCGCGACCTCGGCCTTGGGGATGCGCTCGTAGACGAAGCCGCTGCGGCTGTCGAGCAGCAGCGAATCGCCGGCGCGTACGGTCTGCCCGTCCAGGCTCGCGGCGCGGCGGCAGACCCGCTCCTCGTCGGTGTGCGCGACGACGAGGATCCGAGTGTCGTCGAGCAGATCCTTGACCGTGACGAGCTCGCCGATGGACTCGTACCCGGTCACCGCGACGATGTTCATCGCCTCGTTGAGCAGCACCTCGCGGCCCGGCTGCAGCACCTCCGGCTCGACGGTCGGGCTGACCGCGACGCGCATCTTGCGCCCGCTGTTGAGGATGTCGGCCGTCGCGTCGTCCCGCACGGCGAGGACCACGCCGTACGCCGCGGGCGGCTGTGCCAGTCGGTCGACCTCCCCCTTGAGCGTGACGATCTGTTCGCGGGCCTCGCCCAAGGTGCGCACGAGCCGCTCGTTCTGTGCCGAGAGGGTGCCCACGGAGGACTGCAGTTGGTTGACCTGCTGAGTGAGCTGCGGGTTACGGCCCGCACTCGTGGCGTTCAGGCGGGTGCGCAGCGCCTTGACCTCCTGCTGGAGGCTCTCGACGGCGTCATAGGACGAGGGATCAGTGGGCTGCTGGTCGGACATCGGGCCTCCTGCGTGGAGCGGTGCGCGCTTCGCGGGTGATGTCACTCGACTTTAACCCGACGGTCTGATCAACTCGCGGGCGGCTCACTCAAGGAACGAACAACTTTGCGCACCTTCTTGTCCGAGACGGGCCGCTCGCCCAGATCTTCGGCATCCCAGATCGAGCTCGACGCGTCGTTCTCGTCGCCGTAGGCGCCCTTCGCGGGGCGACGTTTGCGCAGCGGCGGCGTGACGCCCGGCGCCAGCCGGCGCGTCGTGATGAGGAAGCCGGTGTGCCCGTGCATGCGGTGTTCGGGGCGCACCGCCAGACCCTCCAGGTGCCAGCCTCGCACCATCGACTCCCACGCCTGCGGCTCGGTGAAGCCGCCGTGGTCACGGGCTGCCTCGGCGACCCGGGACAGTTGTGTCGCGGTCGCGACGTACGCGATGAGCACGCCACCCGGCGCGAGCGCCTCGGCGACCACCTCCAGACACTCCCAGGGCGCCAGCATGTCGAGCACGACTCGGTCGACAGAGCCCGGCGCCTCGTGCTGGGGAAGCGATTCGACCAGGTCGCCCACGGTGACCGTCCATGCCGGGTGGTCCGCGCCGAAGAAGGCGCGGGCGTTGCCGCGGGCGATGTCGGCGAAGTCCTCGCGGCGCTCGAAGGAGTGCACGTGGCCGGTGTCGCCCACGGCCCGCAGCAGCGACATGCTGAGCGCACCCGAGCCGACCCCGGCCTCCACGACCCGGGCACCGGGGAAGATGTCGGCCATGATGACGATCTGGCCGGCGTCCTTCGGGTAGACGACGGCCGCGCCGCGCGGCATCGACATCACGTAGTCCGACAGCAGCGGCCGCAGTGCCAGGTACTGCACGTTGGCGGTGTTGGTGATGGTGCTGCCGTCCGGTGCACCAATCAGGTCGTCGTGCAGCAGGTGGCCCCGGTGGGTGTGGAACTGCTTGCCCTCGCCCAAGGTGATGGTGTGCATCCGGCCTTTGGCGTCGGTGAGCTGGACGCGTTCCCCTGCGGTGAACGGACCGCGTCGTGTGTCGGCGCCTGTGGCGTGTGCGGTCGGTGTGGTCATCGGGCGCAGCCTAGTGAGCCCGGGAGGCGGCCTGCAGAGCCTGTCCGAGGTCAGCCGTCCGGATGATGCCGACAGGCCGGCCGTCTCGGAGCGTCACCAGCAGCTGTTCCGGTGCGGGATCGGCCGACTGCACCGCTGCGATGAGCTCCGTGCAGTCGTCGTCCACCGAGTCCACCTGGGCCACCCAGCCCTGCGGCTGGCGCCGCGCGACGGCGTCCACGGGCGCGCTGCCGATGCCCGCGGGAACGCGGGCCCGGTCGGCGGCGGTCGCGAATCCCCAGGGCACCCCCGCCGGGTCGGTGACCACGAGGTCACCGTCACCGCGCAGCCGGGAGAGCGGCGTCCCGGACGGGACCAGGGTCACCCGGGTCAGCAGCTGCCGCACGGTCACCCGTGAGATGACCCGACTCGCGGAGGATCTCGCGATGGCGCTCGTCGCGCCCACCCATAGGAAGCCCGCGATCAGGACGGCCCAGACGACCGTGTAGAGGTCGACCTGACCGCCGTCCAGCATCGAGCGCCCGAAGGCGGCGACCACGACGAGGACGGCGACGACCCTGCCGCACCATCCGGCGACCAGCAGGCCGGTGGCGCGCGAACCGGTGATCCGCCATACGAGCGAGTCGACGAGGAATCCGCCGTCGAGCGGCAGGCCCGGCAACAGGTTGAACACCGCGACGAACCCATTGGTCCACACGAAGACCTGCACGAGAAGTCGGGGCACGCCGCCGTCGGTGCCCTGCAGCGCCAGGTAACCAAGGCCCGCGAGCACCCCGTTGCTCAGCGGTCCGGCGACGGCGACCATGGCGCTGGAGAGCGGTGTGGTGTCGGCCGTGTCGTACGACGTGTGCCCGCCCCACAGGTCCGCGACGATCTGGCGCACCCGGTATCCCCGCCACTGCCCCACCAGCGCATGCGAGCCCTCATGAATGAGCACGGAGAGCAGGAGCAGCAGGACGTAGCCGATCGCGACGAGGTAGGCGCCTCCGGAGCCGAGCTCGGGCAGGACGCCGCGCACCTGCGGCCCGAAGGTGACCACGATGAAGATCGCGATGATGGGCCAGCTGCGGCCCAGATAGACGGGCACGCCGCGGACCTGGCCGATCTGCCACCCGGGGCCGGGAGCGTCGGGGGTTCGCGGCATGTCCTCAGGCTAGTCGCAGGCCCTGTCCAGCACTTCAGAGCCGACTGTCGGGTGCGTGGTGGCACGCTGCAACTGCTCGCTGTGATGCCTGTTCACGGGCGCCCGGGAGGACACCGGTGTCGATCACGTGCCGCTGCCGGACCACGTCGCGTCGGTTGTCGGCACCGCGGCCACTTTGCTGCGTCGCGGCGCGTACGTCGTTCTCCTGCACCCCGCATGCGCCGCGCGGCAGGGTGTGCGGGGCGTTGTCGGCGCGCGGTCCTACAGTCACCTGCATGGCTCAGCACACGGCACTTCCCCGCACCGCGGCGCTCTCACCGAGCCGCGCATCGGACTTCATGCAGTGCCCGTTGCTCTACCGCTTCCGCACCATCGACAGGCTCCCGGAGCCGCCGAGCCCCGCCGCCGCCCGCGGCACGCTGGTGCATGCGGTGCTGGAGCGGCTCTTCGACGTCCCGGCGCCGCAGCGCACGGTCGAGCACGCGCGCACCCTGATCGGCCCGCAGTGGGACGCACTCGTCGAGGCCGAGCCCGAGCTGGCCGCCCTGGTGGCCGAGGGCCCCGATGCGATGCGGCAGTGGGTCGCCGACGCCGCCGTGCTGGTCGAGCGCTGGTTCGAGCTGGAGGACCCGACCCGCCTGGAGCCGGCCGAGCGTGAGCTCTATGTCGAGGTCGAGGTCGACGGACTGACGCTGCGGGGGTACGTCGACCGGCTGGATGTCGCCCCCAGCGGCGAGTTGCGGGTCGTCGACTACAAGACCGGGCGTTCGCCCTCGCAGCTGTTCGAGGCCAAGGCGCTCTTCCAGATGAAGTTCTACGCGCTGGTGCTCTGGCGCACCCGCGGCGTCGTGCCGCGGATGCTGCAGCTGGTCTACCTGGGCAACTCCGAGCTGGTGCGCTACGAGCCGGAGGAGCACGACCTGCTCGCCACCGAGCGCAAGGTGCGTGCCCTCTGGGCGGCCATCGAACGCGCCGCCAGCGACGGTGACTGGCGACCCAGCCCTTCGCGATTGTGCGACTGGTGCAGCTTCCGCGATCTGTGCCCTGCGCATGGCGGCATCGCTCCCCCGCTGCCCGAACGGGCCCAGGAGCTCGCGCTCGACCCGGCCCGGTCCGGCAGCGTCGAAGACCCCGACTGAGCCGCTCGTTCAGCCGGGCAGCCCTGCGGTAGGTCGACCACATCGGCGATGCCACGTGGGAGGCCTTGATCGAGAGGCTGTCGGGGTCCAGCGCCCCCTTCCGGGAGGCGTGGGCCCGGCAGGAGATCTGGCCGCCGGGACTGCAGCACAAGGAGTTCCGTTGCCCGCCGGTCGGGACGATCCGGTTGAACACCCTCAGCTACGCGATCGATGGGGCCGCCGAGCTGCGGATGATCGTGCACCTCCCGGAGTCCTCGACCGACGCCGAGCGACTCCAGGAGCTGTTGCGCATCGGCGGCGTGCGCCTCGACTGAGCCGTCCGTCAGTGGACGGGGTCGAAGATCCCCAGCAGATCCGCCGGGTGCACGCCGGCGAGGGTCTGCAGCTGCACGGCACCGAGGGTGGCGGGCAGGGTCACCACGTGCGGCACCGCGATGGTCGGCACTCCGGCGGCGACCGCCGAGGTCACCCCCGGCAGCGAGTCCTCGATCGCCACGCAGCGCGACGGCGGCAGACGCAGCGCCCGGCACGCGGCCAGATAGGGCTCCGGCGAGGGCTTGCCCTCGCTGACCGCGTCACCGGTGATGACCGCCGCGAAAGTGCCGTCGGGCAGCGCGTCCACCAGCACCTGGGCGAACGACAGGTAGGACATCGTCACCAGCGCGTTGGGCACCCCCTGCTCGCTCAGCGCGACGAGCAGCTCTCGGGCACCGGGCCGCCACGGCACGTGCTCCCGCATCTGAGCGACCACCCCCGAGAGCAGCACGTCCACGACGGCCGGCGCCGACATGGTGACCGGCGAGTTCGCGCGGATGATCTCCGCTGAGACCAATAACTGGTTGCCCACGCACTCGTGGGCGAGCTCCTCGGTCCACGTGCCGCCGTACGACTCGACGAGGTCGTGTTCGGCACTGATCCAGTAGGGCTCGGTGTCGACGATCGTGCCG
Organism: Allobranchiibius sp. GilTou38; assembly: GCF_017565325.1. Classification (NCBI taxonomy): domain Bacteria; kingdom Bacillati; phylum Actinomycetota; class Actinomycetes; order Micrococcales; family Dermacoccaceae; genus Allobranchiibius; species Allobranchiibius sp. GilTou38. Next base: position 220,504 of record NZ_JAGEKN010000006.1, on the reverse strand, counting down.
TCCATGTCCCACAGGACGGCATCGGGCAGAGTCACTCAGTCCTCCGGTTCGTAGCCGAGGTTGGGCGAGAGCCACTTCTCGGCGGTGCGCAGCGGCCAGCCCTTGCGGCCGGCGTAGTCCTCGACCTGGTCGCGCCCGAGCCGCCCGACCACGAAGTACTGGCTGTCCGGGTGGGAGAAGTACAGGCCGCTGACCGCGGCGCCCGGCCACATGGCCATCGACTCGGTCAGCTCGATGCCGGTGGTGCGCTCGACGTCGAGCAGCTCCCAGATCGTCGCCTTCTCGGTGTGGTCGGGGCAGGCCGGGTAGCCCGGCGCGGGCCGGATCCCGACGTACTTCTCCTGGATCATCTCGGTGTTGGTGAGGTGTTCGTCGCCGGCGTAGCCCCACAGGTCGTGGCGTACGACGGCGTGCAGGCGCTCGGCGAACGCCTCGGCCAGCCGGTCGGCCAGGGACTCCAGCAGGATGGCGCTGTAGTCGTCGAGGTCGTCCTTGAACTTCTGGGCGCGCTCCTGCGACCCCAGCCCCGCGGTGACGGCGAACCCGCCCACGTAGTCGCGCAGCCCGCTGTCCATGGGGGCCACGTAGTCGGCCAGCGACCGGTTGGGCACCCCCTCGCGGTGGTCGCCCTGCTGACGCAGTTGGTGCAGGACGGTGCGCTCCTCTGTGCGTTCCTCGTCGGCGTAGACCACGATGTCGTCACCGCGGGCCGCGGCCGGGAAGAATCCGGCGACGCCGTTCGCGCGCAGCCAGCCCTCCTCGATGATCGTGTCGAGCATCGTCTGGGCGTCGTCCCACAGCTTGCGCGCGGTGTCGCCGGACGCGGGGTTGTTGAGGATGTCGGGGAAGCGCCCCTTCATCTCCCAGGCGTTGAAGAACGGCTGCCAGTCGATGTACTCGCGCAGCACGTCCAGCGGGTAGTCCCGGAAGACCTTGGTCCACTGGGTGCCCTCGTGGGTGCTCTCACCCTCGTGGAAGTCCTTCTCCTGAGCCGCCAGGAGACGCGGCCGCGGCGGGTGGTAGCCCGTCCAGTCGATCGGCGTACGCCGCTGCTGAGCCTTGTCGTAACCCACCAGCTTCCGGTCGGTGCTCTTGGCGGCGTGCCGCGCCCGGATCGAGTCGTAGTCCTTCTCGACCCCGGCGAGGAAGGAGTCGCGCCGTTCGTCGGACAGCAGGGCGGCCGCGGTGCCGACGGAACGGGAGGCGTCCTTGACCCAGACGACCGGGCCGGAGTACTTCGGGGTCACCTTGACGGCCGTGTGGGCGCGCGAGGTCGTCGCTCCGCCGAGCAGCAGCGGGATGGTCATGCCGAGGCGCTCCATCTCCTCGGCGAAGCTCACCATCTCGTCCAGGGACGGGGTGATCAGGCCGGACAGTCCGATGATGTCGGCGTCCTCGGCCTTCGCGGCGTCCAGGATCTTCTGGCCAGGCACCATCACCCCGAGGTCGACGACCTCGTAGTTGTTGCACTGCAGCACCACGCCGACGATGTTCTTGCCGATGTCGTGCACGTCGCCCTTGACGGTGGCCATCACGATCTTGCCCTTGGCCCGGCTCACGTCGCCGGGCTTGCGCTCCGCCTCGATGTAGGGGATGAGGTGGGCCACGGCCTTCTTCATCACCCGCGCGGACTTCACGACCTGCGGCAGGAACATCTTGCCCGAGCCGAAGAGGTCGCCCACGACGTCCATGCCGTCCATCAGCGGGCCCTCGATGACGTCCAACGGCCGTCCCCCGCTGTCGACCAGCTCCAGTCGCAGCGCCTCGGTGTCCTCGACCACGTGCTCGTCGATGCCCTTCACCAGGGCGTGCGTGATGCGCTCGCGCAGCGGCAGCGAACGCCACTCCTGCTGCTCGGCGGGGGACGCGGGTCCACTGGCGTTGTGCCGTTCGGCGACCTCGAGGAGCCGCTCGGCGGCGTCCTCGCGGCGGTTGAGCACGACGTCCTCGATGCGGTCGCGCAGCTCGGTGTCGATCTGGTCGTAGACAACGAGCGCGCCTGCGTTGACGATGCCCATGTCCATGCCGGCCTTGATGGCGTGGAAGAGGAAGACCGCGTGGATGGCCTCACGCACCGGGTTGTTGCCCCGGAAGGAGAACGACACGTTCGACACGCCACCGGAGACCAGCGCGTGTGGCAGGTTCTCCTTGATCCAGCGGGTGGCCTCGATGAAGTCCACGCCGTAGTTGGCGTGCTCCTCGATGCCCGTGGCCAGCGCGAAGATGTTCGGGTCGAAGATGATGTCCTCGGCCGGGAAGCCCACCTCCTCGGTGAGGATCCGGTACGCCGTCCCGCAGATCTCCTTGCGGCGCTCCAGGGTGTCGGCCTGCCCCTCCTCGTCGAACGCCATCACGACCACGGCGGCGCCGTACTTACGGCACATCCGGGCGTGCTCGATGAAGGGCTGCACGCCCTCCTTCATGGAGATCGAGTTGACGATCGACTTGCCCTGGATGCAGCGCAGCCCGGCCTCGATCACGTCCCACTTGGAGGAGTCGACCATCACCGGCACGCGGCAGATGTCCGGCTCGGAGGCGATCAACTTGCAGAAGTGGTCCATCGCCTCGATGCCGTCGATCATCCCCTCGTCCATGTTGATGTCGATGACCTGCGCGCCGGCCTCCACCTGCTGGCGCGCCACGTTGAGGGCGGTGGTGTAGTCGCCCTCCTTGATGAGCTTGCGGAAGCGGGCGGAGCCGGTGATGTTGGTGCGCTCACCGACGTTGACGAAGAGAGAGTCGGGCCGCACGGTGAGCGGTTCGAGGCCGGACAGCCGCAGCGCGGGCGCGATGGTGGGGGGCTTGCGCGGCGCGTGACCTGCTGCCCGCTGCGCGATGGCGGCGATGTGCTCGGGCGTGGTGCCGCAGCAGCCACCGAGGATGTTGACCAGGCCGTCCGCGGCGAACGACGAGACGATCTCGCCCATCGGGTCGGGCTCCTCGTCGTACTCCCCGAACGCGTTCGGCAGGCCGGCGTTCGGATAGCAGGAGACGAAGCAGTCCACGATGGAGGACAGCTCGGCGATGTACTGGCGCATCTCGGCCGCGCCGAGGGCGCAGTTGAGGCCGATGGCGAGCGGCCGGGCATGCCGGACGCTGTTCCAGAACGCCTCGGTGACCTGCCCGGTCAGCGTGCGGCCGGACGCGTCGGTGATGGTGCCGGAGATGATGACTGGCCAGCGGCGGCCCCGCTGTTCGAAGAGCGTCTCGAGCGCGAAGATCGCGGCCTTGGAGTTGAGGGTGTCGAAGATGGTCTCGACGATCAGGAGGTCGGCACCGCCGTCGACCAGCCCGTCGGCCTGCTCGAGGTAGGCGCCCACGAGCTCGTCGAAGAGCACGTTGCGCTTGCTCGGGTCGTTGACGTCCGGTGAGATCGACGCGGTCCGGTTGGTGGGGCCGAGCGCTCCGACGACGAAACGCGGTCGCTGCGGGTCGCGTGCCGTGACCGCGTCGCACGCCTCGCGGGCCAGGCGCGCGGAGGCGAGGTTGAACTCGTACGCGAGGTCCTGCATGCCGTAGTCCGCGAGGGAGATGCGCTGCGCGTTGAAGGTGTTTGTCTCGACCAGATCCGCTCCGCCGTCGAGGTACTCGGTGTGGATGGACCTGATCAGGTCGGGCTGGGTCAGCGACAGCAGGTCGTTGTTGCCCTTGAGGTCGCTGTCCCAGTCGGCGAACCGCTCCCCGCGGTAGTCCGCCTCCCCCAGGCGCTGCCTCTGGATCATCGTGCCCATCGCGCCGTCCAGCATCATGATCCGCGCGGCGAGCAGCTCCTGCAGCTCTGCGGTGCGGTCCGGTTGGAGGGTGGGTGTGGGGCGGGAGCCCTCGGAGCGGCTGCTCACAGGTGGTGTCCCTTCATCGAGTGATGCGCCCGATTCTATGAGGCACCTGCGTCGCGGTGGATGTCGGTCGTTCGCCACGGGCGGCGTACTCAATAGGCTGCACGCAGCGCTGGGTATTCCCTCTGGCGCTCCGCCGGCCCGGAGGAGGACACCTTGATCGAGTTCGAGGACGTGCCACTGCTGCGCGACCCGATCATGATCGCCGCGTTCGAGGGCTGGAACGACGCAGGTGAGACGGCCAGCTCGACCCTCGCCCACCTGATCGCGATGTGGGACGCCGAACCGCTGTGCGCGATGGACCCCGAGCTCTATTACGACTTCCAGGTCAACCGCCCGCAGGTCTCCGGCGAGGGAGGCGATCGCAAGATCACCTGGCCGACCACCAAGGTCTTCCTGGCGCGCAACACGCCGCTGGAGCGCGACGTCCTGCTCGTGCAGGGCATCGAGCCCTCGATGCGATGGCTCGGCTACACCCGCGAGCTGATGAGCCTGGCCGCCGAGGTCGACGTGTCGATGATCATCACCCTCGGAGGGCTGCTCGCGGACGTGCCGCACACCCGGCCCATCCCGGTCACCGTCACCTCCGACGACGAGCAGTCGCAGCTTCGCTACGACGTGGAGGCCAGCAAGTACGAGGGCCCGTCCGGGATCGTGGGCGTGCTGAGCGACGCGGCCCGTACGGCGCGGGTGCCGAACCTGTCGTGCTGGGCCGCCGTGCCGCACTACGCCGGCGGCAGTCCCTCCCCCAAGGCGACGCTCGCGCTCCTCACCCGGCTGGAGGAGCTGCTCGACACCCTGATCGGGCACGCCGACCTTCCCGACCAGGCGCGGGCGTGGGAGCACGGCGTCGACGAGCTCGCGGCGTCCGACGACGAGGTGGCCGAGTACGTGCACTCCCTCGAGGAGGCGCAGGACACGACGGAACTGCCCGAGGCGAGCGGTGATGCGATCGCCCGGGAGTTCGAGCGCTACCTGCGCCGCCGCGACGACGAAGAGGACTGACCGGGCGGGCGGGGTCGACTTGGCGCCCTGTCAGCGGACCGGGTCCTGCACGGTGTCGACCACCACTTCAGGCACCACCTCGGCCTGGTAGTAGTTCAGCCCGGACGCCGGGAGCAGTTCGGCGCCGGAGACGATGTCGGCCGCCCGTTCGGCGATCATCATCACCGGTGCGTAGATGTTGCAGTTGGGGATGGTCGGCATGATCGAGGCGTCCACGACGCGCAGGCCGTCCAGGCCGTGCACGCGCAGCGTGTCGGGGTCGACGACCGACATCTCGTCCGAGCCCATCGGGCAGCTGCAGGACGGGTGCAGCGCCGACCCCACGTTGCGGCGTACCCAGGCGAGCACGTCGCGGTCCGAGGTGAGGAACTCCCCCGGCGCCAGCTCGTAGGCGCCGAGTGCCTTCAGGGCCGGAGACGCGCCGATCTCCCGTGCGACCCGCATGGCGGCAAGCCACTCCCGCTCGTCCTCGGGGGCGCTCAGGTAGTTGAAGGCGATCGAGGGCCGGGTCGCCGGGTTGCGCGACACCGTCTTGACGTGACCGGTGGCCTTGGACAGCATCGGGCCCACGTGCATCTCGAAGCCGTGGCCGCCCTGCGGAATTCCATCGACCTCCCGCAGCGACGGCAGCAGGTGGCACATGAGGTCGGGGTACGGCGTGTCGGTGCGCGATCGGCTGAAGCCGCCCACCTCGTGGTGGTTGGAGCCGCCCGGGCCGCCCCGGTTGTAGAGCCAGTGGGACACCATCTTGGGAGCATGCCGGGCCCGGTGGCGGTGGTGGGGTTGTTCGGACACCGGTGCCTCGCAATGGAACTGGACCCAGGCCTCGAGGTGGTCCTGCAGATTCTCACCGACGCCGGGCAGGTGCGCCACGATCGGGATCCCGAGTGCGCCGAGCTCGTCGGCGTTGCCGACCCCGGACAGCTGAAGCACCTGCGGAGAGTTGAAGACCCCGCCGGACAGGATGACCTCGTCGGCGCGCACCGTATGGGTCCGATCGTTCTCGCGGTACTCCACGCCGACCGCCCGGGTGCCCTCGAAGAGGACGCGCGTGACGAACGCACGGGTGATCAGGTGCAGGTTGGGGCGGCGCAGCGCGGGCCGCAGATACGCGTCAGCGGCCGACCACCGGGTGCCGCCGAAGGTGTTGCGGTCCAGCGGGCCGAACCCCTCCTGGCGGTAACCGTTGACGTCGTCGATCAGTTCGTGGCCCGCCTCCGCGGCTGCACGGAGGAACGCGGCGTTGAGCGTGCTGTGTGGATCACCTCGCTGGAGCAGGGTGCGCCCGGCCAGCCCGCGTCGCGGGTCGTCGGATCCCGTCGCGGTGGCGTTCTCCATGCGCATGAAGTACGGGAGACAGTGCGCCCAGTCCCAGTTCTGCAGACCGGGCAGGGTGCCCCAGTGGTCGTAGTCCATGGGGTTGCCCCGCAGGAAGATCATCGCGTTGATGGAGCTGGAGCCGCCTACGATCTTGCCCCGGGTGTGCATCAACCGGCGGTTGTCCAGGCCTGGCTCCGGCTCGGACAGGTAACGCCAGGCGTAGGAGTCGCGCCCGAGCGGGATCGGCGCGTTGGGCATGTGGACGAGAATGTCGAACTTCCAGTCCATCCCACCGCTCTCCAGGACGAGCACCCGATGGGCCGGATCCTCGCTCAGCCTGTCCGCGAGCACACAGCCCGCCGAGCCCGCGCCCACGACGACCGTGTCGTAGTGGGAGTCGGCGCCGTTCTGGGGCACGGACCGTCGAAGTCTCATTGCGCGTCCCGTCTTCCCTGCGAGGTCTTTCGCATCGTGCCACCCCCCAGGAGGGATACGCAGGCATCTCGGGGAACTACGCCACGCCCGTCTTCGTTGATTCCTGGGTCCGATGAGGCGGCGCCGGTGTGTGGTCGGACGTGCCATAGCGTCGGAGCATGATCGTGCACGTGCGTGATGCCGACGCCGACGACGCTGGGGCGTGCGCGCAGGTGTACGCGCCGTACGTGCGCGATACGGCCATCTCCTTCGAGGTCACCGCGCCGTCGCCACTGCAGATGGCACAGCGCATCGAGGACGCTCAGCGCCGGCATGCGTGGCTGGTGGCGCAGGACGAGCAGGGGGTGCTGCTGGGGTACGCCTACGCCCACCCGTACGCCACGCGGCCGGCGTACCGGTGGACCTGCGAGCCGAGCGTCTACCTGGCCCCGGATGTGCGCGGTCGCGGAGTGGGCCGCACGCTCTACGCCGCCCTGCTGGACCGTCTCGTCGAGCGGGGCTTCCGCCAGGCCGTCGCCGGGGTCACCCTGCCCAACCCGGCCAGCCTGCGTCTGCACGAGGCGATGGGCTTCGAGCCCGTCGGGGTGTTCCGGGCGGTCGGGTGGAAGCACGGGCGATGGCACGACGTCGCGCGGTTGCAGCGGACGCTGCTCGTTGCCGCGGACCCGCCGCAGGAGACCGTCTAAGGGTGCTCAGACGTCGCTGCGGGTCCGCCAGTCGGCCAGCCGCACCGAGCCCTCCCGCACGCGCGCGGCACGCCGTTCGTCGAGCACCGCGTTGAACAGGATCCCCGCGACCACGACCCCGCTGACGAACAGCACCCAGACCGAGAGCACGAAGGTGGTGCCGACCAGGCCGTAGTCATCGACCTGCTCGGTCACCTGACCGGGCAGCCAGATCTCCGAACCCACGGACACGACGGTGGCGCCGAGAGCGATCAGCAGCGAACCGGGCAGCAGCTTGACCCACGGCACCCGTCGCAGCAGCAGGCACCACTGGGTCCACCAGTAGTACCCACCCATCGACAACCCGACCGTGACCGACTCGACCGCTATCTCCAGCACGCCACCGATCGGCCAGTTGCGGGTGCGCCCGCTCAGCCAGATGGCGCTCGCGAGGAACGGCACCAGGGACGCGACCCACACGAGGCGCATCCACCACCACCGCTGCCAGGGAGCGCGCGGGCGGTCCCACGCGATCTCCAGGATGCGTTGCGTGGTGCCGGCGACACCGAACGTGAACGCCACCGCGAGCAGCAGACCGACCACCAACTCGCCCCACCCCGGTGTCGCCGCGGGCTGCAACAGCACGTGCAGATCATGTCTGCCGCCTGCGTTCAGCCCGAGCGCGTCGCTGATGAGCCCGGCCGCCGAACCCTCGTGCATCCGGTGCAGCACCGACGAGGTCGCGACGAGCAGCGGCACCACGCAGAAGAGCTGCTGCGCCGACAGCGCCAGGGTGTAGTGGCCGAGGTCCAGGGCCTGCGAGCGGCTCAGCGTGTGCCCGGGAAGGGTGCGGCGCCATCGCACGAGCAGTGACGAACTCAGCTGTTTCGCCTGCTGTCTCCTGCTCACCAGGCGATTATCCCTGCTGTCTTGCGGCCTCGTCGCGCAGCTCGCGGCGCAGGATCTTCATCGACGGTCCCATCGGCAACGCGTCGCGGACCTGCACATGCCGCGGGTACTTGTAGCGCGCCAGGTGCTCCTTGCCGTACGCGCGTACGTCCTCCGCCGTGACCTCGGCGCCCGGTGTCAGGGTCACGAACGCCACGATCTCCTCGCCGTGCTCGTCGTCGGGGACGCCGACCACCGCGGCCATCTGCACGCCGGGGTGCCGGACGAGCACCTCCTCGACCTCGCGCGGATAGACGTTGTAGCCGCCGCGGATGATCAGATCCTTCTTACGGTCCACGATCGACAGGAAGCCGTCCTCATCCTTCACGCCGATGTCGCCGGTGCGGAACCAGCCGTCCTGAATGGCGGCGGCGGTGGCCTCCGGGTCGTCGAGGTAGCCCTCGAAGACGCAGTGCCCCCGCACGACGACCTCGCCGCGCTCACCGGTGGCGAGCAGCTCGACGCGATCCTCGATGTCGCTGTCGGCGATCTCGGCCTCCACGCCCCACACCGGGTGCCCCACCGTGCCCGGCCGCACGCCGTACACCTGCTGGTTGGAGCTGACACCGGGCGAGGTCTCGGACAGTCCGTACCCCTCGGTGATCTGGGCGCCGAAGGTGCTCTCCACCTGCTCCAGCACCGACACCGGGAGGGCCGCGCCTCCGGAGGCCACCCGCTTCATCTGCGGGATGCCCGGTGCGCCCGGTTCCTTCGCGGCCTGCAGCAGCTGCACGAACATCGTGGGGACGCCGGAGAAGATCGTCACGTGCTCGTCGTTGAGCAGTCGCAGGCAGGTGGCCGCGTCGAAGCGGGGCAGCAGGACGATCGTGCCGCCGATCCGCAGCGGGGTGTTCATCACCGCCTGCTGGCCGAAGATGTGGAACAGCGGCAGACAGCCCATCACCACGTCGGTCGAATTCGCCGGGGTGTCGGAGTCGTAGGCCATGTTGTGCATCGACAGCAGCAGGTTGAGGTGGGAGAGCATCACGCCCTTCGGGCGGCCGGTGGTGCCGCTGGTGAAGATGATCACGGCGATGTCGTTCGGGGCGCGCGTCACGTACGTCGGCAGCGGCCGGGGGTGGTCCATCAGGTCGCTCACCTGCAGCGCCTGCGCGTTGCTCCCCTGCGCGATGCTGCGCGCCAGGTCCCCGAACGACTCGTGGTAGAGCACGATGTCGGCGGCCGAGCGGCGCACCATGTCGCTGCCCTCATCGGGAGTCAGCAGCGGGGAGATCATCACCACGGTGCCGCCGGCGGCGATGACGCCGTAGTACGCCGTGATGAACTCCACGACGTTCGGGAGCAGCACCGCGACCCGGACACCGGGCCTGACCTGTCGTTCCGTGAGCGCACCGGCCACCCGCAGGGAGGCGTCCCACAGGTCGGCGTAGCTGACCCGACGCTCACCCTGGACGACGGCGGTTTTGCTCGGACGGCGTTTGGCCGAGTCCGACAGGATGCTGGCGAGCGACAGCGTAGGCATGACTTCCCATCCTCGATCTGACGACTGGTGTGCGGGGGGGGTCCCGTGACGGGCACCGCCTCGCTAGAACGCGTTGATGCCCGTCTCGGCCCTGCCGATCAGGAGTTTCTGGATCTGGCTGGTGCCTTCGTAGAGCGTCATCACCCGCGCGTCGCGCATGAGCTTCTGCACCGGGTACTCATCGACATAGCCGTAGCCGCCGAACGCCTGGATGGCGAGGTTCGAGGAGCGCACCGCCGCCTCGCTCGCGAACAGCTTGGCCTTCGACGCCGCCACCCGGAACGGCTCGCCCCGGTCGATGAGGTCGGCGGCGCGCCAGACCATCAGTCGGGCGGCGTCGGCGTCCAGGGAGATGTCGGCGATCATCTCCTGCACCAGCTGGTAGCCGGCAATGGGCTTGCCGAACTGGGTGCGTTCGCCGGTGTATTCGACGACAGCTTCGAGGCATGCCTGCACGATCCCGACGCAGCCCGCGGCCACACCGACCCGGCCCTTGTCGAGCGCGGTCATGGCGATCTTGAAGCCGGTGCCCGGCTCACCCAGGACGGCCGACTCCGGCACGCGTACGTCGTCGAAGGCGAGCGATGCCGTGGCCTGGCCGCGCAGGCCGAGCTTGCCCTTGATCTCGGTACGCGTCAGGCCGGGTGCGTCGGTGGGCACCACGAACGCTGTGACACCGTGCGGTCCCTCGTCACTGGTCCGCGCGAAGACGAGGGCCACGTCGGCCCAGGTGCCGTTGGTGATGAAGATCTTCTCGCCCTGCAGGACGTAGTCGCTGCCGTCGCGCCGCGCCTTCGTCGTGAGGTTGCCCGCGTCCGACCCGTTGCCGGGCTCGGTCAGTCCGAAGCAGCCGAGCTGCCGGCCGGTGGCGAGCCCCGGGAGCCACTGCTGCTTCTGCTCGGTGGTGCCGTGCGCCGCGATCGTCTTGGCCACCAAGCCGTTGCTGACCGACACGATGCCGCGGATCGCCGAGTCCGCCCGACCGAGCTCCTCCATCACCAGCACGTAGGTGAAGAAGTCGGCCTGGACGCCGCCGTACTCCTCGGGGATGCCGAAGCCGAAGACGCCGAGCTCACCGAGCCGGGGCACGATCGAGGTGTCGACGCTCTCGTCGCGATCCCACTGCGCCCGGTGCGGCACGACCTCCTTCTCCAGGAACTCCCGCACCAGGTCGCGCAGGTCGCGCTGATCCTCGTTCAGCGACAGATCCATCTCAGCGGCCCGAGGTGTGCCGACGCAGTTCGCGCTTGGCCAGCGAGTTTTTGTGCACCTCGTCCGGACCGTCGGCGAACCGCAGGGTCCGGATGCCGGCCGCCGCGCGGGCGAGCGGGAAGTCCTGGCTGAGGCCACCGGCGCCGTGCGCCTGGATCGCCTTGTCGAGGATCCACTCCACCGTGCTCGGCGTGGCGATCTTGATGGCCTGGATCTCGCCGTGCGCACCGCGGTTGCCGACGGTGTCCATGAGCCAGGCGGTCTTGAGCACCAGCAGTCGCAGCTGCTCGACGCGCACGCGCGACTCGGCGATCCAGTCGCGGACGACGCCCTGCTCCGACAGCGGACGGCCGAAGGCCACCCGATCGCTGACCCGCTCGCACATGAGCTCGATCGCGCGTTCGGCGACGCCGATGGATCGCATGCAGTGGTGGATCCGGCCGGGGCCGAGGCGGGCCTGGGCGATCGCGAAACCCTCGCCCTCCCCGCTGATGAGGTTGCTCGCCGGCACCCGGACCTGATCGAAGACGATCTCCGCGTGCCCGCCGTGGTCGTGGTCGTCGTACCCGTAGACGTGCATGCCGCGCACGATCTGCACACCCGGGGTGTCGCGGGGTACCAGGATCTGACTCTGCTGGCGGTGCCGCTCGGCGCTCGGGTCGGTCTTGCCCATCACGATGAGTATCGCGGCGTCCGGGTTCACCGCGCCGGTGATCCACCATTTGCGACCGGTGATGACGTACTCGTCGCCGTCACGCTCGATGCGGGTCTCGATGTTGGTCGCGTCCGAGGACGCGACGGCCGGCTCCGTCATCGCGAAGGAGGAGCGGATGCGCCCCTCCAGCAACGGTTTCAGCCACTGCTCCTTCTGCTCGGGCGTGCCGAACTGCTCCAGCACCTCCATGTTTCCGGTGTCCGGGGCCGAGCAGTTGACGGTGGAGGGCGCCAGCTCCATCGCGCGGCCGGTGATCTCCGCGAGCGGCGCGTACTGCAGGTTGGTGAGCCCTGCGCCGCCCTCACCCGGCAGGAAGAGGTTCCAGAGGCCCGCGTCGCGAGCCTCCTGCCGCAGCGTCTGCAGCACCGGGGTGCGCGACCACGCCCACCGGTCGTCGGAGGCGTCCAGTTCCTCGTGGAAGGTGCTCACCGAGGGGATGACGCGCTCGTCGACGAACGATCGCAGCTGTTCCATGAGCGCGGTGGTGCGCTCGTCGTACTCGAAGTCCATGTCAGCCTTCCCGCAGGGCTGCGAGCCCGGCGTCCAGGAGGGGACCGACTGCGGTCCCCACGTTGTCGAAACCGGAGCCGACGGTCTGGCCCTGGATGTAGCGGTAGTGGATGCCCTCCAGGATGGTCGCCAGCTTGTAGTAGGCGAGGCCCAGGTGCCAGCCGATGTGCGACACGTCGCGCCCGCTCGCCTGCGTGTAGCGGGCCAGCATCGCGTCGGTGTCCGGATAGCCGGGTGCGGCGGCGACGTCGGAGACGCCGGCGCCGGATGTGACCTGCGAGAGCCGTTGGTAGACCACGAAGAGCGCGACGTCGGAGAGTGGGTCTCCCAGGGTCGCCATCTCCCAGTCGAGCACCGCGGTGACCTGGTCGGACTCCCCCACCAGCAGATTGTCCAGCCGGTAGTCGCCGTGCAGCACCGACACGTCTCCGTCTCCGGGCACGCCGGCGGCGAGGGCGTCGGACAGCTCCTCGGCACGCGGGAGCTCCCGACTGGCCGACGCGTCCATCTGACGTCGCCAGCGACGTACCTGCCGCTCCAGGAACCCGTGCGGGCGACCGAACTCGCCCAGGCCGACCTCTTCCGGGTCGACAGCGTGCAACGCCACGAGGGTGTCGACGAGCCGGTGGACGATGTCACGGGTGCGTTCGGGGCCGAGCGGCGCGATCTGCGCCGCGTGTCGGTACGGGGTGCCCGCCACGAGTTCCATCACGTAGAACGGCGCGCCGATGACACTGTCGTCCGGGCACACCGCGTACGTCGTGGGCACCGGGACGTCGGTGGGCGCCAGTGCCGTGATGACCGTGTGTTCACGGACCATGTCGTGGGCGGTGGACAGCACGTGACCCAGCGGCGGGCGGCGTACGACGACGCTGGTGGCGCCGTCACCCACCTCGTAGGTGAGGTTGGACTTGCCGCCGGCGAGGATCCGTCCGGTGAGCTCGGCCTTCAACAGGCCCGGTGCCTCCCGCTGCAGGTACGCGGACAGCGCCTCCAGGTCGAGACCCCGCGGGCTGTCGGTCACGGAACCAGCAGCGAGACGGTCTCGGCGACGCAGGCGGGCTTCTCGTTGCCCTCGAGCTCGACGGTCACGGTGGCGACGCTCTGGGCGCCGTTCGGTCCGCGGTTGAGCTCCTTCAGGACCGCTCGGGCCCGCACACGGGAGCCGACAGGCACCGGCGTGGGGAAGCGGACCTTGTTGGAGCCGTAGTTGATCCCCATCGACAGTCCCTGCACCGTGTAGATCTCGGAGACGAGCGTGGGCAGCAGCGACAGCGTCAGGTAACCGTGCGCGATGGTCCCACCGAACGGCCCCGTCCTCGCCCGCTCGACATCGACGTGGATCCACTGGTGATCCCCGGTCGCCTCGGCGAAGGTGTCGACCTGCTCCTGGGTCACGGTGTGCCAGTCGCTCACTCCCAGCTCGTCCCCGATGGCGGTCTCGAGGTCGTCCAGTCCATCGAACGTGCGCATGTGATGCTCCTTGTCTTCGGGGTGCTTCAGCGGGATGCGGATGTCGGGGCGTGCTGCAACAACTCGTCGAACGCCGCACGAGTGGTGGCTGCGTCCTTGTGCAGAACGGTGCGCAGACCGGCAGCGCGCGCACCGACGAGGTTGGGCTCGGCGTCGTCGACGAAGACGACGTCGCCGGGCGCCAGGCCGAGTCGTTCGACGGCCAGATCGAAGATGCGCTTCTCCGGCTTGCGCATGCCGACCTCGCCGGAGATCACGACCGGATCGAACAATTCGTCCAGCAGCGTGCGGTCGTAGGAGAAACCCCAGCTGTTCGACAACAGCCCGGTGCGGACGCCGGCCGCGCGCAGGTCGCGAACGAGCGCCACCGTGCCTTCGTCGACCTTGCTGGCCTTGAACATGCCCCGCAGGTAGTCGCCCGGCGGCACGGGGTCACCACTGGGAGAACGCAGTTCGCGAGTGAGGAGGGTGTTGAACTCGGACGCGGACAGTTCACCGCGCTCGAGGCGGTGGATCGGGCTGTCGGCCGACGCGTCCCGGCCGAGCCACCGCTTGAGCACCCGTGAGAAGGACTGCGGGTCGACGTCGGCGGCGGTCGTCCAGGAGGCGATGCTGTCGCGGATCGGGGTCGTGACGACGCCGCCGTAGTCGAAGAGGACGGCCTTCGCTGATGCAGTGCTGGAGGGGTCTTCGTGGGGTTGGTTCACGGCACCATCACCACGCGACCGACGGTGGAGCCGTCGCCTAGTCGCTGCAGGGCGTCCGGCACCTGTTCCAGACCGACCCGCTCGCTCACCAGCGGGACGGCGACGCCGTCCTGCGCCATCTGGGAGAGCACCTCGTGGCACTCCCCCATCAGCCCCGGAATCTTGGACTTGTAGAGACCCCAGTGCAGCCCGAGGATCGAGTAGTTCTTGATCAGGGCGTGGTTGAGCGCGGCCGACTGGATGCGGCCTCCCGCGAAACCGATGACCACGATGCGTCCCTCGAAGGCGATGCACTTGGTGGAGCGGTCGTAGGTGTCGCCGCCGACCGGGTCGTAGATCACGTCGGCGCCGCGCCCGCCGGTCGCGTCCTTGACCACCTGGACGAAGTCCTCGGTGTGCCGGTCGACCACGATGTCCGCGCCGAGTTCGCGCGCGAACACGGCCTTCTCGGCGCCGCCGACCACACCGATCACCCGGGCGCCGGCCGCCTTGCCGAGCTGCACGGCTGAGCTTCCCACCCCACCGGCCGCGGCGTGCACCAGCAGCGTCTCGCCCGGCTGCAGGGCGGCGCGACGGTGCAGGGCGAACCAGCTGGTCTGATAGCCGATCCAGAACGACGCCGCCTGCGCGTCGTCCAGGGCTGCGGGCGCGGGGTGCGCGTCGGTGGCCTCCATCAGTGCGAACTGCGCGAAGCCGCCCGACGGCAGAGCCGGCGAGCCCAGGACCCGCGCCCCGACGGCGAGATGGACCACGCCCTCGCCGAGTGCGGTGACCTCGCCGCACACCTCGACGCCCGGAGTGAAGGGCAGTGGCGGGCGTACCTGGTACTCCCCCCGGCACATCAGCACGTCCGGGAAGTTGAGTGCAGCACCCAGCACCCGCACGGCGATCTGACCGGCGCCGGGCTCGGGCACCGGGACATCGACCACCTCGAGCACCTTGTTCGGCTGGCCCAGCTCCTCGATCCGCAGTGCTCTCATCGTCGCCACGTCGTCTCAGCCTCCATCGCGCGTCGCCCGCGCGTCCTCGAGTTTGCGTTGCAGTTTGTTCATGCCCGCCAGCCAGCGGTCCGGCTCGGCGCTACGCAGCGCCGCGTACCCGGCCACCTCGGGGTGGGGAAGGATGTAAAAGTCCTCGGTCGCGAGCGCCGTCGCGACGGCGTCCGCCACCCGCTCGGGCGGCAGCGCCTGGTCATGGCTGAGCAGCTCCTCCAGCTCGCCGGACGCCTCGAGCATCCGCGTCTGCACGCCCTGCGGGCAGATCGCCTGCACCACCACGCCGCGGTGGCGGTAGGTGACGCTCAACCATTCCGCGAACGCGACCGCGGCGTGCTTGGTCACGGCGTACGACGGATCGTCCAGGATTGTGAGCAGCCCCGCCGCAGATGCGGTGACCACGAAGCGGCCACCCCCCTGCTTCTCCCAGACCGACTCGAGAGCCCGCGCCGCGCGCACGTGCGCCAGCACGTTGATGTCCAGGATCGTCGCCCAGTGACCGTCGTCGGTGCCGGACAGGCCTGTGCCCAGGGCGATTCCGGCGTTCGCGAAGAAGACGTCGATGCGGCCCAGGGTCTCCAGCGCGGCATCGACGAGTTGCTGCACGCCGCCGTCCGAGGCGATGTCGGCGACCACCGGGTGGGCGCCGATCCGTGCCGCGAGCTCGTGCAGCTCGTCACCGTCGCGGTCGCTGACCACTACTCGTGCACCGTCGGCGGCCATCCGGGTGGCGATGGCCGCTCCGATGCCGCGAGCCGCGCCGGTGACGACGACGGTCCGTGCACCGGCTGCCGGAGCCGACATCTCAGACTCCCCCGCGCAGGGTGATGCCACCGTCCAGGACGAGGGTCTGGCCGGTCACCCACGAGCTGTCGGCGGACAGGAAGTAGGTGACGGCGGTGGCGATGTCCTCGGGCTCGCCGAGTCGCTTCAGGGGGTAGTCGGCCGAGGCCTTCTCCTCACCCTCGGCGTAGAGCGCCTGCGCGAACTGGGTCTTCACCACGGCCGGTGCGACGGCGTTGACCCGGATGGTCGGGCCCAGCTCCACCGCGAGGCTCTCGGTGAGGGAGATGAGCATGGCCTTGGTGGCGCCGTACAACGAGATGCCCGGCGCCGGGCGCACACCGGCCACCGACGCGACGTTGACGATCGAGCCGCCGTGCTCGCGCATCCAGGAGCGGTAGGCGAGCTGCACCCAGGAGAGCACCGCGATCGCGTTCACCTCGGTGGTCTTGCGGGCGGCTGCGAGGTCGACCTCGACCAACGGGCCGAACGACGGATTGATGCCGGCGTTATTGACCAGCAGGTCGAGGGAACCGAAGGTGTTGATGGCGGTGTCGATCGCCTCCTGCTGATGCGCCGCGTCGTCCGCCTTGCCGGCGACCGCGACGACCACGTTGGGGCCGCCGAGCTCGGCGGCGGCCTCGTCCAGGGCCTCCTGCTTGCGCGCCGTGATGACCACGCGGCCACCCTCGGCGACGATCTGACGGGCGATGCCGAGGCCGATACCTCGGCTCGCACCCGTCACCAGGGCGGTCTTACCGGACAGTCTGCTCACTCGTATCTCCTTGTCGTGCAATGTATGTGGGGCTTCTATCGGGTCGAGCGGGACGAGGTCAGCTGAGACGCTCGAGCACCATGGCCATGCCCTGGCCACCGCCGACGCACATGGTCTCCAGACCGAACTGCTTGTCATGGAAGCGCAGGGAGTTGATCAGGGTGCTGGTGATGCGCGCACCGGTCATCCCGAACGGGTGACCCACGGCGATGGCGCCGCCGTTGACGTTGAGCTTGTCCCACGGGATGTCGAGGTCGCGGGCGGACGGGATGACCTGCGCCGCGAACGCCTCGTTGATCTCGACCAGGTCGATGTCACTGATGCTCATGCCGGCGTGGGCGAGCGCCCTGCGGGACGCCTCGACCGGGCCGAGGCCCATGATCTCGGGCGACAGCGCGGTCAGGCCGGTGGAGACGATCCGGGCCAGCGGGGTCAGCCCCAGCTGCTTGGCCTTGGTGTCACTCATGATGATCACTGCGGCAGCGCCGTCGTTCAACGGACAGCAGTTGCCGGCGGTCACGGTGCCGTCGGGGCGGAAGACGGGCTGCAGCTGCGAGACCTTCTCCAGGGTGACGCCCGCGCGCGGACCGTCGTCCTTCTCCACGGTGCTGCCGTCGGGCAGCGTCACGGGGGTGATGTCCTGCGCCCAGAAGCCGTTCGTCTGCGCCGCCTCGGCGAGGTTCTGGCTGCGTACGCCGAACTCGTCCTGGTCCCCGCGGGTCACGTTCTTGTACGACGCGACGTTCTCGGCGGTCTGGCCCATCTGGATGTAGATGTCGGGCAGCTCGCCGTCCTCGCGCGGGTCGTGCCACGGAGGCATCTGTCCGGCGGCGGCGACCTCGGTGCGTCGGCGGGCGTCGTCGAACTGGGGGTTCCTGGTGTCGGGGTAGCCGTCCGCCGAGCCGCGGTCGTAGCGGCTCACCGTCTCCACGCCGGCGGAGATGAAGACCTCACCCTCCCCCGCCTTGATCGCGTGCATCGCCATCCGGGACGTCTGCAGGCTCGAGGAGCAGTAGCGCTGCACCGTGGTGCCGCCGACGTGGTCCAGGCCGAGTTGGGTGGCCACGACGCGGGCCATGTTGAATCCGGACTCACCGGCGGGCTGCCCGCAGCCGAGCATCAGGTCCTCGATGTCGCCACGGTCTAGCTCGGGGACTTTGTCGAGGGCCGCCTGGATCATCTGGACGGTGAGGTCGTCCGGGCGCATATCGACCAGGGATCCCTTGCGCGCCCGGCCGATGGGCGACCTGGCGGTGGCGACGATGACAGCTTCGGGCATGGGTGCTCCCCGCATTCGGGCCGACGGCGTTGTGATGACCCCGGCGGCTGACTAAGCGCTTGCTTACTGTGTGCCAGCTCACCCTAGCGGTCACCGGGACATGATCGAACGAGGTCCCGGGCGCCGACGTGGTGGGTGCTCGTGCATGTGCTCACGCCGCCGGTTCGCGGCCGACCCGGGTATGAGCGCGCAGGCGACACTGACGGTGTTCTCGTTCGTTGACGGTGTTCGAACGCCGTCAATGGCGGTAAACGCCGTCAGGCTCATGCGGCAGGTCTCTGGCCGGGTCGGGTGGGCATCAGTCCGGGGGTGAGGTCCCAGGTGACGCCGGTGGTGATGGTGGCAGTGAGCAAGTCGCGGTGCACGATGGTGTGGTGCCGGGCGCACAGTAAGGCTGCGTTGGTCAGTGTTGTCTCGCCGCCGGCCCACGAGGGCCGCACATGGTGGTCTCGGGGTCCCCGCGAAGTATCGGAGCGCAGCGGAGAACTTCGTGGGGTGAGGTTCGCATCGCACCAGTCCGGTGGTCGGTCACATCCGGGGAAGGTGCAGTGCTGATCCCGGTGAATGATCGCGGTGCGTAGGCCGCCGGTGAAGAGGCGTTTGGCGCGGCCGACGTCCAGTGGTTCGGAGTCGGTGCCGAGGACTGCGGGAAGAGGTCGGCGTCGCACGCGAGTCGGCGCAGAGTGCCGGCGTCGAGGTGATCGCCGTCGGTGGTGCGTCCGATGCCCGGTAGGTACGTCGGGGCGAATCCGTCTTCGCCCGAGCCGTGTTGGCGGAGTCGGCCCGCGTCCCGGAGCCCCTCGTACAGGGTGTTGTAGTCCATCGTGACCAGGATCTTCGCTGTGCCCCCGAACTCCCCGACCGGCCGTGGCACGGTGCCGTCGAGCACGCCGGCGGAGGTCTCGACGAGTCGCACCAGCGCGTCCGCTCGCCGCTTGGCAGGGGTGCGAGTATCCCGCTGAGCCCCGTGGTCGCCGGCTTCCACCGGCGCGGGTGCGGACAGGGCGCGCAGGGCATGTTTGACCACCGCGGCATGCCCGCTCGAGAGTTCGGCGACGAACCGGGTCAGCCCGGACGGTAGGTCGGCCCAGACCACCGACTCGCACTCCTGCTGACGCCCCTCGTCCCGCACCAACCGCAGCGGCGCGTACTGACCCAAGATGCGGGTGGTCAACTCCCGCAACGTCCGCCACCCATGATCGGACAACGACAGGTACCGCCCGAGAAGGTCATCCCGGTCCGCGGTCGGCAGCTGAGGAAGTATCCGCGGCACCTCCCGCAAGGCGGCAGCCGCGACCGGCACACTCGCCGACCCGTCAGCCAGGGCATCGGCGACGACCTGGTTGCGGAGGTCGGCGCACTCGACACCCACCGAGCCCACGCGGCGTAGGACGCTTGGGTCTACCCCGGCCGCCTGTCGGGCCACCCACGCCGGCGCACCCGTCGCGGCGGAATTCGCGACCGTCCCTCGAGTCAGGGCGTCCGCGGTGGCCAGCGCAGCGACGTTCTCCGTGCGAGACGCGACCTGCAGCATCGTCCCGACAACCTCGCCCAGATCAGGCTCGCTCAGCTGGTAGAGCGCATCAGGCCAATGGTCCAAGGACGACGCGAACTCCCTCAGCAGACTCAACAACCGGCTACCAGAGCCCGGCGCAGCCGGACCATGAATGTCGGTCGTCGACTGCGCCATGGCCCCTCCTGCGCTGGTGACGGCACCCCTTGCCATCTACTGTGCATCATACGCCTGTTCGACACATTGCACAAGGGTAAATCAGGCGAATGTCCCTGGCCCTGCTGGTGATTCGAGGAAAAGTTATCCACATCCCCCTGACGTAGCGGCGATATTGTCATGGTTGTACACACGTTTCTGTCGGACCCTTGCGTTGGCACCAGAAGGCCGCACCGTCACGACCCGCCTTGAGCTCGACCTGCAGGTGTGGTCGTCGAAGGACGGCGCCGTTCGCTGGCCGCGCTGAGCTGCGCCGTCGGGTCCGGGTCGGTGAAACGTGACCCAACGAGGTCCTCCGGAGCGGCGTCGTACGAGGGGCAGCTGCACCTCGGGGGTGCAGCTACCGGAACCGACTCGGGGGTTTGAACCGTGCCACGACCGCTTGACCGCAACGCGACCTATCTACCAGGGCTCGACGGTGTCCGCACCGTCGCCGTCGCCCTCGTGATCTGCGCCCACCTGGGGCTTCCCTGGGCTCGTGGAGGGATCCTCGGCGTCGGGATCTTCTTCACGCTCAGCGGATTCCTCATCACCTCGATCCTGCTCGGCTCGCTCGAGCGGCTGGGCAGCCTGCGGTTGCGCACGTTCTGGATCCGTCGTGCACGCCGGCTGCTGCCCGCGCTCGTGGTGCTGCTCGTCGTGGTGCTCGCATGTACGGCGATCCTCGACCCGGCGGCCTTCGCAACCCGCGTACGAGACGCGCTGGCCGCGGTGTTCTACGTCGCCAACTGGAACACGATCGGCCAGGCGTACGTCGCGGCGAACACTCAGGCGGTCAATCCGCTCGAACACCTGTGGTCCCTCAGTGTCGAGGAGCAGTTCTATTTGGTGTGGCCACCGGTGCTCGGCCTGCTGCTCTTCGTATGTCGTGGACGGGTGCGGGTGGTCGCGGCCGTCACCGCCCTCCTCGCGGCAGGGTCGTTCGCGCTCTCCTGGACGTTGTTCGCACCGGGCGTCGAGGGCGCGACCCGTGCCTACGAGGGCACCGACACCCGCGCCGGGGCATTGCTCGTGGGCGCGCTGGCCGCGATGCTCTGGCTGCCCTCGCTCCGGCGCGGCGACCGGCGACGAAGCCGACGGGTCGCGCTCGACGTGAGTGCAGTCGGGGCACTGTCAGCGATCGGTGTACTGGTCTGGCACACCGATCAGTTCAGCGCCTTCCTCTACCCGTGGGGACTCCTGCTGCTCTCCCTCGCCACAGTCGTCGTGCTGATGGCCGCGGTGCAGGACGGCGGAATGCTCGGCGCCGTCCTCGGGAGTGCGCCGATGCGCTGGGTGGGCGAGCGGTCGTACGGCATCTACCTGTGGCAGACCCCGGTGATCGTCTTCTCCCAGGGGCTCACGGACCGGCACGGGTGGGCATTGTCGCTCGCGAACGTCGCGGTCACGGTCGCCCTCGCAGCCCTCTCGTGGACGCTGGTGGAGGATCCGATCCGCCGACTGGGCTTCCGAGGCGCGTTCGCCACGCGCGCGGCGACCCGCCCGGCGCCGGCACTGACCGCGGTCGAGCGGGACATGGTGCGCTCGTGAGGAGCGCCGGTGGTCGACGCACTGTCCTCGGGGTCGTGACCTTTCTGGCGGTGGCCGTGATCGCGCTCATCCTGCCGGCGGCGTTGCACGCCGGCCGCCCCGACCCGGTGACGGCATTCGGACCGACGGCCTTCCCGCCGGTCTCCCCGCCCGTCTCCTCCCCCACCTCCAGACAGCCTCACGCGCCGGGATCCAGTACGCCGCCGGCCACCCATCCGGGTCCGCTCAGGACCAGCTGCAGCTCGGTGCTCTACATCAGTGACTCGACCTCGGAGGGGGTCGTCTCGGTCGACTACCTGCCCGAGCCCTCCGACCGCGAGGACGCGCGGTTGCGGGCGGTGGGCGTCCGCGCGTTCATCCCGGAGATCTCAGGTGCGCGGGCGATCGTGGAGCACTACAAGGGCCAGGCCAGCGGCGCGGACGTGGTGAACCGCTATGTTGCGCAGGGGTATCGGGGTTGCTGGATCATCGCGCTGGGAAACAACGACGCGGCGAACATGTCCGTCGGAGGCACGCCCGACGCGGCCGGCCGGATCGACATGGTGATGCGCAGGATCGGCGAACAGAAAGTGCTCTGGGTCGACACCCGCACGCTCGTGAGCACCGGCCCGAACGCCGAGCCGAAGATGGCCGCCTGGGACTCCGCGCTGCTGGGGGCGTGCGGGCGCTATCCCGAGCTGCGGGTCTACGACTGGGCCAGCGAGGTGCGACCGGACTGGTACACCCGCACCGACGACATCCACTACACGACACCGGGCTACCGCGCCCGGTCGCTCGGCATCGCCCGGGCACTGGCCAACGCCTTCCCCGCGAGCGGCGCACCTCAGCCCGGGTGCACGGTCTCCTCGCGGTGAGCGGCGTGGCCGGTTACGGGGTGAGCAGCAGCTTGCCGGTGGTGGCGCGGCCCTCCAGGGCCTCGTACGCCGCACCGGCCTCGTCGAGCGGGTAGCTCGCGCTGACGTCGACGTGCAACGACCCGCGCTCCACGGCACTGAGCACGGCCCCCGCACGCCACAGCAGCTCCTCGCGGGTCGCGATGTAGGAGGCCAGGGTCGGGCGCGTGACGAAGAGGGAGCCGAGTCGGTTGAGCCGCTGCAGATCGAATGGCGGGACCTGTCCGCTGGCCGCGCCGAAGAGCGCCATCAGCCCGCGCGGTCGCAGTGAGCGCAACGACGCATCGAAGGTGGCCTGACCGACACCGTCGTACACGACGTCGACCCCGCGGCCGGCTGCGTCGCGCACCGCGGCCGCCAGCTCCTCCGGCTTGCCGTCGAAATCGTGGTAGCCGATGGTGTGCTGCGCACCCAGTCGCGAGGCGATGGCCAGCTTGTCCGCGGTGCCCGCCGTCGCGACCACCTGGGCGCCCTTGGCCACGATGAGCTGGACGAGCAGCTGTCCGACTCCCCCGGCCGCCGCGTGCACCAGGGCGATGTCCCCCTCGCGCACCGGGTAGGTCGACTCGACCAGATAGTGCGCGGTCATTCCCTGGAGCATGGCTGCGGCGGCCTGCGGGAGGTCGACACCGTCGGGCACGGGGACGACAGCGGCGGCGGGCACGTTGACCAGCTCGGAAGCCGAGCCGGCCCCGGAGGCCCACGCGACGCGCGCGCCCGGGCGGATGTCGGACACCTCGGCGCCGACCGCCTCGACGGTGCCGGCACCCTCCTCGCCCGCCACGAACGGGGTCGGACCGGGGTAGACGCCCTCCCGCTTGTAGACGTCGATGAAGTTCACCCCCGTCGCCACGACCCGCACCTGCACCTCGTCGGGTGCGGGCGCGGGCACGTCGTGGCCACGGACCGCCAGCACCGAACGGTCACCATGCTCGGTCACGAAGAGAGCGCGCGTCATGACCCTCACCCTATTGCGGTGCGTGCAAAGCCCTTGGCCAGTCGCTCCGCGCCTGACCAGCAGCTGTGCCTATATCCGCACCTGGTCCATTTCTGGATCACTGCAGGTCGCGCACCACCACCTGGTGGGAGCCCACGAGTTCGTAGTCGCTGCCCAGCAGGGCCTGTACGGCGATCACGTTGCCGGGAGCCGCGGAAGCGATCAGCGGGTGTCCCTCCGGGATGAGCGCCGAGGCCGCGCGCAGGACTTCTGCACCGAGGCCCTGACCCCGTGCGCCCGGTGCCACCTCGACCCCGATCTCCTGCAGACCGCCGATACCGGTGCTCAGGGAGACCACGACGTCGTCGCCCTCCGTCAGACCGAACGCCCGCGCGTCCGTGCGGAATGCCGCCGCGTACCGCACCCGAGGGTGGTCATCGAGATCCGGACGCCGCACGAGCAGGCCGTCGGTCTCCTCGAGGTCGCGGCCGGTGCCCGATGCGACCATCAGGAGGTCCAGCGAGTGCACGACTCCATGACCTCCGAGCAGAGCCATCGCAATGGCGGGATGGTGGGCCCCTCCGGTCCCGTCCGCGCCCAACGTGGCCAGCTCCTTGTCGCTGAGGTCGTCCGGCGCGCAGACGATGGCGTGACCGGTGAAGGCGACGACGCCGAACACCCCGGGCGCCCAGCTCGGCATCCGCGTCCAACCATCGTCGGCCGGCGGCGGGAATCTCATCCAGGCAGCGTGGATAGCGGATCCCAGCGGGTGGGAATGGGTGGTCTGCAGGGAAGTCACCAGGTGTGGTGGAAGACCCCAGCTGTCGAACCCGTCGTCCGGCAGCGTCATTCGAACGGTGCGGGATCGCCGGACCCGACTCGCACGACCTCCGGCGTCTCGCCCGACCAGTCGACGACCGTGGTGGGTTCGTCGCCGCACTCACCGGAATCGATGACGGCATCCACCTGGTGGTCCAGCTCCTCCTTGACCTGCCAGCCGTCGGTCATCGGCTCCTCGTGGTCCGGCAGGATCAGCGTGCTCGAGAGGATCGGGTCGCCGAGCTCCTCCAACAGCGCGCAGGCGACCGGGTGGGCGGCGATGCGGACACCGACGGTGCGCTTCTTCGGGTGCAGCAGCCGGCGTGGCACGGCACCTGTCGCCGGGAGGATGAACGTGTACGAGCCGGGCGCCGCAGCCTTGACCGAGCGGAAGACGCGGTTGTCGAAGTGCACCAGTTGTCCCACCTGGGCGAAGTCGTGGCAGACCAGGGTGAAGTGGTGGTGGCTGTCCAGCTGCCGGATCCGGGTGATCCGCTCCTTGCCGTCCGGGTTGTCCAGCGAGCATCCGAGCGCGTAGCCGGACTCCGTCGGGTAGGCGAGCAGCCCGCCGTCGCGCACGATCGCGACCGCCTGGCCGATGCTGCGCGGCTGGGGATCCCTAGGGTGCACGTCGAAGTACCTCGCCATTCGGCACACGTTAGGGGACGACGATGAGCGGTCGGAAGAAACTGCCGGACTGGGCGGAGCGGCTGGACCTGCACGAGCATCCGGAGGGCGGCTGGTTCCGCGAGACCTACCGCAGCGACCTGCAGATCCCGGATTTCCTGTCGGGCGGTTCGGGCGGCCACCGGTCGCTGGCGACGGCCATCCTCTACCTGTTGATGCCGGGTGAGCAGAGCGAATGGCATCGAGTCACCTCGGACGAGCTGTGGATCCACCAACATGGCGGACTGCTCGCGCTGGAGCTCGGCGGCGACGGACAGGTGCCCGATGGCAGGACCACCGAATATCTCGGCATGGGTCCAGCCCTCGACCGCGACTTCGCGGTGCCCCAGGCGCTCGTGCCCGCCGGGCACTGGCAGCGCGCATCGCCGTTCGGGCTGAACGGCCGCGTCGAACCGGTGCTGGTCAGCTGCGTGGTGACACCGGGCTTCGACTTCGCCGACTTCGAGCTGTACGACGGCTGACCCGACTGACGTGCGACGGACGGCGTGCGTTTGGGACCGCGCGGCGCCGCCCCAGAACCCTGCTCACGTAAGGGGACGCCGCAAGGAACCTAGCGGTGCCCTCGCAGCGGATCGGCTCAGCTCCCCCAGCGGTCGGCCAGGGTGCGCACGACCTTGATGTCCCGGGTGGTGGCATCACCGACGGTCTTCTCCAGTCGGGCGTTGGTCATCTTCGCCTCGTGCGCCGGTGTGGTCAGCCACCAGTAGACCTCCGAGCCGTGGACCCGCAGCCGTTCGCCCGGCTCCTCCCAGTCGTGCAGCAGGTCGGAGGCGTCCGCCCTCACCGGCTCGGCGCAGAACGTGACGTAACGACGCGCCTCGTCGTCCGGGAACGGCGACGCCAGGCCCTCGGCGTACGCCGCGACCTCGGCCAGCGCCGCGGGAGTGCGCACGACACAGGGCACCTGGAACCCGAACTCGGCCCCGATCAGCCGCTCCAGCTCGGCGCGTACCTTCACCGCCGACCGCATCGGTGTCTGCAGGCGCAGGTTGCCGCTCTGGATGTAGGTCTCGACATCGCTGAACGCGTTGTCCGACAGCAGCTCGCGCAGGAGGGCCATCTTCACCCACCGCGGCCGCACATTGACCGCGCGCAGGAACACGATGTAGGTCGGCACGCCTCACAGGCTGCCACTAGATTGCCCAGATGAGCGCCGACAGTCCGACATACAGCCTGATCCTCATCCGGCACGGCGAGACGGAGTGGTCGCGCACCGGCCAGCACACCGGGACGACGGATCTGCCGCTTCTGCCCGAGGGTGAGGACTGCGCGCGCCGGGCGGGCGAGGTCATCCGGGACATGCCGCGGGTGGCGGCGTTCGTGTCGCCCATGCAGCGCGCGCGACGTACGGCGGAGCTCGCGGGCATCACCGACTACACGATCGACGCCGACCTGCGCGAGTGGGACTACGGCGGTTACGAGGGCCTCACCACTCCCCAGATCCGTGAGCGGTCCGGCGACCCGCGCTGGGAGATCTTCAAGGACGGTGTGGTGCCCGGCAAGACGCCCGGCGAGACGGTCGAGGACGTCGCTGCCCGGGTCAGCCACATCATCGAACGCTCGATCCCGATGCTCGACGACGGCAACGTCGTCGTGGTCGCGCACGGCCACTCCCTGCGCATCCTCGCCACGGTGTTCCTGCAGAACGTGCCGCGTCTCGGCGCCCGCCTCATGCTGGACGCCGGCGCGATCTCGATGCTCGGCTATTACCACGGCAATCCGTGCATCCAGGTGTGGAACCGGTCGACCCGCGAGGGCGTGTAGGCGTCAGCCGGGCAGCTCCCAGGTGTGCACGGGCTCGTTGCTGTGCATGCCGTCGAGGTAGCGCTCCACCATCTGCGCGAGGGCGTCCAGCCGGCTGAGGCCCTTGGCTTCCAACGCCTGGACGCACTCGACCTGCCAGCTCGCGCCGTTGCGCCCCACCCGGCAGCGCTGCTCGATGATGCCGAGGTAGCGCTCGCGGACCGCCGTCGCCACGCCCCACTTGCGCAGTCCCTCGTGCGCGAGCGGGAGCAGGTGGCGCAGCACCAGCTCCTCGGACGCGACCTCGCCGAACCCCGGCCAGTAGATCGTCGCGTCCATCCCCCGTCGGGCGCCTTCGGTGAAGTTGTGCTCGGCCGCGGCGAAGCTCATCCGGGACCACACCGGCCGGTCGTGCTCGGCCAGCATCCGCACGACGCCGTAGTAGAACGCCGAGTTGGCCAGGGTGTCGGCGATCGTGGGGCCGGCCGGCAGCACCCTGTTCTCCACCCGCAGGTGCGGTGTGCCGTCGACCGTGTCGTAGATCGGCCTGTTCCAGCGGTAGACCGTGCCGTTGTGCAGCTTCAGCTCGGCCAACTCGGGCGCGCGCCCCTCGTCGAGCACAGCGATCGGGTCCTCCTCGCTGGTCTCGGGCAGCAGCGCCGGGAAGTAGCGCACGTTCTCCTCGAAGAGATCGAAGATCGAGGTGATCCACCGTTCCCCGAACCACACCCGCGGCCGCACGCCCTGGTACTTCAGCTCCACCGACCGGGTGTCGGTCGCCTGCAGGAAGAGCTCGACCCGGGTCTCCTGCCACAGCTGCTTGCCGAAGAGGTACGGCGAGTTGGCACCGACCGCGAGCTGTACGCCGGACAGCGCCTGGGCGGCGTTCCAGTAGGCCGCGAACTGGTGGGGCTGCACCTGCAGGTGCAGCTGCACGGATGTGCACGCGGACTCGGGGTAGATCGAATCGGCATACATGGCAAGGCGTTCGCCGCTGGTGCCCTCGATGTCGATGAAGAGGTCCTCACCACGCGCGGCGAAGATCGACTCGTTCAGTGCGGCGTACCGGGCGTTGGCGCTCATCCAGTCCGGCGAGAAGTGCTCGGGCATCAGGGTGGGCAGGATGCCCACCTGCACGATGCGCGCGCCGGCCTCGTTGGCCTTCGTCTCGGCGCGGTTGAGGCTCTCGCGCAGCTCGCGCTCCAGCTGGATCGCCGAGTCGCCGGGCATGGGGCGCGGGCTGACGTTGAGCTCGATGTTGTAGCGGCCGAGCTCGGTTTGATAGTCGGTGTCGGCGATGCTCTCCAGCACGGCGGCGTTCGACATCAACGGCATGGCGTCCTTGCCGACCAGGTTGAGTTCGATCTCCATGCCGGTCAGCTGCTGCTCGTACTCGAAGCGGTGCGTCGCCAGCATCCGCTCGAAGACGTCCAGGTCCTGGCGCACCTTCTCGCGGTAGCGCTGCCGCTGCTCGCGGGTGTACGTCGTGCCGGAAACTTCCGCGCCCATCAGGCCTCCTCGAAGATCGGGCCCAACCTACGGGGTGTCGACGACCTGGTCGTAGCACCGACCACGATTCGCGGCCGCACCCGATCCGCCGGACGTGCTTCCCCGGGTCGCGGGTTGTCGGCCTGGCGGCCATTTTCCTGCGCCACCCGGCCCTCCGACGGTGGGTTGTCGGCCCGGCGGTCACTTTTTCGCAGGACGCCCGGACTGGGCAGCCACACGCCGGGGCAAATGCGCAGACCTGTCGGAGGTGGCTCCTAGCCTTCGGAACGTGCGCATCATCCACACCTCCGACTGGCACCTGGGCCGCTCCTTCCACGGTGCCGGGCTGCTCGATGCGCAGGTGGCCTACCTCGACCACCTGGTCGACGTGGTGCGCCAGGAGAAGGTCGGCGCGGTGCTGGTGTCCGGTGACATCTACGACCGCGCCCTGCCCGCCCCAGCGACCGTTGCGGCGCTTGATGAGGCCGTGGTGCGGCTGCTCGACGCCGGTGCGCAGGTCGTGCTCTCCAGCGGCAACCACGACTCCGCGACGCGACTCGGTTTCGGGTCGCGGGTGCTGGAGCGTGCGGGCCTGCACATCCGCACCTCCCTGGACGGGATCGGCAGGCCGGTCGACCTCGGCGGGGCGGCGGTCTACCCGCTCCCCTACCTCGAACCGTCCGTGGTGGCACCCGCGCTGGACGCCGCGCCCACGCACGCCGGCGTGCTGCGCGCCGCGATGACCCGGGTGCGCGCGGACGCCGCAAGCCGACCGACTTCGACGATCGTCATGGCGCACGCCTTCGTCACCGGAGCCACCACCAGCGATTCCGAGCGCGACATCGCCGTCGGCGGGGTCGCTGCGGTGCCGCGCGCTGTCTTCGCGGGCATGACGTATGCCGCGCTGGGCCACATCCACCGGCCGATGGAGCTGGCCGACGGCGTGCGTTACAGCGGGTCGCCGGTGGCGATGTCCTTCTCCGAGGCGGGTCAGGTGAAGTCCTCGGTGCTGCTCGACCTGCAGGACGGGCAGGTGCGCACCGAGCTGATCGAGGCTCCGGTACACCGACCGATCGCCCGGTTGCGCGGCGTGCTGGCCGATTTGCTCGCCGACCCGGCCCTCACCCAGCACGAAGACGCTTGGTGCGAGGTCGTCCTCACGGACCCGACGCGACCGCCCGCGGCCATGGAGCAGGTACGCCGCCGGTTCCCGCACACCCTCACGCTCGGGTTCGCCCAGGCCGCGACCCCCATCGACCGCCGCAGCTACGCGGAGCGGGTCGATGGCCGCGACGACCTGGACCTCTGCTGCGACTTCACCGAGCACGTACGCGGTGGGGTAGCCGCCACCGACGCCGAGCGCGCCGTCTGGGCCGCGGCGTTCGAGCACGGCCGCACCGCCCGCGACGCCGGGGCAGACGAGGGTGCTGCCCGGGCCACCTCGGGCGGCCGGGGCGTCGCATGAGGCTGCACCTGTTGGAGCTGCAGGCGTTCGGACCCTTCGCCGGCCTCGAGCGGGTCGACTTCGACGCGCTGGACGCGGCAGGGCTCTATCTCATCCACGGCGCCACCGGAGCCGGCAAGACCTCGATCCTCGACGCGGTCTGCTACGCCGTCTACGGCGCCCTTCCCGGCAGCCGCACCGGGCATCGCGAGACCATTCGCAGCGACCACGCCGACCCGAGCGTCCCGTCGCACGTGCAGATCGAATTCACCGCCGCCGGTGAGCGACTGAGGATCCGACGCAGTCCGGAATGGGACGCTCCCAAGAAGCGCGGCACCGGCACCACGAAACGCCCCGCCACCGTCCTGCTGGAAGTGCTGCACGGCAATGAGTGGGTCGCGCAGAGCACCCGGATGGACGAGGCGGCCGAGATTGTCACCGACCACCTCGGCCTGGGACTGGAGCAGTTCGCCCAAGTGGTGCTGCTCCCCCAGGGCGAGTTCGCGACCTTCCTGCGCGCGAAACCCGAGGACCGCGCGGCACTGCTCGGCCGGCTCTTCGTCATCGGTCGCTTCACCGCGGCGCAGGACTGGCTCGCCGAGCGCCGGCGCGAGCTGAACACGCAGGTCCGCGAGACCGCCACGGCCATCGGTCATCAGGCCGACCGACTCGTCGACCTGCTCGCGGAGCTGGACCTGCCAGCACCGCAGGACCAGCCGCAGACCGCTGACGCTCCCGAAGTCACCGCGCTCCTCGCAACGGTCGTGGACTGTCGCCGGCTGGCCGCCGACCACGCGACCCGCGCCCTCGTCGACGCCGACGATGCGGACCGGCAGCGCGACATCGCCCGAGATGCACTGCAGCAGGCCGCTCGGCTCGTGGGACTGCAACAGCAGGCCCGCGCGGCTCGCGCGGTGCTGCAGGCGTACGAGGCGCGTGAGGACGCGCGTTGCGCGCAGCGGGAGGCGGTGCGGGCGTCCCGCCGCGCAGCCGTCGTCCGGCCGGTCGCCGCGCGGCGACGGGAAGCAGCCGCGACCCTCGAC
Organism: Allobranchiibius sp. GilTou38; assembly: GCF_017565325.1. Lineage (NCBI taxonomy): Bacteria > Bacillati > Actinomycetota > Actinomycetes > Micrococcales > Dermacoccaceae > Allobranchiibius > Allobranchiibius sp. GilTou38. Next base: position 190,050 of record NZ_JAGEKN010000006.1, on the reverse strand, counting down.
GCGGCCTCCTCGCGCCTCGAAGCCTCCGTCGCGCAGGCACGTGCACTCGTGGGCCCCGCCCACTCGCTCGACTCGGCGCGGGACCGGTCCGCGCTGGCCTGTGCGATCGCCGACGGCGGCCTAGCACTCACGGGTCTGCGCGATCTGGAGTCTCAAGCGGCCGCCGAGGCGAGGAGCGTCGGTCGTCAGGACGACGAGGCGTCCGCGACCGCCGAGCAGTTGGCGGCGGTGGTGGCCCAGCTCGATCAGTTGCGTGATCGGGTCGAGCGGATCGAGGCCGAACTGGTCGGCGCCGCGGATCCAGGTCCGGACGCCGTCAGCGCCGCCGAGCGGGTCGTCGAATCGATCAGGACGGCGCAGTCCGCCAACGAGTCCTTGGACCGTTCACTCACTGTCGTCGGGGCGGCCCGCGAGCACACCGTGAAGGTCACGCCGGTCTATGTCGCCGCGGAGGAGCAGGTGCTCGAGCTGCGACGCCGACGGCTGGCGGGCATGGTCGGCGAGATCGGCGGCGAGCTGCGTCCCGGATGCCCCTGTCCTGTCTGTGGATCCGAGCAGCACCCGGCACCGGCGATGCCCATCGACGACGCGGTGACCGCAGCCGACGTCGAGCGCGCGGAGGCTGACGCCGAAGCAGCACGGACGATCCACGCGGACGCACAGACCGCGCTGGCCATCGCCCAGGGCCGCCACGAGGACTGCGTCACGGCCCACCGCCTCGCCCTGGCGGCCATCCCCGGGCGGGTTGCAGAAGAGGCGGTCCCCGACGCCGACGCCCTCCGCGAGCTCCTGTCCGTCGCCCGGCGCACGGTCACCGCTGCGATCTCGGCACGGGATCACCGGAAGACGCTCACGAAGCTGCTCGCGGAGTCCACCGCCGCGACGTCCGAGGCGCAGGAGGCACACGCCCGGGCACAGGCCGGTCACGCGGCAGCGGTGTCGCGCCTGGCCGAGACCCGCGAGCGACTCTCCGACATCGAGCGGCGCATGGCCGACCGTCGCGACCGGCATGCGCAGGAGTGTTGGTGCGACCTCGTCGACCAGGGCGACCCGCTGGAGCGCCATCTGGAGCTGGAGCGGGCGGGCGAGACGTTGCAGGCCGCCGACCAGACCTGGCGAGTCGCGCAGGACGACGACCGCAAGGCGGCCGGTGACCTGTCCGAGATCCTCACGGCGCAGGACTTCCCCGATCTGCCGCACGCCGTCGAGGCGCTCCTGACCGCCGATCGGATGGAGCACCTCGAGCAGACGGTGGCCACGGAGCGTGCGGCCTACGACCGGGCGGTCGGGGTGCTGGACCAGCCGAACGTCGCCGACGCCGAGACGGCGCCCGCTCCGGATCTGCCCGCCCTGGAGGAGGCGGCACAGGTGACCGAGCATCGGCGTACGACGACCGCGCAGGCCGTGTCCACCGCCGACCGTGCCGTGCGCGACCTGGACAGCATCGCGGCGGCGGTCCGCGAGCTGGCGCAACGATCCCGGCCCGCGCTCGAGGAGCTCGCGGTCCTCGGCCCGTTGGCCGACACGGCCGCCGGCCACGGCGACAACCTGCTGCGGATGCGCCTGACGTCCTACGTGCTGGCCGCCCGGTTGGAGCTGGTGACAGCCCTCGCCAACGATCACCTGAAGGTGATGTCCGACGGTCGCTTCACCTTGGAACACAGCGACGAGCTGGCGCGCGGCGGTGCCCGCAGCGGCCTCGGCCTGCGGGTGCTCGACGCCTGGACCGGTCGTGCCCGCGACACCGCGAGTCTCTCCGGCGGTGAGGCGTTCACCGCTTCCCTCGCCCTGGCCCTCGGGCTCGGCGACGCCGTGCTTCACGACTCCGGCGGCCGCCCGCTCGGCACGCTGTTCGTCGACGAGGGCTTCGGATCCCTTGATGAGGAGACCCTCGACCAGGTCATGGAAGTGCTCGACGGGCTGCGCGCCGGCGGACGCAGTGTCGGCATCGTCAGTCACGTTGGCGAGCTGCGAGCCAGGATCCGCAGCCGCGTACAGGTCCGCAAGACCGAGAGCGGGTCCCACATCGAGGTCGTCCCCGCCGCGCAGGACGCGGTCGCGTAACGACACACGCGCCACGCGCGGCGGTGCCCCTGCCGGGCGTTCACGCTGTGCGAGGCTGTCCGCCGTGCGTGAGATCAAGCAGTCGGCGAAGCTCCAACATGTCCGGTACGACGTGCGCGGACCGATCCTCGTCGAGGCCGAACGCCTCGAGGCCGAGGGGCACTCGATCCTCAAGCTGAACATCGGCAACCCCGCCCCGTTCGGCTTCGAGGCGCCCGATGCGATCCAGCGGGACGTCGTGCACCACCTGCACAAGAGCCAGGGCTACAGCGACTCCCGAGGCATCTTCTCCGCACGTACGGCGGTGGCGAACTACTACCAGGGCAAGGGCCTGACGGGTGTCGAGGTCGACGACGTCTTCATCGGCAACGGGGTCAGTGAGCTGATCTCCCTGGTGCTGCAGGCGTTCGTCGACGACGGCAACGAGATCCTCATCCCGGCGCCGGACTATCCCCTGTGGACCGGGGCGGTCACGCTGGCGGGGGGCACCCCGGTGCACTACCGCTGCGACGAGGCCAACGGCTGGAATCCCGACCTGGACGACATCGAGTCGCGGATCACCCCGAACACGCATGCCCTCGTGCTCATCAACCCCAACAACCCGACTGGTGCGGTCTACAGCGAGGAGATCGTGCGCGGGTTCGTGGACATCGCCCGGCGCCACGAACTGGTGCTGATGTGCGACGAGATCTACGAGAAGATCCTCTTCGACGGCGCGGTCCACCACCACGCCGCGACGTTCGCCGGCGACGACGTGCTCTGCCTGACCTTCAGCGGGCTCTCGAAGGCCTACCGGGTGTGCGGCTACCGCTCCGGGTGGCTGGCGATCACCGGACCACGACACCTGGCGGCCGACTTCCTCGAAGGCCTCACGCTGCTGGCCAACATGCGGATGTGTGCCAACGTGCCCGCCCAGCACGCCATCCAGACCGCCCTCGGCGGATACCAGTCCATCGACGAGCTCATCGTGCCCGGCGGGCGGTTCTACGAGCAGTCCATGCTCGCGTGGCGGCTGCTCAACGAGATCCCGGGCGTCAGCTGCGTCAAGCCCGAGGGCGCGCTCTACTGCTTCCCGCGGCTGGACCCGCAGATCTACCCGATACAGGACGACCAGGCGTTCGTCATCGACCTGCTACGAGCCGAGAAGATCCTGGTCACCCATGGGACGGGCTTCAACTGGATCGCGCCGGATCACTTCCGCCTGGTCACGCTGCCGGACGTCGACACGCTCACCGAGGCGATCGGCCGGATCAGCAGGTACCTCAGCACGATTCGCGTATAACTCACGCTTCCCGCACACGGTTGTCAGCGGATTCCTGGCGGATACGCCAGGAATCCGGTGACATTCGCGCTCAGTCCTCGAACGCCTCCGGCGAGGGGCACGAGCAGATGAGGTGCCGGTCGCCGTACGCGCCGTCGATGCGCCGCACGGGTGCCCAGTACTTGCGCATCGGGTCCACGCCCGCGGGGTAGACCGCCTCGGCGCGGGAGTAGGGGTGCTCCCAGTCCTGGGTCAGCGACTGCGCGGTGTGCGGCGCGTGCCGCAGCGCGCTGTCCGCGGCGGGTACGGCGCCGTCCTCGACCTGCTGGATCTCGGCACGGATGGCGATCATGGCCTCGCAGAACCGGTCGAGTTCCTCCAGGCTCTCGCTCTCGGTCGGCTCGACCATCAGCGTGCCCGCCACCGGGAAGGACATGGTCGGCGAGTGGAAGCCGTAGTCCACCAGGCGCTTCGCGACATCGTCCACAGTGATCCCCGACGACTTGGTGAGGCCGCGCAGATCGAGGATGCACTCGTGGGCGACGAGGCCGTCCTCGCCGGAGTAGAGCACCGGGTAGGAGTCGCGCAACCGCGCCGCGACGTAGTTGGCCGACAGGATCGCGGTGCGCGTCGCGTCGGTCAGACCCTGCCCGCCCATCAGGCGGACGTAGGCCCACGAGATCGGCAGGATCGACGCCGAGCCGTACGGCGCTGCCGAGATCGGGCCCACACCCGTCTTCGGACCGGCCTCCTTGGCGAACGGGTGGTTGGGCAGGTACGGCGCCAGGTGGGAGCGGACGGCGACCGGCCCCACGCCGGGGCCGCCACCGCCGTGCGGGATGCAGAAGGTCTTGTGCAGGTTCAGGTGCGACACGTCGCCTCCGAAGCTGCCCGGCTCGGCGATCCCGATGAGCGCGTTGAGGTTCGCACCGTCGACGTAGACCTGGCCGCCGGCCTCGTGCACCAGCTCGCACAGCTCGGTGATGGTGTCCTCGTAGACACCGTGCGTCGAGGGGTAGGTGACCATCACCGCGGCCAGCGTGTCGCCGTGCTGGGCGATCTTGGCCCGCAGGTCGTCCAGATCGACCTCGCCGGTCGGGGCGGTCTTGACCACCACGACCTTGAGGCCCGCCATCACCGCACTGGCGGCGTTGGTGCCGTGCGCGGACGCCGGGATGAGGCACACCCGCCGGTCGTTGTCGCCGTTCGACCGGTGGTAGGCGGCGATCGCGAGCAGTCCTGCGAACTCGCCCTGGGAGCCGGCGTTCGGCTGCAGGGACACCGAGTCGTAGCCGGTGATCGTGGCCAGCCAGCTCTCGAGGTCGGCGACGATCGAGCGGATGCCCTCGGTCTGGTCGGCGGGCGCGAACGGGTGCAGGTTCGCGAACTCCGGCCAGGTGATCGCCTCCATCTCGGTGGTGGCGTTGAGCTTCATGGTGCACGAGCCCAGCGGGATCATCCCGCGGTCCAGGGCGTAGTCGCGGTCGGCGAGGGTGCGCAGGTAGCGCAGCATCGCCGTCTCGCTCTGGTGGCTGTGGAACACCGGGTGGGTGAGGATCTCGTCGGTACGCCGCATCGCGTCGGCCCAGTCGGGCTCCCCCGCCGACGCGGCCGCGTACTGCGGTGCCGCCGCGCCGAAGGCCGTTGCGACCGCAGCGAGATCGTCGGCAGTGGTGGTCTCGTCCACGCTCAGGCAGACCGTGTCGGCGTCGACCCGCCACAGGTTCACGCCCTGCTCGAGGGCCGCGGTGCGAACGTCGTCGGCGCGCCCGGACACGATCACGGTCAGCGTGTCGAAGTAGTCACCGTCGGCGACCTGTGCGCCCGCATCGCGCAACGACGAGGCGAGGGCGGTGGCCTTCGCGTGCACCTCGCGGGAGATCCGGGCCAGACCCTGGGGGCCGTGCCAGACGGCGTACATCGAGGCCATCACCGCGAGCAACACCTGGGCGGTGCAGATGTTCGACGTCGCCTTCTCGCGGCGGATGTGCTGCTCACGGGTCTGCAGCGCCAGCCGGTACGCCGGGTTGCCGGCCGCGTCGACGCTCACGCCGACCAGTCGTCCGGGCATCGTGCGCTCGAGTCCGGCGCGCACACTCATGTAACCCGCGTGCGGTCCACCGAAGCCCATCGGCACGCCGAAGCGCTGGGTCGTGCCGACGGCCACGTCGGCGCCCCAACTGCCGGGCGCGGTCAGCAACGTCAGCGCCAACAGATCGGCAGCGGCCGTGACCAGGGCGCCGGCCTCGTGGGCCGCCTGCGTCAGCGTGGTCCAATCCACGATGCGTCCGGACGCATCCGGATACTGCACTACGACACCGAAGACGTCGCGGTCGCCCGCGGCCTGCCGCAGGGAGGCCGCGTCGTCGACACCACGCAGATCCGCCACGACGAGCTCGATGCCGAGAGGCACGGCACGCGTGCGGGTGACGGCGATGGACTGCGGCATGACGTGCTGGTCGACCAGCAGGACCGCGTCGGCGGACGCCTTGCTGCCGCGGCGCATCAACGTCATGGCCTCGGCGACGGCGGTGGCCTCGTCGAGCAGCGACGCACCGGCCGTCTGCAGGCCGGTCAGGTCGCGTACGACGGTCTGGAAGTTGAGCAGTGCCTCGAGCCGGCCCTGGGAGATCTCCGGCTGGTAGGGCGTGTACGCCGTGTACCAGGCCGGGTTCTCCAGGATGTTGCGGCGGATCACCGCAGGAGTGTGGGTGCCGTAGTAGCCGAGGCCGATCATGCTGGTGCGCACCGAGTTGCGCGCCGCGATCGCGCGCAGCTCCTCGATGACCGCGGGTTCGGACGGTGCGGCCTGGAGCTCGAACGGGTGGTCCGCGCGGATCCGGCCCGGGACGGCGGCGTCCAGAAGGGCCTCGAGGCTGGGCTGGTCGACGGCCTTCAGCATCACCGCGACGTCGTCCTCGGTGGGCGCGACGTGGCGGCGGACGAAGTCGGGGGCGGGCGCGTCGTGCTGGGTGGGGGTGCTCATGGCGTTCCTCGCAGAGGGCAGGCGGCGGTCGGTCGCCTCCCCTTCTGTCAGCTGGTCCCGGCCGGACTTCGACCGTGCGGGGACATGCCTTCAGAGATGCCTCGACCGGGCGGTCCGGGAGCCTGAGAGGTTCTGGGGAGAATTGCCCCTTCGGCGTCCTCGCACAGGATCGTGCGAGTTCTCTCCCGCCGGCGTCGCGAGCGTGCTCAAGATTACTACGCGGGCGGGTGGACTCCTACCGCGGCCGGATCAACCGGCGTGGCGGGCCTGGCGACGCTGACGCAACTCGTCGCCGGGGTGTACGGCGGGCTCCGGCTCCTCCGGTCGCTCGCTCGGCAGCTCGCTGAGCGTGCCCTCGACCTCGCGCCACACCGAGCCGAGCGCGATACCGAACACGCCCTGCCCGCCGCGCATCAGGTCGATGACCTCTTCATCGGAGGTGCATTCGTAGACGCTCGCGCCATCGGACATCAAGGTGATCCCGGCGAGGTCGGACACGCCCCGGGCCCGAAGAGTGCTGACCGCGATCCGGATCTGCTGCAGGGAGACACCGGTGTCCAGGAGTCGCTTGACGACCTTGAGCACGAGGATGTCGCGGAAGCTGTAGAGCCGCTGGTGGCCCGAACCCGAGGGATTGCGCACCGACGGCTCGAGCAGCCCCGTGCGCGCCCAGTAGTCCAACTGCCGGTAGGTGACGCCGGCCGCGTTGCATGCCGCCGGACCGCGGTAACCGACCGTCTCGGTGTCGGACGCGTCACCCGGGTGCGCGAACAGCGCGCCCTGCAGCGGCTGAGCGGCGCGGGTCCCGTCCTGCAGTACCGACGCAGCATCGCCTGTCGTGCCTGTCGCAGCCACGGTCGACCTCCAGTTTCCGGGGTCCTACCGACCCGCGTGAGCAACCCGTCGAACGAGCCGCTGTTCCTGCATTCTACGGCCGGAGAGGCGTTGCGGAGGGCCCGCGAACCACTGAAACCGTGCTCGCAACGTAAGGCGCGCTGCAGGCAGGGTCAACGACCGGCGGGGTCTAATTTCGGCGTGTCGCGGCATCTGGCGCAACAGTAACCCTCAAGTCGAGGATGAGGGTCGGTCCTCGGGCCCGTCTTCGGGGGCTTCACCAGGTCCTTCGCCCTCGGAGGTCTCGAAATCCTCGGCCGACACGTTGTCGAGGAACTCGCGGAATTTCTCGACCTCGTCGTCCTCTTCGACCGGCACGGACACGCCGACCTCGTCGAAGATCTCGTCCGCAACGTAGATCGACACCCCGGCACGCAAGGCGATGGCGATCGCGTCGGAGGAGCGGGCGCTGATGGTGGTGTCACCGTCGACGACCAGCTCGGCGTAGAAGATGCTGTCCTCCATCCGGGTCACCACGACGTGCTCCAGGGTGTGACCGAGGTCGGACAGGACGTTGACCAGCAGATCGTGTGTCAGCGGACGCGGCGACGCCACCCCTTGCTGCGCGTACGCGATCGCGGTCGCCTCCGGCGCGCCGATCCAGATCGGCACGTAGAGCTCGCCGTCCCTCTCGCGCAACAGGACGATCGGCTTGTTGGTCGGCATCTCGACTCGCACACCCATGACATCGACCCGTCTCATGGGTGCAACGCTACCTGCGCGCGCAGCAACGCGAGATGCAGTGCCAGGCACTCGCCCACGACCTGCTCGCTCTCGGTGCCTCGAGCGCCGCGGCCGCGCAGTTGCGCGACCATCGCGGCCTCTCGTTCCGCGGCCAGCCGGAAGGTACGCAGGTGCCGGGCGCCGAGTCCGCGTGCCATCAGTGCGGCAGCGCTGCGGGCGACGACCAGGGCCTGCCGGTCGAAGTATCCGGCGTCCGGGGTGATCAGACCGAAGCCCGCCAGGTCGCGCACCTGCGCCTCGTTCAACCCCGATCCGCGCGCCACCTCCGCGAGGGTCAGTCGCAACGGCGGCTCGGCGCGTTCCTCCTCCGGCGGTGACGGCGGCGTGCTGAGCGCGGGGTCGCCGGCCGGTGGCGGCGGGACGGGCCGCGCGTCCAGGCCCTGCGGTGGCTGCAGGCCGCGGTCGTAGGCGTCAAGCGCCTCCCGGATGACCTTCAGCGGCCAGAAGCGGTCGCGCTGCGCGGTGAGGACGAATCGCAGACGGTCCAGGTCGGCATTGCTGTACCTGCGGTAGCCCGACGGTGAACGGCCCGGACTGACGAGACCTTCAGCATCCAAGAAGCGGACCTTGGAGATCGTCAGGTCGGGGAAGTCCTCGCGCAGCAGCGCGAGGACCGCACCGACCGTGTGGCTGCCGCCCTCAGGAGCCGGCGGCACCGTAGTAGACCAGGCGGAACTTGCCGATCTGGACCTCGGTGCCGGTCTTCAGCGGTGCCGAGTCGGTGATCTCGCCGTTGACGTAGGTGCCGTTGAGCGAGCCGACGTCCTGCACGGTGTAACCCTGGCCGGTGCGCCGGAAGATGGCGTGCCGGCGCGAGACGGTGACGTCGTCCAGGAAGATGTCACTGTCGGGGTGACGCCCCGAGCTGACCTCGTCGGCGTCGAGCAGGAATCGGGCGCCCGAGCCCGGCCCACGCTGGGAGATGAGCAGCGCCGTCCCGGGACGCAGCGCGTCCACGGTCGCCTGGTCGGCGCTGGAGAGGCCGATCTCGCTCGGGGGTACGGCGTCCGCCGGCTGGACTCCTGCTGCGGGGATGCGTGCGGTGGTGTCACCGGACGCCGGCTGCTCGGTCATTGCGTCACCCTATGTGATCGTTGTAACGGGGTCGGTGAGGTGGGCCGTGCCGATGCAGGCGCGGTGGGAGTGCTCGGTTCAGCCCAGCGACGCGGTGTACGCGTCGGCGTCCTTCAGGGCGGCGACCGCCGATGCGTCGGCGACGCGCAACTCGAACATCCAACCCTCGCCGTACGGGTCGGAGTTGATCAACTCCGGTGTGCTGTCCAGGCTTTCGTTGACCGCGGTGACTTCGCCGTCCAGCGGGGCGTAGAGGTCGCTGACGGACTTGGTCGACTCGACCTCGCCGCACGAGTCACCCGAGGTGAGCTGGTCGCCGACCGCCGGCAGGCTGACGTACACCACATCGCCGAGCGCGTCCTGCGCGAAGGCCGTGATGCCGATCCGCACCACGTCGTCCTGCTCTCGCACCCACTCGTGATCCTCGGTGTAGCGCAGGTCGGCGGGGTACTCCAGCTGGGACATGGGGCTCCTCGGGTTAAGGCGTGCGGTGCGTCGGCGCGGCCGGTCAGCCGGTCGACGTGGTGGTGTCGGGGTGAGCGTACTGATCGCCGCTTCCGGCCCGCAACGCGCTCACCGAGACTGTGCTGGAACTGGTCACCGAGGCGGTGGCACCCAGCTGGCGCAGGGTGCTCACGACGCCGCCGGGGATGGCCATCGCCGTGGACATGGTGTGCGGGTCGCCGATGGCGAGCAGCACGTACGGCGCGCTGATGGAGGTCCCGTCGACCTGCAGCCGGTTGTCGCTGCCGGTGGAGAAGTAGGAGCTGGCCACGACGCGCACCGAGTTGACCTGGATGGCCTCGGCGCCGGCGTCCCGCAGCTCCTCGACCGCGTCCAGGAGGTTGGCCGACTGCACCCCGGCCTTGGGGTCCGCGACGGTGATCCGGATGCCCGGCCCCGTGGCGGGCAGGGTGCCGGCCAGGATGCCGAGCTGGGTCAACCGCTGCTGCGCCGCCTTCAGGGCGGCCTGGTCCCCGGTGCTGCCGCGCAGCTGATCCCGGGTGTAGGTGAGGGTGTCGCTCTCGTGGCCGAGGCGCACGGCCTGCTGCGCCTCGCCGTCGAGGAGAGCGACCAGGTCGTCCTGAGACAGGTTGTCCAGGCCCGAGGAGCGGTTCTGGTGCACCTGGGTCACCATCGCGAAGCCGAGGGCGGCGGCGAGCACGGCGGCCAGGGCGTTGGCCTTCGTCGCGCGCGGGCGGCCCATCCTGGCCAGCGTGCGCCAGCCGGACTCGCGCGCCGGCTCGCTCATGCGTGGAAGAGGTGCCGGCGGATGGCGGCGACGTTGGAGAAGATCCGCAGACCCAGCACGACCACGACGGCGGTCGACAGCTGGGACCCGACGCCGAGCTGGTCACCCATGAAGACGATCAGGGCCGCCACCACGACGTTCGACAGGAACGACACCACGAAGACCTTGTCGCTGAAGATGCCGTCCAGCATGGCGCGCACCGCACCGAAGACGGCGTCCAGCGCCGCGATGACCGCCACCGGGAGATACGGCTGCAGCCACAGCGGCACGTCCGGGTGCAGGAAGAGGCCGAGGAGCAGACCGCCCAGGAGCCCGAGTGCCGGGATCACTGCGCCGCCTTCGCGTAGCGCAGGTCGGCCACGACGGCGGCGGGCAGCTTGAGCGAGCTGTCCGATCGCAGGCTGGTGCGGATGCCGTACCCGGTCGCCAGACCGTGCAGGTAGATCCCACCCTCGGAGTCGTCGAAGGCGGTGCGCAACGACGGCGGTCCGATCGCCGAGACGACGTACGGCGGCTGCAGGGGCTGGAAGTTGACGAGAATCGCCTCCCCGGCGGATCGAATGGCGCTCTGGGCGGTGAGGCGCTGACCGTTGATCGCGATGGCTTCGGCGCCACCCTGCCACATGCCGTCGACGACCAGCTGCAGGTCCGCCGACGCCACCTGGCCCTCGGCCGACGTGGTGTCACTGCCCTGCTGGTGGCGCGGATCGACGCCCGCGCCCGCATTGCCGCTCGGTGCGTTGTCGACGCTGAGGACGACTCCCGGGCCGTGTACGGCGACCAGGCCGGTGCTCGCGCCGAGCGCGTTCAGCTGTGCAGCCGTGCTCGCTCCGTTGTTCCGGGCGAGCGCCTTGTTCTGCAGGGTCGAGATCTCACCCCGCAAACCGGTGATCTGCCGGGAACTTGCGGCGATGTCGCCCTGCTCCTGGTGGATGCGAGAGATCAGCGAGGCGCGTTGCCGGTCCTGGTGAGTGCGGGGCACCCGCAGCGCGGACACCGCGGTGGCCAGGGCGAATCCGAGCAGGATCACCACGGCGATGAGGATCGGCGAACGGTGCCCGCTTGAGGCAGCGCCGCGAGAGCCCCCCGCAGCCGCGCGGCGGTCGGCCTCCTGGCGGTACGCCGGGTCCAGCGGGTTCTTCATCAACTCGGTGATGAGCGACATCGAAGCGGCCGGGTCGCGAGGCGGTGCCTGCGCCCGGTCGGTGGCACCGCTCATCGCGCATCCACCGGCGCACGGGTCCGGCCCGGCCGGTCGCGCACCATCTGACGCACGTGCTCGGCGTACATCACGCCCGCGACCCAGTACAGGCCGGTTCCCCACCACACGAACGCCCACCCGATGGGCAGCGCGACGGCGCCGACCACCCCGTGCTGCTGCCCGAGCAGCACCAGCGGGAACGCGTAGATGAGGTTGAACGTCGCCGCCTTGCCGATGAAGTGCACCGGCGGGATCGGCAGGTGGTGGATCTGCAGGACGGGCCCCAGGGCGAGCACGAAGACCTCGCGCAGGAGGAGCAGCGCCACCAGCCACCAGGGGATGATGTGCCGCCAGGCCAGGCCGAGCAGGGTGGACAGGATGTAGAGCCGGTCCGCCGTGGGGTCGAGCAGCTGACCCAGGCGGGAGACCAACCCGTACGCGCGGGCGATCTTGCCGTCGAGGTAGTCGGTGACACCGGAGAGCACCAGCACCAGCAGCGCCCAGAGGTCGTGCCGCTGCAGGATGAGCACCAGGAAGATGGGCACGCCGACCAGACGGGCGGTCGACAGCATGTTGGGCGCCGTCACGATGCGGTGGCTGACGGGCTGCGGCGTCTGCTCCGCGTGACCTGCCGCACCCTTGTCCTGCACAGCGCGCAGCCTAGTTGGTGACCATCCGCTCCCCGGCGACGCGTGCCTGAGCCTGCTGCGGTGACGTCTCGTGCTGCAGCCGGTGCGGGTGAGTGAACGCCGTCATCCGGTCCTCGCGCAGGAACCCGATCAACGTCAGCCCCAGCTCCTGCGCCGCCTCGATCGCCAGGCTGGACGGCGCCGAGACGCAGGCCATGAGCCGGATGCCGGCCATCGCCGCTTTCTGGACGATCTCGAACGACGCCCGCGAGGTCACGATCAGGGCGAGTCCGGAAAGGTCGGCGCGGTCAGAACCGCCCACGGCAGGCTCCCCGTGCATGACCGACCAGCCGATCGCCTTGTCCACCGCGTTGTGGCGGCCGATGTCCTCCCGTACGACCAGCGGGTGCGCGGACCCGTCGAACAGGCCGGCAGCGTGCACTCCGCCAGTGCGTTCGAAGACCGCCTGGCCGTCGCGCAGCGCAGCGGCGCAGCGCGCCAGGATCTGCGGGGTCCAGGCCGGTCCCGCGTCCTCGGTCGTGCCGTCCGCCGCGGTCGGCCTCGCGGCCAGCACGGCATCGATCGTGGTCTTGCCGCACAACCCGCACCCACCGTGCATGACCAGGTTGCGTTGTGCGCTCACGGGCACCGAGGCGGTGGCGTCGCGCAGCGTGACGTCGACGACGTTCAGGGTCTCCGTGTCGCTGCAGTACCTCGCCAGCACGATGTCGTCCCGATGCCGGATGACGCCCTCCGCCAGCAGGAAGCCGTGGATGAGCTCCATGTCGTGGCCGGGCGTGCGCATCGTGACGGTCAGCTGCTCACCGCCGACCCGGATCTCCAGGGGCTCTTCGACGGCGACCGTGTCGATCCTCGCGCGGGACTCCCCCGCCAGGTCGAACCGAACAGCCTTGTGACGCGTAGTGATCCGGCCCATCAGGTCGACGGCTCCAGCCGCACGACCACGGTCTTGGACGTCGGCGTGTTGCTGCGTTCGGCCGTGGAGTCCAGCGGCACCAGCACGTTGGTCTCGGGGAAGTACGCGGCGGCGCAGCTGCGGGCCGTCGGATAGGAGACGATCCGGAAGCGGTCGGCGCGGCGTTCCTCCACCTTGTCGGCGCCGGCTATGCCGCGCCACACCGAGACGATGTCGACGATCTGCTCGTCGTGCAGGCCCAACTCGGCCAGGTCGTCGGGGTTGACGAAGACCACCCGGCGACCGTCCTTGATGCCGCGGTAGTGGTCGTCCATGCCGTAGATGGTGGTGTTGTACTGATCGTGGCTGCGCACCGTCTGCAGCAGCAGGTGGCCGGGCGGGCAGTCCGGCGCCCACATCTCGTGCGTGGTGAAGGTGGCCTTCCCCGACTGCGTCTCGAAGCGGCGTTCGTCACGCGGCGGACTCGGCAGCAGGAAGCCACCTGGGTGCTCCAGCCGGGTCTCAAAATGCTCGAATCCGGGCACGACCGCCGCGATGTGCGAGCGGATCACCCGGTAGTCCCCGCGCATGGCCGGCCAGTCGATCGTGCTGCCGGGCAGTGTCTTTCGAGCCAGCTCGCAGATGATCGCGACCTCGCTGAGCAGCGTCGGGTCGGCCGGTCGCAACCGACCCTGCGAGGCGTGCACCATGCTCATGGAGTCCTCGACACTCACCCGCTGCGCGCCGGAGACCTGCAGATCCTCCTCGGTACGTCCGATGGTCGGCAGGATCAGCGCCTCGTCCCCGGTGACCGCGTGCGAGCCGTTGAGCTTGGTGGAGACGTGCACCGTGAGCGTGGCCTTCTCCAGTGAGGCGGCGGTCACGTCGGTGTCGGAGGTGGCCCGCACGAAGTTGCCGCCGACAGCCATGAAGACCTTCGCGTGCCCGTCGCGGAACGCACGGACCGCGTCGACGACGTCGTACCCGTGCTCGCGTGGTGCGGTGATCGCGAACTCGTCGTCGAGGGCCTGCAGGAAGCTCTCGCCAGGCTTCTCCCAGACGCCCATGGTGCGGTCGCCCTGCACGTTGGAGTGCCCGCGGACCGGGCACACACCGGCGCCGGGTTTGCCGATGTTGCCCTGCAGCAGGAGGACGTCGACGACGTCCTGGATCGTCGCGACGGCGTGCCGGTGCTGGGTCAGCCCCATCGCCCAGCAGATCGTCGTGGCGCGGGAGCGGGCGAATTCGTCTGCCAGCGCTTCGATCTCACCGCGCTGCAAGCCGGTGGCGCGCGCGGTGGCGTCCCAGTCGAGTGTCGCCAGCGACGCGGCGTACTCCTCGAATCCGCTGGTGTGCTGCGCGATGAAGTCCTTGTCGAGCACGTCCGGGCGCTGCAGCAGAAGGTGTCCGAGCGCCTGGAAGAGCGCCTGATCACCGCCGAGGCGCACCTGCAGGTAGAGGTCGGCCAACGGGGTGCCGGGTCCGATCACGCCTCGGGGGGTCTGCGGGTTGCGGAACTTGATCAGGCCCGCCTCCGGCAGTGGGTTGATCGCCACGATGCGCGCACCGCGCTTCTTCGCCGCCTCCAGGGCCGAGAGCATCCTCGGGTGATTGGTGCCGGGGTTCTGCCCGGCCACGACGAGCAGCTCGGCGTTCTCCACGTCGGTGAGGGTCACGGTGCCCTTGCCGATCCCGATCGACTCGGTGAGGGCCGTGCCGCTCGACTCGTGGCACATGTTGGAGCAGTCGGGCATGTTGTTCGTGCCGTACGCCCGCGCGAACAGCTGGTAGCAGAACGCCGCCTCGTTGCTCGTGCGGCCGGAGGTGTAGAAGACCGCCTCGTCCGGGTCCGAGAGCCCCCGCAGGTGGCCCGCCACGATGTCGAGCGCGGCATCCCAACTGACCGGCCGATAGTGGCTGTCGCCGGGCGCCTTGTGCATCGGGGTGGTGAGACGCCCCTGCTGGCCCAGCCAGTAGTCCGTGCGGCCGCGCAGCTCCTCGATGCTGTGCTTCGCGAAGAACTCCGGCGTGACCCGGCGGGTGGTGGCCTCCTCGGCGACGGCCTTGACGCCGTTCTCGCAGAACTCCGCGGCGTGCGTGTGCCCGGGATCGGGCCAGGCGCACCCGGGACAGTCGAAGCCGCCCGGCTGGTTGAGGCGAAGCAGCGTGCGGCCGGAGCGCGTCGGACCCATCTGTTTCATCGCCATCCGCATCGCGCGGGTGACCGCGGGGACGCCGGCCGCGGAATGCAGCGGGGGGCTCACCTCGAGGTGATCGTCGCTGTCCTGCACCTTCAGTTCTCGTGCCACCACCTCACGGTACGCCGCCAAGTATCGGCGCAGGAGGAGCTTGCTCAGTCCTCGCCGAACAGGTCGCGCGTATAGACCTTCGCCCCCGCCGACTGCAGTTCGGGGGTGCGCCGGTTGGCCACGACGACGTCTGCGGTGTCGATGAACTCCTGCAGATCACGCACGATGCGGGAGCCGAAGAAGGTGTGGCCCTCCAGCTCCGGCTCGTAGACGATCACCTCGACGCCCGTGGCCTTGATGCGCTTCATGATCCCCTGCACGCTGCTGGCCCGGAAGTTGTCCGAACCGGCCTTCATGATGAGCCGGTGGATGCCGACCACGGAGGGGTTACGGCGCAGGATGTCGGTGGCGATGAAGTCCTTGCGGGTCGTGTTGGCCCCGACGATGGCCTCCACCAGCTTCTGGGGGACGTCCCGGTAGTTGGCGAGCAACTGCTTGGTGTCCTTGGGCAGGCAGTAGCCGCCGTATCCGAAGGACGGATTGTTGTAGTGGCTGCCGATGCGCGGGTCGAGGCTGACGCCCTCGATGATCTGGCGGCTGTCGACGCCGTGGGTGATCGCGAAGGTGTCCAACTCGTTGAAGTAGGCGACCCGCATCGCCAGGAAGGTGTTGGAGAAGAGCTTGATCGACTCGGCCTCCTTGCTGGAGGTCAGCAGCACCGCGATCTCGCCGCCGGACCCGCCGGCGTCCGCGCCCTCCAGAAGCAGCTCGCCGAACTCCTTGGCCTCCCGCGTCTGGGCGCCCACGATGATCCGCGACGGATGCAGGTTGTCGTAGAGAGCGCGACCCTCCCGCAGGAACTCCGGGGAGTGCAGGATCGCCTCCGTGCCGAACTGCTCACGCAGCGCGTGCACGCAGCCCACCGGGATCGTCGACTTGATGACGATCGTCGCGTTGCTCCTGGCGTCGAGCACGTCGCGGATGACGCCCTCCACGCTGGAGGTGTTGAAGTAGTTGGTCTGCGGGTCGTAGTCGGTGGGGGTCGCCACGACCACGAAATCGGCGTCGGCGTACGCCGCTGTCGGATCGGTGGCGAAGGTGAGCCGCAGGTCGGCGTGCGCCAGGAAGTCCTCCAGCTCGGGGTCGCTGATCGGGCTGACACCGGCCTGCAGGCGCTCGATCTTGGACACGTCCAGGTCGACGCCCAGGACGTCGTTGTGCTGCGCGAGGAGCACAGCGTTGGACAGGCCGACATATCCCATGCCGACGACCACGATTCTGCGATTCATGGGGGTCATCCTGCCCGACCCGACCTGGTCCGCCCGACGTGTGGCACCGGGCGGCGATCGATCGCGGTCAGCGCGCGGACTCGTAGCGGCGCAGGGCCTCCTTGCGCTCGTCGGCGTGGTCGACGATGCGCTCGGGGTAGCCATCGGCGTACCCGTCGTCGACGGTCCACGGTTCGTGGGTCGCCTTGCCCTGCACGTGGCGCAACTCCGGCACCCAGCGGCGCACGTAGGCGCCGTCCGGGTCGAACTTCTGCCCCTGGGTGACCGGGTTGAAGACCCGGAAGTACGGCGAGGCGTCGGTGCCGGTGCCCGCCACCCACTGCCAGCCGTGGTTGTTGGACGCCACGTCGCCGTCGACCAGGTGGTCCAGGAAGTGCCGCGCGCCCACCGGCCACCACACGTGCAGGTCCTTGGTGAGGAAGCTGGCCGTGATCATCCGCAACCGGTTGTGCATCCACCCGGTCTGCAGCAGCTGGCGCATCCCCGCGTCGACGATCGGATAGCCGGTCTTCCCCGCCTTCCAGGCCTCGATCGCGTCCTTGGGCTCGTCGTACTTCATCCCGGACAGCTGGTCGCGCAGGTCGTGCCAGGAGGAGCGCGGCTGGTGCCAGAGCACGTCGGCGTAGAACTCGCGCCAGGCGATCTCGGTGCGGTAGGTCTGCGCACCGTCGGAGCGTTTGCGGGCCAGGTCGGCGAGCAGCGTGCGCGGGTGCAGCACGCCCAGCTTGAGGTAGGGCGACAGGCGCGAGGTGCCGTCCTTGGCGGGGCGGTCGCGGTCGGTGCCGTAGTGGTCGACCGGGCCGTCGAGGAAGTCCTCCCACCGCTGGTGCGCCGCGTCCTCCCCCACCGCGAAGTCGAGATGTCCCTCGGCGGCGTCGGCGATCAGTTCGTGCGCGTCATCGCTGGAGCCGCCGTCGACCCAGTGGATCCGGGACGGGCGTTCCGCCGGAGCCGGCCAGCCGTGGTCCTGCCAGGCACGCGAGAAGGCGGTGAAGACCTTGTACGGCGAGCCGCTGCCGTTGGTGATGACGCCGGGCCCGACGGCGTACGGCGTGCCGGTCTCGGCGAGGGAGATGTCGTCGCCGAGGGCGGCAGTGACACGTTCGTCGCGCCGCCGCCCGTACGGGGTGGTCTCACGGGAGACGTGCACGGTGTCGGCGTGCTGCTCGCGGGCGACCTGCGCCACCACCTTCGCCGGGTCGCCGCGGCGTACGGTCAGCCGGCCGTTGCACTCGGCGTCCAGGGATCGCAACGTCGCGGCGAGCCATCGGCGACGGGAATCGCCGGCTCCGTCCCACAGCGCGGGCTCGATCACGAACAGGGGAACCACCCCCGACGCACCAGCCTGCTCGACGGCGGCGTTGAGTGCCGGGTGGTCGTGCAGTCGCAGGTCGCGGCGGAACCACAGGATCGAAGAGGTCATGCACCCATCCTGCCGGTGCCCGCCGACATCGCGTGCGCAATGATCTGCGTCACACTCCTAGAAAGGTCGCCGATGACGCCCAGTCTCATCGATCCCACGTCGTTGGCGTTCCTCCTGTCGGAGAGCCGCGCGATGCCGATGCACGTCGGAAGCCTGCAGCTGTTCGAGAAGCCGCCGGGGGCGCCACGCGACTACGCCCGCCGGGTCTATGAGCAGTTGATCGCCGTCGAGGACATCAACCCGCTCTTCCTGAAGCGGCCGACCCGCTCGTGGCGCACGGCGGGTCAGTGGATGTGGGAGCCGGACGCGCAGTTCGACGTCGAGCACCACGTGCGACACAGCGCTCTGCCCAAGCCCGGGCGGGTGCGCGAGCTGCTCGAACTGTGCTCGCGACTGCACGGGACTCCGCTGGCGCGCGACCGTCCGCTCTGGGAGGCCCACGTCATCGAGGGGTTGCGGGACGGCCGCTTCGCGATCTACGTCAAGCTGCACCACTCGCTCGTCGACGGCATCGCCGCGAGCAGACTGCTCATGAACACCCTCAGCACCGATCCGAACGACCCCGAGATCGTGCCCATGTGGGCCGCCCGTCCGCGTCGCGAACGCCCCGCGAAGCAGGAGGAGAGCGGCGATGTCGCCACGCAGCTGCTGCGCACCGTACGGGGACTGGCGGGTGACGCTGCCGGGATGCCCGGTGCGCTGGCGAGGACCCTCACCCGCGGCGCACGCGACGAGACGTCCCCGGTGTCGATGCGGGCACCCAAGACGATCTTCAACACCACCATCACCGGGTCGCGCCGGTTCGCCGCGCAGAGCTGGCCGTTGGAGCGGTTGGTGGCGATCTCCAAGGCATCGGGAACGACGGTGAACGATGTGGTGCTCGCCATGTGCGGCGGCGCCGTGCGCGGCTACCTGGAGGACCTGGGGGAACTCCCGGACACGTCGCTCGTGGCGATGGTGCCGGTCGGCCTGAACGCCAAGGACTCCCAGTCGGCCTCCTCCGAGGGCGGCAACGCCATCGGGACCATGATGGCCCGACTGGCGACCGACGTCGCCGAGCCGGCGCAGCGTCTGGCGCAGATCCACGCCGGCATGCAGGACGGCAAGCAGGCGCTGTCCCAGATGACCGCCAACCAGATCGTCGCGATGAGCGCGGTCGGAATGACGCCGGCGATGCTGCTGCCCTGGTTCGGGCTGCAGGGCGTGGTGCGCCCGCCGTTCAACCTCATCATCAGCAACGTCCCGGGTGCCAGGGAGACCCACTACCTGGGCGGCGCGAAGCTGGTCGGCAGCTACCCGTTGTCCATCCCGATGCAGGGCATGGCGCTCAACATCACCTGCGCCAGCTACGCGGGCAGCATGGAGTTCGGGCTGACCGGATGCCGCCGCACCGTGCCACACCTGCAATGGCTGCTGCGCCACCTGGACGACGAACTGGGCAACCTGGAACGGGCAGCCGGCATCTCCTGACCCGCCGGCCGGGAGGGCACCGAGCGGGCCCTTACAGCGTTCGGATACCTGATCCGCTGGTCGGGAGGGCACCGAGCGGGCCCTTACAGTGCTCGGTTACCTGGTCCGGCGGTCGGGAGGGCACCCAGCGGGCGTTTACGACGCGCGCCGAGACCGGTGTCGCAGCCGGGTGCGATGGTGAGGCCATGCGAAACCCCGCGATGGGCACGGCCCGTCTGAGTGCGACCGGACCGGCGACGGCGGCGCAGGCCTGGGAGCGGTATGCCCGACCCGAACTCTGGTCGACCTGGTCGCCGCAGATCCGCGGCGTCGAGACGGACGTCGAACGGCTGAGCACGGGGGCGAGGGGGACGGTCCTCGGTCCGCTGGGAGTGCGCGTCGCGTTCGTCGTGGACTCCTTCGACGAAGTGGGCATGCGGTGGGTGTGGACCGCGCGCGTCGGGCCCATCCGGATGCATCTGGCGCACGGCGTCGACGCGGCGCCGACCGGTTGCAGCACCTGGCTCGAGGCGCGCAGTGCCTGGCCGGTGCTCGCCGCCTACCTGCCGATCGCGCGCTTCGCGTTGCACAAGCTGGTTGCCTGACCGCGCCGTCGCGCCACAGCACTGAGCGGGCAAGGCCGGGGTGGTCCGGGCCGACGCCAGAGCGATGCTCGGCGGCAGCCGAGCCCGTCATCTCGGTACGCGGGCACCTCCTAATGCCCGCCATCGGTTCGGATATAAGTATTGCTTTCCGAATCGATAAGGGATGTGCGGGCATTGAGCGAGCAACGAGCCGACTTTCTCCGCCGACCGCTCGGCTATTGGAGCGTCGTACTCCTCGGAGTGAACGCCGTGATCGGCGCCGGGATCTTCCTGACCCCCGGAGCCGTGATCGCCGACGCGGGCACCCTGGCGCCTCTGGCGTATGTGATCGCAGCGGTGTTCGCGCTCGTGCTGGCCCTCGTGTTCGCGACGGCGGCGCGCTACGTCCGCACCAACGGCGCGGCGTATGCGTACACGATGGTCGGCATCGGTCGCCGGTCCGCCATCTACGTCGGCGTCACCCACGCGTTCACCGCGGCCATCGCGTGGGGGACGCTCGCGTCGTTCGCGGTGACGACCTTCCTGCAGGTGGTCTTCCCGGACAAGGGATGGTCGAAGGTGACCGGCTTCCTCAGTGTGAAGACGCTCACCTTCGTGCTCTTCATCCTGCTGCTGCTGGCCATCAACTACTTCGGCAACCGGGTCATCGCGTGGGCCAATGGCATCTCGACCGTCGGCAAGGTCCTGGCCCTCGTCGTCTTCATCGTCGCCGCCGTCGTCACGGTGCTCGCGACGGGCCGCAACAACTACCACCTGGCGGGCAGCAGCAAGGTGTACGGCGGACCGAGCACCTACTCCGTCTTCGGCTTCGTCGACGTGGGCACCGGTGAGTTCGCCAGCGTCGTGCTCGCGGTCATCGCCGCGCTGTACGCCTTCACCGGTTTCGAGTCGATCGCGAACGCCGCCGAGGAGATGGAACAGCCGGATCGGACGCTGCCCCGCGCCGTACCGACGGCCATGGTGATCGTCGCGGTGGCCTATCTGCTCGCGATGACCTCGGGGATGCTCCTGGCGCCGGACAAGATCGCGAACTCCTCCGACACCGTCAAACTGGCGGCGGCGATCTCCAACGACACCGTGCACACCCTCGTGGTGGTCGGCGCGCTGGTGTCGTTGGTCGGGATCAACATCGCCTCGTCGTTCAGTTCGCCGCGGCTCTTCACGGCGCTCGCCGAGGACGGCCTGCTGCCGGCGGCGGTCGCCCGCAAGAACGGGTACGGCGTGCCGCTCCTCGCCTTCGGCATCACCGCGGTCCTAGCGATCGCCTTCCCGCTGTCGCTGGGCTACGACACCACCAACCTGACCGGGCTCGCCGTCATCGCCCGCTTCGTGCAGTTCCTCGTCGTGCCCGTCGTCGTCGTCCGGTTCGCGCGCAGCCGGAGGCAGCGGTGGGCCTCGATTCACACCGGCCGACTGCTCGGCACGGTGCTGCCGGTCGTGGCGATCGTCTTCTCCCTCTTCCTGCTGGTCTCGTTCGACTTCAAGGGTCTCCTCACGTCGTCGGGCGGTCATCCCAACGTCCTGGCGATCACGCTGCTGGCGATCGCGTTCGTCATCGCGCCGCTCGCGTCGTATCTGGTCGATGCCCGGCGCACCTCCACCCCGATTCGGGACTAGGAGACCGATGCGGGGAGCAGGATGGTCATACCCCGTCCACCGACAAGGGAGTGCACCGTGACCGTCCCCGTAACCCCGCCTCCGACCCATGACGACCCGCTCCTCATCCTGGCCATGGACCATCGCGGCTCGTTCGGGTCCAGTCTCTTCGGCGTCGAGCACGAATCGCCGACCGACGAGCAGGCGCAGGGGATGCGGCGGGCGAAGCAGATCATCTACGCCGGGCTGCGCGATGTGCGTTCGCAGGTGACGGCCGGGCGAGTCGGGGTGCTCGTCGACGAGCAGTACGGCGCGGCGGTGGTCGGTGCCGCACCGGCCGACGGCGTGGTCCTGGCGATCCCGATCGAGGCGAGCGGGCACGACTGGTTCACGCTCGAGTACGGCGACAAGTGGCTGGACCACGTCCGCGAGGTCGGCCCGGCGTACGCCAAGGTGCTCGTGCGGGACAACCCGTCGTTCGACGCCTCCGACCGTTCACGCCAGCTCGACGCGCTGGCCGAGGTCAGTGGAGCGCTCGCGGACGCGCGCGTGGCGTTCCTCTACGAGCTGCTCGTGCCCGCCACGGACGAGCAGAAGGCATCGGTCGACGGTGATGCGGACCGCTACGACCGTGACATCCGACCCGAACTCGTGACGCGGGTCATCGCCGACAACCAGCAGGCAGGTGTCGCGCCGACGCTGTGGAAGGTCGAGGGCCTGGAGACCGTCGACGCGGCCCGTGCGGTGGCCGCGCAGGCTCGCGCCGGAGGTCACGATGCCGACCTCATCGTGCTCGGCCGGGATGCGCCGCCCGAGCGGCTCGAGCACTGGCTGGACGTCGCGGCGCAGGTCGATGCGTTCGTGGGGTTCGCCATCGGGCGCAGCATCTGGGAGGACACCATCCGCGACTGGACCCGCGGCAGCGTCGACGACGCCGAGGCATCCGCGCGGATCGGCCGCACCTACCTGTCCTACGCGCAGCGGTGGGTGGGCGACATCGGGCGATGAGGATCGACGACGTACGACGGGTCTTCCTCGGCAGCTTCGTGCGGCCGCCCGAAGAGACGGGGACCGGGTCGCCGAAGATCGAAGCCGTCTACGGGTACGCGGTGCCGCACACCGACGGGCTGCTCCTGCTCGACACGGGGATCGGTGCCGCCGACGAGGAGACTGAGGCGTGGTACCGCCCGCAGCGGGTGCCGCTCCCCCAGGCGATGCGTGATGCCGGGGTCGACGTCGACGAGGTGCAGTTCGTCGTGAACTGCCACCTGCACTTCGACCACTGCGGCGGCAACCCGGGGCTGGCCGGTCTCCCCGTCTTCACCCAACGCACCGAGCTGGACACGGCGCGCGGCGGCGGCTACACGGTCGGCGAACTCATCGACCATCCCGGCGTGCGGTACGAGGTGCTCGACGGGCGCGCCGAGATCCTGCCCGGCGTGCACGTCGTCCCGACGCCGGCTCACGTCGCCGGCCATCAGTCCGTGATCGTCGAGTGCGACGACGGCTCGATCGTGCTGGCCGGCCAGTCGCACGAGACGGCGTCGTTGTGGAGCGAGGACGCGTTGGCCCGAAGCGGCGCCGACCTCGGTCATGCGCCGCCCCTGCCCGTCGCGCCCGACTGGGTCGACACCCTGCTCGCTTTCGACCCGCGCCGGGTGGTGTTCGCCCACGATGCCGCGATCTGGGTACCGGACGGGCCTCCCCGGCGCTAAGTTCCGAAGCGGCACCGACTCGCACCCGTCGACCCAGTACGAGGGAGCAGCTCATGACCGCGACCTACACCTTCGACATCTACATGAGCCTGGACGGCTACGGCTCCTACGGCCCGCCCGGCGACTGGGGAGGTTACTGGGGCAAGCAGGGCCCTGAGTTCTTGGACCGTCGCCTCGCCCTGTACGGCGAGAATCAGCGAATGGTGTTCGGAGCCAATACTTTCCAGCAGTTCATGCAGATGCTCAGCGCACCGACCGAGGAGTCGGGGATCCTCGATCCATGGGTCGCCCGGATGCGCGATCTGCCCACGACCGTCGTGTCCTCCACGCTGAAGGGACCCTTCGACTGGCCGGACGCCACCGTCCTGTCCGGGGATGCGGTCGCCTCCATCACCGAGCTCAAGAAGCGGTCGGACATCCCCCTGCGGTCGCACGGCAGCCTGTCGCTCAACAGGGCGTTGATGGCAGCCGGCCTGGTCGACTTGGTGCACGTGTCGGTCTTCCCTGTCATCACCGGTGTTACCGGCACCGATCCCATCTTCGGCGGCGCGGCCGACTTCGACCTCGAGCTGGTGCAGAGCACGACGTTCGACGGCCGCACCCAGGAGCTCATCTACCGCCCACACCTGCATTGACCCAGCGGGTGCAGGATGACCGCTGTCTCAGACGGGCGCTCCGCGCTGCGGCGCGCCGGGGCGGACCGGGGCGCGACCGTCGAGCTGGTCTACCTCGCACTGCCGCAGGACGAGCAGTTCAAGCGACTCGATCGGCGGCAGTCGGACGCGCCCCACACGACCTGGCGGATATCGCGACAGGCGCTGACCCGGTGGGCCGACGCCGACGCCTTAGAGACCCCGACGCAGGGCGAGCTGGACGGCACTGAACCCGTCGGACCCCACCGCAGGGATGCGCGACGTGGGTGGAGTGGCGCCGTCGTCGGTGGCCGCCAATCCGCGCGTGACGGTCGCGCCACCGAGATGGCAGCATGCGACTCGCTACGACCGCCACGTCACCACCGGAGTTCGCCCGCGTCCTCGTAGAAGGTGCCGGTCGGGCCGTCGGACCCCATGCTCGCCAGTTCGGCCACCACGCGCGCGCTCTCGGCGGCAGGTCGTCCGGGGTGGCTGCCCGGGTCACCCCCGCCGAGCTCGGTGGCGGTGATGCCGGGCTCCACGGCGTTGACCTTGATGCCGGGGTGCGCGCGGGCGTACTGCACGGTGAGCATCGAGACCGCGGCCTTGCTCGCGCCGTAGACGACGGAGACGAAGTGGGAGGCCGGCCGGGACGGCTCGTGCGTTGCCCAGAACGAACCCAACGCGCTGGAGACGTTCACGATCACGGGGTTCGTCGACGTCGCGAGCAGAGGGAGCGCGGCCTCGGTGACACGGACGACACCGACGGCGTTGGTGTCGAAGACCTCCAGGACGCTGGGTCCGTCGAGTGCCTCCGCCTGGCTCGCACCCGCCACACGCTTGGCGATACCGGCATTGTTGACGACCACATCGAGTCCGGTCCCCGAACCGGCGATGGTCGCCATCGCGGCTGAGACGGATTGGTCGTCGGTGACGTCGAGCTGCACGAACCGGCCGCCCACCTCCTCTGCCGCGGCGGTTCCCCGGGTCTCGTCGCGCGAGCCCAGCCAGACGGTGTGCCCCGCCTCGACGAGCAGACGAGCGGTCTCCTGGCCGAGGCCCTTGTTGGCCCCGGTGATCAATGTGGTGGTCATGCGCCCATGCTTGCCTGCGACGAGTGCGCCAGGCAGTCGTCCGGTCTTCGTAGGACTGACAGGGCCAGGACACCCGTACGCCGATGGGTCACCATGGGGAACGTGCAGCAGTCGCAGTTCGGCCGTGCGGTGCGAGGATGGCGCGAGCGGGTCGGTCCCGAGGACGTCGGCCTGCGACGGGGTGGTCACCGACGGGCGGCGGGCCTGCGTCGCGAGGAGTTGGCCGGGCTCGCCGGCATCTCGGTCGACTACCTCACCCGTCTGGAACAGGGTCGAGCCACCTCGCCGTCCCCGCAGGTCGTCGATGCGCTCGCCCGCAGCCTACGGCTGGCCGACGCCGAGCGGGAGCTGCTCTTCCACCTCACGGGGCTCTCCGCGCCGGGCCCGGGCCTCGTTCCGACCCGCATCACCGCCAGCGTGCAACGCCTCCTGGACCGGCTCGAGGGCGTGCCGCTGGTCGTGTACGACGCAGCATGGAACCTGCTGGTCGCCAATGCGGCGTACGACGCCCTGATGGGTGAGACCTCCGTCCTGCGCGGCGACGAACGCAACGGGGTGTGGCGCAACGTCATGGGCAGCGCATCGCGCACCGTGCAGACGGCCGTGCAGCACGAGGCACAGGTCGCGCGGTTGGTCGCCGATCTACGGATGACGGCGACGCGATACCCGGCCGACGCCGGGGTACGACGGCTCGTCAGTCGGCTGCGTGCCGCCAGCCCCCGGTTCGTCGAGCTGTGGGATGCCGCCCCCGCGCCCGCACCCCCGGCACAGTCGCGCGACAAGGTCATCGAGCACCCCGCCGTCGGCCGCATCGCGCTCACGTGCGACACCCTCGTCGTCGCAGGCGACGACCTACGGGTGATGGTCTACACGGCCGAGCCCGGCACACAGGACGCCGAGTTGCTCCAGCTCGCGATCGTGCTGGGCACCCAGGCCCTGGTCGAGTAGCAGCTCATGCGGGCATCCATCGAACTCTCCTGTCGGTGGTGGGGACCATCATCAGGACAGGTGGACCGCCCCGGTGAAGGAGCATGACGTGGCCGACGACGCGCTGTTCGATCTCCCGACGCCCCCGGGTGCCGACGTGGACGTGACCACCGACCTGCAACTCACCGGCGGCCTTCGGGTGGCCGTCGACCACACCTTCGCCACTGTCGAACGCATCCAGCTCGACGACACATCCTGGGTCGACCACGTGCACGGCTGGCTCGTGGGCGATCAGGCCCTGATGGACATGCTGATGGCCGAAGCCGACTGGGAGCAGCGCTCGCGGTGGATGTACACACGTGAGGTCACCGAGCCCCGCCTCACGGCCGAGTACCCGGTCATCGCCCAGGCACCGCATCCGGTGCTGCACTACCTCGCGGCGGCACTGACCGTCCACTACGGGCGGTCGTTCACGCGCTTGTGGATGAACTGGTACCGCGACCACAACGACGGCACCGGCTGGCATGCCGACCGGCCTGCCGATCAGCAGGCCGAAGCCGTGATCCCGGTCCTCAGCCTGGGCGCGAGTCGCCGGTTCCTCATCCGACCGGAGGACGGCGGGAAGTCGAGGACCATCCTCACCCACGGTGGCGATCTGGTCGTGATGGGCGGACGCACGCAGCGGGACTACCGGCACAGCGTCCCCCGGCAGAAGCCGGCCGCCGGACCCCGGCTGAGCCTCAATTTCTCCATCGACCCGCCCCGCCACTCCCCACGCGACATGACGTGACAACGGCTCTGGCCCGCGCGAGCAGGCCAGAGCCGATCTGTCGGGATGACAGGATTTGAACCTGCGACCCCTTGACCCCCAGTCAAGTGCGCTACCAAGCTGCGCCACATCCCGTTGTGAAATTGTCGAACCGTTGCCCCGGAGGGCGAGCGAAACGATATCCCACCGGCCTCGCTGCGGCCCAATCGACCGCAGCGGGAGCCAGGTTCAGCGCTTGCGCTTCTCCCGCACCCGCACCGACAGCTCGATCGGGGTGCCCTCGAAGCCGAACTCCTCGCGCAGGCGTCGTTCGAGGAAGCGTCGGTAGCCGGCCTCGATGAAGCCGCTGGCGAAGACCACGAACCGCGGCGGACGCGTGGATGCCTGCGTCGCGAAGAGGATTCGCGGCTGCTTGCCGCTGCGGACCGGGTGCGGATGGCTCGAGGCCACCTCGCCGAGGAAGGCGTTGAGGCGGCCGGTCGGCACGCGGTAGTCCCAGGACGCCAAAGCGGTCTCCAGGGCGGGGACCAGCCGGTCGGTGTGCCGGCCGGTCATCGCCGAGATGTTGACCCGCGGCGCCCAGGTGATCTGCACTAGCTCGCGCTCGATCTCGCGCTCCAGGTAGTAGCGGCGCTCCTCGTCCAGCAGGTCCCACTTGTTGTACGCGACGACCAACGCGCGGCCGGCGTCGACGATCTGCTGCACGACGCGGATGTCCTGCTCGGCGATGGACTCCTCGGCGTCGATCAGGACGACCGCCACCTCGGCCTTCTCGATGGCCGTCTGAGTGCGCAGCGAGGAGTAGAAGTCGGCCCCGCGGGTCTGGTGCACCCGCCGGCGGATGCCCGCGGTGTCTACGAATCGCCATACCTTGCCGCCGAGTTCGATCATCTCGTCGACGGGATCGCGCGTCGTGCCCGCGACGTCATCGACGACGACGCGCTCCTCCCCCGCGAGCTTGTTGAGCAGCGAGGACTTGCCCACGTTCGGTCGGCCGACGAGCGCGATGCGCCGAGGCCCGCCGCGCGGGTAGGCGCCGTTGACGTTGCTCTCGTCCGGCAGTACCGCGAGGACGGCATCCAGAGCGTCACCGGTGCCGCGGCCGTGCATCGCCGAGACGGGGTAGGGCTGACCCAGCCCGAGCGACCACAGCATCGCCGCGTCCGCCTCGGTGCGGTTGTCGTCGACCTTGTTGGCGATGAGGACGACCGGCTTGCCCGACTTGCGCAGCAGCTTCACCACGGCCTCGTCGGTGTCGGTGGCGCCCACGGTCGCGTCGACCACGAAGAGCACCGCGTCGGCGAGCTCCACGGCCACCTCGGCCTGCTCGGCGACCCGCAGGTGGATACCGGTGGCGTCGACCTCCCAGCCGCCGGTGTCGACGAGGGTGAAGTCACGACCGGTCCACTCCGCGTCGTACGCGACCCGGTCCCGGGTCACCCCGGGGACGTCCTCGACGACGGCCTCACGGCGCCCCAGGATCCGGTTGACCAGCGTGGACTTGCCGACGTTGGGACGCCCGACGACGGCGACCACCGGACGCGCCTCAGCGGCCTCGTCACCGTCGCGTCCGGCCCCTGCTCCACTGAGCAGCGCACGGTCCTCGTCGCTGAGGTCGAAATCGTCCAACCCGACACGCAGCGCACGCTCCACCGACGTGTCGTCGTCGGGGAGGTCGCTGTCGGGCAGGGCACGTGCGTCGTCGGTCATGGACACCATTGTCTCAGCCGGAAAGGGATGCCCGGCGCACACGTGATCAGGCGGCGTCCCGCTCCCCCACCGGCAGGGTCATCCCCGTCTCGGCCAGCGACTCCAGCACATGGGTCGCGAGCCGCTCGCGGATCAGCGCGGTGGCGAGCCGCAGTCGTTCGCGGCCGGTGACGTCCGGATCTGTCTCGACATGGAACGGCTCCCCGAAGACCACCCGCACCCGGGCCCGCGGCAGCGGCCAGGAGTCCTTCGTGCCTCCCGCACGCCAGGTGCCGAGGGTCGCCACCGGTATGACGGGTGCTCCCGACTGCAGCGCCAGCCATGCCGCGCCCTGCTGCGCGTCGCGCACGGACCCCGAGCCGCGGGTGCCCTCGGGGAAGACCCCGAGCGCGCCGCCCTGGCCGAGCAGATCCTTCGCGGCGGCCAGCGCCACCCGGTCACCGGTGTTCTGCCGGATCGGGATCTGACCGGTGCGGCTCAGCACCGCTCCCCACGCGGAGGTGAAGTAGGTGTGCTTGACCAGGAACCGCACGGTCCGGGGCGACAGGCAGAAGATGACCGGTCCGTCCAGGAAGCCGGTGTGGTTGGAGACCACGATCACCGAACCGGTCCGGGGCATCCGCCCCGCATGCACGGCGCTCGCGCTGTAGACGACCCGCACCAGCGCGGCGCCGAAGAGGCGGCCGGCGTTCGCCAGGGGCGCTGCCCGTAGCTCAGTCACGGCCCCGTCCTTCATCCACGACGGCCAGCACCGCCTTGACCGAGCCGTCGAAGTCCAGGTGCGAGGTGTCGACGGTCACGACGCCGTCCGCGGCCGTCATGAACGAGGCCACCGCCGAGTCCCGCTGATCGCGATCGACCACCTGGGCCCTCGTCGCTGCCGCGGTCGAGGCCAGCTCGCCCGCGCGCCGCGCGATCCGGGCCTCCTCGCTCGCGGTCATCAGGATCCGCACCGTGGCGTCCGGCGCCACGACGGTCGTGATGTCACGCCCCTCGGCGACCACGCCGCCGGTCTCAGCCGCCACTCGCGCCATCAGCTCGCGCTGCCGCCGGATCAGCTGCTCGCGCACGCCCAGGTTGGTGGCGACGTCGGAGACGGCGGACGACACGGACGGCGTACGGATCGCGGCCGCGATATCGAGGTCGCCCACCTGCACGGTCGGCGCGGCAGGATCGGTGCCCATCGCGAGCGGGAACGTCTGCGCCTCACGCGCGACCGCCGACCGGTCGTGCAGGTCGATGCCACGATCCACACACCACCAGGTCAGCGCCCGGTACATCGCCCCCGTGTCCAGGTAACCGATCCCCAGAGCCGTGGCGACCGCCTTGGAGACGCTCGACTTGCCCGTCCCGGACGGGCCGTCGATCGCGACGATCAGCAGACCGTCTTCAGCCAAGCTCATTCGTGGACCTTCCAGCCTCTGTTTCCCAGCTGCGTCATCAACCGATCCACGGCCGACGGCAGCACCGACAGTTCCGCGATGCCGAGCGGGGCGCCCACACCGTGTTCGAGGCGCAGGTCCTCCAGGTTGACGCCCGCGTCCCCCACGTCCTGGAACAGCCGGCCGAGCGCGCCCGGCTCGTCCGGCACGAGGACGACGACGGTGGCGTACGCCGTCGGCGCGGCACCGTGCTTGCCCGGGATCCGGGCGTGCCCCAGCTGGCCGTCCCCGATGGCCCGGGCGACCACGCCGCGCGCGCCGTCGCCGTCCTGCGCGGCGATCGACGCCAAGGCGCCGGCGACCGCGTCGAGATCCTGCGCGACATCGCGCAGGACGGGTGCGAGCACCTCGGCGTTGCCAGCGAGAATCTGGGTCCAGAGCAGCGGGTCACTCGCGGCAATCCGTGTGACGTCGCGAATTCCCTGCCCTGCCAGCGCGACTGCCTCGTCCGGCAGCTCGCGCAGGCGGCCGGCGACCAGGCTCGCCGCGACCTGCGGCAGGTGCGAGACGTACGCGACGGCCCGGTCGTGAGCGTCCGCGCCCATCGTCACGACCGCGGCCCCGGTCGACCGGGCGAGTTCGCTCACCCGGTCCGCCGCCCCGGCCTCGCTGCCCTCGTGGGGGCACACCACCCAGGTGCGGCCCTCGAAGAGATCGGCCTGCGCGGCGACCGCGCCGGAGCGCTCGCGCCCCGCCATCGGATGTGAGCCGACGTAGCGGCCCAGGTCGGACGCGGCGGCCGACGCGCGCACCTGCGACAGCACTGTCGACTTCACCGACGCGACGTCGGTCACGATGGCGCGCGGCCACCGGACGAGTGCGTCGAGGACGACGGTTGCCGCGACGTCCGGCGGCGCCGCCACCACGACGACGGCGGGGTCACCGGGCTCGCGCGCCGCGCCGGCGCCGAGATCGGCGGCCAACGCGACCGCCGTCGGCGACGGGTCGTACAGGGTCACCTCGACCCCCTCGCGTGACAACGCGAGGCCGAGCGACGTCCCGATCAGCCCCGCGCCCACGACGTGGACGGGCGAGCTCACAACCCGGCTGCCTTGTAGAGCCCGGCGATCTCCCGGCTCGAGAGAGGACGCAGCTTGCCCGGGCGCAGCTCGCCGAGCTGCACCGGACCGACGTCGGTGCGCACCAGGGACTCGACCGGGTGCCCGGCCTCCTCCAGCAGGCGGCGCACGATGTGGTTGCGACCCTCGTGCAGCACGACCTCGACCATCGCCCAGCCCGGCCGGGAGTCCACTACCCGGAAGGAGTCGACCTTGACCATGCCGTCCTCCAGCTCCACGCCCTCGCGCAGCTGGCGGCCGAGCGCGCGCGGCACGGGGCCGGGCACGACCGCGACGTAGGTCTTCGTCACGCCGTACGACGGGTGCTGCAGTCGGTTGGCGAGCTCACCGTCGTTGGTCAGCAGCAGCAGCCCCTCGGTGTCGACGTCGAGGCGCCCGACGTGGAAGAGCCGCTCCTTGCGCCCCTCGAGATACTCCCCGACCGAGGGTCGACCGAGCTCGTCGTTCATCGTGGAGATGACGCCGGTGGGCTTGTTGAACGCCAGGTAGACCTTGCTGGAGTCCAGCTGCACCCGCTCGCCGTCCACGTGGATGATCTGGCGGTCCGGGTCGACCCGGATGCCGAGCTCGGTGACCCGGTGTCCGTCGACCTCGACCCGGCCGGCGGCGATCAGCTCCTCGCAGACCCGGCGGCTGCCGACGCCCGCGGTGGCCAGCACCTTCTGCAGGCGTTCACCGCTCGGAACATGTTGATCGACGGGGGTCTTGGGCTTCTCGCGCGGCGGCGTGACCTGCCGGGCGGGTCGCTTGGCGGTGCGGCCCGGCGAGGGACGGCCCTTGCGATGCGACGATCCTCCGCCCTTGCCGGCCCCCTTTCCGCTGCCCTTGCCGGCATCGGAGGAGGAACTTCGTGGGGTGCTCATGCGGGGTCCTCACGAAGTATTCGGCGGAGCGCAGCGGGGGAGAAACTTCGTGGGGTACTCATACGGGGTCCTTGCGAAGTATTCGGCGGAGCGCAGCGGGGGAGAAACTTCGTGGGGTACTCATGCATGTCCTTCTTGGATCAGTTCTTCGATGACGTCGGCGTCGGGGAGGTACGGCGCGAGCGCAGGCAACTCCTCCAGGGAGGTGAGACCTAGGCGCTGCAGGAAGTAGGGCGTGGTGCCGTAGAGACCCGCACCGCCCTCCTCCGACTCGCCGATCTGGGCGATGAGCCCGCGGGTGAGCAGGGTGCGCACGACTCCGTCGACGTTGACCCCGCGTACGGCGCTGACGCGCGAACGGGAGATCGGCTGACGATAGGCGATGACGGCCAGGGTCTCCAATGACGCCTGCGTGAGCTTGGCCTGCTGGCCGCCCAAGAGGAAGCGCTCGACCACCGGCGCGTAGTCGGCGCGGCTGTAGACGCGCCAGCCGCCGTTGATGCAGCGGAGGGTGAGACCCCGGCTCTGCGCGGCGTACCCGGACTCCAACCGCTCCAGCACCTCGCGGATCTCCTCCACGGGGAGATGCAGTCCGTCGGCCAGCTCGTCCTCGGTCAGCGGCTGGTCCACGACCATCAGCACCGCCTCGACGGCGCCGGCGACCCCGCCCGGCAGCTCGCCCAGGTCCAGTTCCAGCTGCGCCTCGGCGTCCGGGACGTCGGGCTCCTGGATGTCGGGTGTGGCCATCTCGGGCTCCTGCTCACTCATCGTGCTCGTCGCCCTCTCCGGCCGGTTCGTCGAATTCGTCACTCACGTCCACCTCGCCGGTGCCCGTCCAACGCACCCGCAGCACACCCAGCGACTCGGGCTGGTCGAACGCGACGGCCGCTTCCTTGAACAGCTCCAGCAGGGCCAGGAACCGCGCCACGATCACGAGGGTCGAGTCCGCGTCGGCGACCAGTTCCGCAAACCCGAGCGTATGCCGTTCGCGCAGCATGGCCGACACGATGACCGCCTGCTCGCGCACGTTGACGGTGGGCGCGTGCAGGTGGGTGAGGCCGACGGTGGGCTCCGGACGCGGCGTCATCGCACGCGCCGCGATACGTGCCAGCTGCTCGGGGCCCACGCCCATCACCAGCTCCGGCAGCAGCGCGGCGAACCGCTCCTCCAGACCCGCCTGCCGCGCGGTGATCCGCCCGGCGGTGGCCATCCGGTCGGCGAAGAACGCCGCGACATCCTTGAACGCGCGGTACTGCAGCAACCGTGCGAAGAGCAGGTCGCGTGCCTCGATCAGCGCGAGGTCCTCCTCGTCCTCGGCCGTGCCGCCGGGCAGCAGCCGCGAGGCCTTGAGGTCCAGCAGGGTCGCCGCGATGAGCAGGAACTCCGAGGCCTGGTCCAGATCCCACTCGGCCGCGCCGTCCTCGCGCACGGCCCGGATGTGGGCCACGAACTCGTCGGTGACCTGGGCCAGCGCGATCTCGGTGACGTCCAGCTGGTGCTTGGAGATCAGCCCCAGCAAGAGGTCGAACGGGCCTGAGAACACGTCGAGGTGCACCTCGAACGGTGTGCTCGCGGTCCGCCGGGTGAGGACCCCGCCCGGGGCCTGCGGCTGCCCGTTCCGCTCGGGAGCGACGGACCGAGGGGGCTCAGGAGGCGCAACGGGCCCAGTGGGCCCAGCAGGTCCGGTCGCGTCTGCGCCGGTCACGTCAGGCAGCGGCGCCGCGGGAGATGAGCTCGCGGGCCAACTGCCGGTAGGCCTCCGCGGCACCATGACCGGAGGCGTACCTGGTGATGGGCTCGGCGGCCAGGCTCGCGTCGGGGAACTTCACGGTGCGGTTGATCGCCGTGTGCAGCACGTCCTCGCCGAAGTGGTCGACCACGGAGCGCACCACGTCGCGGCTGTGCAGGGTCCGACCGTCGTACATCGTGGCGAGGATGCCGTCCAGGCGCAGGCTGGGGTTGAGCCGGTCGGTGACCTTGTCGATGGTCTCGATCAGCAGCGCCACCCCGCGCATCGCGAAGAACTCGCACTCCAGCGGGATGAGGACGCCGTGCGACGCGGTCAGCGCGTTGACGGTCAGCAGACCGAGCGAGGGCTGACAGTCGATCAGGATGACGTCGTACTCGTCGGCGACGGGCCGCAGCACGCGGGAGAGCACCATCTCGCGGGCCACTTCACCGACCAGCTGCACCTCGGCGGCGGACAGGTCGATGTTGGCCGGCAGGACGTCCAGGCCGGGGGTGGTCGTCTGCTGGATGACGTCGTGCACGTCGTGACCACGCTCGACCAGCAGGTTGTAGACGGTGACGTCCAACTCGTTGGCACGCACGCCGAGGCCCACGCTGAGGGCGCCTTGCGGGTCGAAATCGACCAGGAGCACCTTGCGGCCGTATTCGGCCAGGGCGGCGCCCAGGTTGATGGTCGAGGTGGTCTTTCCGACCCCGCCCTTCTGGTTGCACATGGCGATGATGCGGGCCGGCCCGTGCGCGGACAACGGGCGCGGGGCCGGGAAGGTCGGAAGGGGGCGGCCGGTCGGGCCCACCTTGTCTGTCGAACTCACGGCTGATCTGTGCTCTTCCGGGTAGGGCGTCGTACGGCTCGCGCCGATCGCGGTTCAACCTAACGCATGCCGCACCTACCGGTGCCGCCCGTCGCCGGCCGTCACCGTGCGCGGGGGTGGGCCGCGGCGAACACCTCCCGCAGCTGCTGCACCGAGACCATCGTGTAGATCTGCGTCGTGGTCACCGAGGCGTGGCCGAGCAGCTCCTGCACCACCCGCACGTCGGCGCCGCCCTCGAGCAGGTGCGTGGCGAAGGAGTGCCGCAGCGTGTGGGGGCTGATGTGCCCGCTCAGATCGGCGCGTTCGGCGCTGGCCTGCACGATGTTCCACACCGACTGGCGCGAGAGCCGGGTGCCGCGCTGCCCCACGAAGAGCGCGGGGGTGCCCTTCCCCGTCGCGACCAGCGCGGGGCGCCCGCGCACCAGGTACGCCGTGAGCGCGTCCTTGGCGTAGCCGCCCAGCGGGATGATCCGTTCCTTGCTGCCCTTGCCGAAGACCCGTACCGCGTCGGTGTCCAACTCCAGGTCGTCCACGTCCAGTCCGGTGGCCTCGCTCACCCTGGCGCCCACGCCGTACAGCAGCTCCAGCAGTGCGCGGTCGCGCAGCGAGGCGGGGGTGTCGCCCACCGAGGCCGCCGCGAGCAGGCGTTCGACCTGGTCCAGCGGGATGGCCTTGGGCAGCCGCCGCGGCGGACGCGGCGGAGCCACCGCGGCGGCCGCGTCGGCGACGGTGTCCCCTTCCAGGGTCAGGAACCGGTGGAACCCGCGCACGGCCACCAGATTGCGTGCCGCGGACGACGCGGCCAGCCCCGGATGCTCGGCGGTGCCCTCGCGCAGGGTGGCGGAGTATTCCGCCACATCCGCCTCGGCGATCGCGGCGGGATCGGTGATGCCTCGGGCGGTGAGGTAGGCGACGTACCGGCGCAGATCCCGTTCGTACGCGCTCAGTGTGTGCTGGGAGACCCCGCGCTCGACCCGCAGGTGGTCCAGCCACCCGCGCACCGCCCGCTCGACCGCACCCGTCACGGTGCACCATTCAAGGTCATCCCGACCACGGCTCACGGCAAGCCGCGCCGCGATCGCGGCGCCGATGTCACCCGGCGATGGACGCCGGGCGGCCGTGCGAGCCGCTCGCGGCCTCCGCCGCGTTCTCCCGGGCGGCGGACGCCGACCGCCGGGTCAGCTGGTCGTAGATGGGTGCGCACCGCAGCGCCATGGCCACCAGCATCGCGATGGCGCACGCGCCCAGCATCGGGGCGAGCTGCGAGGTGGACCCGGTCATCTCCGTGGCGAGCACGATCCCGGTGACCGGCGCGCGCACCGTGGACGTGAAGAACGCCGCCATGCCGATCAGCGCGAGCCCGGCGGGCGCGAGCGTCGCGTGCGGCGCGACCGCGTGGCCGAGGAGCCCCACGAGGAGCCCGAGCTGCGAACCGAGCACCAGCATGGGCGCGAACAGACCGCCCGGGGTCGCCGCGGCGTACGAGACCACGCCCAGCACGAATCGCACGGCGATCAGACCGAGCACCGCGAGGACGGCCCCGTGGCCGAGCAGCGCTCGCTGGGTCAGGTTGTCGCCGCCGCCCACCAGCGGGGTGGCCCACCAGCCGATCGCTCCCACCGCCGCACCGACGGCGAGTGCTCTCACGACCACGGGGACGCGGCTGCGGTCCGCGATGCGCAGCGCTGCCATGACGGCGCCGTTGTAGGCCACGCCCAGCAGGCCGGCGACCACCCCGAGGGTGACCACCGACGGTGCCTGGGCGAGGGTGGGGTCGCCGAGCGCCGGCACCCGGAAGTCGGTGGTCGTGGTGGCGTGCAGCACCAGGTGGGCGCCGGCGAAACCGGCGGCGGATGCGACCAGGGTGGCCAGGGTCGTCCGCGGGTCGAACCGCTTGACCAGTTCCTCCAGCACGAAGACGCCGCCCGCGATGGGCGCGTTGAACGCCGTAGCCAGACCAGCCGCCGCACCTGCCGCGACGAGCACCCGTAGGTCGCTGCGGCTCCGGCGCAGGACGGTGGCGACGATGACCGCGATGTTGCCGCCCATCTGCACGGAGGGGCCCTCCCGACCGAGCGCCAGACCCGAGCCGATGGAGAGCAGACCGCCCACGTACTTCACCGGCAGGATGCGGAAGCGTCCCGGCTCCGCCCTGCCCTC
This sequence comes from Allobranchiibius sp. GilTou38, assembly GCF_017565325.1. Taxonomy (NCBI): domain Bacteria; kingdom Bacillati; phylum Actinomycetota; class Actinomycetes; order Micrococcales; family Dermacoccaceae; genus Allobranchiibius; species Allobranchiibius sp. GilTou38. The sequence continues at coordinate 153,466 of NZ_JAGEKN010000006.1, read as the reverse complement.
CACCACCGCCTCGACACGCGGGATGCCGCTGCCCTCGGCGTGCGGTTCGACCCGGTGCACCAGCCAGGCCGCGGCCCCGGTCGCCGAGGCGCAGATCGCGACGACCAGGAGGAACCCCGGCACCTGCCAGCCGTGGGCCCATCGGACCAGGTCCACCCGACCGCGTCCCGCCGCGTCCAGCAGCAGCCCGAAGCTGCCCGCGACCAGACCGGTGACCAGCCCGACCACCGCCGCTGCCGCCACGAAGGTCGGTTGCCCCTCCGCCGTCGCCTTCCGGATCGTCGCCATCACCCCTGCATTCTGCAATGATTGCAGCGTGCAACGAAATCAGCCCTCTTCGGACGAGCAGAGCGACCGGGACACCGAGGACTTCGTCAGCGCGCTTCTGACGGCCTCCAGGGCACTGGTCGGCGTGTCTGCGCGGTCGCTCGCCGACGTCGAGGACACGGTGACCCCCACCCAGTTCCGTGCGCTCGTCGTACTCGCGGCGGACGGCGACGGCACCCTGAGTCGGCTGGCCGCGCGTCTCGGCGTCAACGCATCCACGGCGCAGCGTCAGGTCGAGCGGCTGGTCCGCGACGGCCTGGTGGACCGGCGGGAGAATCCGCAGGACCGCCGCGAGGTCTCGATCGCATTGACGTCGCACGGATCCCGGTTGGTGGACGCGGTGACGAGCCGCCGCCGCGCGGCCATCGCCCGCATCGTGCGGGACATGCCCGACACCGACCGCGGGGCCCTCATCGCAGCGCTCGAGGCGTTCGCGACCGCTGCGGACGAGCCCACCGCCGGACCCGACCACGCCCACCGTCTCGGCTGGTGACGCTCAGGCCGAGGATCGACCGCTCACCCAGGCCAGGACCTTCTGCGCCTGCGCCTGCGTCCACGCCGTGGTCGACGCGGCCCCTAGACCGCGCCGCCCCTCGGCGTCCATGAAGTCGTAGAGGGTCCGCGGGACGGCGCCCTTCGCGGCGTAGGGCGCGCCCTCCAGGACGAAGCGCTCGTGCCCGCGACCGTCGAGGAAGAACACCTCGTCGGAGTGCTGGACGTCGTAGGTCAGGGGTGCGTTCGTGCGCCAGTTCCGGGGAGCCGGGCCGGAGCCCTCGCCGATCTTCTGGCGCCATACGCCGAGGTAGTTCCACAGGGCGTTCACCGTCGATGCGGTGCCGGTCAGGGCCAGCCAGTTCCCCGGGGGTGTGACGAAAAGGTTGCGGTAGGCCGCGAGTTGCGCGGCTGTGTCGCGCGCCGGGTCGACGGTGATGGAGAGGAACACCTCCCCCGATCCCCGGCCGGCGGCGTCCTCGGCTCGGGCGGTCTGCACCAGCGTGGCGGTATCGGCCGGGCAGGTCTCCTGGCACAGCGTCATGACGTCGGAGATCGCGACCGTCTTGCCCGCGAAGTCCGCCAACCGCACCGTGCGACCGTCGCTGGCGGTGAACCGCAGGTCGCGGATCGACGCCGGGAGCGCGCTGTCGAGCGGCGTCCCGATCCGGTCCATGGCGCTCGATGCCGGGGAATCGGACGCCTGGCTGTGGCCCGCACCCGATGCCTGCGCGGAGCATGCCGCCAGGCACACCACCGCGGCAACCGATGCCGCCACCGTCTTCAACCGCCCCACGCCCGCGATGGTGGCACCGCAACCTGAGCGGTTCCCGCACTAGGTTCGTCAGCACGCTGAGCCCGCGATCGACGAGGGCGGAGGCGACCGAGACCACCGAGACTGCGACGGAACCCATGAAGCTGTACGCCGACCGCCAGGACCGGTTGATCCGCCAGATCGTCTTCGACGCGCTGGTGGCGATCTGGGTGATCGCCTGGGCCCGCGCCGGGTGGGCGGTCTACCGGCACACCGTCGCCGCCGAGAGCGGCGCGCGGGACCTGTCGGCGGGCGGGGAACGGCTACGGACCCAGATGGGCAACGCCGCACGCGCCGTCGACGGGGTGCCGCTGGTCGGCGGCAAGCTCAAGGAGCCGTTCGTGCAGGCACAGGGCGCGGGCAGCTCGATGACGAACGCCGGTCACCAACTCGGCGACACGATCGAGACGCTCGGCCGGGTGCTGGGTTCTCTCACGGCGGGCATCCCGATCGCGATCGCGCTGTTGATCTGGGCGCTCGTCCGCCTGCCCTACGTACGCCGCGCCTCCCGTGCCCGGTCGCTGACACGCACTCCCGGCGGGATGGACCTGCTGGCGTTCGACGCCCTGCGGTCGGCCACGCCGCGCGAACTCGCCGGTGTCGGCGACGAACGCGTCGACGGGTGGCGCCGCCGCGACCCGGAGACCATCGAGGCGCTCGCGCGGCTGCGGCTGCGCGCCCTCGGCCTGCAGCTGGAAGAACTGCCCTAGCGGCAATTTGGACATGCACACCGGGTCGCAGATGACCCGGTGTGCATGTCCGAAAGGCGAAGGCTCAGGGCAGCATGAGCGACGGACGAAGGTCCGCCTCCGGCGGCGACCAGGTGCCGCGGTCGGCGGGCACCTGGTCCCCGCTGCGGATGTCCTTCACCTCGTCGCCGTCCTCCGACGGGAACCACACGAACGGGATGCCCCGCCGGTCGGCGAACTGGATCTGCTTGCCGAACCGTGCGGCCTTCGGAGCCACCAGCGTCGCGATCCCCCGGGCCCGTAGCGCCGCGGCGACCCGCATGGAGTCCGAGCGGGACTCCTCGTCGGTCACCGCGACGAGGACTGCGGCGGGCGTCTCGCGCGACGCGGTCAGCCCGCCCTCGGAGATCAGCAGACCGAGCAGCCGGGACACCCCGATCGAGATGCCGACACCGGGGTAGGTGCGCTTGCCGTCGCTGGCCAGGGCGTCGTACCGGCCGCCGGAACAGATGGAGCCGAAGTCCTCGTGGCCCTCGATGACCGTCTCGTAGACGGTGCCGGTGTAGTAGTCCAGGCCGCGGGCGATCTTCAGCTCGGCGGACAGCACCCCCGGTGCGTGCTCGTTGCCGGCGTCCATGACCGCCGCGAGCTGCGCCAGGCCCTCGTCCAACAACGGGTGCTCCACACCGAGCGCGCGCACCCGACCCACGAAGCTGCTGTCCGGTGTCGCGATCGCCGCGAGGTCCAGGCACTTGCCCGCCTGCTCCTCGCTGAGGCCGGCTGCCAGCAGAACCTTGCGCACGCCGTCCTCGCCGATCTTGTCCAGCTTGTCCACCGTGCGCAGTGTGCCCAGGACGTCCTCGATGCCCAGCCCGAGGTAGAACCCCTCGCAGATCTTGCGGTTGTTGACCTGGATCTTGTACGGCCCGATCGGCAGCCGGGAGAACGCGTCCGCGATCACCAGCGGCAGCTCGACCTCGTAATGCCCGGGCAGCGTGTCGGCCTCGACGATGTCGATGTCGGCCTGGATGAACTCGCGGTAGCGGCCGCGCTGGGGCCGCTCGCCGCGCCACGCCGGCTGGATCTGGTAGCGGCGGAACGGGAAGGTCAACTTGCCGCCGTTCTCCAGCACGTACCGCGCGAACGGCACCGTGAGGTCGAAGTGCAGACCGAGCGCGGGCGTGCTGCCGTCGTCGCCCGCGAGCCGGCGTACGCCGTAGATCTCCTTGTCGGCGTCCTCCCCCTGATCGGACAGCCGCTCGACGGGTTCCAGAGCGCGGGTGTTGACTGAGGCGAACCCGTGCAGCTCGAACACCTCGCGGATCGTGTCGAGGAAGTGCTGCTCGACGATCCGCTGCGTCGGCAACCACTCCTGGAAGCCGCTGATGGGGGTGACTCTGCTCGCCATGAGGTGCGTGAACGTCCTTCTCGTCTAGAGGTTCTGCAAGTAGGGGTTGGTGGCGCGCTCCCGCGCCATCGTGCTGCCGGGTCCGTGCCCGGGCAGCACCAGCGTCTGGTCCGACAACGGGAGCACGACCTCCCGCAGCGACGTCGTCATCGCCTCGGAGGACCCGCCGGGCAGGTCGGTGCGCCCGATCGACCCGGCGAAGAGCACGTCGCCGGTGAGCATCGTCGTCGTGCAGGCGGCTTCGTCCGGTACGCCGTCCGGGATCCCGTCCACCCCGAACATCACCGAGCCCTCGGTGTGTCCCGGGGCGTGCAGCACGTCGAGCGTGAGCCCGGCCAGGTCGAGCCGGGCGCCGCCGTCGACCTCGACGATGTGCGACGGCTCGCTCCAGGTCGCCGCCTTGCCGAACTGCTGCTCGAACATCGCCAGCAGTCCCCCGTCGAGGGATCCGAGGGGATCCCTGAGCCGGTAGCGGTCCTCGCGGTGGATGTAGGCCCCGAGTTCCCCGCCGCACACGGGGGTCACGGAGTAGACATGGTCGACGTGCCCGTGGGTCAGGAGCACGGCGCTGGGCCGCAGCCGATGCTCGCGCAGCACCTCCGCGAGGGTGTCCGTGACACCGATCCCCGGGTCGACCACGATGCACTCCTGCCCCGGGCCGGTCGCCAGCACGTAGCAGTTGGTGCCGAACACGGCGGCGGGGAAGGCGAGAGCGAGCACCGCGCGAGCCTACCGACGGGCGGTCGGCCCCTTCTAATCCGTTGCCTACACTGCCGGAAGGCACCACCATCGGTGCCGGTTCGTGTCGAGGCGAGGAGGGGTGCGTGCGACGGTCACGTGGCGCGGTGATCTGCGCTGTCCTCGCAGCGGCCGGTACGACGAGCGCGTGCGGCTCGCAGACCGCCTCGGCCGGCGGCACGACCACGTCGTCCGCCTCCACGACGTCTCTCGCGACGACCAGCCAGGGCACGTCCGTGTCGCTGCACTGCGGAGCCGCTCCGACCGGGCGCAGCGGCTCCCCCACTCTGAAGCTGCCGGACAAGAGGATCGCCGCCGGCCGGACCTTCACCGCGACCATCCAGACGAACTGCGGCACCATCACCGCGTCGTTGTTCGGTGCGAAGGCGCCGCAGACCGTTGCCTCCTTCGTGACGCTGGCGAAGTCGTACTACACGAAGACCCCGTGTCACCGACTCACGACGTCCGGCATCTACGTGCTGCAGTGCGGCGATGCGACCGGCACGGGCAGCGGTGGTCCCGGCTACGCGTACGGCATCGAGAACGCCCCGGCGGATGCGATCTACCCCGCCGGCACGCTGGCGATGGCCCGCACGGAGGATCCGAACAGCAACGGCAGCCAGTTCTTCATGGTCTACCGGGAGAGCACGATCGATCCGTCGACCGGTGGATACAGCATCTTCGGGCGGATCACCTCGGGCCTGCCGATCCTGCAGGCTCTGGCGAAGAAGGGCGTCAACGGCGTGGGGGACGGTCCCCCGCTCCAGCACATCGGCATTCTGAAGATCACCGTCACCGAACAGAAGGCATGAGAGCCGTGTCAACGGACATCCCCAAGCCCCATCCCACTCCCGGCCCGCGTCCCGGCCCGAAGCCGGGCACCCCCGCGGCCGGACCTGCTGCGGTGCAGCCCGTCGCGGTCGCCACCCCGGCGAGCAACGCCGCGCCGTTCGGCAGGGTCGCTGAGGACGGCACCGTCTTCGTGCGGACCCCCGACGGTGAGCGCGAGGTGGGCAGCTACCCGGATGCCACGCACGACGAGGCCCTGGCCTACTTCGCCCGCAAGTACGACGAACTCACCGCCTCGGCGGCACTGCTCCTGCAGCGTGTGGTCCAGACCGACCTGACGGCGGGGGCGGGTGGCGAGCAGCTGAAGCACCTGCGCACCAGCGTGCGCGAAGCCAGGGTCGTCGGCGACCTGGCCGCCCTGGACGCCACCCTGGAGCAGATCGCCACGGCGTTGAAGGCTAAGGGTCAAGTGGAGGGTGAGCTACGCGCCGCCGCGCGCGAAGTCGCGATGACGGCACGTGAGGCGCTCGTCGCCGAGGCGGAGAAGATCGCCGCGGTCCCCGAGCGCAGCATCCAGTGGAAGACCAGCACCGCGCGCATGCGCGAGCTACTGGATGAGTGGAAGACCGCGCAGCGCACCGGGGCTCGTCTGGAGAAGGCCGCCGAGAACGCCCTCTGGACCCGGTTCAGCGCCGCGCGCAACGGCTTCGACAAGGCCCGGCGTGCGCATTTCGCCGCCCTGGACGACGAGCACACGCAGGCCAAGACGCGCAAGCGTGAGCTCGTCGCCGAAGCGGAGAAGCTCTCGACCTCCACCGAGTGGGGTCCCACGGCAGGCGCGTTCAAGCGGCTGATGAGCGAGTGGAAGCGTGCGGGCCGCGCTGCCCGCTCGGACGACGACAAGCTCTGGGAGCGCTTCAAGGCCGCCCAGGACACCTTCTTCCATGCCAAGGACGAGGTGGTGGCGGCCGAGAACGTGGAGTTCGAGGCGAACCTGGTGGTCAAGGAAGGACTGCTCAAGGAGGCCGAGGCGATCCTGCCGGTGAAGGATCTGGGCGCCGCGAAGGCCTCGCTGCGCGGGATCCAGGACCGCTGGGACGCCGCCGGCAAGGTGCCCCGCAAGGACATGGAACGCGTCGAGAAAGCCATGCGCCGGGTCGAGACGACCGTGCGGGACGCCGAGAACACCCGCTGGAAGAGGACCGACCCGGAGATCGCGGCCCGCGCCAACTCGATGGTCGCCCAGCTGGAGCGCGCGGTCGCCGACCTGCAGGCCGATCTGGACAAGGCGACGGCCGCCGGCGACGAGCGCAAGGCTGCGGAGGTCCGGGAGTCGCTCACCGCGCGCCAGGCCTGGCTCGACCAGGCCCGTGGCGGCGCGGCGGAGTTCGGCGAATAGTGCCCGCGCTCACGGCCGCGGACGGCCTGGTCGACTACCTGAACGCGAGTCCGTCGCCGTTCCACGCCTGCGCCACCACGGCGGCCCGGCTGACGACGGCAGGCTTCGTGCAGCTGCACGAGACCGATACGTGGCCCACCGAGCCCGGTCGCTACCTCGTCGTGCGCGGCGGCTCCCTGATCGCGTGGTCGACGGAGCACACGGCTGGCGCTGCGACGGCGTACCGGGTCGTGGGAGCCCACACCGACTCCCCCAACCTGCGCATCAAACCGCGCCCCGACCTCGCCCGCGCCGGCTGGCAGCTGCTCGGGGTCGAGGTGTACGGCGGCCCGCTGGTCTCCAGCTGGCTCGACCGTGACCTCGGGCTCTCGGGCCGGGTCGCGGTGCGCGACGGGTCCGGCGTGCGCGCCGAGCTCTTCCGCGTCGACGACCCGGTGCTGCGGGTCTCGCGCCTCGCGATCCACCTCGACCGCAGCGTGCGTGAGGGCGAACAGCTGAACGCCCAGCAGCATCTGGCACCGCACTGGGGCCTCGGCGAGACCCCAGGCGACTTCCAGGCCTACCTGGCGCACCAGGTCGGAGTCGATACCGCCGACGTGCTGGGGTGGGACGCGATGACGCACGACCTGCAGCCCGCCCGGATCTTCGGGCGGGAGCGCGACCTGGTCGTCGGCGCCCGGATGGACAACTTGGCCACCTGCCATGCAGGCACCTCGGCGCTGGTGACGGCCCTGGAGCAGCCGAGGGACGCCCTCGTGCCCGTCTTCGCGATGTTCGACCACGAAGAGGTCGGCAGCGTCTCCGAGCGCGGCGCAGCCAGTGTCTTCCTGCCCGTCGTGATGGAGCGGATCACCGCCTCGCTCGGCGGCGACCGCCAGGACCACCTGCGGGCCCTCGCGGGCAGCGTCGTCGCCTCAGGCGACATGGCCCACGGCACCCACCCCCACTACGCCGATCGTCACGAACCGCAGCACCAGATCGCGGTCAACGGCGGCCCGGTGCTCAAGATCAACGCCAATCTGCGCTACGCCACCGACTCGATGGGCGCGGCGGCGTTCCGGCTCGCGTGTGAGCAGGCCGGCGTGCCCGTCCAGGAGTTCGTGACCCGCTCGGACCTGCCCTGCGGCTCGACGGTCGGGCCGGTCACCTCGGCCGGCACCGGTGTCAGCACCGTGGACTTCGGCGCCGCGACCATCTCGATGCACTCGGTGCGCGAACTGGTGGGTGCTGAAGACCAGCAGATGTACGCCGACGCGCTCGCAGCGTTCCTCTCCCCCGCCTGACCCGCCCTCGGTTGTCAGCGTTTTTCTGAAGCGGGCACCACAGATCCGCTGACAGTCGCCGCCTGAGGCGGCTCAGCGCAGGTCGAGCACGTACATCATCTTGTCGAAGCGCCGACCCCCGGCGACGATGAAGTCGCCCAGGACGCCGTACCGGCGGAAGCCGACCGACTCGTAGAGGGACTGGGCGCGCACGTTGTCGTCGCGGAAGTCGACGGTGAGCTTCTCGACACCGGCTCGGCGGGCGGTCGCGACCAGTTCCCCGCACAGCCGGCGTCCGACGCCGGCGCCCTGCCAGGTGTCGCCGACGGCGAGCAGCGTCAGGTCCGCGTGCCGGGCGATGGTCGGGCGCGCGTAACGCTCCCAGTAACCGAAACCCGCGAGGTGCCCCTCATGGCGGGCCACGAGAAGCGCAGCGTCACCCTGGTCCGCCGTCGCGATCCGGGACAGCAGCGCCGCGACCTCGGCGCGCGGAGGCGGAGTCAGCCAACCGAGGGCGGCGCCGCGGGTGATCAGATCCCCCAGCAGTCGCGTGCTCTGATCGATCAGGGTTTCATCGAGTCCCCCGTCGGACAGGGACCGCACCGACAGGGCGGTGTCAGGTGGCGGCACGTGCGGCTTCCGGGTCGTCAATGACCTGAGCACCCTGAGTGTCCGGCGTGTCCTGCGGCCCCTCGTCGGCCGCCGCGTGCGAGGTCCCGTCGGCACGCCGGTGCCCCGACCCGGTGATCCGGTAGACGTCGAAGACGCCGTCGATCCTGCGCACGGCTTGGATCACGTGGTTGAGGTGACTCGGGTCGCCCATCTCGAAGGTGAACTTCGACAGCGCAACCCGGTTGCGACTGGTCGCGACACTGGCCGACAGGATGTTGACGTGCTGTTCGGACAGCACGCGCGTCACATCGGAGAGCAACGCGTTGCGATCCAGCGCCTCGACCTGCAGCTGCACCAGGAAGACGCTCGCTGCCGAGGGAGACCAGGCGACCGCCAGGATGCGCTCGGGCTGGTTGCGCAGCTGCTCGACGTTCTTGCAGTCGGTGCGGTGCACGGAGACCCCGTTGCCGGTGGTGACGAAACCGATGATGTCGTCGCCCGGCACCGGTGTGCAGCACCGCGCGAGCTTGACCCACACGTCGTCCGTCCCGACGACGGTGACGCCGGGGTCGGTCTGCCGACGGCGAGCCGTGCCGTGCGGGGTGGTCGCCTCGGCGAGGTCCTCCGTCGTCGCCTCCTCGCCGCCGAGCGACGAAAGGAGTTGGCTCACCACGTGATCCGCGGACACGTGACCGTCGCCGATGGCGGCGTAGAGCGTGTCGATGTCGTGGTAATGCAGCCCCGCAGCAACCTCCGTCAGCGAGTCGTGCGACATCAGGCGCTGCAGTCCGACGCCCTGCTTGCGCACGTTCTTGGCGAGGGCCTCCTTGCCGGACTCGATGGCCTCCTCGCGGCGTTCGCGGGAGAACCACTGCCGGATCTTGTTGCGGGCGCGCGGGCTCTTGACGAAGTTGAGCCAGTCGCGGCTGGGGCCGGCGCCGTCGGCCTTGGAGGTGAGCACCTCGACGACGTCGCCGTTCTCCAGCGGCGACTCCAGCGGCACGAGCCGGCCGTTGACCCGCCCGCCGATGGTGTGGTGACCGACCTCGGTGTGTACGGCGTACGCGAAGTCCACGGGCGTGGAGCCGGCCGGCAGCCCCATCACCTCGCCCTTGGGCGTGAAGACATAGACCTCGCGGCTGCCGACCTCGAAGCGCAGCGACTCCAGGAACTCCCCCGGGTCGCTGGTCTCCCGCTGCCACTCCAGCAGCTGGCGCAGCCACGCCATGTCGTTGACCGGCCCGTCGCGGGTGTCGAGGGTCGCCCCGCCCGCCCCCGCTCGCGCGTCCTCCTTGTACTTCCAGTGCGCCGCGACGCCGTACTCCGCCCGGCGGTGCATCTGGTAGGTGCGGATCTGGATCTCGACCGGCTTGCCCTCGGGACCGATGACCGTCGTGTGTAGCGACTGGTACATGTTGAACTTCGGCATCGCGATGTAGTCCTTGAAGCGCCCGGGGACGGGGCTCCATCGCGTGTGCAGCGTGCCCAGCACCGCGTAGCAGTCGCGCACCGACTCCACCAGGACGCGGACCGCCACGAGGTCGTAGATCTCCTCGAAGTCGCGGCCACGGACGATCATCTTCTGGTAGACGGAGTAGTAGTGCTTCGGTCGGCCGGTAACCGTGGCCTTGATCTTGGCCGAGCGCAGGTCAGCGCTGACCTGCTCTCCCACGCCCTTGAGGTACTCCTCGCGCGCGGGCGCCCGGTCGGCCACCAGTCGGGCGATCTCGTCGTACACCTTGGGATAGAGCGTCGCGAAGGAGAGGTCCTCCAGCTCCCACTTGATGGTGTTCATGCCCAGCCGGTGGGCGAGCGGCGCGAAGATCTCCAGCGTTTCGGTGGCCTTGCGCTGTGCCGATTCGACGGACACGTAGCGCCACGTGCGCGCGTTGTGCAGCCGGTCGGCGAGCTTGATGACCAGCACCCGGATGTCGCGGGCCATCGCCACGACCATCTTGCGCACGGTCTCGGCCTGCGCGGCGTCGCCGTACTTGACCTTGTCCAGCTTGGTGACGCCGTCGACGAGCATCGCGATCTCTGCGCCGAACTCGGTCTTCAACTGGTCCAGCGAGTACTCCGTGTCCTCGACCGTGTCGTGCAGCAGCGCCGCCGCCAGGGTCGGGGGCGTCATACCGAGCTCGGCGAGGATGGTGGCGACCGCGAGCGGGTGGGTGATGTAGGGGTCGCCGCTCTTGCGCAGCTGACCCTCGTGGCACCGCTCGGCCACGGCGTACGCGCGCTCGATGACCGACACGTCGGCCTTCGGGTGGGTGGTGCGCACGGTCCGCAGCAGCGGCTCCAACGCACGGTTGCTCCCGGAGCGCGGTCCGCTGAACCGCACGAGCCGGGCGCGCACCCGCGAGGCAGCAGCGGATGCAGCTGCGGACGAGGGTGCCGCTGTGGCCCCGCCGTCCTCAGCACTCATGGACAGATCCTAGTCGTCGTCCACCGACACCAGGACGTGGACGTCGCGCTCGCCCAGAGCGTCGCGCCCGTGCAGGAACGCCAGCTCCATCAGCATCTGGATCCCGGTGACCTTGGCGCCCGTTCGCTCCAGCAGCGCGCACGCCGCGGCCGCGGTCCCACCGGTGGCGAGGACGTCGTCGATCACCAGGACCCGGTCACCCGCACCGACGGCGTCGGTGCTGATCTCGATGGTGGCGCTGCCGTACTCTAGGTCGTACTCCTGGCTCAGCGTCTCTCCGGGCAGCTTGCCCGCCTTGCGCACCGCCACGAAGGGCAGTCCCAGCGCGAGAGCGACCGGCGGCCCGATGATGAAACCGCGCGCCTCGACCCCGGCCACCGCGTCGACGTGACCTCTGAACCGCTCCGCGATGTCGTCGACGACCTGCTGGAACGCCGGGGCGTCCGCGAAGAGCGGCGTCAGATCCTTGAACGCGATGCCCGGCTTCGGGAAGTCGGGGATCTCCCGGGTGTGCTCTCGGAGCACCTGGCCGATGTCGACCGGCATCAGTCCCTTTCGCTGTCGCGTACGGCGAGCGGGTGGACCTCGCGCTTGCGCACCCGCGTACGGCGTGCGGCGGCGGCCGCTTCGGCGCGCTCCGGCTCGACGACGCCCGAGATGTCCTCGCCCTGCAGGTGCTCGCCGGCCCCCGCACCGCCGGCCTCGGCGAGGACGGCCTGCTGGGAGCTCTGGAAGCTGTGCGCCCGGCGCTCCAGGTCGTGCATCTGCGGCTCCCGGGAGCGCAGCGACGCGAGCAGCGGGGTGGCGATGAAGATCGAGGAGTAGGTGCCGACCGCGATACCGATGAACAACGCCAGCGCCAGGTCGAGCAGCGTGCCCGGGCCGAGCACCGTGAAACCGACCACCAGCAGGGCCGCGATCGGCAGCAGGGCGACGACCGAGGTGTTGATCGAGCGCACCAGGGTCTGGTTGACCGCGTAGTTGGCGGCCTGGGTGTAGGTGCGCGACCCGGCCGCCAGCGCCTCGTCGGTGTTCTCCCGGACCTTGTCGAAGACCACCACGGTGTCGTAGATGGAGTATCCGAGGATCGTGAGGAAGCCGATGACCGTGGCAGGTGACACCTCGATGCCGACCAGGGCGTAGATACCGACCGTCAGGACCAGGTCGTGCACCAGCGCCACGAGCGCCGAGACGGCCATCTTCCAGGTGCGGAAGTAGACCCCGAGCAGCAGTGAGACCAGCACCAGGAAGACGATCAACGCCTGGACGGCCTTGTGGGTGACCTGCGAGCCCCACGACGGTCCGATGAACTGGCTGTCGACCGAGGTGGTCGGCACCTTGAACTCCTTGGCGACCGCCGTGGCGACCTTCTCGGTTGAGTTCGCCGTGTTGTTGCCGACCTTCTTGGAGTCGATGGTGATGGACTTGGCGCCGACCTTGCTGATCTCCAGGTTGGCCGAGGACCCCGTGACCGACGCCACCGCCTTCTGGGCGCGGGCGTCATAGTTGGACAGGTTGGAGATGCCGGTCACCCGCACCTCCGAACCGCCCTTGAACTCCAGGCTGAGGTTGAGGCCGCGGCCGAAGAGGCCCACGAGGGCCAGCACGAGGAAGACCGCGCTGATTGCGTACCAGGTGCGTCGCCGGCCGACGATGTTCAGCTGCCGGCGACCGGTGTAGAGGTCGTTGCCGAACTGGGAGAAGCTCGCCATGTCAGGCCTGCTTTCCAGCCGCGGCTGCGGCCTTGCGTTCGGCGATCGTGACCCGCCCGCGACCGGCGTACGTCACGCCGCGCGCGCCCAGCCGCTCCGGGTCGAAACCGGACCACTTGTGCCCGTTGCCGAAGAACGACGTACGCGACAGCAGCGTGAGCACGGGGTGGGTGAACAGGAAGACCACCAGGATGTCGATGAGGGTGGTGAGGCCCAACGTGAAGGCGAAGGCCTTCACGTTGTCCTCGGAGAGGATGTAGAGCACGGCGGCGGCCAGGAAGTTGACCGCGTCGGAGACCAGGACGGTACGACGGGCGCGGGACCAGCCGGTCTGCACGGCCGCGCGCAGCGGCCTTCCTGATCTGACTTCGTCACGCACGCGTTCGAAGTAGACGATGAAGCTGTCGGCCGTGATGCCGATCGCGACGATCAGACCGGTCACCCCGGCCATGGTGAGGCGCAGGTTGGAGGTGTAACCGAGCAGCGTGACCGCGCCGTACGTGATCACCGCGGAGGTGACCAGGGAGGCGATGGTGACCAGGCCGAGCAGCCGGTACTGCGCCAGGGAGTAGAGCACCACCAGGATCAGGCCGATGATGCCGGCGATGATGCCGTCGCGCAGCTGCTGGGAGCCGAGCTGCGGGCTGACCTGACTGGAGGTCAGTTCGTTGAAGGAGAACGGCAACGCACCGAACTTCAGCTGGTTGGCCAAGGTCTTGGCACTGTTCTCGGTGAAGTTCCCGGTGATCTGCGCCTTGCCGCCGGTGATGGCGCCGTTGGTGTTCGACGGCGCGGAGATGACCAGGCCGTCGACCACGATCCCGAACTGGTTGCGCGGCGCCTGCAGACCGTTCAACCGCCCGGTCACCTTCGCGAACTCCGAGGAGCCCTTGCTGTTGAACGTCAGGTTGACCTCGTACTGGCCGGTGGTCACCCCCTGCTGGGTGGTGGCCTGGCCGAAGCTGGCGTCGGTGATCTGGCTGCCGGTCACCTCCGAGGGGCCCATCAGGTACTTCATCGCCGGGGCCTGAGCACCGGAGATGGCCCTTCCCGTGTCGCACCCGACGGTCGGCTGGGAGGCCGGGATCTGCCGGGCGACCTGCTGCCACTGCGCGGCGGTCGGACCGAGCCGGCTGTCGTTGTTGGAGCAGGAGTACGCGGTCAGCAATTGACTGTAGGTCTCACCCTTGGTGGCCAGTCCGGAGGTGATCCAGTCGTTGCTGACGGTCCGGCTCTCCCACCCGGTGTCGCTGGCGCCCAGACCGTTCGTCGTGACGTTGCCACTCGAGTCGTACGGCGTCGGCAAGTTGCGCGCGGGGGTGCTCGAGGACGCGGTCGCCTGGGGGGTGCTGCTGGCGGTCGCGCTCGGCGACGTGCTCGACGCGGCCGGAGTGGAGGACGTGCTCGGGGTCGGGGTGGTCGTCGCCGCCCGGAACGCCTGCGGCAGCACATCGTTGGCGGTAGAGCTGCTGGAGCTGCTCGAGCTGGTGCCGGACGGCGTCGCCGTGCCCGAGGGGCTGGTCGACGACTTCGGCGTCGTGGAGCCCTTGGTGGTCGGGGCGGAGTACGGCGTGGGCAACGTGAAGGTCGGCGGGGTGTCCTGGGTGCTGTTGATGACCGCGCGGAAGAACAACTGCGAGGACTGCGCCAGCGAATTCAGGGTCTCCTGGCTGGGGTTGCCCGGCAGCGAGACCTGGATGTTCTTCGCGCCCAGCCTGCTGACCTGGGCCTCGGAGACGCCGTTGCCGTTGACCCGCTCGCGGATGATGTCGACGGCCTGGTCGACCTGGCCGGTGGTGACGGTCTGGCCCTTTCCGACCGAGGGCTGCAGGACGATCTGGCGCCCGCCCTCGAGGTCCAGTCCGAGCTTCGGGCTCCATTGCCCGGCGGGGTTGCCCAATGCCGCACTCGCGCCGATCGCCGCGAAGAGCGCGATCACCAGGGCGGCGAGGAGGACGAGAGTACGGACGGGTCGTCCGCCCGGCGTCGTACGTCGTGTGCGTGTTGCCACCGGTGCTCAGGCCTCCGCGCGGGTGTCGTTGTGGTCATCGGGCGATCGATCGGGTGATGCACCCGTCGGGCGATCGTCCTTCGTAGGCAACGCCTGGTCCGCTGCGGCGGGTTCCCCGGCGTCCTTCGAGACTCCGGTGTCGGAGGTCGTGTCGGCGTCGGCCGTACCGGCTGCGGGAGCGTCGGCTGCAGCAGCGTCGGTTGCGGGTGCGTCGGGCAGCAGCGCGGAGCGCGGTACGACCGCTCGGCGTACGAACTGCAGGTGCACGCCCGGGCTCACCTCGACGGTCGCGGTGCGCTCGTCCAGCGCGGACAGCGTGCCGAGCAGGCCGGAGGTGGTGCTCACGGGGGTGCCGATCTTCAGGCTCTCCTGCTGTTGCTGTGCCTGCCGGCGCTTGCGCCGGTTGGACACGAACAGCAGGACACCGAGGAGGATGACCACCCCGATGAGGATGAACGTGCCATTGCTCGATCCGGAGTTACCGGAACTGGCTGCTGCAAGAGCGGGCATGGAACGGAACGTCCTTCGGGTCTCACGGTGCGACGGAGCCACGCCGGCCCGTCGTTGGATTGCCAGCGGCAGAGTCTAGGTCAGCTTGGGGGCTTCCCCAACCGCAGGCCACGCCGTCAATCCGTGTCGGACCTGCTGTCACCGAAGCGGCCCTCGATGTCGCCGAAGCCGAGTTGGGCGCCCGCAGCGCTCGGCGTCGGCGGTGTCAGGCCCAGGTGCGCCCACGCCATCGGCGACGCGGCGCGGCCACGCGGCGTGCGCACCAGGTATCCCTCCCGCACCAGATAGGGCTCGGCGACGGTCTCGACGGTGTCCGCCTCCTCCCCCACTGCGACGGCCAGGGTCGACAATCCCACCGGCCCGCCACCGAAGCGTCGGCAGAGGGCGTCGAGCACCGCCCGGTCGAGTCGGTCCAGGCCGCGGTCGTCGACATCGAAGAGCCGCAGGGCGGCGCGGGCGGCACTCAGATCGACGATGCCGTTGCCGTGCACCTGGGCGTAGTCGCGGACCCGTCGTAGCAGCCGGTTGGCGATCCGCGGGGTGCCACGGGACCGTCCCGCCATCTCGTCGATCCCCTGCGGGGTGCTCTCTACGCCGAGCAGCGTGGCGTTGCGGGTGAGGATCTGCGCGAGGTCGGCCGTCGCGTAGAAGTCGAGGTGGCCGGTGAAGCCGAAGCGGTCGCGCAGCGGCGCGGGCAGCAGACCCGCTCTCGTCGTCGCGCCGACCACGGTGAACGCCGGCAGCTCCAGCGGGATGGCCGTGGCGCCCGGGCCCTTGCCGACGATGATGTCGACCCGGAAGTCCTCCATCGCCAGGTAGAGCATCTCCTCGGCGGGGCGCGCCATCCGGTGGATCTCGTCGAGGAAGAGCACCTCCCCCTCGGCGAGCGAGGAGAGCACGGCGGCCAGGTCGCCCGCGTGCTGGATGGCCGGCCCGCTGGTGATGCGGATCGGCTGCTCCAGCTCGGCGGCGATGATCATCGCCAGCGAGGTCTTGCCCAGGCCGGGCGGGCCGGACAGCAGCACATGGTCCGGCGGTGCACCGCGGCGCCGCGCCGCCTCCAGCAGCAGACCCAACTGATCGCGGACCCGCGGCTGGCCGGGGAAGTCGGCGAGCCTGCGCGGCCGCAGGGCCGCCTCGAAGCGGCGGTCCTCGTCGGCCGGGTGACCCCCCGGATCCACGATCCGCGCCGTCGCGTCGTACGACTCGTCCTCGTACGACGGGTCGTCGCTCTCGCTCACCGGCCGAGCTCCCGCAGCGCGGCGCGCAGCAGACCCGACACGTCGCTCACGTGGCCGTCACCGCGGGCCGCATCGACGACCCGCTCGACGGCGTCCTGGGCCTGCTTGGTCGACCAGCCCAGGCCGACGAGCGCCTCGACCACCTGGCCGTGCTCGCCGTCGACGATGCTGGACGCCTGCTGCGCCGCGTCCTCGAGACCGGCGGCGGCCGACACCGGGCCGACCTTGTCCTTCAGCTCCAGGACGATCCGTTCGGCGCCCTTCTTGCCGATGCCCGGCACCTTCACGAGTGTCGCGAGGTCGCCGCCGGCGATCGCGGCGCGCAGCACCTCCGGGGCGTGGATGGCCAGCATCGCCAGCGCGAGCCGCGGACCGACGCCGCTGACGGTCTGCACCAGCTCGAAGAGGTCCCGCTCGCTGGTGGTGGCGAAGCCGAAGAGGGTGAGCGAGTCCTCGCGCACGACGAGCGTGGTCGCCAGGGTGGCCGTCTCGCCGACGCGCACCGACGCCGCGGTGGACGGGGTCGCGAGCACCGACAGTCCGACACCGCCGACCTCGACCACGAGGGTGCCGAGGCCGGTCGCGAGCACCGAGCCCCGCAGACTCGCGATCACCGCACCACCCGCTGTGCCTCTGCTGCTACTTGGGCTGCGTACGCCGCCTTCTGTCGAGCGAGGGCCTGGGCGATGCGGTCCTGCGCGCCGCCGCGCCATACGTGGCAGATCGCCAGCGCCAGGGCGTCGGCCGCGTCGGCGGGCGTGGGAGCGACCTTCAGCTTGAGGATGCGGGTCACCATGGCCGTCACCTGCGCCTTGTCGGCGCGGCCGTTGCCGGTGACCGCGGCCTTGACCTCGGACGGGGTGTGCATCGCGAGCGGCAGCCCCAGACGGGCCGCCGCGAGCATCGGGACGGCAGAGGCCTGCGCGGTGCCCATGATCCCCTTGATGTTGGCCTTGGCGAAGACACGTTCGACGGCGACGGCGTCCGGCGCATAGCGCTGCAGCCACTCGTCGATCTCGGTCTGCAGGGTGAGCAGCCGCTCGGCGGGGTCGTCGCCGGGCGGCGTACGCACGACGCCGACGGCGATCATCCGGACCGGTTCGCCGATACCGCCCTCCACCACGCCCAGGCCGCACCGGGTCAGTCCGGGGTCGACGCCGAGGACACGCACGCAAGCCTCCCGCAGATTGAATCGCCGTGTGCCGAACACCTGTTCGGCACACGGCGACGCTACCCGGTGCGACGATCGGCCACGGGCAGGCGACCCGGCGAGTCGCCTACTCCTCGTCGAGCTCGGCCAGGACCTCGTCGGACACCTCGCCGTTGGCGTAGACGTTCTGTACGTCGTCGCTGTCCTCGAGCGCGTCGATGATGCGGAACATCTTGCGGGCGCCGTCGGCGTCCAGCGGCACCTCGACCGTGGGCAGCCACGACGACTCGGCCGAGTCGTAGTCGATGCCCGCGGCCTGCACGGCCTCGCGCACGGCGACGAAGTCATGGGCCTCGGAGACGATCTCGAAGGACTCCCCCAGGTCGTTGATCTCCTCGGCGCCGGCGTCCATCACGACCTCGAGGATGTCCTCCTCGGTCTTGTCCGCCTTGGGCACCGTCACCAGGCCCTTGCGGTGGAACTGGAAGGCGACCGAACCGCTCTCGGCCATCGTGCCGCCGTTGCGCTGCAGGGCCGTGCGCACCTCGGCCACCGCACGGTTCTTGTTGTCGGTGAGGCACTCGATGAGCAGCGCCACGCCGCCGGGCGCGTAGCCCTCGTACGTCAGCGCCAAATACTCCGCGGCACCGGCCTCCGCGCCCGAACCGCGCTTGACCGCGCGGTCGATGTTGTCGTTCGGGACCGAGGACTTCTTGGCCTTCTGCACCGCGTCATACAGCGTGGGGTTGCCCACCACGTCGCCGCCGCCGGACCGCGCCGCCACCTCGATGTTCTTGATCAGCTTCGCGAACAGCTTGGCGCGCTTGGCATCGACCACCGCCTTCTTGTGCTTGGTGGTGGCCCACTTGGAGTGCCCGCTCATGTTCTCCCTGCTTCGTGCTCGTTGCTGTGAGGCCGTCGTGGACGGCTGATCCGCCCGTCATCGTAACGATTCGCGCGCAGGCCCGGATCGCGACGGCGTACGCCACACCCCTTACGGCACGCGAACGACGTCACGCACCATGGCCGCGAAATAGTGGTGCACCCGGTAATCGTCGGTGACCTCGGGGTGGAAGGACGTCGCGAGCAGCGCCCCCTCACGGCATGCCA
Source organism: Allobranchiibius sp. GilTou38 (assembly GCF_017565325.1). Classification (NCBI taxonomy): domain Bacteria; kingdom Bacillati; phylum Actinomycetota; class Actinomycetes; order Micrococcales; family Dermacoccaceae; genus Allobranchiibius; species Allobranchiibius sp. GilTou38. Next base: position 134,777 of record NZ_JAGEKN010000006.1, on the reverse strand, counting down.
CGACGCGACCCTGCGCCGGCCCGTGCGGCACCGTGGCGAGCACCTGCACCCCGTCGCCGGCACGCTCGACCCAGGGCGCGCGAATGAAGACCGCGTGCACCGGGGTGTGTGCACCGTCCGCGAGCGACGGCATCACCAGGTCGGTCTCAAAGGAGTCGACCTGCCGCCCGAACGCGTTGCGCCGGACCGTGATGTCCATCCCGCCGAGGGTCTGTTGCCCGGGCTGGCCGTCCAGCACCTCGTCGGCGAGCAGGATCATCCCGGCGCAGGATCCGTAGACCGGCATGCCCGCGGCGATGCGCGCGCGGATCGGCTCCTGCAGCTCGAAGATGCGCAGCAGCTTGTCGATGGTGGTCGACTCCCCGCCGGGCAGCACCAGGCCGTCGATGCGCGCGACCTCCTGGGGGCGGCGTACCGGGACCGCCTCGACGTCGGCGCTGGCGAGCGCCCGCAGGTGCTCGCGCACGTCCCCTTGTACGGCGAGCACTCCGATGCGCGGTTTCGTCACGCGCCGATCGTACGGAGCGCTGATCGCGCGGGACGTCGCGAGTCGTTGCGCGCTCTATCGAGCGCGCGACGACCCACATGTTCGGCCTACGTCAGCCGGACGCGCCGAACCAGCTGCTGCCGCCGTACGAGCGCCCCGACAGGTAGCTGTCGACGACCGCGGCGCCCAGGCCCTCCAGCTCCGGCGCCAGCACGCGTCCGCCGGCCCGCTTGGCCAGCTGGTCCAGGAAGCGCGCCAGTCCGGGGTCCTCGCCGAGCCGGAAGATCGTCGTCTGCGCGCCGAGGCGGGTGGACTGGTCCAGCTCGCGGACGGCGTACGCCACGGTCAACGGGTGCGGCGGATAGTCGAAGAAGACCTCGCCGTCGGACTCCAGGTGCGCCGTCGGCTCGCCGTCGGTGACCACGAGCAGCACCGGCTGGGCGTTGGGATACCTGCGGAAGTGCTGGTTGGCCAGGATCAGCGCGTGGTGCAGGTTGGTGCCCTTGTCCCACTCCGGCGCGAGCCCGGTCAGCTCTGCGATCTCCATGGTCTGCGCGTGCCGGCCGAAGGCCACCAGCTCCAGATGGTCACCGCGGAACCTGGTCGAGATGAGCTGGTGCAGCGCGAGCGCCGTACGTTTCATGGGCAGCCAGCGACCGTCCATCGCCATCGAGAACGACGTGTCGACCAGCAGCGCGACAGCCGCCTGGGTGCGCGCCTCGGTCTCCTGCACCTCCACGTCTTCGAAGGAGATGACCGGGCCCTCGGGTTCTCCCGCCCTGCGGAGGGTCGCGTTCGTCAGCGTGCGGGTGACGTCCCACGACTCGGTGTCGCCGAACTCCCACGGGCGCGAGGCCCCGGAGGGCTCGCCCGCCGTACCCGCCTTGCGCGCGTCGCGCTGCCCCTGCCGACCGGACAACGTCTGGCTGACGTCGCGCAGCAACGACTTGCCGAGCTCGCGCATGGCGCGCGGCGACAGGCGCAGGTCTCCCTGGGCGTCGGACTGCAGGTAGTCGCGGTTGCGCAGCTGTCGCTCCAGCTCCGCGAGCCGTTGCGCGTCCACTGCCGCTTCATCGCCCAGCTGGCGCCGCAGCGCGTCCAGGTCGAGGTCGTCCATCCGTGCCCCGGCGTAGTGCTGGGACAACTGCTCGCTCAGTGCGTCGAGGTCGGCGAGGTCCTGCAGCATTCCGGTGCCGTCCCCGAGGCCCATCCCCTGCTCACCGCCGAACTCCTCCCCGCCGCTCCAGTCCTCGCCGGGACGCAGGGCGCGCAGGTTGTCGTCGAGGGCGCCGAGCTGGTCTATCAGCTCCGGCGATCCGAACGCCTGGGTGGCCAGGGCGTCCAGCTCGTCGCGCTGCTCCTGGGTCATCGAGTTGCGCATCCGCTGCGCCGCCGCGGCGCGCTGCGCCAGTGAGTCCAGCAGCTCCTCGATGGTCTCGGGCTGCTCGGGGAAGAGGTCGCCGTGCTTGTCCATGAACTGCTCGAACGCCGCGTCGGTGTCCTCGCCGTTGCGGTGCTTGGTGAGCAGGTCGTTGAGGTCCTTCAGCATCTCGCTGATCTGTGCGCGGTCCTCGTCGGTGGCGCCCTCGAGCGCCTGCTTCATACCGGCGAACCGTTGGTCGAGCATCTCGCGGCCGAGTAGATCCTTGATCCGCTCGTAGTCCTCGCGCGCCTCGGCGTCGCGCCATGGGTAGTCGCTGAGCTCGTTGACCGCGGCGGCGGTGGACGGCGGAAGGTTCTCGATGCGCATCTCGGCGAACCGCGCGTCGTCGTCCAGGTCGCGGGCCAGCCGCTTGCGTTCGGTGAGCACCGCTTTGTCGAGCAGTTCCTTCACCTCCTGGAAGGTGCCGTCCAGGTTGTGCTTGGCAAGCATCTCGCGGCGCTTCTGCGCGACCTGACGGGCCAACTCGTCCAGGCCCTGCTGGTCACGGGTCCCGCGGCGCAGAAACTCCCGCATCGCGTGCTCGGGCGAGTAGCCGGACATGACGTCCTCGCCGATCGCGTCCAGCGCTTCGGCCAGGTCGACCGGCGGCGCGAGCGGGTCCGGCCCGCCGACGTACCGGCCGTAGCGGGAGCGGTGAGTTCGCTTACTGGCCAAAGAAATGCGCCTCCTCGAAACGGGATGCGACGGTGCCCGGACCGGACACCTCGATCATACGGCGGGCACCGGATGGTCCCCGCGTGGTGCGACGACGCCCCGTCGAGGCCCACGGTGACGGCGTTCGCGACGGTTGACGGTGTTCGAACGCCGTCAACGGTCGCAAGAGCCGTCAGCGTGGACCCCGCCTGCTCAGCGGTACGTCGCGCGTCCGTCGTCGTCGACGTCCTTGCTGACCTTGCGGGCCAGGTAGAGACCCTCCAGGGCCAGCTCGACGGCACTGGCGCGCTCACCTGGGGTGTGCGCGCCGAGCCGCTCGGCGATCTGGTCGTAGAGGTCGGACTCGCCGAGCACGGGCAGCGCGGCGAGCAGATCGGCGCTCGTCACGTCGTCGCCGGTGCTGATCTCGGCGCCCTCCTCGATGCTGCGCACCAGCAGACCGAGATCGATGCCGCGCAACCGGGAACGCGCGGTGTCGGCGACCGCCATCCGCAGCAGGTGCTCCAGCACCGGCTCCTCGCGCCCCTCGTGACCGCTCTCGAACTCGACCTTGCCGGTGAGCACGTCGGAGGCCGTGTCCAGGTCGACGACCCGGGCGACGGCCTCGTCCTCGTGCCGGATGCTCGCGCGGCGCAGGGCCGCCGCGGCCACGGTCTCGGCCGCTGCGATCGCGAACCGCGCCGAGACGCCCGATCGCTGGTCGATCGCGTTGGACTCGCGCAGGCCGCGCGTGAAGCGGGCCAGGATCTCCACGATGAAGTCCGGCACCGTCGCGACGAGCTGCGCCTCCTGGGAGATGACCGCCACCTCGCCCTCGACGGTGAGCGGGTAGTGGGTGCGCACCTGAGCACCGAAGCGGTCCTTGAGCGGGGTGATGATGCGCCCGCGGTTGGTGTAGTCCTCGGGGTTCGCGCTCGCGACGACGAGGACGTCGAGCGGCAGTCGCAGCACGTAGCCGCGCACCTGGATGTCGCGTTCCTCCATCACGTTGAGCATCGAGACCTGGATGCGCTCGGCGAGGTCGGGCAGCTCGTTGATGGCGACGATGCCGCGGTGGCTGCGCGGGATGAGCCCGAAGTGGATCGTCTCGGGGTCGCCCAGGCTGCGGCCCTCGGCCACCTTCATCGGATCGATGTCGCCCACCAGGTCGCCGACCGAGGTGTCCGGGGTCGCGAGTTTCTCGGCGTACCGCTGGTCACGGTGTCGCCAGCTGACGGGCAGCTGATCGCCCAACTCGCCCGCGCGCCGGATCGAGGCGGGGGTGATGGGGTCGTACGGGTGCTCGCCGAGCTCCGATCCGGCGATGACCGGGGTCCACTCGTCGAGCAGTCCCTGCAGGGTGCGCAGCACACGGGTCTTGCCCTGTCCGCGCTCGCCGAGCAGCACGATGTCGTGCCCGGCCAGCAGAGCGCGTTCGAGTTGCGGGATGACGGTGTCGGCGAAACCCTGGATGCCGGGCCAGGGGTCGCGCCCCTCGGCCAGGGCGCTGAGGAGGTTGCGCCGGATCTCTTCGCGTACGCCGACCTGTTCGTGGCCGCTCGCGCGCAGTTCGCCGACGGTGGAAATGACTGGGGCCGTGGTGGATGCACTCACCACTTCACGCTACGTCACGCGCCTGGGGGCTGTCCGCGACCGTCGACGAGGGCGGATCCTTGTTGGTAATGATTCTCATTCAGTGGTTATGATCACGATCGAGAATGATTCCCACTTTGCACCTTAGGAGAGCAGATGAAGCGTCCCGTCGCCGCCCTCGCCGCCGCGGTCGCGGTCCTCACCCTCGCGGGGTGTGGATCCGGCGGCGGGAGCAAAGCCTCCGACGGCAAGGTGCAGGTGTGGACCTCCACCGACGTCTGGGGCTCGGTGGCCCGTTACGTCGGCGGCGAGCACGCGCAGGTGACGTCGGCCATCACGAGCCCGTCGCAGGACCCCCACGACTACGAGTCGACCGCGCGCGACAAGCTGGCGGTGCGCAAGTCCGCCGTGGCGGTCTACAACGGCGGGGGGTACGACGACTGGGCGCAGAAGCTGGTCACCGGCGACTCGGGTACGACGGCAGTCGACGCGGTCACGGTCTCCGGACTCGACCACGGACACGACCCGTCGTTCAACGAGCACGTCTTCTGGTCACTGCCCACCTCGATCAAGGTGGCCGACGTCCTGGCGGCCGACCTGGCCAAGGCGGACCCGGCGCATGCGGCGTACTTCCGCGCCAACGCCCGCTCCTTCGCTACGAAGATCGGCGCGCTGACCACCCGGGCCCGGTCGATCGGCGTCGCCCACCCGCATCTGTCCGCGCTGATGACCGAGCCGGTCGTGGGCTACCTGCTGTCCACCGCGGGCATCGCCGACGGCACCCCGGCCACCTATCGTGAGCAGTCCGAGGCGGATTCGGTATCGGCAGTCGCACTGCGTGCCGCGACCACCGCCATCTCGACGAAACGGGTGCAGCTGGTGACCCTGAACGCGCAGACCTCCGACGCGACGTCGGCGGTCCTGCAGAACGCCGCGGACAAGGTCGGCGTTCCGGTCGTGCAGGTCTACGAGACCTTCCCGGCCGGCGAACACGACTACCTGCACTGGGTACTCAGCTGCATCACCACGCTGCAGCGGGCACTCTCGTGACCCCCGCGGTCTCCCTGCACGACGCGGAGCTGGCCTACGGCAGTCGCGTGCTGTGGAGCGGGCTGGACCTTCAGGTGCAGGCCGGCGAGTTCGTCGGTGTCCTCGGGCCCAACGGCGCAGGAAAGTCGTCCCTGTTGCGGGTGCTGCTCGGCGAGCAGCCGCTGCGTCACGGCCGGGCGCTGGTCTGCGGGGAACCGGTGCACCGCGGTTCGCCCCTGATCGGGTACATCCCCCAGCACGGCGCGCTCGCGCCGGACACCGCGATCCGTGGACGTGACCTGGTGGGCTTCGGCTGGGACGGCCACCGGATCGGCATCAGCCTCGGCTCGCGCGCCAAGAAGGACGCGGTGCAGCGCGCCATGCAGACCGTCGGAGCCACGGCGTACGCCGACGCGCCACTGTCCATGCTCTCCGGCGGGGAGCGCCAGCGCCTCCGGATCGCGCAGGCCCTGGTCACCAGGCCACGGCTGCTGCTGTGCGACGAACCGCTGCTCAACCTCGACCTGCACCACCAGCGCGAGGTCGCGCAGGCCATCGACCGGGTACGCCGCCTCGAGGGCACCGCCGTGCTCTTCGTGACCCACGAGATCAACCCGATCCTGCCGCTCGTCGACCACGTCGCCTACCTCGCCGGCGGCAAGGCACGGGTCGGCACCGCGGAGGAGGTCATGCGTGCGGAGGTGCTGAGCGAGCTCTACGGCGCACCCGTCGACGTGCTGCACCACCACGGGCGGATCGTCGTGCTGGGCGGGGACGACTCGGCAACGCCCGGGCACGACCACCACCACGAGGAGGCGCACGAGCATGGCTGACGCTCTCGCCAAACTGATCTCCTTCGACCAGTTCTGGTCGCTGCTGCCCCTGGTCACGTCGTCACTCGTCGCGGGAGCGCTGCTCGGCGTCATCGCCGGCGTCATCGGACCGATGATCCAAGCGCGTGACCTGGCGTTCGCCGTACACGGCACCGCGGAGCTGTCCTTCGCCGGCGCCGCCGCCGCGCTGCTCGCTGGGGTGAGCATCACCCTAGGTGCGGTCGCCGGGTCCGTGATCGGCGCGATCGTATTGGCACTCATGGGCATCCGCGCACGGCAGAGCAACTCGCTCATCGGCATCGTGCTGCCCTTCGGGCTCGGCCTCGGGGTGCTTTTCCTGTCGCTCTACGACGGTCGCAGCAGCAACAAGTTCGGTCTGCTGCTCGGCCAGATCGTCTCGGTCGACAACGCTCAGCTGGGATCGCTGGCGCTGCTGACGGTGGTGGTCGCCGTCGTGCTGATCCCGCTGTGGCGCCCGATGTTCTTCGCAGCCGTGGATCCGGTGGTGGCGCAGGCACGCGGCGTACGGGTGCGCGAGCTCTCCCTCATCTTCATGGTGGTGCTCGGCCTGGTCTGCGCGATGTGCGTGCAGCTGGTCGGCGCCCTCCTGGTGATGGCGCTGCTCATCACCCCCACCGCCGCCGCCACGTGTCTGACCGCGCGACCGGCGCTGGTCAGCGTGCTGTCGGTGGCCTTCGCGGTGCTGTCCATGGAGGGCGGGATCCTGCTGTCCCTCTCCCCCGGGCGACCGATCAGCCCGTACGTGACCACGCTGTCCTTCGCGATCTACCTCGTATGCCGTGCCGTGGGCGCCGTCCGGACCCGCCGTGGCTGGTCGACCCGCGTCGTTGCAGCATGACCCGATGAGCACCACGCCGCCTGCGATCCGCGTCCGACCCCGCCGCGAGGAGGACCTCGTCGTCCTCGAGCAGGTGCTGGCAGCCCAGCAGCCGACGTCCCGCTACCCGTTGCGGTGGCCGTTGCCGTTCCCCGTGCGCGAGTTCATCGTCCGGCCCGATGAGTTGGTCGCCCTGGTGGCGGAGGACGCGGGCCGGGTGGTCGGTCACGTCTCGGTGACCGCGGTGCTGCCGGGTGAGCTGGGCGAGACGTGGGCAGCCGGCGCCGGTCGACCCATCGACGAGCTGGCCTGTCTCTCAGTCCTGTTCGTCGACCTCGCGGTGCGCGGTCGACGTATCGGCGGTGCCCTGATGGACGCGGCGGAGGATTGGATCTTCGCCCGCGGCCGGACCGCTGTGCTCGACGTCGTGACCGCCAACGAGCGTCCGCTCGCCGTCTACCGGCACCGTGGGTGGAGCGAGATCGGCCACGCCCGTCCGGATTGGCTGCCCGACACCGAACCCCCGGTCATCCTGATGGCGAAGTCCGCACCCGCTGTCGCCCCGGCGACCTAGTCTGCCGACATGGTGAAGGGGTGGCTGGAGAAGACTCCGGTGCCCCTGCGCCGCGTGGCCCTGAGCGAGCACGCGTCGGTCGACTACTCGCACTGGGTGACCTCGCTCGGCCCGGTCCGCCAGCTGCTCGCCGAGGGGCTCGACCTGTCCCCCGCGACCGTGCTGGTCGGAGAGAACGGCACCGGGAAGTCCACCCTCGTCGAGGCCATTGCGATGGCGTACGGGATGAACGGTGAGGGTGGTTCGACCGGCGCCACCCACTCGACCTGGGTGAGCGAATCGCCGCTGTGGGATTGGCTGTCCCTGACCCGGTCGCCCGGCGGGTCGCGGTGGGGTTACTTCGTCCGCGCCGAGACGATGCACGGGTTGTTCACGTTCCTGGATGGCACCCGCGAGGAGAATTACACCCGGGACCCGGAGTTCCACCAGCTCAGCCACGGCGAGGCGTTCCAGACCCTCTTCGACACCACCCGGTTCACCGGCGACGGGTTCTACGTGCTCGACGAGCCCGAGGCGGGGCTCTCCTTCACGGCGCAGCTGCGACTGGTCAGCGAGCTGATGGGCATGTTGGAGCACTCCGGCGTCCAGGTGCTGATCGCCACCCACTCACCGATCATCGCGAGCCTGCCCGGCGCCACGGTGCTCGAGTTGGACGCCGACGGCTTCCACGAGCGTGCGTGGGACGACCTGGACCTGGTGCTGCACTACCGCGGCTTCTGCGAGCTGCCCGAGCGGTACCTGCGCCACCTGCGCTGACCGCGTCTGGGGACCGGGTGGGCGATGTGCGTCGGTGGCCAGTGCTGCAGCCCTGGCCACCGACGCAGACTGCGCACATGGTCGTACGAGGCAGCGATCCCCGCCGCCCCTGGCGGCTCGGCGCGACGGTCCAGTCCCGGTCAGTGGGCGGCGTCGTGCCAGGACGAGCCGACACCCACGCTGACGTCGAGCGGCACATCCAGGTCGATCGCGGCGCCCATCTCGCGGCGTACGAGGGCCTCGACGTCGGCCCGCTCCCCCGGCGCGATCTCCAGCACCAGTTCGTCGTGCACCTGCAGCAGCATCCGCGACTGCGCGTCTGCGGTGTGCAGCGCCGCGTCGACGCGTAGCATCGCCAGCTTGATGATGTCTGCCGCCGATCCCTGGATGGGCGCGTTGAGCGCCATCCGCTCGGCCATGTCGCGACGCTGCCGGTTGGTCGAGGTCAGGTCGGGCAGGTAACGGCGCCGGCCCAACATGGTCTCGGTGTAACCGGTCAGACTCGCGGCTGCCACCACCTCGCGCAGGTAGTCGCGCACCCCGCCGAACCGGGCGAAGTACTCGTCCATCAGCGCCTTGGCCTCCTCGGTGCTGATGGTCAGCTGCTTGGACAGCCCGAACGCCGACAGCCCGTAGGCCAGGCCGTACGACATCGCCTTCACCTTGGAGCGCATCTCACCGGTGACGTCGGCGGGCTCGACGTGGAAGACCCGCGACCCCACGAACCGGTGCAGATCCTCTCCGGTGCGGAACGCCTCGATGAGCCCTTCGTCGCCGGACAGGTGCGCCATGATGCGCATCTCGATCTGGCTGTAGTCCGCGGACATCAGTGTCTCGTAACCCGATCCGACCACGAAGACCTCGCGGATGCGTCGGCCGGCCTCGGTGCGGATCGGGATGTTCTGCAGATTGGGATCGGTCGAGGACAGCCGCCCGGTCGCGGCGATCGTCTGCTGGTACGTCGTGTGGATGCGCCCGTCGTCGGCGACGGACTTGAGCAGCCCCTCCACCGTCACTCGCAGCCGCGAGCTGTCCCGGTGGCGCAGCAGCGCCTCCAGGAACGGGTGCTCGGTGCGCGCGTAGAGGTCGCTCAGTGCGTCGGCGTCGGTCGTGTAGCCGGTCTTGGTGCGCTTGGTCTTGGGCATCCCCAGCGTCTCGAAGAGCACCACCTGCAGCTGCTTCGGCGAGCCCAGATTGATCTGCTCACCGCCGATGGCGTCGTACGCGTCGGCCGCTGCGGAGGAGACCCCGTCGCCGTAGTCGGCCTCGAGCACCTGCATCGCGTCGACGTCGACGCCGATCCCCGCCCGCTCCATGGTCGCGAGCACGCCCACCAGGGGCAGCTCGACGTCGCGCAGCAGCGCGGTCTCGCCGATGGCCTCCAGCTCGGTGTCGAGGGACACCGACAGGTCGAGCACGGCACGGGCCTGGGCCATCGCCTCATCGGACCGTTGGTCACCCACCCCCAGGTCGAGCACGCCCTGGGCGGCGTTGTCGGGGGTGCCGACGAGTTCGCGTTTGAGGTGGCGCAGCACCAGGTCGGTCAGGTCGTAGGAGCGCTGGTCCGGCCGCACGAGGTAGGCCGCCAATGCGGTGTCGCTCACCACGCCGCGCACCGGCATCCCGCGCGCCATGAGGGCCTGCAGCGGTCCCTTCGCGTCGTGCAACGCCTTGGGGCGCTCGTCGTCGGCCAGCCAGGCCGCCAGCGCGGCCTCCCCGTCGGGCGCCAGCGTCTCAAGATCGATGTACGCCGCGTCGTCGCGACCCGCCGGGGCGATCGCCACTCCCTGCACGTCACCGGCGCCGCGCGCCCACTGGCCGATGACCTGCAGACCGCTGCGCACGCCGACGCCGGCGGCCTCCGCCAACCACCCGGACACCTCCGAGCTGTCCAACGTGACGCCGTCGACCTCGACGTTGGCGTCGGGGTTGGCCTCGTCCTCGACGGCGTCGAGGGTCGCGAACAACCGGTCGCGCAGCACCCGGAACTCCAGCCCGTCGAAGACGGTGTGCACCTGCTCGCGGTCCCAGCCCTGTCGCTCCAGTGCATCGACTTCCAGCGGCAGCTCCAGATCGCCGAGCAACTGGTTGAGGCGGCGGTTGCGCAGCACCCCGTCGAGGTGTTCACGCAGGGCCTCCCCGGCCTTGCCCTTGATCTCTCCGACGTGGTCCACGACGCCTGTCAGGTCGCCGAACTGGTTGATCCACTTCGCGGCGGTCTTGGGGCCGACCCCAGGGACACCGGGCAGGTTGTCGGAGGTCTCACCGACCATGGCGGCCAGATCGCTGTAACGACCCGGTGGCACGCCGTACTTCTCCTGCACGGCTGCCGGTGTCATCCGTGCGAGGTCGGAGACGCCCTTGCGCGGGTAGAGCAGCGTGACGCGGTCGTTGATGAGCTGGATCGCGTCACGGTCACCGGAGCAGATCAGCACCTCGTCGAACTCCGCCGCGTTGGCCTGCGCGGTGAGGGTCGCGATGATGTCGTCGGCCTCGTAACCAGGGAGCTCGACGTAGGCGATCTTGAGCGCGTCGAGCACCTCGCGGACCAGGGAGACCTGGCCCTTGAACTCATCCGGGGACGCCGAGCGGTTGGCCTTGTAGCCGGCGTACTCCTCGCTGCGGAACGTCTGCCGGGAGACGTCGAACGCGACGCCCACGTGGGTCGGCTCCTCGTCGCGCAGCACGTTGATGAGCATCGAGGTGAAGCCGTAGACGGCGTTCGTCGGTTGCCCGGTCGTGGTCGAGAAGTTCTCCACCGGGAGCGCGAAGAACGCTCGGTACGCAAGGGAATGCCCGTCCAACAACAGCAGCCGTTTCACGCGTGGCAGCCTAAGCCCCATGACCGACACCCCCACGCACGACGCGGAACCCAGCCAGCCCGGCAAGCCCGGCCAGCCCAGGCAGCCACAGCCCGATGCCACGACCGACGCGGACCTGCTCGACCGGTTCAACGAGATGAGCGCCGGCTCGCTCAGCGAGCGGATGGGCATCGAGTTCCTCGAGGTGTCGCCGGAGCGGGTGGTCGCACGGATGCCCGTGGAGGGCAACACCCAGCCCTACGGCCTGCTGCACGGCGGCGCGAGCGTGGTGCTCGCGGAGACGGTCGGCTCGATCGGAGCGGCGCTGCACGCCGGCGAGAAGGGCATCGCGGTCGGGCTCGACATCAACGCCACCCACCACCGCGCCGCCCGGTCCGGTCACGTCACCGCGACGGCGACCGCGCTCTCGCTGGGGCGCACGCTCGCGTCGTACGACGTGGCGATCCTCGACGACGACGGGCGCCGGGTGTGCACCTCGCGGATCACCTGCATGGTGCGATCCGCTCCCCCGGGCGCCTGAATCTCCCCGGTTGTCAGCGGTTCTCGGGCGCCCGCGTCACGAATCCGCTGACAATCGAGGGGCGTCAGAGGCCGTTCTCTCTCCCGGCCCCTTCCTCCCCGCTCCGCTGCGGCCGCCGACTCGGCTGGCGCCTCGCCGACAACCTTCGCTGCGCGGTCCGTCAGAGGCCGGAGGCAACCTTCACGTCGTCGCGCGCACGCGCCCGCAGCGAACGCCGCGCCCGCAACGTCGCCGCGCCCTTGGACTCGGCCACGCCGGTCAGCTTCCGCCGCAGCGACGCGGTCGAGGTGACGCGCAACGTGACCGTGGAGGCGAACCCGAGTTTGGCGAAGTAGCGGTTGACGCCGCGCTCGTGGGTGGGCACGCAGCACACCACCTGGGTGCTGCCCTGCTCCTCGCCGTACGCCGAGACCCGCGTGAGCAGCGCCTTCGCCACGCCGGTGCCGCGGTGTTCGGGGGCGACCCACATCTGATCGATCCACACGGCCTGCTCGTCACCGAGACCGGACAGCGGGCTGCGGATCACGACGGCGAAGCCGGTGTCGCGATCGTCGCTGGTGGCCAGGAAGACGCGTACGTCGTCGCGCGACAGGGCTGCCTCCATCCGACCGTCCTGAGCGGCGCGCTCAGCCCACTCCTTGGTCTGCCCGGTCTCGGATCGCAGCTGCACCCACAGGGGTATCAAGCGGTCCTGATCACTCGGGGAAGCGATGGTCACCTGGACGGTGGGACGAGCCATTCGGGCGACACCTCGCGCGACGGGGGACGGAACGTACTGACCTTAGTGCCATCCCCTTCACCCTTGAACAGAGGTTGGACGGATCCACCGGATCCGTATCAACCCCGCCCCCTTTCAGTCCTCTCCCAGGTACGCCTTCTTCACGTCGTCGCTGACGAGCAACTCCGACCCGGGACCGTCGAGCACGATCTTGCCGACCTCGAGCACGTAGCCGTGCGATGCGAGTTTCAGTGCCGCACGGGCGTTCTGCTCGACCAGCAGGATCGTCGTGCCGCGCTTCTGCAGAGTGCGCACCGTGGTCATGATCTTCTTCATCATGATCGGCGAGAGCCCCATCGACGGCTCGTCCAGCATCAGCAGCTTCGGCCTGCTCATCATCGCCCGGCCCATGGCCAGCATCTGCTGCTCACCACCGGAGAACGTGCCGGCCGGCTGCTTGCGACGTTCGGCCAGGATCGGGAAGAGGTCGTAGGCCTCCTTCAGATCCGCCTGGATGTCAGCGCGGTCGCGACGCGCGAACGCGCCCAGCATGAGGTTCTCCTCCACCGACTGTCGGGGGAAGATGCGTCGACCCTCAGGCGAATGCGCGAGGCCCATCGTGACGATGGAGTGCGCCGGCGCTTTGTCGATGCGCTTGCCCAGGAAGGAGATCTCACCCTTCGAGGGGCGCAGCAACCCCGAGATGGTTCGCAGCGTGGTGGTCTTGCCGGCACCGTTGGTACCGATCAGGGTGACGACCTGGCCCTCTTCCACCGTGAAGTTGATCCCCTTCACGGCGGTGATCTTGCCGTAGGCCACCGACAGGTCCTTGACCTCGAGCATCGCGGTCACGCCGGGTCCTCCTGCAGATCGTCGTCGTCGAAATCGTCGTCTTCGCCGGTGCCGATGTAGGCCTCGATGACCCGCGGGTCGGACTGCACCTGTTCCGGCGTGCCCTCGACCAGCACCTCGCCGCGCACGAGGCACAGCACCCGGTCGCAGAGGTTGAAGATGAACCGCATGTCGTGCTCGATCACCACGACCGCGCGTCCGGTGTCGCGGATCCGGAAGATCAGATCCGAGGCCTGCTGGGTCTCCTGCGGGTTCATGCCCGCCGTCGGCTCGTCGAGCAGCACCACCTTGGGGTCGGTGGCCAGAGCGCGCGCGACCTCCAACCGTCGCTGGTCGCCGTACGGCAGGTTGCGGGCCAGCAGCTCCGTCGTGTGACCGAGCCCGACGAAGTCCAGCAGCTCCTGCGCCTTGACCCGGGTCTCTCGCTCCTCGCGGTGGAACTTCGGCCCCCGCAGGATCGTGGTGAGCACCCCCGACGTGGTGCGGCAGTAGGTGCCGACCATGACGTTCTCCAGCGCGGTCATGTTGCCGAAGAGCCGGATGTTCTGGAAGGTGCGCGCCATCCCGGCCCGCACGACCTTGCGCGGCTTCGGCGGAATCTGCTCGCCGCTCAGCCGCACCTCGCCGGAGGTCGGCTTGTACAGACCGGTGAGGCAATTGAAGAACGTCGTCTTGCCGGCGCCGTTCGGGCCGATCAGACCGACGATCTCGCCCTCGTGCACCGTCATGTTGACGTCCTTGACGGCCGTCAGACCTCCGAACTGCATGAGGACGTCAGAGGCCTCGAGCAGGACGTCGCCCTTGCCGGACGAGAACTCGGTGTCCCGGGGCCGCCGTGTCACGGTGCTCATGCGTTCGCCTTCTGCTCGTCCACGTGTTCCTTCTGAACGACGGTCGCCAGGTCCTCGTCCTCGTCATGGAACTCCAACTGACGCCGGCGGCTCGCGATCAAGCCCTCCGGACGGAAACGCATCATCAGCACCAGAGCCAGACCGAAGATCAGCAGCCGGTAGTCCTCGATGAACCGCAGCTTCTCCGGTAGCAGCTTGAGCACGGTCGCGCCGAGCGCCACACCCACCACGGTGCCCATACCGCCCAGCACGACCGCCGCGAGCAGGAACGAGGACTCCTGGAAGGTGTAGTTGTCGGGTACGACGGACGGGGTGGCGTGCGCCTGCACCGTGCCCGCCAGCCCGGCGAGGAACGCGCCACCGGCGAAGGCCAGGATCTTCAGTCCGAAGATGTTGACGCCCATCGCCTCGGCGGCCCGCTCGTCCTCACGGATGGCGATCCAGCCGCGCCCGATCCGGCTGTTGTTGAGGCGGGAGAAGATGGTGATGATCAACGCCGCCACGAACACCAGCAGGATGTAGTAGTTGGAGTAGTTCGAGATGGTGAACGACCCGAGTTTGTGCGAGGACCCGAAGTTGAACCCGAACAGGTTGAGGTCGGGGATTCCCGCGATGCCGTTCGGGCCGTGGGTGAGGTCCGGGCCGTTGGTGCCGTCCATGTTGTTGACGGCGGTGTGGAAGATCTCGCCGAACGCCAGCGTCACGATCGCCAGGTAGTCGCCCGACAACCGCAGCGTGGGCGATCCGATGATCAGGCCGAGCACGGCGGAGGTCAGAGCGCCGAGCAGGGCGACCACGAGGAACGGCGGGTGCCACCCGATCGTGGCGCTCGCCGCGCTCGACATCATCGCGCCGACGTACGCGCCGGTGCCCAGGAAGGCGATGTACCCGAGGTCGAGCAGACCCGCCAGGCCGACGACGATGTTGAGCCCGAGCGCCGCGCACAGGAAGATCGCGATATCGACGGCGATCGACATGTTGGCGTCGGTGCCGTTCTGGGTGAGCGGGAAGAGCAGTGCCACCACCAGCGCCCCCAGCATGATCACCGGGCGGTGACGGGCGGCCGCGACCGACAGCCAGGTGAAGAATCCACCACGGAAGAGCAGGGTGCCGAAGGTGCCCCCTGCGGCGAGCGCAGCCAGCACGGAGCCGCCGTCGTCGCCGTGCAGGATGAAGGCGACCATGAACAGCAGACCCGCGAGGGTCGCCGCGATCACCACGATCTCCAACCAGTTGGCGCCGTGCACCTTCAGCTGGTTGGTCACCTTGACCGGCGCGAGCAGCAGCGCTCCCGCGACCATCGCGAGGGTGGCGACCAGTGCCAGCCAGGCGCCGGGGTCCAGGTTGATGACGCCCCCGGACTGGAAGGCGATGTTGTAGTCGATGAGCACGATGTAGACCAGCGCGCCCACCGCGAGGGCCTTGGCGCTGTAGGTGGTGTCCCACCAGGACAGTGAGGACAGCCGGCGGTGCACGAGGGCGGCCTCGATGAGGCCGACGACGCCCATCACGATGGCGAGCTCCTGCAGCGGCGCGGGATTACCGCTGATCGACAGGTCCCCGAGGATCGTCGAGTCGTAGCTCCAGGCCAGCAGCGCGGAGACGATCAGCAGGACCGAACCGCCCGCGAGCAGAGCCTTGCCGACGTTCGGTCGGGGTTCGATCGTGATCTTGGGGATGTTCATGCGCGGTCCACCACCCGGGCTCCGAAGAGACCCTGCGGCCGGAAGACCAGCACCAGGATCAGGACGATGAATGCGTACACGTCACTCCAGGCGTTCCCGCCGAACTGGCCGGGGATGTACTGGGTGGCCATGGCCTCGATGAGGCCGAGGACCAGACCACCGGCGACGGCACCCTGGATGTTGCCGATGCCGCCGAGGACCGCCGCGGTGAAGGCCTTCAGCCCCGCGAGGAACCCCATCGTGGACGACACGTTGCTGTCGCGCAGGCCCTGGGCGACGCCGGCCAGCGCGGCCAGGATGGCACCCATGGCGAACGCCGCCGCGATGATGCGGTCGACGTTGATCCCCATCAGGCGGGCCGTGTCCGGGTCCTGCGAGACCGCGACCATGGCCTTCCCGGTGCGGGTGCGGCTGATGAAGATGTAGAGAGCCGCCGCGCTCACGATCAGGACGCCCAGCGTGAAGAGCGTGGTGCGCTGGATGACGACGCTGCCGATGGTGAGGGAGCTTCCGGTCACCCCGTCGATGCTCGGGTAGGACACGTTGCTGGTGGCGCCGGGGTACCAGAGCTGGATGGCGCGCTGCAGGGCGATCGAGATCCCGATGGCGGTGATCAGCGGTGCGAGCCGCGGTGCGTTGCGCAGCGGCCGATAGGCGAAGCGCTCCATCAGGAGGGCGACGACCACGGAGCACACGGCCCCGCCGAGGATCATGATCGGCAGCGCCCACAGGCCGGTGTTGGACCGGCACACGACCTGCCAGGTCGCGAGCGACCCGAAGGCACCGATCATGAAGACCTCGCCGTGGGCGAAGTTGATCAGTTGGACAATGCCGTACACGACGGTGTAGCCGACGGCGATCAAGGCGTACAGCGACCCGACGGTCAGGCCGTTGAGCAACTGCTGGATGAACAGAGTCATCAGGCTCCCAGGAGAGTCAGGGCAACGCGGGGGCGAGAACTCCGATGAGTTCCCGCCCCCGCGCGCTGAGTCAGATCAGAACGTGTCGGTCTTGGCCGCGACCCACGCCCCGCCGGTGACCTTGTAGACGGTCAGCACCTTGTTGGTGGTGTCGCCGAAGGAGTCGAACGCCACCTTGCCGGTGACACCGGTGAAGCTGACGTTCGCCATGGCCTTCACGGTGGCTGCGCGAGCGTCCTGCGCGGTCTTGGCGTCCTTCAGCGAGGTCTTGAGCGCCTCGATGATGGCGTTGGCGGCATCGAACGCGTAGGCGCCGTAGCCACCGGCCTCGTTGGAGAACCCGGCAGCCTTGTACTGCGCCAGGAAGGACTTGCCGGCGGCCGTGCTGTCGGTCGGCGCACCCACCGAGGTCGCCAGGTCGTTGGCGCGACCGCCGAGGGCGATGTACTTCGGGTCGTAGATGCCGTCACCGCCCATGACCGGGATGGACAGACCGCCCTGCGCCAGCTGCTTGGACAGCGGGCCGGCCTGCGGGTACTCGCCACCGTAGTAGAGGGCCTGCGGGGCGCCCGGCTTGATCTGGCTGATCACCGAGGAGTAGTTGGTCTGCGCGTCGGTGATCGTCTGGGAGGCGGTGATGGTGCCGCCCTCCTTCTTGAACTCCGCCTCGAACGCCTTGGTCAGACCGGCGCCGTAGGTCTTCTGGTCGTTGATCGTGGCGACCTTCTTGATGCCCTGGCTGATCAGGTACTTCGCGGCGAACGGGCCCTGGATGGCGTCCGTGGTGCAGGTGCGGAAGTAGGTGTCATAGGGGCGCTTGCCGTTGACGTTGGTCAGCGCGACACCGGTGTTGGCCGGGGACACCTGCACGATGTTGGCCTTCGCGAAGACCGGCTGGGTGCTGGTGGAGACGCTGGAGTTGAGGTTGCCGACGACGCCGACGACGGTGCTGTCACCCGCGAGCTTGGTGGCGGCGTTGGTGCCGACCTCCGGCTTGCCCTGGTCGTCCACGGCCTCAGCCTTGAGGGTCCAGCCGGGGATGGTCTTCTTCGCGTTCGCCTGCTGCACGGCCAGCTTGACCGAGTTCTCGATGCCGAGACCCACTGCCGACAGGTCACCGGAGAAGGGGGCGGTGACGCCGATGGTGGCGACCTTGCTGCTGCCGCCGCCACTGCTGCCGCTGCTGCTCCCTCCGCCGCTGCGGCTTCCGCACGCGGACAGTGCGAGGGCGCCAACGACGACGGGTACACCCACCTTGATCAAGGTCGAACGCACGAGACTGCCTCCTGATTTTCACGATCGGACGCTGCGAGCGCAGCAAGATGGTCGAAGGGTACGGAGCACGAGGGGCCCGAAACGGATTCCGCGCCGGTTCGATTCCGGTTTGTGACCTTTGGTGGACTATCTACTCTGCGGTACGACCGGGCGACGGCTGTGCCCCCGCGATGACGGCGTCGGCCACCTCCCGCATGCCGAGGCGGCGGTCCATCGCGGCCTTCTGGATCCAGCGGAACGCCGCGGGCTCGTCCAGGGACAGCTGTTTCATCAGGACTCCCTTGGCCTTGTCCAGTCGTTTGCGCGTCTCCAGCCGGTCGGACAGGTCGGCCACCTCCGCGGTGAGCGCACGCCGCTCGGACCACCGGGACCAGGCGATCGCGAGGGCCGGCCGCAGATCGTCGATCGTGAACGGTTTGAGGACGTAGCCCATCACCCCCGCGTCGCCCGCTCGGTCGACCAGGTCCTTGTCGGAGAAGGCCGTCAGCATGACGACCGGCGCGATGCCCTCCTGCCCGATCGTCTCGGCGGCGCTGATGCCGTCCAGACCGGGCATCTTGACGTCCATCACCACCAGGTCCGGGCGCAGGGTGCGGGCCTGCTCGATCGCGGACCGGCCGTCACGCACCTGGGCAACGACGTCGTACCCCGCCTCCGCCAGCATCTCGGCGAGGTCCATCCGGATCAGCGCCTCGTCCTCGGCGACCAGCACCCGCAGGGCCGCCCGGGCGACACCGCGAGCGGATCCCGTCCCGCGCGGGTCTCCCGGGTCGCCTGACTCCCCCGGGTCGCCCGAGGCCGGATAGCGCTGCACCAAACCGTCGTTCGCTTCGTCGCTCACGCCGATCGAGCCTAGTCACGGCGTGTTACGGGCCCGAAAACTCTGGAGGACCACCGCGTGACATCCGCTCCGCCGGATCGGGCGCGTGGGCGATACCCGCGAGGATCGCCTCCACTGCCCACGCCGAACGCGCCCGCCCGCCGGAGAACAGATGGCCCCGCACGCGAGAGATGTTCGGATACCGGAGTGGATCGGCGTCGCGGAAGGCGGCCGCCGCGTCTGTCTTGGGGCCGTCGAGATCCCGCCAGCGATCCTGTTCGGCCGCCGCCGCCGTCATGCGCAGCATCAGCAGGTCGTAGCCCCACGCCGCGCGGCCCGGGCTCAGACCCAGCCGCAGCAGAGAGCCGATCACGGCCTCGGCCAGCGCGAGCGCGTTCTCCCCGTGGGGGATGAATCCGGAGGCGAGGTCGGCCAGCCCTCGATGATCGAGCAGCATCGTGGCGTAGGAGTCCAGGATCCCCTCGACGCGGCTGCGCGGCTCGTCGGCGAGGTCGGCGCGAAGGTCGACGGTGCCCAGCATGCGATCGAGGACGAGTTCGTGCAGTTCCTGCATCGTGCTCACGTGCCCGTAGACCGACGCCGGTCCGGTCTGCAGCTCGGCGGCCACCCGGCGCAGCGTGATCGCGCCCGCGCCCTCTCGCTGAAGCAGACCGACGGCCACGTCGATGAACGCGGCGACGCTCAGCGTCACCTTCTGTGACCGCGGGCGGACCCGGCGACGTCGTTCCGTCATCGCTGCACCCTTCATTCGTCGGCGCGAGCCCTTGCCCTGCCCGATGCCGGTGGCTACCGTCGTTGTCTTCGGCGATCACTGATCGTGTAAGAGTCCGAGGATACGGGAGACGTGAGATGACGCAGTCCACCGACGGCGGATCGACACCGCGCAGGCAGGTCGAAGTGACACCGGGCGACGTGTTCCAGCTCGGGCTGCCCTGGGTACTGCAGAACCAGTCCCTCTTCAACTTCTGGAATGTGCACAGCGGCGACTACTTCGTCGAACTGGAGGGCGAGCACTACGGATGGGACAACTCGACGGTCCAGGTCACCGAGACCGGACCCGGCTTCGGTCCCCCGCTGCACCAGCATCCGACCGAGGAGGTCTTCGTCCTCGCCGAGGGTGAGGTCGCGTTCGTCTCGGGCGACGACATCCATTACATGAAGGCGCCGGCGATCGTGCGGGTGCCGCCGCACACGACGCACAACGTCACCACGCTCGGCCAGGGCCGCAACAAGCTGGTGACGTTCTTCTCCTCCAACACGCCTGGCGCCTCGCCGGTCGAACTGCACGACCCGTTCGCGCACATCAAGGACCAGAGCAGCGCCGAACGCGACACCATGATCGCGAACTTCAAGAAGGTCCTGCAGGACTTCGACGACGACGGCGACGGTCGACTCTCGTACGCCGAGGCGCCGCTGCTCATCAAGGCCCAGTTCGGCCGGTACGACACCGATCAGGACGGATTCATCACGCTCGAGGACGCCGAGGGATGGGACTAGAGCGGCAGCGGCTCACTCGTCGCAGCGGTGCGCGCCACGGGCCGGCTGCATTGCGAAGATCACCGGTGCCGTGAGTTCGGCCTCGGCGAACGCGACCTGAACGGCGTCGGTGACAGCGTCGGTGTCGGTGTCGTCGACGAGTGCGATGGCGCTGCCGCCGAAGCCGCCGCCGGTCATCCGCGCTCCGTGCGCGCCGGTGTCCATCGCCGTCGACACGGCGAGGTCGAGCTCGCGACAGGACACCTCGAAGTCGTCGCGCAGGGAGATGTGGGACGCGAGCAGAAGGGCACCGATCGCACGAGGGTCGCCCTGCCCCTCCAGCACCTGCACCGTCTGCAACGTCCTGGAGTTCTCGGTCACGATGTGTCGGGCGCGGCGCCGCAGCACCGGGTCCGTGAGCCGCTCGAGTGCCCCGGCGAGCCCGTCGTCGTCGATGTCGCGCAGCATGGGCACCCCCAGAAGCTCCGCGGCACGGGCGCATTCGGCGCGCCGTTTGGCGTACTCGCCGTCCGCGAGCTGGTGGCGGGCCTGGGTGTCGATGACGAGCAACCGCAGTCCGGCGCCGTCCAGATCCAGCGGCACCCGGCGCGTGTCCATCGAGCGGAAGTCGATGAAGAGAGCCTCGGCCTCCCGGCACAACACCGACGCGGACTGGTCGAGTGCGCCGGTGGGGACGCCGACATAGTCGTTCTCGGCCCGCCGCGCCACGGTGATCAGGTCAGCAGGTGTCGAACCGAGATCGAACAGGTCGTCGACCGCCCCGGCGACCGCGCACTCCAGCGCCGCGGACGACGACAGCCCCGATCCGATCGGCACCGATCCGTCGACGACGATGTCCAGGCCCGGCATGTGGTGGCCGGCCTCGCGGAACGCCCAGATCACCCCGACGACGTACCCGGCCCAGCCCTGCACGCTGCCCGGGGCGAGGTCCGCGATCGGTACGGTCACCGCGTCGTCATCCTGCACCGACGAGGCCCGGATGACGCCGTCGTCGCGCGCTGCGACCTGTGCCGTCACTCCGAGCGGTAACGCGGCGGGGAGAGCGAACCCGTCGTTGTAGTCGGTGTGTTCGCCGATGATGTTGACCCGGCCGGGCGCGTGCCACGCAAGCTCGGCCGGGCGTCCGTACGCCGTCTCGAAGGCGTCGTCGCTCATCGGACGGCGACTTCGCGCAGCGACGCGGCCTGCATCTCCGGCGCGACGTCGTTGATGAAGACGCCCATCCCGCTCTCGGATCCCGCGGTGTACTTCAGCTTCGTGGGGCCGCGGCGGTTGGAGAGCAATCGCAGATGCAGGTACGCGTGCTCCGCCCCGATTGTGTCGCCCCCGGCGGGTGCCTGGTTCCAGCCCGATACGTATGGCATCTGCAGGTCGTAGAGCCCGTCGAGGCGGTGCAGCACGTCGAGATACACGTGCGCGAAGTCGTCCCGCTGCGCGTCGTCCAGCTCGGGCAACTCGCGCACCCGCCGGTTGGGGTAGAGATGCACCTCCATGGGCCAGCGCGCGGTGGCGGGCACGAACGCCGTCCAGTGCTCGCTGGCGGTCACCACCCGGGTGCCGCTGCGCTGCTCGGCGTGGAGCAGGTCCTCGAAGAGGTTGGTGCCGTGCTGGTCGTGGTGCTCCGCCGCCGAGCCGAGCATCCGCGCGGTCCACGGCGGCACGAACGGATAGCCGTAGATCTGTCCGTGCGGATGGCTCAGCGTGACGCCGATCTCGGAGCCGCGGTTCTCGAACGGGAAGACGTGGGCGACCTCCTCCAGCGCGTTCAACGCCGCGGTGCGGTCGGCCCACGCGTCGACGATCGTGCGCATCCGACGTGGCGACACATCACCGAGCGACGCGTTGTGGTCGGAGCTGAAACACACCACCTCACAACGGCCCTCGCCCGGCTTCCGCACGAGGAGCGGCTCGTCGTCGACGCGGTCCAGCACGGGCGGCACCCCCTGGGCGAACGACGGGAACCGGTTCTGGAAGACGACCACGTCGTAGTCGTACGACGGGATCTCCGTGGCCCGCTCCGGCGTGCTCGGATCGAGCGGGCAGTCGCTGGTCGGCGGCTGGTAGGTGCGGCTCTGACGGTGCGAGGCGATGGCGACCCACTCCTTGAGCAGCGGGTCGTACCGCACCTCGGAGTGCAGGGTGGGCGCTCCGCTCAGATCCCGGGTGTCGACGAGCCGCCGTTCGGCGTCGTCCTCCTCGTCGTAGTAGATGATGTCGCGGCCGTCCGCCAGCGACGCCTTAGTGACCTTCATCGGCGGTGCCTCCTTGCACATCGACGAGGTGGATGGCGCCGATGGCGCCCTCCAGGGCGGTTCGCGCGTCGCGCGGGAGTCCGGTGTCGGTCACCAGGATGTCGATCTCGTCGAATCTGGCGAACGTCGCGAGTCCTCCCACTCCCCATTTGCTCGAATCCGCCACGACGATCAGGCGATTGGCGCCGTCGATCATCGCGCGGTTGATCTCGGACTCCATCAGGTTGGGGGTGGTGAGTCCGCGTCCGGGGTCGAAACCGTGGGCGCCCAGAACGAGCGCGTCCAGGTGCAGGCTGCGCATGGTGTTGAGCGCCACCGGCCCGACGAGCGCGTCGGACGGCGTGCGCAGCCCGCCGGTGAGGATGACGTTGGGACCGGCGCCCTCGGGGTCGATCGCCGTCGCCACCTGGATCGAGTTGGTCACGATCGTCAACCCCGTGACCGCGCCGGCGCCGAGTTCCTGCGCGACCTGCCAGGCCGTCGTACCGCCGCCGAAACCGACCGCCCAGCCCGGGCGGATCAGTGCTGCCGCCTCGCGGGCGATGGCCCTCTTCTCCGCCATCTTCAACTGCGACTTGCGGCTGAATCCCGGTTCGTCCGTGACCGCCTGCCGCGGCATCGTCGCGCCGCCGTGCACCTTGTCGACCAGGCCTTCGGAGTCCAGCTGGTCCAGATCGCGTCGGATGGTCATCTCCGACACCCCGAACTGGGCGGTCAGCTGGGCGACCCGCGCGCTGCCGTCGGCCCGGACTCGCGACAGGATGCGCTCCTGGCGTTCACGAGCTAGCACGGGCACTCCCCTAGGTGTGACGGATGCGCGGGTCGAGAGCTCGGGGGAGCCTCGCGAGAAGCTCTGATCGAACAGTAACGCACATCGCACTCGTACACCGTGGCATGTGCGGGCGGGATATGTGTGAACCTGCGCGGTTGATGGGCGAAGCTGGTTGACAATGATCGAACATCCGCGCCAAAGTGTCAACGATCACATCGACGACCCGCGGTCCGCGCGTGCTGCCTTCGAGCGAGCACGTCGTCCGCGGGCACTACGGAGGACATCACCATGACGTTGCACACGGGCGGCCGCCGACCCGTCGGCACGATGCCGCCGATTCACGCAAGCACGTGGAGCTCGGACGAGTCGAGCACAGCCATCGGGGTACTCCGGTGAACGCCGTGGCCGGCGGCCTGCGGCTGGATGCCGGGCCGATCGACTACATCCTCATCGCGACATATTTCGTCTTCGTGCTCGGCATCGGCCTGATTGCCCGCAGTCAGGTCTCCAGCAGCGTCGACTTCTTCCTGTCCGGCCGGTCGCTACCGGCATGGATCACCGGGCTCGCGTTCGTCTCGGCCAACCTCGGCGCGACCGAGATCATGGGCATGTCGGCCAACGGCGCGCAGATCGGGCTGCCGACCTTCCACTACTACTGGATCGGCGCCGTCCCAGCGATGCTCTTCCTCGCCGTGGTGATGATGCCCTTCTACTACGGCTCCGGGGTGCGCAGTGTCCCGGAGTTCATGTACCGGCGCTTCGGTTCCGCGGCCCACCTGGTCAACTCGATCAGTTTCGCCGTGGCCCAGCTGCTGATCGCGGGTATCAACCTCTACCTGCTGGCGACCATCGTCAACACCCTGTTCGGCTGGAACATCTGGCTGTCCACGGTGATCGCTGCGCTCATCGTCCTCAGCTACATCACCCTCGGTGGTCTATCAGCGGCGATCTACAACGAGGTGCTGCAGTTCTTCGTCATCGTGGCGGCGCTGCTGCCGCTCACCATCATCGCGATGAAGAAGATCGGTGGGTGGAACGGCCTCACCAGCAAGCTCACCCACGACCAGACCCACTCGTGGCCAGGCAACGGGCTCACGGGCTTCAGCAGCTCGTTCCTCTCCATCCTCGGCATCGTCTTCGGTCTGGGCTTCGTGCTCTCGTTCGGCTACTGGACGACCAACTTCGTCGAGGTCCAGCGCGCGATGGTCAGCAAGGACATGAACTCCGCCAAGCGGGCGCCGGTCATCGGCTCCTTCCCGAAGATGTTCATCCCCTTCATCGTGATCATCCCGGGCATGGCGGCCGCCGGTCTCGGCGCGTTCGCCGGCGAGAAGAAGCCGGACTACAACAACGCGCTGCTCTTCCTGATGCGCGACCTGTTGCCGAACGGACTGCTCGGCGTCGCCATCGCCGGTCTGCTCGCGGCATTCATGGCCGGTATGGCCGCCAACCTGTCGGCGTTCAACACGGTGATGAGCTACGACATCTGGCAGACCTACATCCAGAAGGACCGCAGCGACGACTACTACCTGGCGTTCGGGCGGATCGCGACGGTCCTCGGCACGCTGGTCGCCGTAGGGACGTCGGCGTTCGCCAGCCAGTACCCGAACGTCATGAACTACCTGCAGACCCTCTTCGGGTTCTTCAACGCACCGCTCTTCGCGACCTTCATCGTCGGCATGTTCTGGAAGCGGATGACCCCCACGGCCGGCTGGACCGGTCTGGTGTCGGGAACGCTCGGCGCTCTCGTGGTGGCGATCCTGTCCAAGGACGCGCTCGGCAACTTGTCCATCGGCGCGCTGAACCTCACCGGCCAGGGCGCCAGCTTCGTCAGTGCAGGTGCGGCATTCGTCGTCGACGTGATCGTGAGCGTCGTGGTCACGATGTACACGAGTCCCAAGCCGGAGTCGGAGCTTCGGGGACTGGTCTACTCGATGACCCCCAAGGCCGACTTCGCCGAGGGCGAGGTCGCCCACTGGTGGCTCTCCCCCACCAAGCTGGCCGGTTTGTCCCTGGTCCTCGTCATCATTCTCAACGTCATCTTCCACTAAGGACGTCTCATGGCTCAGACGACAACAGCGCCCGCCCATCGGCGCGCGGCCGGTCTCTTCGACGTCCGCAACATCATCGCCGCGCTCTTCGCGATCTACGGCGTGGTCCTCACGATCATGGGCGCCTTCAACTACACCGACTCCGACAGTCACAAGACGGGCGGGGTCAACCTCAACCTGTGGTCCGGGCTCGCGATGATCCTGGTAGCGGTCCTGATGGCTCTGTGGGCCGGGCTGCGACCGATCATCGTGCCGGTCGAGGACGAATCAGCCGACAAGAGCACGGCACCGAAGGAGTTCTAGCTCTCCTGGCTCGACGTACGACGAACGGGGGGTCCTGGTGGATCCCCCGTTCGTCGTTCTCACGGTGCGAGGCTGGTGCCGGGAGCGGGATTCGAACCCGCACGCCCTTTCGAGCAGAGCATTTTGAGTGCTCCGTGTCTGCCATTCCACCACCCCGGCGGTGGTTCATGCGCGCGCCAGCATACGGGGCGGCGTACACGGTCGCGACGGTGGCACACGTCGGCCCCAGGGCCACAGGTCGACCTGTGGCCGTCGGGCCGAACTGCGTCAGGGTCGGCGGCGCACTGGTCGCGGCTAGATCATCGGGCCGTCGTACGACGTGGCCGGCTCGTCGTACGCCGCCGCCACCTTGTTCTTGGCGTCGCCCATCTGGTGGACCCGCAGCGCGTTGGTGGAGCCGGGGATGCCGGGAGGCGATCCGGCGATGATGACCACGAGGTCGCCCTCGACGCAGGCGCCGTTCGCCAGGAGGATCTCATCGACCTGCATGGCCATCTGGTCGGTGTGCTTGACCTCGGGCATCAGGTAGGGGTGCACCCCCCAGACCAGCGCGAGCCGGTTGCGCACGACCGGGTCGCAGGTGAAGGCCAGCATCGGGCGGGGGCTGCGCAACCGGGCCAGCCGCAGCGCGGAATCGCCGCTGGTGGTGAACGGGATGAGGTACTTCACCCCGAGCAGTTCGCCGATGTCGGCGGCGGCCCGTGTGACCGCGCCGCCCTTGGTGTGCGGGCGGGTGCCGAGCGGCGCGATGCGCTCCAGCCCGTGGTCCTCGGTGCTCGCGATGATCCGGGCCATGGTGCGGACGGACTCGATGGGCCACGCGCCGACGCTGGTCTCCCCCGACAGCATGATCGCGTCGGCGCCGTCCAGCACCGCGTTCGCGCAGTCGCTGGCCTCGGCGCGGGTCGGCCGGGAGTTCTCGATCATCGACTCCAGCACCTGGGTGGCGACGATGACCGGCTTGGCCGCGCGCCGGGCGAGCTCGACCGCGTGCTTCTGCACGATCGGCACCTCCTCGAGAGGAAGCTCCACACCCAGGTCGCCGCGCGCCACCATGATCGCGTCGAAGACCTCCACGATCTCGGCCAGGTTGTCGACGGCCTGGGGCTTCTCGATCTTCGCCACGACCGGCACCCGGCGTCCGACCTCGTCCATGATCTCGTGGGCGCGGTCGATGTCGGCCGCCTCGCGCACGAAAGAGAGCGCGATCAGGTCGGCGCCCAGCCGCAGTGCCCACCGCAGGTCGGCCTCGTCCTTGGCGGACAGCGCGGGGACGCTCACCGCGACCCCGGGCAGGTTGATGCCCTTGTTGTTGGAGACCGTGCCGCCTTCGACGACCTCGGTGAGCACGTCGGTCGCGGTGACCTGGAGGGCTCGCAGCGAGACCTTGCCGTCGTCGATGAGCAGGGAGTCGCCGGGCTGCACGTCGCCGGGCAGTCCCTTGTACGTCGTGGACACCCGCTCCTGCGTGCCGTCGACGTCGTCGCTGGTGATGGTGAACCGATCGCCCTTGATCAGCACGATCGGGCCGGCCGAGAAGCGGCCGGTGCGGATCTTGGGGCCTTGCAGGTCGCAGAGGATGGCCAACGGGCGGCCGCTCTGTTCACTGGCGCGGCGCAGGTTGTTGTAGACCTCCTCGTGGTCCTCGTACGCGCCGTGCGACAGGTTGAGGCGGGCGACGTCCATGCCCGCCTCGACCAGTTCGCGACAGCGTTCCGCGGAGGAGGTGGCAGGACCGAGCGTGCAGACGATCTTGGCGTGACGCATGCGTCGAGCCTATCGACGGCGCACGGTCTGTCGCGCACCCGATACGCCGTACTACCAGGTAACTTCGCCGATCAGACGGTGAGCGGCCGATCGGTCGGAGCGATCGGCGCCGGGAGGTCCGACGCACCGCTGAGGAACGCGTCCACCCCACGTGCGGCGGCCCGCCCCTCGGCGATCGCCCAGACGATCAGGGACTGGCCGCGACCGGCGTCGCCGGCGACGAAGACGCCCGGCACGCTCGACATGAAGTCGGCGTCGCGTCGCACGTTCGTGCGCTCGTCCAGCTCGACCCCGAGCTGCTCGATCAGTCCCTCGCTCTGTGGGCCGAGGAAGCCCATGGCGAGCAGCACCAGGTCGGCCGGGAGCTCCCGCTCGGAGCCCTCGACCTCCTCGAAGCCGCTGCCCTTGCGCTCGACCTCGACCAGCCGCAGTGCCTTCACGTTCCCGTTGCCGTCGTCCAGGAACTCCTTGGTGCTGATCGCGTAGACCCGCTCGCCGCCCTCCTCGTGCGCGCTCGCCACGCGGTAGAGCATCGGGTACGTCGGCCACGGGTTGGCCTCGGCACGCTCCTCACCGGGCTTGGGCATGATCTCCAGCGACGTCACGGACGCGGCGCCCTGGCGGTGGGAGGTGCCGATGCAGTCGGCACCGGTGTCGCCGCCGCCGATCACGACCACGTGCTTGTCCTTGGCGGTGATCTGGTCCTCGACCTGCTCACCGAGCGCCGCCCGGTTGGCGCCCGGCAGGAAGTCCATCGCCTGCACCACACCGTTCAGCTCGTGGCCCGGGGCCGGCAGGCCACGCCGGACCGTGGCGCCGATCGCGAGCACGACCGCGTCGTACCGCTGGCGCAGCGCCGATCCGGTGAGCTCTCCCCCGACGTCGGTCGAGCAGCGGAACCGGGTTCCCTCGGCCATCATCTGCTCCAGGCGACGGTCCAGGACCGCCTTCTCCATCTTGAACTCGGGGATGCCGTAGCGCATCAGACCGCCGGGCTTGTCGTCGCGTTCGTACACGGCGACCGTGTGACCGGCCCGGGTCAGCTGCTGGGCGGCGGCCAGCCCCGAGGGGCCGGAGCCGATGACGGCCACGGTCTTGCCGGTCAGACGGGTGGGCAGTTGGGGCTCGACCGCGCCGGCTTCGAAGGCCTGCTCGATGGTGGTCAGCTCGACCTGCTTGATGGTGACCGCGGGCTCGCTGATCCCGAGCACGCACGCCGTCTCGCACGGTGCGGGGCACAGCCGGCCGGTGAACTCCGGGAAGTTGTTCGTGGCGTGCAGCCGCTCGATCGCGTCGGGCCAGTCGCCCTTCCAGGCAAGATCGTTCCATTCAGGGATCAGGTTGCCGAGAGGACACCCGTTGTGACAGAACGGGATTCCGCAGTCCATGCAACGGCCCGCCTGCTGCTGCAGCTCTGCGAGCTGCTGCTCCTCGTAGACCTCTTTCCAGTCCTTGATCCGTACCGAGACGGGCCGACGCTTCGGCAGCGCCCGGTCGCGGACCTTCAGGAACCCTCGTGGGTCAGCCACGGTTCACCTCCATGATTCGTTCCCAGACCTGGCCGCCGTCGGGGTCCAGCCCCTCCGCGTCGGCCTTGGCCCGCACGTCCAGCACCCGCTGGTAGTCGCGCGGCAGTACGAGGCTGAGGCGCGCAGCGGCCTCGGGCCAGTTCGCGAGCAGCTTGGCGGCCACCTGCGATTCGGTCCAATCGTGGTGGTCGCGCAGCAGGGTGTGCACCCGCTCCAGGTCGTCCTCGCGGATGGGAAGGACGTCGACGAGCTCGGTGTTGACCATCTGCTCGTTCAGGTCGAGCACGAACGCCACGCCGCCGGACATCCCGGCGCCGAAGTTGCGTCCGGTCGGACCGAGCACCAGGACGGTGCCGCCGGTCATGTACTCGCACCCGTGGTCGCCCACGCCCTCGACGACCGCGGTCGCGCCGGAGTTGCGCACGCAGAACCGCTCGCCGACCTGACCGCGCAGGAAGACCTCGCCGCTCGTCGCGCCGTACGCGATGACGTTGCCCGCGATCGCGTTCAGCTCCGGCACGAACGACGCGTCGCGCGTCGGGCGGACGACGACCCGTCCGCCGGACAGGCCCTTGGCGACGTAGTCGTTGCCCTCGCCGAAGACCCGCAGCGTGATGCCCTGGGGCAGGAACGCGCCGAGCGACTGCCCCGCCGTGCCGGTGAGGGAGATGTCGATGGTGCCGTCGGCCAGCCCCTCGGGGTAGCGCTTGGTGACCTCGTGCCCGAGCATCGTGCCGACCGTGCGGTTGACGTTGCTGACGGGCAGCTCGATGCGCACCGGGGCCTTGTCCTGCAGCGCGTCGGCGGACAGCACGATCAGCTGCTGGTCCAGCGCCTTGGCCAGTCCGTGCTCCTGCGCCACCGTGTGATGACGGGGCGAGCCCTCGGGCACGTCGACGTCGGCCAGCACGGGCGACAGGTCCAGCCCCTGCGCCTTCCAATGGTCGACGGCCTCGCGGGTGTCCAGCGCGCCGACCTGGCCGACGGCCTCGTCGATGGTGGCGAAGCCGAGCTCGGCGAGCAGCTCGCGGACCTCCTCGGCGATGTACTCGAAGAAGGTCTCGACGAACTCCGGCTTGCCGCTGAACCGCGCCCGCAGCTCCGGGTTCTGCGTGGCGACGCCCACCGGGCAGGTGTCCAGGTGGCAGACGCGCATCATGATGCAGCCGCTCACCACCAGCGGCGCACTCGCGAAGCCGAACTCCTCGGCGCCGAGCAGGGCGGCCACGACCACGTCGCGGCCGGTCTTCAGCTGGCCGTCGGTCTGCACCACGATGCGGTCGCGCAGGTTGTTGAGCAGCAGCGTCTGCTGCGTCTCGGCCAGGCCGATCTCCCAGGGACCACCGGCGTGCTTGAGGGAGGTCATCGGCGCAGCGCCCGTGCCGCCGTCGTGACCGGAGATGAGGACGACGTCCGCGTGCGCCTTGCTGACGCCGGCGGCCACGGTGCCCACACCGACCTCGGAGACCAGCTTGACGTGGATCCGCGCCTGGGGGTTGGCGTTCTTCAGGTCGTGGATCAGCTGCGCCAGATCCTCGATCGAGTAGATGTCGTGGTGCGGCGGGGGCGAGATCA
This sequence comes from Allobranchiibius sp. GilTou38, assembly GCF_017565325.1. NCBI lineage: Bacteria > Bacillati > Actinomycetota > Actinomycetes > Micrococcales > Dermacoccaceae > Allobranchiibius > Allobranchiibius sp. GilTou38. The sequence continues at coordinate 104,360 of NZ_JAGEKN010000006.1, read as the reverse complement.
GCCCGACGCCCGGGGTGGAGTGCCGGGTGCCGGCGATCCACGGGTAGACCTTCGGGCCGGGCAGCTGGCCGCCCTCACCGGGCTTGGCACCCTGCGCCATCTTGATCTGGATGTCGTCGGCCTGGGTCAGGTAGACGGAGGTGACGCCGAACCGGCCCGACGCGACCTGCTTGATCGACGAACGGCGTTCGGGGTCGAGCAACCGGTCCAGGTCCTCACCGCCCTCGCCAGTGTTGGAGCGCGCGCCGATCCGGTTCATCGCGACCGCCAGGGTCTCGTGCGCCTCCTTGCTGATCGAGCCGTAGCTCATCGCGCCGGTGGAGAAGCGCTTCACGATCTCGCTGACCGGCTCGACCTCGTCCAGCGGAATGGGCTCGCGGCCTGAGTCGAAGCGGAAGAGCCCGCGCAGCGTCATGAGTCGCGCGGACTGCTCGTCGACGCGCGCGGTGTACTGCTTGAAGATGTCGTAGCGCCGCGACCGGGTCGAGTGCTGCAGCCGGAAGACGGTCTCGGGGTCGAAGAGGTGCGGCTCGCCGTCGCGCCGCCACTGGTACTCCCCACCGGTCTCGATGGTGCGGTGCGGCGGACGCTGGCCGCTCTTGGGGTACGCCGTGGCGTGCCGGGCGGCGACCTCCTTGGCGATGACGTCCAGCCCGACCCCGCCGAGGCGGGAGAAGGTGTCGGTGAAGTAGTCCTTGATGAGCTCGTCCGACAGCCCGACCGCCTCGAAGACCTGCGCGCCCCGGTAGGACGCGACCGTGGAGATGCCCATCTTCGACATCACCTTGAGCAGGCCCTTGCCGAGTGCCTTGATCAGGTTGCGGGTGGCCTGGTCGGCGCTGATCTCGGGCAGCTCGCCGCGCCGGACCATGTCCTCGACGGACTCCATGGCGAGGTAGGGGTTGACCGCGGCCGCGCCGTACCCGACGAGCAGCGCGACGTGGTGCACCTCGCGCACGTCGCCCGCCTCGACCAGCAGCCCGACCTGGGTGCGGGTCTTCTCGCGTACCAGGTGGTGGTGCACGGCGGCGGTCAGCAGCAGCGACGGGATGGGCGCGAACTCGGAGTTGCTGTCCCGGTCCGACAGCACCACGAAGCGGTAGCCGTCGGCGATGGCCTGGCTCACCTCGGCGAAGATGCCCTGCAGCCGCGCGCGCAGCGCGGTCGCGCCGCCCTCGACGTTGTAGGTGCCGCGGATGACGTAGGTGCCGTAGCCCGGGAAGTTGCCCTCGGCGTTGATGTGCACGAGCTTGGACAGCTCGTCGTTGTCGATGACCGGGAAGGGCAGCTCGACCTGGCGGGCGTGCGCCGGCCCGATCTCCAGAGCGTTGCTCTCCGGACCCATCAGGGTGCCGAGGGAGGTGACCAGCTCCTCGCGGATGGAGTCCAGCGGCGGGTTGGTGACCTGGGCGAAGAGCTGGCTGAAGTAGTCGAAGATGAGCCGCGGGCGCTGCGACAGCACCGCGATCGGGGTGTCGGTGCCCATCGAGCCGAGTGCCTCGCCGCCGGTGCGGGCCATGGGCGCGAGGAGCACCCGCAGCTCCTCCTGGGTGTAGCCGAAGGTCTGCTGGCGGCGTTCGACCGATGCCGGGGTGTGCCAGACGTGCTCGCGCTCCGAGAGGTCCGCGAGCTTGATGATCCCGGCGGTCAGCCACTCGCTGTACGGGTGCTCGGCTGCCAGCTCCTGCTTGATCTCCTCGTCGCTCACGATCCGGCCCTCGGCGGTGTCGAGCAGGAACATCCGGCCCGGACGCAGCCGTCCCTTGCGCACGATGCGGGTGGGGTCGAGGTCGAGTACGCCGGCCTCGGAGGCGAGCACGACCAGTCCGTCGTCGGTGACCGAGTAGCGGCCGGGACGCAGTCCGTTGCGGTCCAGGACCGCGCCGATCAGGGTGCCGTCGGTGAAGGTCACACAGGCCGGGCCGTCCCAGGGCTCCATGATCGTGGAGTTGTACTCGTAGTACGCGCGTCGGGCGGGGTCCATGGTCGCGTGGTTCTCCCACGCCTCCGGGATCATCATCAGCACCGAGGCGGGCAGGCTGCGGCCCGCCAGGTGCAGCATCTCCAGGACCTCGTCGAACGACGCGGAGTCGGAGTTGCCCGGAGTGCAGACCGGGAACGTGCGCGACAGGTCGCCGCCGAAGACCTCGCTGGCCAGGGTGGATTCGCGGGCGCGCATCCAGTTCTGATTGCCCCGCACGGTATTGATCTCGCCGTTGTGCGCGATCATCCGGTAGGGATGCGCCAGCTTCCACGACGGGAAGGTGTTGGTGGAGAAGCGCTGGTGCACCAGGGCCAGCTGGGAGGTGAAGCGCTCGTCGGACAGGTCCGGGAAGAACGGCTCCAGCTGCCCGGTGGTGAGCATGCCCTTGTAGACGATGGTCCGCGCCGAGAGCGAGGGAAAGTACACATCGGTCTCGTGCTCGATGCGCTTGCGCAGACAGAACGCCATCCGGTCCAGTTGGATCCCCGCGGCCTCACCGTCGGCGTCGGCCACGAAGGCCTGGCGGAAGACCGGCATCACGTCGAGCGCCGCCTGCCCGACACCGTCGGGGTTGACCGGCACGTCGCGCCAGCCGACGACCCGCAAACCCTCCTCGCCGGCGATCTGCGCGAAACGCTCGCCGATGTGCCACTGGGCATCGGGGTCGACGGGCATGAAGGCGATCCCGACGGCGTACCGGCCGGCGGGCGGCAGCTCGAAGTCGCACACCCCGCGCAGCAGCTCGTCGGGGATCTGGGTGAGGACGCCGACGCCGTCGCCGACGCTCGGGTCCGCGCCGGTGGCTCCGCGGTGCTCGAGGTTGCGCAGCGCCGTCAGCGCGTGCTCGACGATGTCGTGCCCGGCCCAGCCGCGCATCGTGGCGACCATGGCCACACCGCACGCATCCCGCTCGAAACGGGGGTCGTAGAGCCCCTGGGCCTTCGGCACCGAGGTGAAGCCGGGGTTGTCGCGAACGCTCATCGCACCCACCGTCCTGTCGTCGTCGTGCGCCCCGGCGAGGGGGCGCATGCGCTCACGCGTTGCGCACATCCTTGAAGAGACCGCGCCCTCGGCGCCGGCTCTGCACTGGTGATCCAGTGACCTGCGGGACGACGTTGGCCTGCGGGGCGCTCAGCGTATCCGGGCCCCTCTGGTGTTCACAAGGTGGACGTATCCGTCTCATCCGTCGAGACGCTTTCTGCCGTGGCGGTGTCGTCGGACCGCTCGTCGTCGGTCGCCCCGGCGTCCTCATGCCGCTCGGCCAGGCCTTCGCGCACACCGTCCGGATGATTCCGGCCGGTCCACAGGAAGAGCGCCAGTCCGCCGAGGAATACCAGGATGCAGACCCACACGTTCACGCGCAGGCCCAGGATGTGGTTGGCGGGGTCGGTGCGCATCAGCTCGAAGACGATGCGGCCGACCGGGTAGAGCATCACGTAGAGCCCGAGGACCCGGCCGCGCCCGAGGAGCAGGCGTCGATCGAGCACGAGGATGACCGCCGCGATGAGCAGGCACCAGATGGCCTCGTAGAGGAAGGTCGGCTGGTAGTAGCCGAGCACGACCGCGTGACCGTTCTGGACGACCGCGTGGCCGCGTGACTCGTCCCACTCGTGGATCTGCAGCTTCCAGGGCAGGTCGGTCCGGCCGCCGTACAGCTCGTTGTTGAACCAGTTGCCCCAGCGCCCGATCGCCTGCGCGACCAGCACGCCGGGCACGGCTGCGTCGGCGAAGTCCAGGAAGCTGATGCCCGCCTTGCGGGATCCGATCCAGCCCCCGAGCGCGCCCAGGGCGACGGCGCCCCAGATCCCGAGGCCGCCGTGCCAGATGGCGAAGGCGTTGAGCGGGTGGCCGCCCTCGCCGAAGTAGGCCTGCGGCGAGGTGATCAGGTGGTAGACCCGGCCGCCGACGATGCCGAATGGCACGGCCCACCAGGCGACGGTGTAGACGTCGTCGGGGGTGCCGCCGCGCGGGATCAGGCGACGGCCGGCGATCCAGACGGCGACGAAGATCCCTACGAGGATGCACAGCGCGTAGGCACGCAACGGAAGCGGCCCGATCCAGAGGACTCCCTGGGTCGGGCTGGGCAGGTACGAGGTCATGTCCGGCGCACGCCGTCCGCGAGACGGCCGGTGAGCGAGCGCAGCTCGTCCAGGCCGGCGGCAAAGGAGTCGGCCTCGAGCAGACACCGCACCAGGGCCGATCCGACGATGACACCGTCGGCGAACCGGGCCACCTGGTGCGCCTGCTCGGGCGTTGACACGCCGAGGCCGACGCAGACGGGAAGGTCGGTCACCTCACGGGTGCGCTCGACGAGCACCTGCGCCTGGTCGCCCACACTGTCGCGAGCTCCGGTGACGCCCATCAGCGACGCGGCATAGACGAAGCCGCGGGTGGCCGCCGTGGTGCTGGCCAACCGCTGCGGGGTCGAACTCGGGGCGACCAGGAAGATCCGGTCCAGGTCGTGGTCGTCGCTGGCGGTGATCCACTCGCCGGCCTCGTCGGGGACGAGGTCAGGGGTGATCAGACCGCTCGCGCCGCTCTCGCGCAGCTTCGCCGCGAACGTGTCGACGCCGAACCGCAGCACGGGGTTCCAGTAGGTCATCACCACGGCCGCGCTTCCGGCCTGCGTGATTGCCGCGGCAGCGTCGAAGACGTCGGCGACGCGTACGCCGTTCTCCAGCGCCTTCGTCGCGGCGTTCTGGATGACCGGACCATCCATCAGCGGGTCGGTGTAGGGCAGGCCGACCTCGACGATGTCCGCGCCGGACTGCGCCATCGCGAGCATCGCCTCGATGGACTGCTCGACGGTGGGGAACCCGGTGGGCAGGTAGCCGATCAGCGCCGCGCGGCCCTCCTTCTTGGTGCGGGCCAGGACCTCGCTCACCCCGGTCACGTCTGGCTCTCCCCGCCACCGGTCGCGGCCTCGTCGTCCGCGGGCCGCGGCGCGTCGCCCGGAGGAGTTGTCGCCTCGTCGTCCAGCAGACCGAACCAGCTCGCCGCCGTGTGCACGTCCTTGTCGCCACGCCCCGACAGGTTGACCAGCACCATCCCGGACGGTCCGAGCTCACGGCCGATCTTCATGGCGCCGGCCAGCGCGTGCGCGCTCTCGATGGCCGGGATGATTCCTTCGGTCCGGCACAGCAGACGGAACGCCTCCATGGCCTCGTCGTCGGTCACCGGGTAGTACTCCGCGCGACCGCTGTCGCGCAGGAACGCGTGCTCGGGACCGACGCTGGGGTAATCGAGTCCGGCTGACACCGAATGGGATTCGACGGTCTGGCCGTCCTCGTCCTGCAGCACGTAGGTGTAGGCACCGTGCAGGACTCCGGGCTCGGCCTGACCACTGAAGCGGGACGCGTGCCGACCGGAGTGAACTCCCTCTCCGCCGCCCTCGAGACCCACGAGGCGCACGCCGGCGTCGTCGATGAACCGGTGGAAGATCCCCATCGCGTTCGATCCGCCGCCCACGCACGCGCAGATCGCGTCCGGCAGCCGGCCGTACTCGTCGAGCATCTGGGCCCTGGCCTCCACCCCGATGATGCGGTGGAAGTCGCGCACCATCTCCGGGAACGGGTAGGGCCCGGTGACGGTGCCGAGCACGTAGTGGGTGCGGTCGACGTTGGCGACCCAGTCGCGGAACGCCTCGTTGACCGCGTCCTTCAGTGTCTGCGAGCCGTGCTCGACCGGCACGACCGTCGCGCCGAGCAGCCGCATCCGGGCGACGTTCAGCGCCTGGCGCTCGGTGTCGACCTTGCCCATGTAGACGACGCATTCCAGGCCGAGCAGGGCGGCCGCCGTCGCGGTCGCGACACCGTGCTGGCCCGCTCCGGTCTCGGCGATGACCCGCGTCTTGCCCATCCGGCGGGTGAGCAGCGCCTGCCCCAGCACGTTGTTGATCTTGTGCGAGCCGGTGTGGTTCAGATCCTCGCGCTTCAGCACGACCTGGGCCCCGCCGCAGTGCTCGGCGAAGCGCGGAACGGCCGTGAGGATGCTCGGCCGTCCGGTGTAGGTGCGGTGCAACTGGGTGAGTTCACCGGTGAACGCCGGGTCGACCATGGCCTTGGTGCGGAACTCGTCGAGCTCCTCCAGTGCGGCGACCAGGGCCTCGGGCACGTAGCGGCCCCCGAACTCGCCGAACCGGCCGAGCCCCGCCGAAGGCACAGCCGTCGTCATACCGTCGCCGCCCGTCCGGCGTCGATGAGTGCCGCCGCCGCCTCGCGCGGGGAGCCGCCGGTGACCAGCGCCTCGCCCACCAGCACTGCGGACGCGCCGTCGCGGACCACCGCCGTGACGTCGGCCGGTCCGCCGATTCCGGACTCGGCGACCTTGACCCTGTCATCGGGTACGAACGGCGCGAGGCGCCCGAATGCCGCGGGGTCGACCTCGAGGGTCTTCAGGTTGCGGGCGTTGACACCGATCAACTGCGCGCCGAGCGCGACCGCGCGCTCCAGCTCGGCCTCGTCATGCACCTCGACCAGGGCCGTCATGCCGAGTGCGGTGGCCTGCTGGTGGAGGTCGCGCAGCAGATGGTCGTCGAGGGCCGCGACGATGAGCAGGATCAGGTCGGCGCCGTGCGCGCGTGCCTCGGTGACCTGGTAGGGGTCGACCATGAAGTCCTTGCGCAGCACCGGGATCCGCACCCGTTCGCGGACGGCGTCCAGATCGCGCAGCGACCCGCCGAAGCGACGTCGCTCGGTCAGGACCGAGATGGCCGTGGCACCACCGGCCTCGTAGTCGGCGGCCAGCCCCGCCGGGTCGGCGATGTCGGCCAGGTCGCCCTTGCTCGGGCTGCGACGCTTGACCTCGGCGATCAGCTTCACCGGCCCGGGGGCGGTGAAGCGGGCGAGTGCGTCCAGAGCAGGCACTGCCTGGGCGGCGTCCTGTGCGAGTTGGGTGAGGGGCAGCAGCCGGCGGCGTTCCTCGAGGTCTTCGCGGACGCCGGCGACGATGTCGTCGAGAACAGTGCCCACGCCGGTCAGTGCACTCCGGTCTGTGCCTGGGTGGACACCTCGTGGTGCTCCTGCCTGCCGGGGGCCTGCAGCGCGGGAGCCCCGAAGCCGGCCTTGGCCAGGATCTTGCCCGCAGCCACACCGACCACGCAGATGACGACACCGACGATGTCCAGCGAGTGCCGCCCGAAGGCGACCCCGAAGGCGATGAAGACCGAGCCCAGCACCACCAGGCCGACCAGGGTCCACGCAGCGATGCTGTGTCCGTGGTTCTCGTGTTCTTCGGCCATCCGCGGTGCCCTCCGTGTACGACGTCGTCCCGCTGACTGCGCGGGGTGCCCCTGACGGGCGCTTCATTCTGTCAGGCCGGTCCGCGCGCGTCGCCCCGTGGGTCATCCGCCGTCGGGTCCTCGCCCTGGCTGAGCCGGTCCCATGCCGACACGGTGCGCTTGCGCGCTGCCGGGGCGTCGTACCTGCTGGACAGTCCGCTCCATCGCCGGCCGCCCACGAACCCGAGGACGCCGGTGAGGATCAGAAGGACGGCGCCCAGCACACCGACCCACGGCCAGAAGGTGAGCGCGCCGTGCGCGACGGCATCGCCCGTGCGACCGGTGGACCCCGCGGCGTGGTCGCGGATCGTGCCGTCCGGGTCGGTGATTACGTGCAGCGCGCCGTAGAGCGCGAGCACCCCGGCCAGCGCGGCCAGCACGGCGGCGACAGAGCGCGGCAGCCGCCCGACGGTCAGCAACGCGATGACCGCCGCGGCGCCCACCAGCGCGCCGGCCGTCACGACCGGGGCGGCGCTGGATCCACCGACCTGCACGTCCGCTCGTTGCAGCACCGCGTCGGCGACGCTCCCGGTCACCCAGGTGCGGCTCCCGGCCAACAACAGGAGTAGCGCCGCCACCAGACCGACGAAGAAGACCGACCGCTTGCTCGTCATGAGATGTCGCTCATTCCCTGCGCGGTGGCGACCGCTCGCAGCGCGGCGCGGGCCTTGCTCCAGGTCTCCTGGTACTCACTCTCGGGCACCGAGTCGGCGACGATGCCGGCGCCGGCCTGCACATGGGCCCGGCCGTCCTTGATGACGGCGGTGCGGATCGCGATCGCGAGGTCGAGGTCGCCGGCAAAGTCCAGATAGCCGACGACACCGCCGTAGACGCCGCGGCGCACCCCTTCGTAGCGATCGATCAGGGCCATCGCGCGCGGTTTCGGCGCGCCGGACAGGGTGCCCGCGGGGAACGTCGCGACCAGCACGTCGTACGCGCTGACACCCTCCCGCAGCCGGCCCACGACCGTGGACTCCAGATGCATGATGTGGCTGTAGTAGCGGGTCTGCATGAACTCCACCGTCTCGACGCTGCCGGGCGCACAGACCCGCTGCAGGTCGTTGCGCGACAGGTCCACGAGCATCAGGTGCTCCGCGCGTTCCTTGGGATCCGCGGCGAGCTCGGACGCCAGCCGCTGATCGTCCTCGGGGGTCTTCCCCCGCGGACGCGAGCCCGCGATCGGGTGCGTGGTGACCCGATCACCCTCGACCTTCACCAGGGCTTCGGGGCTGGAGCCGACGATGTCGTAGGTCGATCCGTCGTCCAGGGGGATCCGCAGCAGGTACATGTATGGACTGGGGTTGCTCACCCGCAGTGCTCGATAGACGTCGAGCGCGTCGGCTGCGCAGGGCACCGAGAGGCGTTGGGACACCACGATCTGGAAGGCCTCCCCGGAGCGGATCGCCTCCTTGGCCTCCTCGACCATGTCGTGGTACTGCTCACGCGAATGGGTGCTGACGGGCTCGTCCTCGCGCGGATCCGGCGCCGACACAGTACTGCGGGCGGGCGCCGCCAGCTCCGACTGCATCCGTTCCAGGCGCGCCAGCGCGTCGTAGTAGGAGCGCTCGACGCCTTCGGGGCGCCGGTCGTAGTTGATGGCGTTCGCGACCAGCAGGATCGAGCCGTCCGAGTGGTCCAGCACCGCTAGGTCCGAGGCCAGCATCATGCTGATCTCCGGCAGTCCTAGGTCGTCGCGACCGGTGTCCGGCAGCTTCTCGAAGCGGCGCACGGCGTCGTAGGTGACCGCCCCGACCATGCCGCCGGTGAGCGGTGGCAGACCCGGGATGCGCGGCGTGCGCAGGGCGTCGAGCGTGTCGGCGAGCGCCTGGGTGGGCGCACCGTCGGTGGGCACCCCGACCGGCGGCTCACCGATCCAGTGCGCCTGCCCGTCGCGTTCGCTGAGGGTGGCGCGGCTCGCGGCCCCGACGATGGAGTAGCGAGACCACACTCCCCCGTGCTCGGCGGACTCGAGCAGGAAGGTGCCGGGTCGGTCCCTGGCCAGCTTGCGGTAGACCCCGAGCGGAGTCTCCGCGTCCGCGAGCAGGCGTCGTACGACGGGGATCACCCGCCGATCCCGGGCCAGCTCGGCGAAGAGATCCGCTGAGGGCCAGTCCCGCCCGAACGTCAGGTCGGCGTGCAGATCGGTCGCGGTCACCGCGTTCACGCGAACTCCCCCACCGGCCGGTGGAAACAGCTGCGCTCGCCCGTGTGACAAGCGGCGCCGACCTGTTCCACCTGCAGCAGCAGGGCGTCACCGTCGCAGTCGAGGGACGCCGAGCGCAGGTGCTGCACGTGACCGGAGGTGTCACCCTTGCGCCAGTACTCCTGACGGCTGCGCGACCAGAACGTCACCCGACCCTCGTGCAGCGTGCGGCGCAGCGCCTCGTCGTCCATCCAGCCGAGCATCAGCACCTCGCCGGTGTCGTGCTGCTGGACGATCGCGGCGACCAGTCCGGCGGCGTCGCGACGCAGGGATCGCAGGAGTTCGGCGGACAGGGTGGGTGTGTCGGACACGCAGCCATTGTGCCGCCGGGTCCAGGTGCCGACCGAATCGGCAGCCCCTCCCGACCCGGCCGCAGCGAGCGCCGCCCGACGACATGGCGCGGGCAAGGCGGCGAAGCATAGTCCAATAGACGCCATCGTCACAGCTTCGGGGGCCACCGATTTCCACGGAATCGGTGCAGGAGCCCTCTCGCCGATATTTACTGATCGCTACGAGCCGGTCGATGGCGACAGCAGTGTCCCCGTCGGACTGAACGCGCCATCACTGACGGAGTACGGGGGACGGATTGTGAGACGGATACGCGCCGCATGGGCGCTGGCCGCCGTGGTCCTCCCGATGGCGATCATCCCGCAGAGCCGGGCCACGACGCCGGTGGGCCCAGTGAGCCCGGTGAACCATTACCAGAAGCAGGTCGCCAACCTCTTCTTCAACCGGGGCGACGTGCCGTCCGGGACCCTGTGGGTCCCCACCTCGGACGCGGGCCAACTGCCGGCCGCGAACCCCTACCGCGGCCGTCTGGCGACCTATCCCACGGGATGGGGGTCGCCGGCCGCGGGTGTCTACCACCCCGAGACGGCGCTCAGCGTCTCCGGTGGGGTCCTGAGCATCACCGGCAAGGCCGTCAACGGGGTCGTCTGGGGCGGCAACGTGGAACCGGTGGCGACCGACAACCCGCTCGGAGCCCGCACCTACGGACGGGTGGTCTATCGGATGCGGGCGACCGGCGCTTCGGGGTTCGGATTCGCGGCGTTGCAGTGGCCCTCCGACGACAGTGGACAGTTCGAGTTCGACCACGAGGGTGCGATGCTGCCCGGCACCGTCGACAACGGGAACTACCACTACGCCTACCACGACGGCTCCATCGGCTGGCGGGCCGCCGGCGGACAGCAACTGAGCAACTGGCACACCTACCAGAACGACTGGTGGCCCGGCGGTATGGCGTTCTACATCGACGGCACCCAGGTCTTCACCACCGTGGGCTCGGGATTCCCCTACCCGACCATCCCGATGCGCTGGCTGGTCCAACTGCAACGGATGTGGGGAAATCCTCCGCTCGTCGCGAATTCCACCGCGACGATCCAGCTGGCCTACGTCAAGGAATGGGCCTACAACAGCTGAGCCGACGCGACGGCGTCGGAGGCCTCGGTGGCGCATCGGCGGCGGTACGGTGCCGGGTCGGATCAAGGGGAGAGATCGATGACGCAACCACGACCGTTCGAGGTCCACGCGTCCGGATCGTTGCTGCACGGGACCAAAGCAGATCTCGTGCCGGGCGATCTGCTCGTGCCGGGACACGCGTCGAACTTCGAGGCCGGCAGGAAGGCCAACCACGTCTACGTGACGGCGACCCTCGATGCGGCGACGTGGGGCGCCGAACTCGCGGCGGGGCAGGGTCGCGGCCGGATCTACCTGGTCGAACCGGTGGGCGCGCTGGAGGACGACCCCAACGTGACGGACCGGAAATACCCGGGCAATCCGACCTGCTCCTACCGCACCCGCGAGGCGGTGCGGGTCGTGGACGAACTCGTGGGCTGGGTGGGGCACTCCCCCGCACAGCTGCAGGCCCGGCGTGACGGGCTCGCCGACCTGCAGCGCCGCGGCCTCGCGGTCATCGACGACTGAGCAGGGCGCCGGTCAGACCCGCAGGCGGTAGCCCTGCCCCGGCTCGGTGAGCAGGTAGCGGGGGTGCCCGGGTGCGGGTTCGAGCTTGCGGCGGATGCCGGCGGCGTAGACACGCAGGTAGTGGGCCTCGCGCTCGTACCCCGGTCCCCACACGGCGCGCAGCAGATCCGCCTGAGGCACCAGCCGGCCCGGTGTGGCGGCGAGGCGTTCCAGCAGCTGCCACTCGGTGGGTGTCAGACGGACGACGGAGCCGCCGCGGGTGGCGCGTCGTTCCACGAAGTCGAGGGTGAAGTCGGGGGTGCGCACCGTGGCCGCGTGCGCCGCGTCGCTGGCGGCGCGGCGCACGCTGGAGCGCACCCGGGCGAGCAGCTCGTCCATCCCGAACGGCTTGGTGACGTAGTCGTCGGCTCCTTCGTCGAGGGCCTCGACCTTGTCGTCGGAGTCGTGCCGCGCCGACAGCACGATGATCGGCACCTCACTCGCGGCGCGGACCCGGCGGATGACCTCGACGCCGTCGATGTCGGGCAGGCCGAGGTCGAGCACGATCAGGTCCGGGACGGAGTCGACGACGCTCTGCAGCGCCGTGCGCCCGTCGAACGCGTGCTCCACGTCGTATCCGCGGGCGCGCAGGTTGATGCTGAGGGTGCGGACCAGGGACGGTTCGTCGTCGACGACCAGGATGCGGGTCACGACAGCCGCACCGTCATGGTGAGCCCGCCGCCGGGGGTGTCGTCCGCGGTCAGGGTCGCGCCCATCGCCTCCGAGAGACCCTTGGCCACCGCGAGGCCGAGGCCGATACCGCCGCCGCGCGGGGCGTCGCCGTACCGCTGGAACGGCGCGAAGATCGCCTCACGTCGTGCCGGTGGGACGCCGGGACCGCGGTCCACCACCCGGAACTCCACGTGCCCGGCCACGTCCTCTGCATCCACCGCGACGGGCGTGCCGTTCGGCGTATGGCGGATCGCGTTCTCGATCAGGTTGGCGAGGACGCGCTCGGCCAGGCCGGGGTCGACCGCGCACGTCAGGTGCGGGTCGGGCTGGCGCACCTTCACCTGCGCCCGGTCGGTGACCGAGTGCAGCGCGCCCTCGATCAGATCCGCCGCCAGGGTCTCGTCCCGCCGGACGGTGAGACTGCCGGACTGGATACGCGACATGTCCAGCAGGTTCTCGATGAGCGCGTCGAGTCGGTCGGTGGACTCCTCCACCGTCTCCAGCAGCTCCACCTGGTCCGAGCGCGACAGCTCGATGTCGGTGCTGCGCAGGCCGGAGACCCCGGCCTTGATCGCCGAGAGCGGAGTCCGCAGATCGTGGGAGACGGCGGCCAGCAGCGCCGTGCGGTAGTCGTTGTCCTTGGCGAGCACCGCCGCGTCGTCGGCCTTGGCGGCGAGTTCCTCACGGTGCAGGATCGCCTCGGCGTGATCGGCGAAGGCCTCGACGAGGCGTCGTTCGCGGGCATCGACGGTCCGGGTGGCGAGCACCAGGCGGTGGTCGTCGCCCACGTCCGCGCAGGTGAGGAGGGTCTCGTCGGACACGTCGATGACGCCGCTGAAGGCCACCACGTCTTGGGACTCGCGGCCGCTGCCCCGGTCCGCCGTCCTGACGAGGGCGGCGCCCGGGACGGCGAAGGTGTCCCGGGCCTGCTCCAGCAGCGCGGGCAGTTGCTCCTGCGCGTCCAGCAGGGAGTGCGCGAGCGCGGCCATCAGCTGGGCGTCGCGGCCGGCGGCGGAGGCCTGCACGCTGCGCCGTGCCGTCAGATGGACGACGGTCGCGACGGCCGCGGCGACCAGCACGAACAGCACCAGCGCCGCGACGTTCTCGGGGCGGCCGATCGTGAAGGTGCCGGTGGGCTGGGTGAAGTACCAGTTGAGCGCCAGGCTCGCGAGCACCGCCGCCGTCACGGCGGGCAGCAGGCCGCCCACGATCGCGACCAGCACCGTGAGTGCCAGGTAGAGCAGCATCTCCAAGGGCAGGGAGTGGTACTGCTGGGTCACGTCCAGCACAAGGGTCAGCAACGCCACCCCGACCGTCGCCAGGAGGAACCCCAGCATCGTGCGACGCCGCCCCAGCCCGGGGAGCGAGATCCCGGCGGACCGGCCGCTGCGGGTGAGGGGGTGGGTGACCGTCAGCACGTCGATCTCGCCCGAACCCGCCACCACGGTCTCCCCGACACCGCGGCCGAAGAGCTGCTGCCAACGCGACCGACGGCTCGCCCCGACGACGATCTGCGAGGCGTTGACCCCGCGCGCGAACTCCAGGATCGCCTCGCCCACGTCGTCACCGGTGACGGTGTGGAAGCGTCCGCCGAGCTTCTCGGTGAGCGCGCTCGCCGCGGCCGTGGAGTCTGGCGAGGTCTCCCGCAGGCCGGACTCGGTGAGCACCTGTACGGCGATCAGCTCGCCCCCGGCACCGCGATCGGCCAGGCGCGCTCCCCGCCGCAGCAGGGTGTCCTGCTCGGGACCGCCGGTGAGGGCGACGACCACGCGTTCGCGGGCGGCCCAGGTGGGCCGGATGTCGTGCTCGCTGCGGTACCTCAGCAGGGCCTCGTCGACCCGGTCGGCGACCCAGAGCAGAGCCAGCTCGCGCAGTGCGGACAGATTGCCCGGCCGGAAGTAGTTCGACAGCGCGGCGTCGACCTTGTCGGCGCCGTACACATTGCCGTGGGCCAGGCGGCGGCGCAGTGCCTCGGGCGCCATGTCGACCAGCTCGATCTGGTCGGCGCTGCGGACCACGGCGTCGGGGACCGTCTCGCGCTGCGGGACCCCGGTGATCTCCCGGACCACATCGTTGAGGGACTCCAGGTGCTGCACGTTCACCGTGGAGATCACGTCGATGCCGTGACTCAACAGCTCCTCGATGTCCTCCCACCGCCGTTCATGGCGGGAGCCGGCGGTGTTGGTGTGCGCCAGTTCGTCGACGAGGACGACCTCCGGGCGCCGGGCGAGGACCGCGTCCACGTCCAGCTCGTCCAGGTGCGTCCCGCGGTGCTGCACGCTGCACCGCGGCACCAGAGGCAGGTCGCCGATCTGTTCGGCCGTGTACGCGCGGTCGTGGGTCTCGACCAGACCCACCACCACGTCGGTGCCGCGGTCGCGTCGACGGCGGCCCTCTTGCAGCATCCGCACCGTCTTGCCCACTCCGGGCGCCGCACCGAGATAGATGCGCAGTCGACCCCTGGACATGCCGCTATCCTCTCCTACCGTGCGCCGTCGACGACTCTGCAGATCACCCGGACCGTTCGGGCCGCTCAGCGCGCCCCTGCGGACAGATCCTGCAGCGCGAGGTTGAGCTCCAGCACGTCGACCCGCGGCTCGCCCAGGTATCCGAGCGTCCGGCCGGTGGTGTGCTGCGCGACGAGGCGGCGGACCAGCGCGACCGGCAGCTGCCGGGCCGCGGCGATCTGCGGAGCCTGCAGTTCGGCGTACGCCGGGGAGATGTCCGGGTCGAGCCCGCTGGCACTGGTGGTCAGCGCGTCCGGCGGCAGCCGGTCACCGATCGACCCGGCGGCCCTGCGCATGGCCGCCGCCGCCTTCCACAGCTGCGGGTCGGACTCCGGCAGGTTCGTGCCGCCGCTGGTGTTCCCGGCGTACGACGATGCGGACGCCCGGCCGTGGAACCAGGTGGCTCCGGAGAAGTTCTGCCCGAGGAGGGAGGAGCCGACGACCCGTCCGTCGTGATGGACGAGGGAGCCGGTCGCCTGGTCGTGCAGACCAACCCGCCCGACCGCCCACACCACGGCGGGGTAACCCACGCCGAGCAGCAGCGTGAGCACCAGCAGGAGACGGACGGCGGCGACGGTCTGTCGACGCAGTGACGGAATGGACAGGGAGGAGGAGGCCATCGTGGATCACATTCCGGGTAGGAGCTGGACGAGCAGGTCGATGAGCTTGATCCCGACGAACGGCGCGATGACGCCGCCGACGCCGTAGATCAGGAGGTTGCGGGCCAGCAGCTGGTCGGCGCGCAACGGTCGGTAGCGAACGCCCCGCAGCGACAACGGGATCAGCGCCACGATGATCAGGGCGTTGAAGATCACGGCCGAGAGCATCGCCGAGTTCGGCGAGTGCAGGTGCATCACGTTGAGCGTGTGCAGCCCCGGGTAGAGGCCCACGAACATCGCCGGGATGATCGCGAAGTACTTCGCCAGGTCATTGGCGATGGAGAACGTCGTGAGCGCGCCGCGGGTGATGAGCAGCTGCTTGCCGATCCCGACGATCTCGATCAACTTGGTCGGGTCGGAGTCGAGGTCGACCATGTTGCCGGCCTCCTTGGCGGCGGAGGTGCCGGTGTTCATCGCGACGCCGACGTCGGCCTGCGCCAGTGCGGGAGCATCGTTCGTGCCGTCGCCGGCCATCGCGACCAGGCGGCCCCCCTGCTGCTCCTTCTTCATCAGGCGCATCTTGTCCTCGGGCGTGGCCTCCGCCAGGAAGTCGTCGACCCCGGCCTCGTCGGCGATCGCCTTGGCGGTCAACGGGTTGTCGCCGGTGATCATGACGGTGCGGATGCCCATCCGGCGCAGCTCCTCGAAGCGCTGCACCATGCCGGGCTTGATGACGTCCTTGAGGTGGATCACCCCGACGGCGGAGGCCGGCGCATCACCCTGTCGGACCGCGATGACCAGCGGGGTGCCGCCGAGCTCGCTGATCTCGTCCGCCACCCGCATCGCCTCGGACACGCCGTCGCCGCCCGACTCCTCGACCCAGCGGCAGACCGAACCCGCGGCTCCCTTGCGCAGCGAGGTGCCGTCGGCGAGGTCGAGGCCGCTCATCCGGGTCTGTGCGGTGAACGGCACCACCGTCGCGTCGGCCGGCGACTCCTGTGTGGAGCCGAGCGCCTCCGCGGTCCAGGTGACGACCGAGCGGCCCTCCGGCGTCTCGTCGGCGAGCGAGGACAGTTGCGCCCACCGCTGCACCTGGGAGGCGTCTGCGCCCTTCATGGCCCGGATATCCGTCGCCTGCCGGTTGCCCAGGGTGATGGTGCCGGTCTTGTCCAGGAGCAGGGTCGAGATGTCGCCCGCGGCCTCGACGGCGCGGCCGGACATGGCCAGCACGTTGCGCTGCACCAGGCGGTCCATGCCGGCGATGCCGATGGCCGACAGCAGCGCGCCGATGGTCGTCGGGATCAGGCAGACGAGCAACGCGACCAACGTGACCAGTGACGGCGGCTTCCCGGTGAACGCCGCGAGCGGCGGGATGGTCGCGACGGCCAGCAGGAAGATGATCGTGAGGACCACCAGCAGGATGCCGAGCGCGATCTCGTTCGGCGTCTTCTTGCGTTCGGCGCCTTCGACCAGCGCGATCATCCGGTCGATGAAGGTCTCACCGGGCTTGGACGTGATCCGCACGACGATCCGGTCCGACAGCACCGTGGTGCCGCCGGTGACCGCGCACCGGTCACCGCCGGCCTCACGGACGACGGGCGCCGACTCGCCGGTGATCGCCGACTCGTCGACGGTGGCGATGCCCTCGACCACGTCCCCATCGCCGGGGATCACCCCACCTGCCTCCACAACGACGAGGTCGTCCTGGCGCAGGTCCGCGGCGGACACCTCCTCCTCGGTGGTGCGGTCGGCACCCAGTCGGCGCGCCGTCGTACTCGTGCGGGTCTTGCGCAGCGAGTCCGCCTGCGCCTTGCCGCGCCCTTCGGCGATGGCCTCGGCCAGATTGGCGAAGAGGATCGTCGCCCACAGCCACACCGTGATCGCCCAGCTGAAGACGGACGGGTGCACGATCGCGAGCAGCGTCGTGAGCACCGACCCGACCCCCACCACGAACATCACGGGTGAGCGGTAGAGGTGGGCGGGATGGAACTTGCGGACCGCGTCCGGCATGGAACTGCCCGCGGTGTGCAGCAGGCTGGTGGTCTGTGTGGTCATGAGAGTGCCTCCGCGAGCGGACCGAGAGCGAGTGCCGGCAGGAAGGTCAGACCGGTCACCAGCAGGGCGACGCCGACCATCAGTCCGGTGAAGAGGGGGGTGTGCGTCGGCATGGTGCCGTCGGTGGCCGGCCGCCTGCGTTGCGCCGCGAGGGATCCCGCGAGAGCCAGGACGAGGACGATGGGCAGGAACCGGCCCAGTGCCATCACGACGCCGAGCGTGGTGTTGAGGTAGGGCTGGTCGGCAGTCAGTCCCGCGAAGGCGGAGCCGTTGTTGTTGGCCGTCGAGGTGTAGGCGTACAGCATCTCGGTGAGCCCGTGCGGGCCGCTGGCCAGAAGACCGGAGCGCGCGGTGCGAAGTGCGAGCGCGGCGCCCGTGCCCAGGAGCACCAGTGCTGGGGTGACCACGGTGTAGAGGGCGGCGTAGGTGATCTCCTTCCGACCGATCGCCTTCCCGAGCAGCTCGGGGGTGCGCCCCACCATCAGGCCGGCGATGAACACCGCGAGGATCGCGACGATCAGGGCGCCGTACAGGCCGGATCCGACGCCGCCGGGCGAGATCTCGCCGAGCGCCATGTTGGTGAGCGCGCCACCTCCGCCGATGGGGCTGTAGCTCTCGTGCAGCGAATTGACCGCACCGGTGGAGGTGCTGGTCGTCGAGCCGGCGAAGATCGTCGAGCCCCACACACCGAAGCGGACCTCCTTGCCCTCCATCGCGCCGAGAGCGTTAGTGGCGGACGCGCGCTCGGCCAGGGTGATGACGGCGATGCCCGCGGCCCACAACACGCCCATGAACCCGAGCACGGCGTATCCCTGCCGGCGATCCCCCACCAGCCGGCCGTAGACCCGTGGCAGGGAGAACGGGATGACCAGCATGAGGAAGATCTGCACCAGGTTGGTGAAGGGGTTGGGGTTCTCGAACGGGTGCGCGGAGTTGGCATTGAAGTAGCCGCCGCCGTTGGTGCCGACCTGCTTGATCGCCTCCTGGCTCGCGACCAGGCCGGACTGCACGGTCTGCCGACCGCCGCCCAGGGTCTGGACCACGTGGGGCGCCGACAGATCCTGGATGACCCCTCCGGCGAGGAGGACGATCGCGCCGATCACCGCGAGCGGCAACAGGATCCGGACGACCCCACGGACCAGGTCGACCCAGAAGTTGCCGACGGTGCCGGACTCCGAGCGGGTCAGGCCGCGGATCAGCGCGACGACCACGGCGAGCCCGACAGCGGCGGAGACGAAGTTCTGGACCGTCAGCCCGAGGGCCTGCACCACCGGTGAGGCGCCGACCTCCCCGGCGTAACTCTGCCAGTTCGTGTTCGTCACGAAGGAGATCGCTGTGTTGAACGACGTGCTCACATCCATCGACGCGCCGCGCGCCAGCGGCAGATGCGGTTGCAGGACGCACAGGGCGAAGAGGAGCACGAAGCTCGCCACCGAGAACGCGATCAGCGACACGGCGTACGTCGTCCACCGCTGCTGCGAGCGCGGTGAGACCCCGCATACGCGGTAGATCGCCCGCTCGACGCGCAGGTCACGCTCGCTGGTGAACGTGTGGGCGATGTAGTCGCCCAGCGGCACGTGCACGAGAGCGAGGACCACGACCAGCGTCAGCAGCGTGAGCAACCCCGCGGAGGTGTCGCCCATCAGAACTTGTCCGGTCGGATCAGCGCGTAGATGAGGTAGCCCAGCAACGCCAGGGCCAGCACTCCCGCGCCCACATATTCAGCCATACGGACAGTCAAGAACGGCCCGTGGACGGCGCCCTGCCCGTTGACGCCGTCTTCACGGCTCTTGATGCGATCTTGACGGCGCCCAGCTCAGCGGCGTGGGGGCAACCCGTCGAAGGTGACCGGCTCGCGGGTGAACGGGTAGGTGGCCCAGTGCAGTTGGCGGATGCTGCCGTCCGAATGCCGGTCGATCGTGAGGCGCTCGCCGCGCTCGCGGCCGGAGATCGTGCGGAAGGCGTCCGTGTCCTCGCCGCCCTCGCTGCTCTCCTTCTCGAAGACGGACGGCGGCAGGTGCGCGGGCTGCCCCTCGACCTTCGCCTCGAGGTGGCCGTCCACGATGCTGAAGACGAACGCGCGTCCCTCGGAGTACCAGCGGCCGATCAAGGGCAGCAGCTCCTGCGGCAGCGCGGTGCCGGGCTCCCACGGTGTGATGTCGACGGGCTCGTGCTCGAGGAGGTGGGCGCCGAGGTCGAGCGCGATCGCCGCCGGGTCAGGAGTGGCGGTGGCGTTCATGAGCACCAAGCCGGTCGTCGCGCTCTCGCGCTCGGTGAAGACGCCGGTGATCGCGCCCGGGAATCCGCCGGTGTGCCCCACCCAGGTCTTCCCGTCGCGCCGCGCGAGCATCAGGCCGAGGCCCCATGCCGAGGTCCAGCCGGCCGTGTCGGCGACGACCTGCGGCTGGACCATCTCCTCCAGACTGTCCGGGTCGAGGATCTCGCCGCTCGGGTCGGCGAGGAATCCGTGCCACGCGATCAGGTCGCCGGCCGTGCTCCACAGCGCACCGGCCGAACCCGTCGCGGCCAGATCCATCATCGGCTCCCGCAGGGGTACGTCGTGGAAGGGCGGCACGAAGTACTGCCCGGCCGCCGGCGCGACACGGGTGAGCGTCGTACGCCGCAGCCCCAGGGGCTCGAGCAGCCGGGCCCGCAGGCTCTCGTGCCACTCGCGCCCGTCGAGACGGGCGATGATCTCGCCCAGGATCGCGAAGCCGAGATTGCTGTAGTGCCAGCGGTCGTGGGGACGGCCGACCCGTTCGGCCTCGTTCCAGCCCGACACGAGTTCGTCGCGCCCGGGGAAGCGCAGCTCCTCCCAGACGTCGCCCACCGGTTCACGGGCCATCCCGGTGGTGTGCGACAGGAGTTGGCGGATGGTGACGCCGGGGTGGGTCGCCTCGGGCAGGTGCCGCTCGACCGTGTCGTCGAGGCTGAGGCGCCCCTCGTCGCGCAGCTGCATGACCATCACGGCGACGAAGGTCTTGGTGTTGGACGCGACGGGGTACTGGGTGTCGGCGTCCGGCGGAGTGCCGGGCCGCTCGAGGTCGGCCGACCCGATGCCGTCGCTCCACCACACCTCGCCGGCACGACCGACGGCGGCGAGCAGTCCGGGCACGCGCCCCTCGGACTGTCTGGTGGCCGCCTTACGGTGCAGGTCGCGGGCGGTCTGTGGGAGCAGCTGGCTGCGGACGTGGTCCATCGGGCGACCGTACCCAAAGAGGTTGCGCTGACGCCTGTCAGGTGTAACCTGACGAAGGTTGTCAGGAACAGCCTGACGCTAGGACGGGAGACCGACATGCCGACGCTGCAGACCACGACGGTGCGGTGCTCGTTCTGCGCCAAGGACGAGAAGGACATCGCCCAGATCATCGCCGGACCGGGCATCTACATCTGCAACGAATGCGTGCGGCTGTGCAACGAGATCCTCGCCGGGTCCGCTCCCGATCAGGCCTCGGCCGAACAGCCCGAACTCCCCTACTGGCAGAGCATGAGCGATGAGCAGATGCTCGATCTCCTCCCGAAGATCGCCGGCGTCGCCGACCAGGTCGAGACCGGGCTGGGGACGTGGGTGACGCGGCTGCGGGACCGTGGCGTCACCTGGTCGCGCATCGGTACGGCGCTGGGGATGACGCGTCAATCGGCGTGGGGTCGCTTCTCCGGCGAGGAATGAGTCGTCGCGCAGGGTTGATCGGTGTCGTCGCGCGCCCTGTACAGCGCGCCACGACCCTGCTCGCTGCGATCGATCCGGGTCGTCAGCCGGACTGGGCCGACCAGGAGGCGTGCATCCGCGCGTAGACGCTCCCCGTCTGGGCCACCAGCTCGTCGTGCGGTCCGCGCTGGACGATGCGCCCGCGGTCGACGACCACGACCTCGTCGGCTGCCTCGGCGGTGGACAGTCGGTGGGCGATGGCGATCGACGTACGACCGCTCGCCAGGCGCTCCAGCGCGCGCTGAATGCGCACCTCGGTCGCCGGGTCGACCGCCGAGGTGGCCTCGTCGAGCAGTAGCAGATCGGGCTCGGTGAGGTAGGCGCGCACCAGCGCGACCAGCTGCCGCTCCCCCGCCGACAACGACTCCCCGCGCTGCCCGACCGCTGTGGCGAGTCCGCTCGGCAGCCCGTCGAGCCAGTCGCCGAGACCGAGGGTCGCGAAGGCCAGCAGCACCTCCTCCTGGGTGACGCCCGGGCGCGCGAACCGCACGTTCTCCAGCAGCGAGGCGTCGAAGAGGAAGCCTTCCTGCGGCACCAGCACGACGCGGGATCGCAACGAGGAGAAACGGATCCGGCGTACGTCGACCCCGTTCAGCAGCACCGCTCCCGACACCGGGTCCATCAGCCGGGTGAGCAGCTTGCCGATCGTGGTCTTACCGGATCCAGTCTCGCCGACGATCGCCACGCGCGATCCCGGCGTGATGTCGAGGTCGATGTCGTGCAGCACGGTCGGGCCACCGGGGTAGGCGAAACCGACGTGCTGCAACTGCACGCGCACCGGACCCCGCGGCAGGTCGACCCCGCCCTCGCCGGGGTCGGGGACGTCGGCGGGTGTGTCGATCAGCCCGATGACCCGGCGCCACCCCGCCACGGCGTTCTGCAATTCGTTGAGGTTCTCGGTGGCCGTCTGCACCGGCTGGGTGAAGAGGTTGACCAGGAAGAGGAACGCCACGAGCTCACCGATCGTGAGCCGGCCGTGGGCGGCGAGGATCGTGCCGACCCCGAGCGCCGCGATGGTGGTGGCACCCGCGACGACCTGACCGGAGACGAACGCGCTGACCGTGCGGATCTGCGCGGTGATGGCGGCCCGGCGATGCGCCTCGACGGCGACGTCGATCCGTTCGGCGGTGCGGTCCTCGACGCCGTACGCGCGGATCGTCGTCGCACCCACTACCGACTCCGAGATCGCGCCGAGCATGTCGCCGACGCGCTCGCGCACCGCGAGGTAGGCACGTCCGATCCTCGCCTGGAACTTGCGCAGCAGCAGGAAGAGCGGCACGAAGCAGATCCAGACGACCCCGGTCAGTTCCGGGCTGTAGAAGAGCATCAGCGCGGTGGCGATGAGGATCTGGGCGCCGGAGATGATCAACGTCAGCCCGCTGGACTGCACGAACTTGGAGATCTGGTCCACGTCGCTCGTCACCCGGGAGACGAGCGACCCGCGCCGCTCGGCGTTCTGGGTGAGCATCGACAGGTCGTGGATCTGACGGAAACCCTTGATCCGCAACGTCGCCAGCCCGCTCTCCGAGGAGCGGAAAAGGCGCAGGTTGACGGCGTACGACGCCACGCTGGTCAGGACGACCGCCCCGGCCACCACGAGCACCAGGCGCAGCACCAGGCCGACGTCCGGGCCGCCGGCGGCAAGGATCCCCTTGTCGGTGGTCTGCTGCACCGCGATGGGGACGAGCACCTGGCCGAGCGTGGCGACCAGCGCCAGCGCCAGGGTGATCGAGAAGCCCCGGCCGAGCTCGGGCGACAGGGCGAGCCCGCGCCGAAGGATGGCCCACGTGCCCATGCTCTCGGTGTCGCCCAGGCTGCGGGTGCGGGTGTCGGGGCGCTCCTTCGTGACGATGCTCATCGCGCGTCCACCGCCTGCGTGTCCTTGCCGGAGGCGGCTTTGGCGTCCGCCCGATCCTGCGCGTCGTCGGCGTAAGCGCTCACGATGCGTGCGTACGGCGCGCACCGGGCCATCAGCTCGGCGTGCGTGCCGGTGTCGACGACCCGCCCGCGCTCGACGTAGACCACCGTGTCGGCGAGCGAGATGGTGGACAGCCGGTAGGCGACGACCAGCGTGGTGCTGCAGCTGCCCCGGCGCTGCGCCTCCTCGCGCAGACCGTCGAGGATCGCGACCTCGACCGTCGGGTCGACCGCGGATGTCGCATCGTCGAGGACCAGCAGGTGCGGCGAGCGGATCACCGCCCGTGCCAGGGCGATCCGCTGACGTTGACCCCCGGACAACGTCGCCCCGCGCTCGCCGACGCGGGTGTCGAGACCTTGCGGCAGCCCTCCGACGAACCCGGTCGCCTGTGCGATCTGCAGCGCGCGGTCGACGTCGAGGTCGTCGTACGGTCCGCCGAGGGTGATGTTGCCCCGCACGGTGTCGTCGAAGAGGAACGTCTCCTGGGAGACCAGCGTCGCGGCCGCGGGGATGCCGTGCCGGCGTACGTCGGCCAACCGGACGTCGTCGACCAGCACGTCGCCGGAGTCCGGGTCGACCAACCGCAGGGCGACGTTGGTGAGCGTCGACTTGCCCGACCCGGTGGGGCCGACGAGCGCGGTGAGCGAACCGCCCGCGAGATCCAGATCGACGCCGTGCAGCACCTGGGCACCGCCGACCGACGCGCTGTCCTTGCTCGACAGGTCGGCCGTGCCGCCCGCCTCGTAGGAGAAGTCGACCGCCCGCATGCTGAGTGCGCCGGACCCGTCGGCGGGCAGGACGCGGTCGCCGTACGTCATGGACCCCTGCGCGGACAGCACGTTGTCGATCCGGGTCCAGCCCACCAGCGTGACCGGGAGGCCCGCGAGCACCCACCCGAACGACCGGACCGGGAAGGCGAGCAGCGAGAAGAGGTAGGCGACCTGGACCACGTCGGCGGCGCTGAGGTCGCCGGATCGTACGCGCGCCGTGCCGACAACCAGCACCGCCAACGTGCCGAAGGTCGGGATCGCGTCGATGACGGGCTCGAAGATGCCCATCACCCGGCCGACCTCGATGGCAGCCCCGCGCAGCTCGTAGGTGCGTTCGGCGAAACGCTCGGTCTCCTGCTCCTCGCGGCCCATGGCCTTGACGACGAGCGCCGCCTCGATGCTCTCGTGGGCGACCTCGCTGACCTCACCGCGCAACTGCTGCGCGCGGGTGGCCCGCGGCGACATCTTGGACCGGAAGACGGCGTTCACCGCGAAGAGTGTCGGGAAGACGAGTACCCCGATCAGGGCCAGCCACACATCGATCTGCAGCATCTCGACCACGCCGACCACCAGCATCACCACGACTCCCAGAGCCAGCGGAAGCGGTTGGAAGATGGACCAGGTCGCCTCGACGTCGGCGTTCGCATTGGACAGCAGCTGACCTGAGGGGTGTCGGTGGTGCCACGCGAGGGGCAGGTGCAGGTACTGCCGGGTGACCCGTCGGCGGTAGTGCGCGATCAGGTTGTAGTAGGCCGTGCCGGCCCCGACCCGTCGGCAGACGACGCCGATCGCGTTGAGCAGCACGACGATCCCGAGCTCCCACACGATCGTCCACACCTGCGAACCGGTGACGTGGTGGGCCTTGACGGCGGGGCTGACGACCGCGCCGACCAGGTGGCCGATGACGCGGGCGGTGAAGACGGTCATCACGCCATAGACGAAGCTGCCGAGCACCGCGACGGCGAGTGCCCGTGGTTCGCGCCGGAAGCCGACTCCGATGATGCGCAGTGCCGGTCCGAACGCCCTCGCGGTCGAGGGTGCATCGGGCGAGGGCATATGCACCAGTATGGAGGTATGCCGAACATCGCTCAGCAGGAACGTGCCGCCATCTGCCGGACCTTCATCGAGGTCGGCCCCGATGCGCCGACGCTGGACGGGGATTGGCGCGCCCGTGACCTCGCCGCCCATCTGATCCTGCGCGAACGCCGACCGGACGCCGCGCTCGGCGCGGTGCTGCCGGCGCTCGCCGACCGCACCGAACGGATCCAGCGCGAGCTGGCCGCGAAGGACTTCCCCGGTCTGGTCGAGCAGATCCGGCAAGGTCCGCCGGTGTGGCATCCCGCACGGATCTCCAAGATCGACATGCTCAGCAACCTCGGCGAGTTCTTCGTGCACCACGAGGACGTGCTGCGCGGCGGCGAGTCGTGGCAGCGGCGCGAGCTCTCGCCGCAGCTGTCCCAGGCGCTGTGGGACAACCTGCCGCAGGTCGCCCGGCTCGCGATGCGCGACGTACGGGTGGGAGTCGTGGCCGATGCGCCGGGGGTGGGGCGGCGTTCGATCCGCAAGCCGAAGGACGAACACGGCAGTGTGGTGCTCACGGGTCGGCCCGGGGAGATCTTCCTGTCGGTGTTCGGTCGTGACGGGGTCGCGGAGGTGACGTTCGACGGAGCGGACGTCGACGTGGCGGCGTACCGGGAATCCAAGCGCGGGGTGTAGCGATGAGAGTCGTTGCGCTTTATAGGGCGCGCGACGACACCGGTGTCTCAGCGGACGGGGTGGCCTGCTGCCCGCAGAGCGTCCTTGACCTGGCCGATCGTGAGCTCGCCGAAGTGGAAGACGGACGCGGCGAGGACGGCGTCGGCTCCCGCGTCGACCGCCTGCACGAAGTGCTCCGGCGCACCCGCTCCGCCGCTGGCGATGAGCGGCACCGACACCTCCCGGCGTACGGCGCGGATCAGCTCCAGGTCGAAGCCGTCCTTGGTGCCGTCGGCGTCCATCGAGTTGAGCAGGATCTCCCCGGCACCGAGCGCGGCGGCGCGCACGCACCATTCGACGGCCTCCAGCCCTGCGGACGTGCGACCGCCGTGGGTGGTGATCTCGAAGTGGCCGTCGGCGGCGCGGCGTACGTCGGCCGAGAGCACCAGCACCTGCGCGCCGAAGCGGTCGGCGATCTCGGCGATGACCTCCGGCCGGGCGATCGCGCCGGTGTTGATGCCGACCTTGTCGGCACCGCTGCGCAGGAGACGGTCGACGTCGGCGACGGTGCGCACTCCCCCGCCGACGGTCAGCGGGATGAAGACCTGCTCGGCGGTGCGGCCGACCACCTCGTACGTCGTGTCGCGCGCGGCGGAGCTGGCCGTGACGTCGAGGAAGGTGAGCTCGTCGGCGCCCTGGCCTTCGTACCCGTGGGCCAACTCGACGGGATCGCCGGCGTCGCGCAGATCGACGAAGTTCACGCCCTTCACGACGCGCCCGGCGTCGACGTCGAGGCACGGGATCACACGCACCGCTGAAGTCACGCGCGCCAGCCTACGGTGGGGTCGTGGACGTCGGTGCGCAGAGTTTCGTGTGGGGAACCAACGACGCGCGCGCCGGCGACGCGAATGCAGTTGCGGCGTGGGCGCGTTCGATTGCCGAACTGGTAGAGCTCGAAGCGGCCCCTCGACCGGTGGTCGTCGCGATCGACGGGCGAGGGGGCGCCGGCAAGTCCAGCCTCGCGGCGCTCGTGGCGCCGCTGCTCGACGACGCGCCGGTGGTGCACATGGACGACATCTACCCCGGGTGGGACGGGTTGGCCCGGGCGGTCCCGCTCCTGGTGGAGCAGGTGCTGGCGCCGCTCGCGCGAGGTGAGCGGGCGGCGTACCGGCGTTACGACTGGGTCGCGGGCGCCTACGCCGAGACCCTCGTGGTGCCGCCCCAGCGGTACGTCGTGGTCGAGGGTGTGGGCTCCAGCGTCGGCGCGGCGCGCGCGTACGCCGATGTGCGGGTGTGGGTGCAGGCACCGACCGACCTGCGACGGCGGCGCGGCGAGGATCGCGACGGTGGGGGCTTCGCCGGTCACTGGGAGCGGTGGGCCGCACAGGAGACGTCGCTCTTCGACGCGGATGGGACGCCGGAGCACGCCCACCTCACCATCGAGACCGGCTGAGCTCGATCGGCGAGGGATCGCCGGGTCAGCGGTCCTGGACGGTCGAGTGCACCTGCACCAGGGCCGCCATCCGGCCGGCTTCGGCCTGCGCGTGCGGCCCGTCGGATCGCTGCACCGCCATCACCGCCAAGTGCTCGGTGTCGTCGAGTTCGAGCATGAGCCAGGGCTGGCCACCGCCGAACTGGACGTTGACCACCTGCACCCACTCGATGGTGCGCGTCGAGAGCAGATTGCGGACCTGCAGACCGCGCTCGGTCGGCACGGCACGCACGAGCGCGTACCGCATCAAAAACGCGGCGATGAGCACCCCGAAGAGCGTCAGCATCACCGAATCGATGCCGGCCCAACCGGTCACCCCGCCGCGCGGGACCGTCAGCCCCACGATCGCGAAGGCGATCACGCACGCGATCGCCGCTGCCGTGGCCACCACGCGGGAGCGCCGCGGACGGAAGACGGCGTACGGCTCGGACGTCGTTGTCATCGGATGCTCATAATCGGCAGGCCGCGATCTCGGTGACGAGGATGGCGCGCGCACCGATCTCGTAGAGCTCGTCCATCACCGCGTTGGTGGAGCGGCGCGGCACCATCGCGCGGACGGCGACGAACTGCTCGTCGTGCAGCGGCGACACGGTCGGGCTCTCCAGCCCGGGCGTGACCGCGAACGCCTGCTCGACCAGCTCGCGGCGGATGTCGTAGTCGACCATGACGTAACGCTGAGCGGTCAGCACGCCCTGCAGACGCCGGATCAGCACTGCCAGCAGCGGATTGGAGTCGGCGTCGGCGCGCTGCACCAGCACGGCCTCGCTCTGCAGGATCGGCTCGCCGAAGACCTCGAGCCCCGCGTTGCGCAGCGTCGTGCCGGTCTCGACGACGTCGGCGATCACGTCCGCGACCCCCAGGGTCACGGCGGTCTCGACCGCGCCGTCGAGGCGTACGACTTCCGCGTGCACGCCGTGCTTCCTCAGGTCGGCGCGCACCAGACCCGGGAAGCTGGTCGCGACCCGGCGACCCTCGAGCTGGGCGACGTCGGCGACCCCGCCGGCCGAACCGGCGTAGCGGAAGGTCGACGCACCGAACCCGAGGGGCAGGCACTCGGTGGCCGGGCTGCCGGAGTCCAGCAGCAGATCGCGCCCGGTGAGGCCGACGTCGAGGGTGCCCTGCCCGACGTACACCGCGATGTCGCGCGGGCGCAGGAAGAACAGCTCGACGTCGTTGTCGGCGTCGAGGATCACCAACTCCTTGGCGTCGCGGCGCCCGCGGTAACCGGCCTCGCGCAGCATCTCGGCGGCGGGTTCGGCGAGCGCGCCCTTGTTGGGCATTGCCACTCTCAGCATGGTCGTCCTTCGTCGGTGCCGGTCAGAGGATCACAGGTAGGAGTAGACGTCCTCGAGCGTGAGCCCGCGCGCCAGCATCAGCACCTGCAGGTGGTAGAGCAGCTGGCTGATCTCCTCGGCCGTCCGCTCCACGCCCTCGTGCTCGGCGGCCATCCACACCTCGGCGGCCTCCTCGACGATCTTCTTGCCGATGCCGTGCACACCGGTGTCGAGTTCCGCGACGGTGCCGGATCCGACCGGTCGCTCGCGGGCCTTCTCGGCCAGCTCGGACCACAACTGCTCGAACGTCTTCACGAGGAGCCAGGTTACGGTGCGATGGACGTCGACCGGGCCGGCGTCCGCAGCGTGATTGCGGTCGCCACGGCCGCCGTCGCCGCCTCGTGGCCCTTGTCCTCGCTCGACCCGGGCAGCCCGGCCCGCGCCAGCGCCTGCTGCTCGTCGTCGCAGGTGAGCAGGCCGAAGCCGACGGGCACCCCAGTCTGCACGCTGACCTGGGTCAGCCCGAGGGTCGCGGACTGGCACACGTAGTCGAAGTGCGGTGTGCCGCCCCGTATCACGACACCGAGCGCCACGAGGGCGTCGTACGACGGTGCGAGACGCGCGCAGGCGACGGTCAGCTCGAAGCTGCCGGGCACCCGTACGAGCTCGATATCGTCGTCCGCCACCCCGGCGTCGGACAGTCCGCGCAGCGCGCCGTCGACCAGCCCGCTCATGACCTGCTCGTGCCAGGACGCGGCGATCACCGCGACCCGCAGGCCGGAGGCGTCGGTGGTGACGACCGGGGCGCCGTGCCCGCTCATGCCGACACCCCGTGACCGGTCGTCAGGTCGCTGGGGTGCAGGGGCGACACCGGCTCCAGCGGCGGCGTGTGGCCGAGCCGCTCGCGCTTGGTGCGCAGGTAGCGCTCGTTCTCCGTCGTCTGACCCACATGCAGCGGCACCATCTCGATGACGTCGATCCCCAACTCCTGCAACGCTTCGGCCTTCCGTGGGTTGTTGGTGAGCAGTCGGACGCCGGTGCTTCCCAGGTCGTGCAGGACCGCCGACGCGGCGTCGTACTCCCGCGCGTCCACGGGCAGACCGAGCCGGGTTTGAGCATCGACGGTGTCGTATCCACCGTCCTGCAGTTCGTACGCGCGCAGCTTGTCGGCGAGCCCGACCCCGCGGCCCTCGTGTCCGCGCAGGTAGACGACGGTGCCGCCGTCGCGCCCGATGCGCTCCATCGCAGCCTCGAGCTGTGGACCGCAGTCGCACCGCCGGGATCCGAAGACGTCGCCGGTGAGGCACTCGGAGTGCACCCGCACGAGTCCGTCGCCGGGCCCGGCGGGGCTGGTGAGGGCCAGGTGCTCGACGCCGGTGAGCCGGTCGACGTACGCCGTGACGGCGAAGGTGCCGTGCGGGGTGGGGAGCGTCGTGCGGGCCACCGCACGCACCCGGTCCTGACGGCGGCGCCAGGCGACCAGGTCGGCGATGGTGATCGTCAGCAGGCCCTCGCACTCGGCCAGGTCGAGCGCGGCGTCGAGCCGCATCATCGACCCGTCGTCGTGCACCAGCTCGACGATGACACCCACCGGCGACAGACCGGCCAGACGGCACAGGTCGACGGCTGCCTCGGTGTGACCGGGCCGCTCCAGCACGCCGCCCGGGCGGGCGCGCAGCGGGAAGACGTGCCCGGGCCGGGTCAGGTCGCTCGCCGTCGCGGCGGGATCAGCCAGTGCGCGCACCGTGGCGGTGCGGTCGGCGGCGCTGATGCCGGTGCTCACCCCGCGGGCCGCGTCGACCGAGACGGTGTAGGCGGTGCCCTTCGGATCCTGGTTGTCGTGCACCATCGGCGGCAACGCCAGCAGGTCGGCGACCTCACCCGGCAGCGGTGCGCAGACGACGCCCGAACCGTGCCGCACGGCCCAGCCCATCCACGACTCGTCGGCGACCGCCGCGGACATCACCAGGTCGACCTCGTTCTCCCGGTCCGCATCGTCCGCAACGAGGACCGGTCTGCCCAGCGCCAGTTCGGCGAGGGCGGCGTCGATCGTCGCGAGCCGCATGTCACACGCTCCCGGTCGGCTCGAGAACCAGCGCGTCCCGTCGGGACACGTTCAGCCAGACGAAGAAGCCCCAGATCACGAACGCCGCGTAGACCGCGTACAGCACGGCCGACGGGTAGTACTGGAACTTGATGAGCTCCGGCACGCCGACGAGGTCGACGGCCAGCCACATCAACCAGAAATCGTTCCAGCCACGGGCCATCGCGAAGGTCGCCATCATCGAGCCGATGAAGATCCACGCGTCGCACCAGTAGTAGTACCAAGGGGCGGGGAACCCGGCGCCGATGAGCTTGAAGAGCCACCAGCAGACGACCAACCCGGCGAGCCACACCCCGACGTACGCCGCCCGTTCGCCGGCCGTGGCCCAGCGCGGGTCGACCGCCGGCGCGTCCTGCCTGCGGGTGCGCTTGGTCTGGCGCCATGCCCACCAGCCGTAGACCGAGGTGAGGATGAAGAACACCTGCCGCCCGGCCTGCCCGAAGAGCACCTGGCCGCCGTGGCCGGTGAAGCCCACCGCGAAGAAGACCGTGAAAAGCAGTGCGTTGCCGATGATGCCGATCGGCCAGGCCCAGACCTTGCGGCGCATGCCGCCGAGCGCGGACGCGAGGCCGAAGAGGTTGCCGACGATCTCGCGCCAGGTGATCGCGTGCCCGGAGATGGTCAGGTGCGCGTCGTACAGGTTCTGAAAGAAACTCATGCGTCCTCCTCGGTGGTGGACCGGGCGCGGAGGCGTCCGGCGAGCAGGCGCTCGGTGTACTTGGCGAGGATGTCGACCTCGAGATTGACCGGCTCGCCGACCGTGCGATGGCCCAGCGTGGTCAGCGCCAGGGTGGTGGGGATGAGCGAGACGGTGAAGCAGTCGTCGTCGACGGACGCCACAGTGAGGGAGACCCCGTCGACGGTGATGGATCCCTTCTCCACGACGTACGACGAAAGCTGGTGCGGCAATTCGATCCGCACGACGGTCCACCGGTCGCCCGGCTCACGACCCAGCACCCGCGCGGTGCCGTCGACGTGGCCCTGCACGATGTGACCACCGAAGCGACCGTCGGCGGGCATCGCCCGCTCGAGGTTGACGGGGTCGCCAGGCGCGATCCCGGCGAGGCTCGAGCGACGCAGCGTCTCGGCCATCACGTCGACGGTGAACCCGAGCTCGTCGTGGTCGACGACGGTCAGGCACACGCCGTTGACCGCGATGGAGGCGCCGTGCCGCGCATCGGACACGACGGTCGTGCCGTTGATGCGCAGGACGGCCGAATCGCTGCCGTGCTCGATCGATCCGAGGGAGCCGAGCTCCTCCACGATGCCGGTGAACATTCAGTCTTCCTTCGTCGTCGTGGTCGCGGGGTGCAGCCGTAGCCGCAGGTCGTCGCCGAGCCGGGTGACGTCAGTCAGCTGGAATCGGCGGATGCCGTCGATGGATCCGATGCCGAGGCCCGCGACGGCCGCCGGACCGTCGCCGAGCAGCGCCGGCGCCAGGTAGGCGACGACCTCGTCGACCAGCCCGGTCCTCAGGAACGCCGCGGCCAGCGTGGGGCCGCCTTCGAGCCACACATGCCGGATCTCCTGGGCGTGCAGCTGTTTCAGGACGACGTGCGGGTCATGAACGGGCAGCAGCAGGGTGGGGGCGGCGTCGTCCAGCACCCTCGCGGTGGCGGGGATCTCCCGCTCCCCCACGATCACCCGCACCGGCGGGCGGCGGGGCGCGTCCGGCGTACGCACGGTCAGTGCCGGGTCGTCGGCCAGAACGGTGCCGGTGCCGACCATGAGAGCGCCCGCGGAGGCACGCAGGCGGTGCACGTCGGCGCGGGCCAGCTCACCGGTGATCCACCGGCTGCTGCCGTCGGCCGCGGCACTGCGCCCGTCGAGGGTGGCGGCGAACTTCCAGGTGACGTAGGGGCGTTCGTTCTCGACGGCGAAGGTCCAGTGGGCGTTGAGCGCGGCAGCCTCCGCTGCACGGAGCCCGCCCGACACCTCGACATCCGCGTCGCGCAGCACGGCGGCGCCACCCCGGGCGGCGGGGTTGGGGTCGGACTGGGCATAGACGACCCGGCGTACGCCGGCCTCGACGAGCGCCTCAGCACACGGGCCGGTGCGGCCGACGTGAGCACAGGGTTCGAGGGTGACGTACGCCGTGGCTCCCCGCGCACGATCGCCCGCGGCGCCGAGGGCCATGACCTCGGCGTGCGCAGTGCCGGCACCGTCGTGCCATCCCTCCCCGACGACCGAATCACCTGCTACGACAACACATCCCACCCGAGGATTGGCGTCGACGGCCGGACCGCGCTGCCCCAGTTCGAGGGCTCGCAGCAGAAAGGTCTCGTCGCGGGATCGGGTGTCCATCGCGCTTCACAACTCCTGTCGGCCGGCCGGTCGGGCACGGGCTCCAGGGCGATGGGCGACACAGCGGTCCGCGACGGGACGCAGCCCCCGGAAGGGTGCGCTCAGTCGCGACACGCGTGTCGCGGACCCGCCGAAGCGGGTCACGTGCTGCCTACCATCCGGACTTTCACCGTCGGTCCCGGAATTCCACCAGGTCAACCGGCCCACTGATCGAAGCTGGGCCGGGTCGCGGACTGTCACCGCCGGTTCGGAATTACACCGACCCCGGAGCACGTTCTGCCGTGATGTTACCGCAGCGTCACCATGCCGCTCGCCGCGGACCGGTTGTCAGCGGATCTCGGACGCCGGCACCAGAAAGACGCTGACAACCGCGGGTGTCGGCCGATCAGCAGCAGTTCTGGGCAAGTTCGCGCAGGCGGTCGATCGCCGCCGCGGCGTCGTCCGCGCCGTACACGGCCGATCCCGCGACGAAGACGTCGGCACCGGCCCGGGCGCACTGCTCGATGGTGTCGCTCGAGACTCCCCCGTCGACCTGCACCCAGATCTCGCCGCCGCGACGCCGGACGGCCTCGCGCACCTGCGCCACCTTCGGCATCTGGTCGGCCATGAAGGACTGGCCACCGAACCCCGGCTCGACGGTCATCACCAGCACCATGTCGACCTCGTCGAGCAGTTCCTCGTACGGCGCGAACGCCGTGCCCGGCTTGATGGCCACACTCGCCCGCGCACCGGCCGCGCGGATCGCGCGGGCGAGCCGTACCGGGTCGTGCGCGGCCTCGATGTGGAAGGTGACGCTGCCGGCGCCGGCCTCGGCGTAGTCCGTGGCCCAGCGGTCGGGGTCCTCGATCATCAGGTGGCAGTCCAGCGGGATCGGGCTGACCTTGGCCAGCGCCTCCACCACCGGCGCGCCGAGCGTCAGGTTGGGCACGAAATGCCCGTCCATCACGTCGACGTGGGCCCAGTCGGCATGGGAGATCCGCTGCAGCTCCGCCTGCAGGTTGGCGAAATCGGCGGACAGGATGCTCGGCGCGATCTGCACGAAATGTCCTCTCAGTCCTGGGTTTCCGGCTTGCGCAGCAGCGCGAAGTACATGGCGTCGGTGCCGTGCAGGTGGGGCCACAGCTGCACGTCAGGACCGTTGCCCAGGTGCTCGATCGGCGCGCCAGCGGTGTCGCGGAAGAGCGGGCGAGCGTCCCGCAGAATGGCCCCCGTCTGCTCCACCACCGATGCCACCAGCTGAGAGGTCTCGGCAAGGTGCGGGCTGCAGGTGGAGTAGCCGACGACGCCGCCCGGCCGGGTGGTGGCGAGAGCCGACAGCAGCAGCTCCCGCTGCAGCGTCACCAACGGGGTGACGTCAGACGGCGTACGCCGCCAGCGCGCCTCCGGGCGGCGGCGCAGTGCGCCCAGACCGGTGCAGGGCACGTCGGCGAGCACGCGCTCGTAGGTGTCGGGCTCCTCGACGCCCAGGTCGCGCCCGTCACCGGTGCCGATCATCACCTCGATCCCTGCTTCGAGGGTGGCGCGTAATGACTTGCGCACCAACGTGGTCCGGTGCTCGCTGACCTCGTTGGCGAAGACGACAGCGCCCTGTTCGGCTGCGAGGTTCGCCAGCAGCGCGGTCTTGCCGCCCGGCCCGGCGCACAGGTCGAGCCACTCCTGGTGTTCGCGCCCCTCGACCAGACCCGGCTCGGCCAGCGCGAGGGTGAGCAGCTGGGAGCCCTCGTCCTGCACGGCCGCACGCATCCGGCGTACGGCGTCGATCTGCGCCGGATCGCCTCCGTCGAGCACCGCGCCCACCCGGGACAGCCGGGAGGCGTGAGCGCCCGCGGCGACCAGCTCCTCCACGGTTGCCAGACCCGGCCTTGCCACCAGCGACACCAGGGGTGGCGCGTTGTCGGCCTGCAGCAGCGCGAGCAGCTGCTCGTCCACGTCGTCGGAGGTGGCCGTGCCACGCTCGAGCAGAGCGGCACGCATCGCGCGAACGACCCACATCGGGTGGGAGTGTTCGATCGACAGGCGCTCCAACGGTTCCCGGCCGGCGACGACCTCGGCGACCCACTCCTCGCGGGTGCGTTCACTGACCCGGCGAAGTACGGCGTTGACGAAGCCGGCGGCGCCCGCTCCATTGACCTCGCGCGCCAGCGCCACCGTCTCGGACGCCGCGGCATGCGCGGGCACGCGCATGCCGAGCAGCTGGTGTGCACCGAGCCGCAGCGTGTCGAGCACCGGTGCGTCGATCTGCGCGACCGGACGGCCGGCGCAGCGCTCGATGATCGGGTCGTAGAGCCCGCGCATCCGGATCGCGCCGTAGGTCAGCTCGGTCGCGAAACCGGCGTCCCGGCCGTGCAGGTCGGCCTCGCGCAGCAGCTTCTGCAGGTCGAGGTTGGCGTACGCGCCGTCCGCGACGTTGCGGGTCACCTGCCAGGCGACGCGCCGGGCGGGGTCACCCGAACGCCGCCGATCGGTGGGTCGCTGAGCCGAGCGACCGTCGTTCGAGCGACGTCGCGCCGCGGGACGCTGACGCCCCTTCGCGTCGCGGTAGCCGCCGCCGTCGTCACTCATCCGAGCACCTCGTCCTCGCCGATCCGGGAGCCGCGTGCCCAGTCTGCCGCCGGCATCGCCTTCCTGCCCTGGGGCTGCACCGTGCCGAGGCGCACGGCTCCGGCGCCGGTCTGGACGTCGACACCCGCCTTTCCCACCCGGATCGCGCCGGGCGCATCGCGCACCTCTTCGTCGAGGAGGCTCACCGGCCCCACCTTGAGCCGCTCCTCGCGGAACGTCGTCCACGCACCGGGTGCCGGCGTGACTCCGCGGACTCTGCGGTCGACAGCGAACGCCGGCTCGTGCCATCGGATCCGGGCATCCTCGACCGAGATCTTGGGTGCGAGCGAGACGCCTTCGGAGGGCTGCGGCATCGGCGTGAGATCACCCTGGGCCAGCGTGTCCAGCGTGGCCACCAGGAGTCCGGCGCCCGCCGTCGCCAGCCGCTCGAGGAGGTCGCCGCTGGTGTCCCGCGGCCGCACGGTCTCGGTCATCGTGCCGAGGATCGGACCGGTGTCCATGCCCTCCTCCAGCAGGAAGGTGGTGGCACCGGTGACCTCGTCGCCGTGGATGACCGCGTGCTGCACGGGTGCCGCACCGCGCCAGGCAGGCAGCAGCGAGAAGTGCAGGTTGATCCAGCCGAGGCGCGGCACGTCGAGCGCGACCCGCGGCACCAGCGCGCCGTACGCGACCACGGGGCACACGTCGGGCGAGAGTTCGGCCAACTGCGCGAGGAAGTCGGGATCACGCGGTCGCTGCGGCGTGAGCACCGGCACGCCCACCTCATCGGCGAGCACACCCACCGGCGAACGGCGTACCGAACGCCCGCGCCCCGCGGGCGCGTCGGGGCGGGTGATGACGCCGACCACGTCGTGCGCGGAGTCGAGCAAAGCCTGCAGGGACGGGACGGCGACCTCCGGCGTGCCGGCGAAGACGACCCTCACAACGCACGGCCATAGGTCGCATGCGGGCTGTCGCGGATGATCGGTCCGGGCAGCCCGGCCCACTCTGCGTCCCGGATGGCCTTGAGCGCGTGGCGGCGAGCGGTCGGGTCGAGCCGGTCGACGAAGAGGATGCCGTCGAGATGGTCGGTCTCGTGCTGGAAGCAGCGGGCGAGCATGTCGCTGCCCTCGATGGTCACCGGTTCGCCGTGCATGTCGAAGCCGCGGGCGACGGCCCGCAGCGACCGGGTCGTGTCGAAGCGCAGGTCGGGGATCGACAGGCACCCTTCGGGTCCGCACTGCAGCTCCGGGGAGAGGGTGAGCTCGGGGTTAATCACATGCCCCAACTGCCCGTCGACGTAGTAGGTGAAGACGCGCAATCCCACGCCGATCTGCGGAGCCGCCAGACCGGCACCGGGCGCGTTCATCATCGTGTCGGTCAGGTCGGCGACGAGGGTCTGCAGCTCACGGTCGAAGGCGGTGACGGGTGCGGCCGGCGTCCGCAGCACCGGATCGCCGAAGAGGCGGATGGGGGTGACGGACATCTCAGATGGCCTTCACCGGAAGACCGCGGAAGAGCAGGTCCGCGCGCAGATCGGACGGGCTGGTGAACTGCACCGCGTCCATCCCGGCGAGCACGGCCGCCTGGACGTTGTCGAGTCGGTCGTCGATGAAGATCGTCTCCTCCAGGTCGCCGATGTGCTCGAGCCGCTCGGCCAGCACCTCGAAGATCTCCGGGTCGGGTTTGGCGATCCCCTCCTCGCCGGAGATCACGATGTCCTCGAAGAGCTGCAGGAAGTCGAAGCGCGCGAGCGCCACCGGGAAGAGTTCGTGCGACCAGTTGGTCAGCGCGAAGAGCGGTGTCCCCGCGGCGTGCAGCTCGCGCAGGATGTCGACCGTCCCCTCGATCGGGCCCACCAGGGAGGCCTCGAAATGCTCGCGATAGGCCAGGATCTCCTCGCGATAGTGCGGGTGGCGGGCGATCGCGTCGGCCTCGGCGTCCTCCCAGGCACGACCGGCGTCCTGCTGCATGTTCCAGGCGTGGAAGTCGAACGTCTCGTCGGCGAGGAAGCCCCGAGCCCGCTCGTCGCCGACGACGGTGCTGATGGCGGCGTACGCGTCCCACTCGATCAGCACGTTGCCGAGGTCGAAGACCACGGCCAGCACAGGCGCGGGTGCGAGAGGGTCGCGATCGACCGACGTGGGCGAGGGCAGGGTGGATCCGCCGGACTCCGGAAGACTCGAACTCATGGTGAAGGGAGCCTAACGGCGACCCGCGCTGGCACGATCGGGGCATGACCACCGAGACCGCGCCCGTGCGCAAGCAGATCGGCATCCTGCTCTTCGACGGGGTGGAGGAACTCGACGCCGTCGGCCCGTGGGAGGTGCTGTCGTTCTGGACCAGGGAGTACCCGGACGACGGGTACGACGTCTCCTGCTTCTCGCGCGAGGGCGGCCCGGTGCGGTGCGCCAAGGGCCTCACCCTGATCGCGCCGCTGTCCTACGCGGACGCGCCGCCATGGGAGGTGCTGGTCTACCCCGGCGGCGAGGGCACCAGGCCGCAGCTGGTCGACGAGGCGCAGTTGGACTGGGTGCGCGCTCAACGCGAGTCGGTCCCGCTACTCACGAGCGTCTGCACCGGTTCGCTTGTCTACGCTGCCGCGGGCCTGCTCGCGGGGCGACCGGCCACGACGTACTGGGGAGCGCTGGAACGGTTGCACGAACTGGATCCGAGCATCGAGGTGCGGCCCGATGACCGCTACGTCGACTCCGGCGACATGATCACCGCGTCCGGGGTGTCTGCCGGGATCGACATGGCGCTGCACCTCGTGCGCCGGCTCGCCGGTGAAGAGCGGGCTCGTCAGGTGCGCCGCGGCATCCAGTACGACCCGCAGCCTCCGGTCTGACCCGCCCCTCTCCCCCCGACGGGTGAGGTCAGAGCAGGTCGCCCGCCGGGTCGACGCGGACGGTGACGCTGCCCGGCTCCTTGCGGGCGCTGCGACCGGCGCGCGCCGCGTGCAACGCGGCTGCCGCCCGCGGACCGTCCTCGAGCGACGTACGCAAGAGCAGCCGCTCCTGCACGGTGCCGTCGCGCTCCGGGTGTGCCAGTGGACCGATCCGCTCGAACCCGTCGCCGACGCCCCGATCCATCGACGCGACGGCCGGAGCATCGCCGGTGAGACCGGCCATCCACACGGCCGGCGGCAGCGCGAGCGCCTCCCGCTCGGCCAGCTCCCGCTCGGCGAGCCACGCGGGCGCCCATCGCACGAGCGCCTGCACCACGGGCAGCGGTTCGTCGTCGCGCACCCCGCACACGACGACCACGCCGTCGTCGTCGTGCGACCGGGTCAGGGCGGCGGCCGTGCACCATCGCCGCAGCGTCTCCTCGCCGGCGGACAACACCGGCCGGTCGACCAGCGCCCACGCGTCCAACAGCAGCGTCGCCCGGTAACCCTGCGCCGCAACGGGTTCGGCACCCGGGGTGGCGATCACCAACGCGGGCGAGGACGACACGTGGGCCACCACCTCACCGGCGCCCGAGCGTACGACCGGCACGCCCGGGAACGCCCGCCCCAGCTCCTCGGCCGTACGGCGCGCGCCCACGACACCCGCCCGCAGCCCGTGCGAGTGACAGTTGGGGCAGTCGAACGGGGTCGCCGGGACGCCGCACCACCGGCACACCGGGGTCTGCCCCGACCCCGTCAACGCCAGCGGGCCGTGACAGATCGCGCAGCGGGCGGGGTCGCGGCAGGTGTCGCAGCGCAACGACGGGAGGTAGCCCCGGCGGGGCACCTGCACCAGCACCGGCCCGTGCTGCAGCGCCTCGTGCGCGGCGCGCCACGCCGCTGACGGCAGGTGCGCCCGCGCCGCGGCGCCGGAGCGTTCGACGTCGCGCTCGTCGCCGGCCACGATCACCCGTGGCACCGCCCCGCGGCGCACCGGAAGGTCGACCGATTGCAGTGCTCCCTGCTGCACCCACTGCTGGATCGCGACCGACCGGGCGAAACCGCCGCTCAGCAGGCCGGCGCTCTCGTGCTCGGCGCGCAGCCGCAGCACCTCGCGCACGTGCGGGTACGGCGCGCGCGGCTCGGCCAGCAGGTCGTCGCCGTCGTCCCACCACGCCACCAGACCCAGATCGGCCACTGGCGCGAACGCCGCGGCCCGGGTGCCGACGACGCAGCGCACGTGTCCGCGCAGCAGCTTCAGGAAGGCGGTGTAGCGCGCCTGCGGGCCCTGGCTCGCCGTGAGCCGCACGTGCCGGCCGGGTCCGAGCTGCTCGGTCAGGGCCTCGTCGAGCCGGTCGACGTCGCGGTGGTCGGGCACCACCAGCACCGCTCCGCGACCCCCGTCGAGCGTCGCGCGGGCCGCCTGCGCCATCGCGGTCGGCCAGTCGAGCACGGGATCGGTGGTGGGCGCTGCGAGCCAGGCGGCGGCCGGCGCGCCGCCGGCGCCCAGCCGGTGCAGGAACGCCGGGCCGGCGGGGTACCGCCCCCAGGCATCCGTCCCGGGGCTCGTCGGATCGGGCGCGGCGGATGCGGCGTGTTCCTCCCCGCCGCCGCCGGGTGAGGGGGCGTCGGCACCCTCCACCTTGGCGTCCAGCGCCTTCTCCGCGGCCGCGTGGCGGGCGGGCACTGCGAGGCGCACGACATCGCTGAACGTCCCGGCGTACCGGTTGGCCACCTCGCGGCACAGCCGGGCGATCGCCGGGGTGAGCGCTGCCTCGGGCGACACGACGCGCCGGATGTCCGTCAGCTTCCCGACGTGCTCGGCCTCCCGGACGCGGGCCAGCACGAAGCCGGAGACGTCCTTGCCCGCGAACCGCACCTTGACCCGGGCGCCGGGCAGGGCGGTGTCGTCGAGGTCGACGGGCACGGCGTACTCGAACGGCCGGTCCAGGTGGGGCAGCCCCACGTCGACGGCCACCTGGGCGACCGGGAGTTCGGGACCGTCGTGGGAGGTCGCGCGCGCGGTCGTACGACGGGTCGCGGCAGCGGCGTGCAGCAACGCCAGCTGCTGCTCGCTCGGCGCCTGCGCGG
Source organism: Allobranchiibius sp. GilTou38 (assembly GCF_017565325.1). NCBI lineage: Bacteria > Bacillati > Actinomycetota > Actinomycetes > Micrococcales > Dermacoccaceae > Allobranchiibius > Allobranchiibius sp. GilTou38. Next base: position 64,315 of record NZ_JAGEKN010000006.1, on the reverse strand, counting down.
CACCTCTTCCGTCGTTCACGCGCTCAGTTATACGGGGCAGGACGGACACCACGTCCGCGCGTACGACAGATGGGGTCGTGGCGCGCTCTATGGAGCGCGCCACGACCCCACCTGTGGGACGAGTTTGGTGCGCCCCGCCTCGGGGTCCTCGCGAAGTATTCGAAGGAGCGAAGCGGGGGAGAAACTTCGTGGGGTATTACCCGCGGACGGCCTTCTGCAGGTGCTCGATGCGGTCGGTGCGCTCCCAGGTGAACGCGTCCCGGACGCCGGGCGCCTCGGTGCGGCCGAAGTGACCGTAGGCGGCGGTCGGCTGGTAGATCGGGCGGAGCAGGTCCAGCTCCTCCACGATCGCGGCGGGCCGCAGGTCGAAGACGTCGGTGATGGCCTTCTGGATGTCGTCCAGTGGCGCGGTCTCGGTGCCGAAGGTCTCGACGTAGAGACCGACCGGCTGCGCCTTGCCGATCGCGTAGGCGACCTGCACCTCGCACCGGGTCGCGAGTCCGGCGGCCACGACGTTCTTGGCCACCCAGCGCATCGCGTACGCCGCGGACCGGTCGACCTTCGAGGGGTCCTTGCCGGAGAACGCGCCGCCGCCGTGGCGGGCCATGCCGCCGTAGGTGTCGACGATGATCTTGCGGCCGGTCAGGCCGGCGTCGCCCATCGGGCCGCCGATGATGAACTGCCCGGTCGGGTTGATCAGCTTGCGGTACGACGAGGTGTCGAGGGTGTTGCCCGCCGCGGCGAGGTCCTGCAACACCGGCCGGATGACGTGCTCGTCGATGTCCGGCGCGAGCATCCCGTCCAGCGAGATGTCGTCGGCGTGCTGCGTGGAGAGCACCACGGTGTCCAGACCGACGGCCCGGTCACCCTCGTAGGAGATGGTCACCTGGGTCTTGCCGTCCGGGCGCAGGTAGGGCAGCGTGCCGTCCTTACGGACCCGGGTGAGGCGCTCGGACAGGCGGTGCGCCAGGAAGATCGGCAGCGGCATCAGCTCGGCGGTGTCGTCGCACGCGTACCCGAACATCAGGCCCTGATCGCCGGCGCCCTGGCTGTCCAGGGCCTCGGTGCCGCCCTCGGCGCGGTGCTCGTGCGCGGTGTCGACGCCCTGGGCGATGTCGGAGCTCTGCGCGCCGATCGAGATGGACACTCCGCAGGAGTGCCCGTCGAAGCCCTTGAGCGAGGAGTCGTAGCCGACGTTCACGATCGTGTCGCGGACGATCTGCGCGATCGGGACGTAGCTGTTGGTGGTGACCTCACCGGCCACGTGCACCAGGCCGGTGGTGACCATGGTCTCCACCGCGACCCGGGATCGCGGGTCTTCTTTCAGCATGGCGTCCAGGATCGAGTCGCTGATCTGGTCGCAGATCTTGTCCGGGTGTCCCTCGGTGACCGATTCGGACGTGAAGAGTCGTACCACTGCAGGCTTCTCCTATGGGTCGCGGCGCTCGTGCGGCGTGTGCCGCGTGATCGCGCGGCACCCGTCATCCGGGGCACCGAGCGGCCGACGGCCGAGTCTAGACGGTGGGTGCGATGGCGCGTACGGCGTCCCACACAGCGTGCGCGACGGTCGTCTTGTCCGCCGGGCCGATGTCGTGCGAGCTGGAGCCGTCGCCGCTCAGCAGGTGCACCGTGGTGTCGTCCTGACCGAAGGTCACACCGTCGCCCACCTCGTTGGCGACCAGCAGATCGACCGGTTTGCGGGCCAGCTTGGACCGGGCGTGGTCGAGCACGCTGCCCTGCTCATCGCCCGTCTCGGCCGCGAACCCGACCAGCACCGGCGTCGTGCCCTCGCCGCGCCGGGTCAGCAGCTCGGCCAGGATGTCCGGGTTACGCACCAGGCGGACGACGGGCGCCGCGTCCGGCGCGGCCGGGTCGAAGGTCTTCTTGATCTTGGCGGTGGCGGCGTGCTCGGGGCGGAAGTCCGCCACGGCCGCGGCCATCACGACGACGTCGGCGTCCGCGGCCAGCACGGCGTCGCGCAACTGCAGGGCGGTCTCGACACGCACCAGCGCGCATCCGGGCGGCGCGGGCGTGCTGACCGTGGACACGAGGGTGACCTGCGCGCCGCGCTGCGCTGCGACGGCCGCCAGCGCGTATCCCTGCTTTCCGGACGACCGGTTGCCGAGATAGCGCACCGGGTCCAGAGGTTCGCGGGTGCCGCCGGCGGTGACGAGCACGTGCAGACCGGCGAGGTCACGGTCGCGCGCATCGTCCGGGTCGCCGGTGAGGAACGGCGCGCAGTACGCGGCGATGTCGGCGGGTTCGGGCAGCCGGCCCGGGCCGCTGTCGGCGCCGGTGAGACGCCCGCTGGCGGGTTCGATGACGTGCACGCCGCGCTCTCGGAGCGTCGCGACGTTGGCGACGGTGGCGGGGTGCTGCCACATCTCGGTGTGCATGGCGGGGGCCAGGACGACCGGACAGTGTGCGGTCAGCAGGGTGTTGGTGAGCAGGTCGTCGGCGATGCCGTGGGCGGCCTTCGCGAGGAGGTCGGCCGTCGCCGGCGCCACCACGACGAGGTCGGCCTGCTGGCCCAGCCGCACGTGGGGCACCTCGTGCACCTGCGACCAGACGTCGTCGCTCACGGGCTTGCCCGACAGGGCAGCCCAGGTGGGCGCGCCCACGAACCGCAGTGCTGCGGCCGTGGGCACGACGGTCACGTCATGGCCGTCCTCGGAGAACGATCGCAGCAGTGAGCATGCCTTGTAGGCGGCGATGCCACCGCTGACGCCGAGGACGATCCGCATGACGCGACCGGAGGGGGTCGTGGGACCTAGGCTTCGACCTTCTCGATGTCGAGCAGACCCTGGTTGATCTCGCGCAGCGCGATCGAGAGGGGCTTGTCGTTGACCTGGCTGTCGACGAGCGGGCCGGCGTACTCCAGCAGTCCCTCGGACAGCTGGGAGTAGTAGGCGTTGATCTGGCGGGCGCGCTTCGCGCCGTAGATCACCAGGGCGTACTTGGAGTCGGCGACGCGCAGCAGGTCGTCGATGGGCGGGTCGGTGATGCCCTCGGGGGTGGCGTGGGTGCCGGACACGAAGAGTCTCTTTCCGTTGCGGTGCAAGTGCGTTCGTGGTGGCGACCGGCGTCGCGCCCGGCATCGAGTGCTGGGCGCGACAGTCGCGCAACTGCAGCAGTCTAGTGCTGCTGCATCAAGTGTACGAGTTCGCCGGCGGCCCGCTGTACGTCGTCGTTGACGATGACGGTGTCGAACTCGTCCGCGGCGGCCAGTTCGAGGCGGGCCGTGGCGAGCCGGCGCTCGCGCTCCTCCGTGGTCTCGGTGCCGCGCCCGACGAGCCGGCGGACCAGTTCGTCCCACGACGGCGGCGCCAGGAAGACGAAGTGCGCCTCGGGCAGCTGTTCGCGCACCTGCCGCGCGCCCTGCAGGTCGATCTCCAGCAGCGGCAGCAGCCCCGCCTCGATCGCGGCCTGCATCGGGGCCCGCGGGGTGCCGTAGCTCGCCCGACCGTGCACGACGGCGTACTCGAGGAACTCCCCCTGCGCCGCGAGCTCGTCGAAGTGCTCCTGGGAGACGAAGTGGTAGTGGCGGCCCTCGACCTCACCGGGGCGGGGGCGGCGGGTCGTCACCGACACCGACAGCCACACCTGGGGGTAGTGCTCGCGGATGTACGCCGAGACCGTGCCCTTCCCGACCGCGGTGGGTCCGGCCAGCACGAAGAGTGCAGGCATCCCTCAGGCCTCGAACCGCTCCAGCAGGGCGGTGATCTGGTTGGTCCCGAGGCCCCGCACCCGCCGACTCTCGGAGATGCCGATCTCCTGCATGATCTGCGCGGCGCGCACCCGGCCCACCCCGGGCATCGACTCCAGCAGGGCCGAGACCTTCATCTTGCCGATGACCTCGGAGTGCTTCCCGCTCTCGATCACGTCGCGCAACGACCCCTGCGCGTACTTGAGGCGGTTCTTGACCTCCGCCCGCTCCCGGCGGGCTGCCGCCGCCTTCTCCAACGCCTGGGCTCGTTGCTCGGGCGTCAGTTCGGGGAGGGCCACCGGGTTACTCCTGAGTTGGTCTGTAGTCAGTCTGCATCGTCGATGGCCACCCGCGAATCCGCGACAGCCGTTCCGGCGAACCTATCCACCGACAGGGACGTTGGGCAATCCGGGTCTCCAATCATGCTGCGCGACAGCGGCACTGACGCAAGGAACGGGCGTGGAAATCAGTCAGGGAGACCCGTGACGGCGCGCTGGCTGCTCCCGTCGGTGCCATCTTCCGGGGCGCCGGGGCGGTCAGACCCGCAGAGCGTCCGCGGTACGCCGGGCGGTGTCCCGCAAGGTGCGCACGTCCGGTCCCGCGCCCAGCACCTCCCTGCTGCTCGCGGCCAGCACCTGCGGAAGCGCCGCCCCGAACACGTCCCGCAGCTGCGCCGGCCCGGCCCCCTGGGCGCCCACACCGGGCGCGAGGACCGGCGTGGCGGCACCGACGAGGTCCAGGTCCAGGCGTCGTACGGCGTCGCCGACGGTCGCCCCGACGACGAGCCCGACGCTGCCGAGCTCGTCCCGACCGCGCGCCGGTGCATTGTCGACGGCAGCGCCGGAGACGACGCTGCGCGCCACGCTCACCCCGTCGAGCGTCGCGTGCTGCACGCTGGCGCCCTCGGGATTGGAGGTGAGCGCCAGCACGAAGACACCGCGGCCGGTCGCGTGGGCCAGGTCGATCGCCGGGCGCAGCGACTCGTACCCCAGGTACGGGCTGAGCGTGATCGCGTCGGGTGCGTGCGGGGACTCGCGCAGGAACGCGTCGGCGTACGCCGCCATCGTGCTGCCGATGTCGCCGCGTTTGACGTCGAGCACGGTCAGGGTGCCCGCGTCCCGCAGCGCCGCGACCACCCGCTCCAGCAGCGCCACTCCCCCGGACCCGAAGACCTCGAAGAACGCCGACTGCGGCTTGACCGCCGCCACCTGCCCACCGAACGCCTCGGCGCAGGTCAACGCGAACCGCTCGACCCCCGCGAGGGTGTAGGGCAGTCCCCACGCCTCGACCAGCGCGCGGTGCGGGTCGATCCCTGCGCAGAGCGGACCGTGCGCGTCCATCGCGGCGCGCAACCGGACCCCGAACGGCGCCCTCCCGCCCACTGCGTTCGCCGAGCTCCCGGAACTCCCCGAGGTCATCGTGCGTAGAGGTTCAGGTCCCGGGCGTGCGCCTGCAGCGGCTTGACCTTCATCGGCCCGGCCAGCTGCGCCTCGATGCCCTGCACCGCGGCCGCCAGCTGCTGCACCGTGGTGATGATCGGCCGGTCCATGCTCGTGGTGGCCGCCCGGATGGCGTAGCCGTCGACGCGCGCGCCCTGCCCGGACGGGGTGTTGACCACCATCGCCACATCTCCGGCCAGGATGCGGTCGACCACGGTCGGCTCGCCCTGCGGTCCGCGACCCTCGCTGTGCTTGCGCACGACCTGAGCGTGGACGCCGTTGCGGCGCAGCACGTCCGCCGTGCCCTCGGTCGCGAGCAGGTCGAAGCCCAGGTCAGCGAGCCGCTTGAGCGGGAAGATCATCGCCCGCTTGTCACGGTTGGCGATCGAGACGAAGATCAGCCCCTCGCGCGGCAGTCCGGTCACCGAGCCCAGCTGGCTCTTGGCGAATGCCGAGCCGAAGTCGTCGTCGATGCCCATCACCTCGCCGGTCGAGCGCATCTCCGGCCCGAGCAGGCTGTCGACGACCTCGCCCTCGGTGGTGAGGAAGCGTTTGAACGGCAGCACCGCCTCCTTCACCGCGGTCGGCGCCGAGGGCGGCAGGGTGCTCCCGTCGCCGCGCGGCGGCAGGATCCCCTCGTCGCGCAGCCGCTGGATGCTCGCCCCCAGCATCACCCGCGCCGCGGCCTTGGCCATCGGTACGCCGGTCGCCTTGGCCACGAAGGGCACCGTGCGGCTGGCGCGGGGGTTGGCCTCGAGCACGTAGAGGATGTCCTGCGCGAGGGCGAACTGCACGTTCATCAGACCGCGCACGCCGATGCCCTGCGCGAGCTTCAGAGTGTACTCGCGCACCCGGGCGACCTCCTGCGCGCCGAGCGTCACGGGCGGCAGCGCGCACGCGGAGTCGCCGGAGTGGATCCCGGCCTCCTCGATGTGCTCCATGATCCCGCCGAGGTACATCTCGTGCCCGTCATAGAGCGCGTCCACGTCGATCTCGATGGCGTCGTCGAGGAAGCGGTCGACCAAGACCGGGTGCTCCGGGGAGGCGTCCGTGGCGCGGGTGACGTACTTGGCCAGCGTGTCGTCGTCGTAGACGATCTCCATGCCGCGCCCGCCGAGCACGTACGACGGCCGCACCAGCACGGGGTAGCCGATCTCCTGCGCGACGGCCAGGGCCTCGTCGGCGCTGTAGGCGGTGCCGTGCTTCGGCGCGGGCAGCTTCGCCTCGGCCAGCACCCGGCCGAACGCGCCGCGGTCCTCGGCCAGGTCGATGGCCTCGGGCGAGGTGCCGACGATGGGCACGCCGGCCTCCTTGAGCGCCTTGGCCAGGCCCAGCGGGGTCTGCCCGCCGAGCTGCACGATGACGCCCGCGACGGGGCCGGCGGCGCGTTCGGCGTGCACGACCTCGAGCACGTCCTCCAGCGTGAGCGGCTCGAAGTAGAGCCGGCTGGACGTGTCGTAGTCGGTGGAGACCGTCTCGGGGTTGCAGTTGACCATCACCGTGTCGAAGCCGGCGTCGCGCAGCGCGAACGACGCGTGCACGCAGGAGTAGTCGAACTCCACGCCCTGCCCGATCCGGTTGGGGCCCGAGCCGAGGATGAGCACGGCGGGCCGCTCGCGCGGCGACACCTCGCTCTCCTGGTCGTAGCTGGAGTAGTAGTACGGCGTGCTGGCGGCGAACTCCGCGGCGCAGGTGTCGACCGTCTTGTAGACCGGGCGCACCCCGAGGGCGTGCCGCACCCCGCGTACGACGGCCTCCGGCGTGCCGCTCAGCTGCGCCAGCTGGGCGTCGGAGAAGCCGTGCCGCTTGGCGAGGCGCAGCAGCGCGGGCGTCATCTCCGGCGCGGTGCGCACCCGCTGCGCGACGGTGTTGATCAGCTCGATCTGGTCCAGGAACCACGGGTCGATCTTGGTGGCGTCGTGCACTTCCTCGACGGACAGACCGGACCGAAGTGCCTGCTGCACCAGCACGATCCGCCCGTCGGTCGGCGTACGCGCCTGGTCCAGCAGCGCGCGCCCCATCTCCTTGGACGGCTCGTCGTCGGGGTTCCAGTGGAAGGAGGAGCCGGAGCGCTCCATCGAGCGCAACGCCTTCTGCAGCGCCTCGGTGAAGTTGCGTCCGATGGACATGGCCTCGCCGACCGACTTCATCGTGGTGGTGAGGGTCGGGTCGGCGGCCGGGAACTTCTCGAACGCGAAGCGCGGCACCTTGACCACGACGTAGTCCAGCGACGGCTCGAAGCTGGCGGGCGTCTGCTCGGTGATGTCGTTGGGGACCTCATCGAGGGTGTAGCCGATGGCCATCTTGGCGGCGATCTTGGCGATCGGGAAGCCGGTGGCCTTGCTGGCGAGCGCGCTTGAGCGCGACACCCGCGGGTTCATCTCGATGACAATGATCCGGCCGTCCTCGGGATTCACGGCGAACTGGATGTTGCAGCCACCGGTGTCGACGCCCACCTCGCGGATGACCGCGATGCCGATGTCGCGCAGCCGCTGGTACTCCCGGTCGGTCAGGGTGAGCGCGGGCGCGACGGTGATCGAGTCGCCGGTGTGCACGCCCATCGGGTCGAGGTTCTCGATGGAGCAGACGACCACCACGTTGTCGGCGTGGTCGCGCATCACCTCCAGCTCGTACTCCTTCCAGCCGAGGATCGACTCCTCCAGGAGCACCTCGGTGGTCGGGCTGGCCTGCAGGCCGGCGCCGGCGATCCGACGCAGCCCCTTCTCGTCGTACGCGAACCCGGAGCCGAGGCCACCCATGGTGAACGACGGGCGCACCACCATCGGGTAGCCGAGCTGCTCTGCGGCAGCGAGGCATTCGTCGATCGTGCGGGCGATGATCGACTTCGCCGACTCCGCGCCGCAGCGGGCGACCACGCCCTTGAAACGCTCGCGGTCCTCGCCCAGCTCGATGGCCTCGACGTTGGCACCGATCAGCGGGCAGTTGTACTTCTCCAGCACCCCCGCCTCGTGCAGCGCGATCGCGGTGTTGAGCGCGGTCTGCCCGCCCAGGGTCGCGAGCACCGCGTCCGGGCGCTCGGCCGCGATGATCGACTCCACGACCGCCGGGTTGATCGGCTCGACGTACGTCGCGTCGGCGAACTCGGGGTCGGTCATGATCGTGGCCGGGTTGGAGTTGACGAGGATGACCCGCAGGCCCTCCTCGCGCAGCACCCGGCACGCCTGGGTGCCGGAGTAGTCGAACTCGCACGCCTGGCCGATCACGATCGGCCCGGAGCCGATGACCAGCACGCTCTTGATGTCGTCCCGACGAGGCATCTCAGGCCACCCCACGACGTTCTACGCTGCGCTCCGATACTTCGCGGGGACCCCGACGTAGTAACTGCATCATCAGTGGTTCTCCTTGTTGCTGGCCATCAGGTCGGTGAACCGGTCGAAGAGGTACGCCGCGTCGTGCGGGCCGGCAGCGGACTCGGGGTGGTACTGCACCGAGAACGCCGGCAGGTCGAGGCACTCCAGCCCCTCCACGACGTCGTCGTTGAGGCAGACGTGCGAGACCCGCACCCGCCCGTACGGCGCACCCTCGGGCGCCAGCACGTCACCGTCCAGCGGCGCGTCGACGGCGAATCCATGGTTGTGCGCGGTGATCTCGACCTTGCTGGTGCTCCGGTCGAGCACCGGCTGGTTGATGCCGCGGTGGCCGTACTTCAGCTTGTAGGTGCCGAAGCCGAGCGCCCGGCCGAGCAGCTGGTTGCCGAAGCAGATGCCGAAGAACGGGATCCGCGCGAGCAGCACCTCGCGCAGCAGCGCCACCTGGGGCGCGGTCGCCGGGTCGCCCGGTCCGTTGGAGAAGAACACCCCGTCGGGGGCGAGCGCCTCGATCTGCGCATACGTCGTGTCCGCCGGCAGCACGTGCACCTCGACGCCGCGGGCCGCGAGACTCGCGGGCGTGGCGGCCTTGATGCCGAGGTCGATCGCGGCGACGGTGAAGCGCTTCTCCCCCACCGCCGGCACCACGTACGCGGTCGGCGTCGTGACCTCGGAGGCCAGCTCCGCGCCGTCCATCCGGGGCGCGTCCTGCACGCGGGCGACCAGATCGCCGGTGGTGAGGGCATCGCCGGAGAAGATGCCGACGCGCATCGCCCCTCGCTCGCGCAGGTGGCGGGTGAGCGCGCGGGTGTCGATCCCGCAGATGCCGACCACGCCCTGGTCGCTCAGGTCGTCCTCCAGGGTGCGCACCGAGCGCCAGTTGGACGGTCGCAGTGCGGGGTCGCGCACCACGTAGCCCGACACCCAGATCCGTCGCGACTCCCCGTCCTCGTCGTTGACGCCCGTGTTGCCGACGTGCGGCGCGGTCATCACGACCACCTGCCGGTGGTAGCTGGGGTCGGTCAGCGTCTCCTGGTAGCCGGTCATACCGGTGGAGAAGACGGCCTCGCCGAAGGTGACGCCGCTCGCGCCGTACGCCTCGCCGGTGAAGGTCGTGCCGTCCTCCAACACCAGGGTCGCGGGCGACCTGTCCAGTGCGAAGAGATCCTGTGCTGTCTGCTGATTCACGCGTGCACCTCGCCGTCGAGCAGCGTCGCCCGACCTCGCAGGAAAGTGGCGTGCACCGCGCCGTCGAGCGCGATGCCGTGCCAGGGGTTGTTGGACGAGAGCGACCGCGAGGCGTCTCGGTCGACCGTGACGCGTGCAGCGGGGTCGAAGAGCACCAGGTTGGCCGGAGCCCCGTCGGCGAGGCCACCGCCCTGATCGTCGAGCCCGGCGATCCGAGCCGGCGTCGTCGACATCGCGGCCGCCACCTGCGTCCAGTGCATCGACCCGCTGCGCACCATCACCGTGTGCACGACCTGCAGCGCCTGCTCCAGGCCGAGCATCCCGAACGCCGCCTCGGCGAACGCGTGCTCCTTGTCGTGCCGGGCGTGCGGTGCGTGGTCGGTGGCGACCGCGTCGATGGTGCCGTCCGCCAGCGCTTCCCGCAGCGCGGCGATGTCCTCGACGGGTCGCAGCGGCGGGTTGACCTTGAAGGTCGGGTCGTACGTCGCGACCTTCTCGACCGGCAGCATCAGGTGGTGCGGGGTCACCTCGGCGGAGACCGCGATGCCCTGCGCCTTGGCCCAGCGCAGCACCTCCACCGAGCCGGCGGTGGAGACGTGCGCGATGTGCACCCGGCTGCCGGTGTGCCGCGCGAGCATCACGTCGCGGGCGACGATGACCTCCTCGGCGACCCCGGGCCAGCCCGGGAGGCCGAGCCGCCCGGACAGTTCGCCCTCGTGGGCGCACGCGTCGGAGCCCGCCAGGCGCGGATCCTGGGCGTGCTGGGAGACCACGCCGCCGAACGCCTTGACGTACTCCAACGCTCGGCGCATGAGCCGCGCGTCGTGCACGCACTTGCCGTCGTCGGAGAAGACCCGCACGCGGGCGCGGGACCGGGCCATCAGCCCCAGCTCGGCGAGCTGCTCCCCCGCGAGGGCCTTGGTGACGGCACCCACGGGGTGCACGTCGACCAGCCCGGCCTGCCGGCCCAGCTCGCGTACCCGTTCTGCGGCCTCGGCCGTGTCGGTGACCGGGTCGGTGTTGGCCATCGCGAGCACGGCTGTGAAGCCGCCCGCGGCCGCGGCCGCGGACCCCGTGGCGATCGTCTCGGCGTCCTCGCGGCCCGGTTCGCGCAGGTGCGTGTGCAAGTCGACGAGGCCGGGCAGCGCCACGAGGCCGTCGGCGTCGATACGCCGGGCGTCGCGGGGGGCGTCGGAGCCGGTCTCCACGCGGCGGACGACGCCGTCCTGCAGCAGCAGGTCGGCGCGGCCCTCGCCGACGACGTCCGGGCCCACGATCAGATACGAATCAGTCACTGCTTTCTCCGATCGGGGTCCCCGCGAAGTATCGGAGCGCAGCGGAGAACTTCGTGGGGTGATCATTGCGCTCCTCCCAGGAGGTGGTAGAGCACGCTCATCCGCACCGCGACGCCGGCAGATACCTGGTCGAGGATGAGCGAGCGGGCCTCGTCGGCGGCGTCGGCGGTGATCTCCAGCCCCCGGTTCATCGGACCTGGGTGAGCGATCACGGCGTTCGGCGGGAGCAGCTTCAGCCGCTCCCGGGTGAGGCCGTAGCCGACGGTGTACTCGCGCGGCGTCGGGAAGTACCCGCCGGTCATCCGCTCCTTCTGCACCCGCAGCATCATCACCGCGTCGGCGTCCGGCAGCACCGCGTCGAAGTCGTACGTCGTGGCGAAGCCCGCCGCCTCGCTCCAGGCGCCGATCCCACTGGGCATCAGCGTCGGCGGGGCCACCAGCGTCACCTGCGCGCCGAGGGTCTTGAGCAGCAGCAGGTTGCTGCGCACCACGCGGGAGTGAGTCAGATCTCCGGCGATCACCACGTGCTTGCCGGCGAGGTCGCCGATGCGGCGACTGATGGAGTACGCGTCCAACAGGGCCTGGGTGGGGTGTTCGTGGGTGCCGTCACCGGCGTTGACGACGATGGCGTCCACCCAGTCGGCGACCTGCGCAGGCGCACCGCTCGCGTGGTGACGGATCACCAGCCCGTCGACGCCCATGGCCGCGACCGTGGTGACGGTGTCGCGCAGCGACTCCCCCTTGCTCACCGAGGAGCCCTTGGCGGAGATGTTGATGACGTCCGCGGACAGCCACTTCCCGGCGATCTCGAAAGATGACCGGGTGCGGGTGGAGTCCTCGAAGAAGAGGTTGACGACCGTGCGGCCGCGCAGGGCGGGCAGCTTCTTGACCTCGCGGTGTTGCACGTCGTGCATCTGGGTGGCGGTCTCCAGGATGGTCAGTGCCTGATCCCGGTCCAGGTCGGCAGCAGACAGCAGGTGCCTCACGACGTCGCCTCCGAGGTGTCGGCGGCGGGCGCGTCGACGATGCGCACCTCGTCGATCCCGTCGTCCTCCACCAGGGAGACGTGCACGCGTTCGCGCAGCGCGGTGGGGAGGTTCTTGCCGACGTGGTCCGCGCGGATCGGCAGGTCGCGGTGTCCCCGGTCGATCAGCACGGCGAGGCGTACGGCGCGCGGGCGGCCGAGGTCGCCGATCGCGTCGAGCGCCGCGCGCACGGTCCGCCCGTGGAAGAGCACGTCGTCCACGAGCACGACGACGGCGTCGTCGATGCCGGCGGGCGGGATCTGGGTGGGTGCGGCGGTGCGGATGGGCTGCAGGCGCAGGTCGTCGCGGTACATCGTGACGTCGAGCGCGCCGGTGGGCACGTGCACGCCCTCCACCTCGGCGATCGCCTCGGCCAGGCGCGCGGCCAGGGTGGCACCGCGGCGCGGGATCCCGAGGAGCACCAGGTCATCGGCGCCCTTGTTGCGTTCGAGCAACTCGTGCGCCACACGGCGCAGGGCGCGACGGATCTCGTTCTCGGAGAGGACTACTCGACCGGTGGATGCACCGGGAGCCTTACGGTCTGGACGCGTCGACAAGCGTCATGACCTCCTTCGCCGCCTCGCAGGACGGATCGTTAAAGGATGTCTGTCGGCCCCGATGGTAGCGGAGGGAGCGCCCGCCCGCCGACGGCGTCCACGCGTTCGGACTCGCTCGGCCGGTGATTGTCAGCGTCTGTCTGGCGCATCCACCAGAGAGACGCTGACAACCGCGCGGTGCGCCGCGCAGCGCACGGGTCAGGGACCGGTGTACGCCGTGACGTCGAGTGTGAGCCGGACGCTCCCGCCCGACACGTTGGTGATCGTCACCGTGCCCCTGCCGCTGATCGGCAGCAGTGCGGTGTTGGTGCCCGCTCCACCCGCGGTGAAGCCCAGCAGCGAGCTCGCGCTGGAGACCGTGCCGTTCGTCAGATACCCCGCGGCCTGAGCAGACTCGGCGTCGAGCACGACCTCGACACCGGTCGCCGTGCCGGGCACCGGCGTGCCGTAGGTGTCGCGCACCTGCACCGTGACCGATCCGCGGGCGGGGATCTGCACCGCGCGGGAGAACGCCGCCGTGGCAGTGACACCGGACAGGATCCGCGTCGGCGGCACCTGGGTCCACTGGCCGCCGGACGCACCGCCGTACCCCTGCACATCGACGATGACGTGCAGGCTGTGCGCCGAGCGGTTGGTCACGGTGATCGTGCCCGACGAGCCGAGCCGGACCAGCGTCGTGCTCGCGACGCTGCGCCCTGCACCGAAGGCCAGCACCGAGGTGCTGGTGCTGCTCACCGTGAGGTAGCCCGCGGAGCCCGCCGAGGTCGCGGTGACGTTCAGCAGCGCGCTCGCGGACCCGGTGGCGACCGGTGAACCGGACGCACCGGCCACCTTGAAGGTGACCGTGGCGCCGGCCTCGATCGCGGTACGTCGGCTGTTGGACCGGGTGCCGACGCGGGTGTCGACGATCCGGGTGTGCGTCGTCGCCGTCCACCGGCTGCCGCTGGTCGACGCGTAGCCCTCGACGTCGATCATCAGGTGCACCGCAGCCGGGCCGTGGTTGGTGACCGTCACCGAACGGCCGGTCAGCGGGAAGAGCCGCGAGGAGGAGGTGACCTGCGATCCGCCGAACACCACGGCCCCTCCGGGGGTGGTGAGCCAGCCCGGCCTGGACGTGGAGACGCTCAGGTGCAGCTGGGCGCCGGTCGCAGAGGACGGCACGGGCGATCCGACCAGACCGCTGACCCAGATCTTCAGGGACGCCCCGGGAGCGAGCGGCGTGTGGACGGCGTTGAAACGGGTGCCGAAGCGGGTGTCGACCAGCCGCACGGGACCGACGGCGGTCAGACGGGTCGACGCGGTCGGCACGACGGTGCCCGTGGTGACGCCCGGCCCCGAGCCGCCGGCGTTCTTGGCGACGACGGTGAAGCGGTAGGTCGTGCCGTTGCTGAGCCCGGTCAGCGTGGCCTTGCGCGCGCCGGCGCCCACGCTGACCGACCGCCCGCCGGGGGACGCCGTGACGGTGTAGCTGCCGACCGTGCCACCGGTGGTCGGGGCCGCCCAGTCGACCGTCGAGGAGCCGCTGCCGACCGTGGCGGACAGCCGCGACGAAGGGCCGGGTACGGCCGGTGCGGGCGGCGGCGGCGTCGTCGACGAGAGCGCCTTGAACCACATGGCGTCGACCGCGAACGGCGTGTGCGCTGCACTGCCGCCGTTGTCGCCGACGTGCACCGAAACCGTGGCGGCCGAGTGCAGCGTGAAGGTGCCGACCGAGCGGTACCCCTTGGCGCTGGACTGGTCGAGCACCGAACCGGTCGACACGCCGCCGCCGGTGATGGAGTAGCGCGCCCGCCCGCTGCTGTTGCTGGACGGCACGTAGGCCATCGCGCTGTAGGTGCCTGCCCCCAGGTACCTCGACCATGTGGCGCCGTTGACCTCCGTGGAGGTGCCGCTGCTGCCGGTGTAGAGCGCGTGGCCACCCAGCCCCTGGCCGGTCATCGTGTGCCAGGAGGACATCGGTCCGGTCAGGGAGAACCCGGCTCCGACGGGCCCGGTGGTGTTGCTGCCGTACGAGACGGGCGTCGCATTACCGGCGAGCGGCGCGTCGATCCAGTTCGCGTCGATGTTGATCCGCACACCACCCCAGGACTCGGTGACGTTCCCGGCGTACTGGTGCAGCCGCTGGTGGTTCGCCCATTCGGCGTCGGAGAAGCGGGAGTACGACGACTGGGCACTGGTGTTCGCCAGGCCGTTCCAGTACGCGAACCAGACGTGGTCGGGCGCGACGAAGCTGCTGCCGGCGGAGGACATGTCGCTCATCACCGAGGGCGGGCCCCCGTACACGCCGGACAGGTAGCCGGACCGGTGGACGGCGGTGGTCCACGCGGAGAGGAACGTCAGCGCCGCGTTGCGGCACGAGCTGCCGAGACCGTAGTTCTCCATGTCGAAGTAGAGGGGCCGGCCGGTGCCGATACCGAACGACCGGGCTTTCGCGACGGCGTCGGCGGCAGCCGCGGTGCCCTGGCTGGCGGCACTGGAGGGAGAGATGGTGGACAGGCCGCTGGCCTGGACGCACGGTGCCTGCAGCCCGACGTAGATCGGGATCAGACCCCATCCCGCGCTGCTGACCGCCGACACGTAGGACGCGGACAGGTTGCCGTCGCCGCACGCGCGGTTCGCGCCGCCGATGTAGACGCCGACGGCGCGGTACGGCGAGCTCTTCCACGCGCTGAGGGCACTGGTCGAGGGAGCGGAGCAGGTATCCAGCCCGAACCCGGTGAACGCCGAGGTCGATGCGGCCACGGCGCTGGTGCTCGCCTGCGGGCCGGCGGTGGCAGCCGCCTGCGCGGCCGATGCGCCCGGGCTCGTCGCGGCGCGCGCCAGGGCTGCCGCAGGGACCGACCCGGTGGTGCCCGTGACGCTCGCGAGGGCCGCGTCGACGTCCGTCCGGGAGGTGCCCCAGGTCGCCTGGATGACGACCTTGCGTCCGGCGACCGCGGCCAACTGCTCGTGTGCGGTGGCGTCGGTCATCACGCGTGCGGCCATGGTGCCCACCCGGCCGCTCGGCGTGCCCGCGGCAGTGGCCGACGGCGCGATCCAGAGGGTGTCCGCCCGGCCGACCAGGTGGGCGGGGCAGTCCTGCTGTGCCGCCGCCGCGCCGGTGTAGACCGTCGGGACGTCCAGTCGCACGCAGGCGCCGGGGGTCTTGTCCAGGTCGACGACCCGCCAGGCGGCCGGCACCCGCACGGACACCCCGCCGTACGACACGACCCGGGTCCCCGTGGCGCCCGCGGTGGCGGACACCGGAGCGGCGGCACTGGTGACGGGAGGGACGGGCGACGGCGCCGGTGCGGGATCGGCGCCGGCCGGTCCGGCCGCGAGACCCATGGTCGCGGTCGCCGTGACGGTGCCGATCAGGGCCGCGCGACAGGCGGCGGACGATCCACGACGGATCTTCACTGGGACTCCTGTGACAGGTGAGGCTGGTGGGCCTCCATACCGTGCCACAGGCGACGTTCAGCGTGGGGGGTTACGAGCCTGGCGAAATGCAAGCCGCCACGCCGATCTTCCCGGGATCGGTCACACCGAAGACGACGGCGGACGACGAGGGTCGCCGCGCGCCGTATGAAGCGCGCCGCGACCCCACCCGGTCGGGGCCGAGGGGGTCGACTCAGGCCAGGGTGTGCTTGACCTGCGCGACCTGGGTGAGCAGGCCGCTCATGAACTGCGGCGAGGCGTCGGTGGACAGCTCACTCGCCAGATGGGTCGCCTCGGCGATCGCCACCTTCTCCGGTACGTCGTCGTTGAACGCGAGCTCCCAGACCGCGAGCCGCAGCAGGGCCCGGTCGACCGCCGGCATCCGGTCCATCGGCCAGTCGGTGTAGGTCTGGATGGTCTCGTTGATGACCGACCAGTGCGCCACCACGCCGCGGACCAGGTCGGCGGTGTAGTCCGGCAAAGGTGCCGGTGTGACGGGTTCCGCGACCCGCTCGTCGAGCAGCGTCACGGCGTTGACACCGCGCTGCTCGGCCTCGAAGAGCAGGTCGAGCGCGCGCTTGCGAGCCTTGGTGCGAGCGCCCACCGTCGCCTCAGCTCACGCGGCCGAGGTACGACCCGTCGCGGGTGTCGACCTTGACCTTGACGCCGGTCTCCAGGAAGAGCGGGACGGAGATCTCCGCGCCGGTCTCCAGCGTAGCGGGCTTGGTGCCGCCGGTGGAGCGGTCGCCCTGCAGGCCGGGCTCGGTGTGGGTGATCTCCAGGACCACGGAGGTCGGCAGTTCGACGTAGAGCACCGTGCCGTCGTGGGTGGCCACGATCGCCTCGTTGTTCTCGAGCAGGAAGTTCGCGGCGGTCCCGACGGTCGCGCCAGGGATGGTCACCTGGTCGTAGGTCTTGACGTCCATGAAGACGTAGTCGGACCCGTCCTTGTAGAGGTACTGCATGTCGCTGCGGTCCACGGTGGCCGTCTCGACCTTCACACCGGCGTTGAACGTGCGGTCCACGACCTTGCCGGACAGGACGTTCTTGAGCTTGGTGCGCACGAAGGCCGGCCCCTTGCCGGGCTTGACGTGCTGGAACTCCACCACCGACCACAGCTGGCGGTCGATGGAGAGGACCAGACCGTTCTTCAGTTCGTTCGTGCTCGCCACGGGTAGGACTTCCTTCGGTAGTTCAGGTGCAGGTCTCGGGGATCGATCCCGGAGCCACGCACTCACGGATCGACGCAGACAGGCGCACATGCCGCGTGTCTGCGTCGGGGTGGGTGCCGATTCGGCCGCCGGATCGTGAGGTTCAGTCTACCGGCCGGGACGCCCTGCCCCGAATCAGTCGGTGGCGCTGACCGCGTCGTACGCCGCGCGCAGGTCGAACTCCGTGGGTCCTTCCAGCCGGGTCACCGCCGCGATGTCGGTCAGCACGACGAAGCGCAGCAGGTCGCCGCGGGTCTTCTTGTCGCGTCGCATCGCGGCGAGCAGATCCTCCCAACGGCCGTCCCGGTACGCCGTCGGCAGGCCGAGCGAGGTCAGCACCCGGCGGTGCTCGGCCACCAGATCCGCGGCGAGCAGCCCTGCCCGATGAGCCAGCTCGGCGACGTAGACCATTCCCACGGCGACGGCGTCGCCGTGCCGCCAGGTGTAGTGCTCGACCTGCTCGATGGCGTGCGCGAAGGTGTGGCCGTAATTGAGGATCTCGCGCAGCGAGGACTCCCTGAGGTCCGCGGCGACCACCTGCGCCTTCACAGCGACGGCCCGGCGCACCAGCTCGGGCAGCACCTCGCCGTCCGGATCGCTCGCCGCCGCCGGGTCCGCCGTGACGAGCTCCAGGATGCGCGGATCGGCGATGAAACCGCACTTGACGACCTCGGCGAGCCCCGCGACCAGGTCGGCCCGCGGCAACGTCGCCAGCAGGTCCAGGTCGCACAGCACCGCGACCGGTTCGTGGAAGGCACCCACGAGGTTCTTCCCCTCGGGGGTGTTGATGCCGGTCTTGCCGCCGACCGCGGCGTCGACCATCCCGAGCAGCGTCGTCGGCACCTGCACGACCCGGATGCCGCGCAGCCAGGTCGCGGCCACGAACCCGGCCAGATCGGTGGTGGCTCCCCCGCCGAACCCCACGACGACGTCGGTGCGGGTGAAACCCGCCTCGCCCAGCCGGGACCACAGACGCGCGGCGACATCGGCGGTCTTGGCGGCCTCGGCATCCGGCAGCTGCGCAATCAGGACCGACCGGTCGCCCGCGCGCAACGCAGCGGCCAGCTCGTCCGCGCGGTCGGCCAGCGTCGGCGGGTGGACGAGCAGGACCCTGGTGGCGTCGTCCGGCACGACCGCCGGCAGCTGCGCGAGGACCCCACGACCGACCAGCACGTCGTACGCGGTGCCGACCGGGATCCGGTCGATCGTCATGCCCGCTCCGTCGAGCCGGGGTCGATCAACTCGGACACCTGAGCGACGACCTCCGCGATCTTGCGGCCACCGGTGTCGACCCGCCACGTCGCGAGCGCTTCGTACGTCGGGCGCCGGGCATCCATCATCCGGGTCCAGGTGGCGCGTGGGTTGACGGCCAGCAGGGGCCGTGAACCGTCGAAGCCGACCCGGCCCGCCGCGTCCTTGATCGTCACGTCCAGGAAGACGACCGGCGCACCGCGCAGCAGCTCCGCGGTGCCCGGGTGCATCGCCGCTCCCCCGCCGAGTGCCAGCACCCCGTCGCCCTGCAGGCCGCGTGCGACCGCGGCCGCCTCGAGGGCGCGGAACGCCTGCTCGCCCTGCTCCACGAAGATGTCGGAGATGCTCGCACCGGCCTCCTGCTCGACCAGCTGGTCGGTGTCGACGAACGGCACCTGCAACCGGGCGGCGACCCGCCGACCGACGGTGGTCTTGCCCGCACCGGGGGGTCCGATCAGGACCGCGACGACGCTCACCAGGTCCGCATCTCGGCCGGGATGGACTCCAGGTAGCTCAGGTGGTTGCGCGCGGTCTCCACGACGCTGTCGCCGCCGAACTTCTCCAGGCACGACTGCGCCAGCACGAGCGCGACCATCGCCTCGGCGACGACTCCCGCCGCCGGCACCGCGCACACGTCCGAGCGCTGGTGGATCGCGGTGGCGGGCTTGCCGGTCGCGGTGTCGATCGTGCGCAGCGCCCGCGGCACGGTCGAGATCGGCTTCATGGCGGCGCGCACCCGCAGCACCTCACCGGTGGACATGCCGCCCTCGGTGCCGCCGGCCCGCCCGGACGTGCGGCGTACGACGCCGTCCTCGCGCACGATCTCGTCGTGGGCCTGCGAGCCGGGTCGGGTCGCGGTCCGGAACCCGTCGCCCACCTCGACGCCCTTGATGGCCTGGATGCCCATCAGCGCGCCGGCGAGCCGGGAGTCCAACCGCCGGTCCCAGTGCACGTGGGAACCGAGGCCCGGCGGGACGTCGTAGGCGATGACCTCGACCACTCCGCCCAGCGTGTCCCCGGCCTGCCTGGCGGCGTCGATCGCAGCGACCATCGCCGCGGATCCGGCCGGGTCCAGGGTGCGCACCGGGTCGGCGTCGAGCGAGTCGACGTCGTCCGGATCCGGCAGCGGTACGTCGTCGGCGACCACGGCACCGCCTATGGCGACCGTGTGCGAGACCAGCCGGATGCCGTACGCCGCCTGCAGGAACCGCGCGGCGACCTCACCGAGGGCGACCCGCGCGGCCGTCTCGCGCGCGGACGCGCGCTCCAGCACCGGGCGGGCCTCGTCGAAGCCGTACTTCTGCATCCCGACCAGGTCGGCGTGGCCGGGCCGGGGCCGGGTCAGCGCCTTGTTCCGGGCCTGTTCCTTCGGGGCGCCCACGTCGTCGGCGGCCCGGAGGTCGTCGACGTCGACCGGCTCCGGACTCATCACCGTCTCCCACTTGGGCCACTCGGTGTTGGCGATGGTGATCGCGACCGGCGAGCCCATCGTGCGGCCGTGCCGCACCCCGCCGGTGAACTGCACCTCGTCCTGCTCGAACTTCATCCGGGCACCGCGGCCGTATCCGAGCCGGCGGCGGGCCAGGGCGGCGACCAGATCCTCCCGGCTGACCGGGATCCCGGCGGGCAGACCCTCGATCACCGCGGTGAGGGACGGGCCGTGGGACTCACCGGCGGTCAACCAACGCAACATGCGCCCGAGTTTGTCACGCCCCCTGGGTGCGCTGCGCCGCCCGTCCAGCCGCCTGCATCGCCGCGAGCGGCGCGTCCCGGCCCGTCATGGACCGCACCTGGGCGGCAGCCTGGTGGATCAGCATCTCGATGCCGGGCACGACGCTGAGTCCCGCGCTCCGCGCCGCAGTCCCCAGCAGCGTCGGCCACCCGGCGTAGACAACGTCGAGCAGGACCCCGTCCCCGGTGAGCTGCCGCTCCCCCAGCGTGGCTGCGACCGCGTCGGCCCCGCCGGGCGGCAGGGTGCTCACCGCGACCGGCACCTGGGTGAGCAGATGGGCGGCATCGTCGAGCGGCGCCACCCTGATCGTCATCCCCGCGTCACGGGCCTGCCGCAGCGTCTCGGGGCGGGCCTCGCCGCGCACTGCGAGGACGACGTCGCGCAGATCGAGCCCCGCCAGGGCAGCCAGGGCCGACCGGGCGGTGGCGCCGGACCCGAGGACGAGGGCCCGCCCGGCGCCGGGGGCGACACCCGCATCGAGCAGCGCCGCGCGGATCCCCAAGACGTCGGTGTTGTCCGCGTGCCATGAATCGTCCTGCCGGATCAACGTGTTCGCCGCCCCGGTACGCAGCGCGGTCGGCGACGCGACATCGGCCAGGGCCAGCGCAGCCTCCTTCAACGGCATCGTGAGGGCCAGTCCGCGCCACCGCTCGTCGAGCGAGGCGAGAAAGCCCGGCAGCTCCTGCGCGCCCACGTCGAACAGGTCGAAGGTCCAGTCGGACAGGCCGAGCGCGTCGTACGCCGCCCGGTGCAGGACCGGCGACAGCGAATGCGCCACCGGCCGGCCGAGGACCGCCGCCCGTGGACCGCTCAGCACTTGCCCGGATGCGCGGTGCACCAGGCCTGGAAACGTCGTACCGCGGCTGCGTGCCCGGTGCTGTCGGAGGCGAAGACCGTCTCGCCCGTGGCCAGGTTGACGGTCACGAAGTACAGCCACGGACCCGCCGCGGGTTGGTACGCCGCACGGAGGGATGCCAGTCCGGGGTTGTCGATCGGCCCGGGCGGCAGTCCGGCGGAGCGGTAGGTGTTGTACGGGCTCGAAGAGTCGCGTTCGCCGTTGCTGGTGGTCACCTTGCCGCGGCGGTGCAGCAGGTAGTTCACCGTGGAGTCCAGCTGCAACGGCATCCCGCGTGCGATGCGGTTGTCGACCACGCGCGCGACCTTCGGGCCGTCCTGTGCACGACTGGCCTCCGCCTCCACCAGCGAGGCCACGATGGTGACCTTCGCAAGGCGGCTCTGCGGGATCCCGAGACTCGCCACCTCCTGCTTGAAGCGGGTCACCATGGCCTGCAGCTGGGTCTGGGCGCTCGCGCCCTTCGGGAAGTCGTACGTCGAGGGAAAGAGGTATCCCTCGACCCGGCCCCGCGCAGCTGCCGGCAGGCCGAGAGACGCGACCGGCACCTTCGTGTAGTCCGCGAGCGGCACCTTGGTCGCCTGGGACAGACGGCTGTAGATCTCGGTGGCCCACAGACCCTCGGGGATGGTGACTCCCCCGGACACCTTCGCCTTCGGATCCAGCAGTACGTCGAGCGCGTCGGCGGAGCTCATGTGCCTGCGCAGCCGGTAGGTCCCCGGCTGCAGCGCCGCGAACTTGGAGTTGTTAGCGGCGAGCGCGGTGAAGGAGCTGGCCGACTTCACGACCCCCGCCTTCTGGAGGGTCTCGCCGATCGCCGTCCCGGAGTCGCCCGGCGCGACGGTGATGGTCACGCTCCCGGTGCCCGCGCCCACGTAGTCCCCGCCGCCACCGGCGAGCGCGCCGCCCCCGCCGAACTTGGGCAGGAACGAGGAGCCGAGCGTCGAGATGGCGAAGATGAGGGCAGCACCGATCACGAGCGCACCGACGATCAGCGCCAGGCATCCACGCACCGCGGGCCGACGGCCGTCGTCGTCCGGCTGTCTGCGGGGCCGTGCCTCGCGTGGCCGGGGAGCCGGGGCCTGCTGCTGCAGGTCGCGCTCACGCGCTTCGCGCCTGCTCACGGCCGGGGCTGCCACCGCGGGTGGCACCGGCCCGGTGGCGTCCGGGTCCGCATCGGACAGCGGGCCGGTCGCGTCCCGACCACCCTGCTGGGCGCCGCGCCCGGATGAGCCGAAGATCGAATCCCCGAGATGGGAGTCGTTCATCCGGGCCTTCCTTCCGAGGGGCGTCGGCGGCTCTGCCGAGTACGCGGTTTGCGGCCGCCGACGATTTCTCCCGGAGCGTGTCCGGAAACACGCTCGGAGTCAAGCGCGGCTTGCAGGATCAGCACAGCTGCCTGCTGGTCGATGATCTCCCGACTGGTGCGGGCCGTACGCCCGGCGGCGTGCAGGGCGCGCTGTGCGTCCACCGTGCTCAAGCGCTCGTCGACCAGCCGGACGACCACTCCCGGCACCTGTTTCGCCAGGGCGACGGCCCAGGACCGGGCCGTCTGCGCGGCAGCCCGCTCCACCCCGTCCATCGAGAGCGGCAGCCCGACGACGATCTCGAGGACGTCGCGTTCTCCGGCTTCGTGCGCGACCTCGGCAGTGTCGGCGACGCTTGCGGGGTCGCGGCGGACCGTACGCAGCGGGGTGGCGACCAGAGCGTCCGGATCGCTGGTCGCGACACCGATGCGCACCGATCCGACGTCGACGCCGAGGCGGGCGCCCGGCCTCATCGCCGCCTCGCGGCAGGATCGATCGGGGTCACCGGGCCGTGACCGTCTCGCCCACCGTGTGCTCGACCCGGGTCAGCGCGTCCCCGGTCTTGCCGGCATCGCTGCCACCGCCCTGGGCGAGGTCGGGCTTGCCGCCGCCACCGCCGCCGAGGACGCCGGCCGCGACCTTCACGAGATTGCCGGCACGCACGCCCCATTCGCGGGCCTGCGCGTTGGTCGCTACGACCACGACGGGCCGGTCCTTGCTGACACCGGTGATCGCCACGACCGCCGGCGTCGCGTCACCGAGCTGGTCGCGCAGCTGCAGCACCAGGGCGCGTACCTCGTCGGCGCTCGCCGCACCGGCATCGTGGCCGATGTACCGCACACCGAAGACGTCCTTGGCGCCCGCGACCAGGTCGCCTGCGCCGGCCAGCACCTGCTGCTGGCGCAGTTTGGCGATCTCCCGCTCCGCGTCCTTGACCCGGGTGAGCAAGTCGGAGATACGCGCGGGCAGTTCGGCCGGCTGCACCTTCACCAGTCCGGACAGCTCGGCCACCATCGCCCGCTCGCCGGCCAGGTAGTGCAGCGCATCCATGCCCACGAAGGCCTCGACACGGCGTACGCCGGAACCGACCGATGACTCACCGGTCAGGGTCAGCGCGCCCACCTGCGAGGAGTGCGCGACGTGGGTGCCACCGCACAACTCCCGCGACCACGGGCCGCCGATCTGCACGACGCGCACCTGCTCGTCGTAGGTCTCACCGAACAGCGCCAGAGCGCCCCACTCACGCGCCTCGGGCAACGTCATGAACTGTGCGGACACCGGAAGGTCCTTGCGCACGGCCAGATTGGCGACCTCCTCGATCTCCGAGCGGGTCTCCGGCGACAGCGCGGAGCCCCAGGCGAAGTCGAGCCGTAGGTAGCCCGGCTTGTTGTAGGAGCCGGACTGCAGCGCCGACGGGCCGAGCACCTGGCGCAGCGCGGCGTGGATCACGTGGGTGCCCGAGTGCGCCTGACAGGCCGCGACCCGCCAGTCGGGGTCGACCTTCGCCTGCACCTGCTCACCGACCCGCACGGGCCCGTCCTGCACCTGCACGGTGTGCACGACCAGTCCCTTGACCGGGCGCTGCACGTCGAGCACCTTCAGCACGCCCTGGTCGGTGACGATGTCGCCGGAGTCCGCGATCTGGCCACCGGACTCGGCATAGAAGCTCGTGCGGTCCAGCACGACCTGCCCGGTCGCGCCCGGCTCGAGCTCCTGCTGGCGCTCACCGTCGCGTACGAGCCCGACGATCGATGCCTCGACCGAAAGGTGCTCGTACGCCTGCCAGTCCGTGCGACCCAGCGACAGCAGCTCGGTCCAGACGCCGACGTCGGCGTGCCCGGACTTCTTGGCCTTGGCATCCGCCTTGGCGCGGTCGCGCTGCTCCTGCATGAGGAAGCGGAAGCCCGCCTCGTCGACCTGCACGCCCTGCTCGGCGGCCATCTCCAGGGTGAGGTCGATCGGGAAGCCGTAGGTGTCGTGCAGCTGGAACGCGGCGTCACCCGACAGCTGCGGGGACGGCTCCTTCTTCGCCTTCGTCACGGCGGTGTCCAGGATCGTGGTCCCGGCGTCGAGGGTGCGCCGGAAAGCGTCCTCCTCGGCGTACGCGATCTGGCTGATCCGCGCGAAGTCGCTCTCCAGCTCCGGGTAGCTCGCCTTCATCCGGTCCTTGCTGACCGGCAGCAGTTGGGGCAGCGCGTGGTCGCGGTAGCCGAGCAGTCGCATCGCGCGCACCGCGCGGCGCAGCATCCGCCGCAGCACGTAGCCGCGCCCCTCGTTGCCGGGGGTCACCCCGTCGCCGATCAGCATCAGCGACGAGCGGATGTGGTCCGCGACCACGCGCAGGTGCACGTCGTCGGGGTGCGAGCTGGTCGCGGCATGACCGGACTTCGCGCCGTACGTGCGGCCGGTCATCTCCGCGGCCTTGGCCAGGACCGGATAGACCTCGTCGATCTCGTAGAGGTTGTCCTTGCCCTGGAGCACGGAGGCCATCCGCTCCAGGCCCATCCCGGTGTCGATGTTGCGCCGCGGCAGCGGTCCCCGTATGTCGAAGTCGGACTTGGTGCGGAACGCCGACAGCTCGTCCTGCATGAAGACCAGGTTCCAGATCTCCATGAAGCGGTCCTCGTCGACCGCCGGGCCGCCGTCGGCGCCGTACCGGGCACCGCGGTCGTAGAAGATCTCCGAACTGGGACCGCCCGGGCCGGGCACGCCCATGCTCCAGTAGTTGTCCTCCTCGTCGCGGCGCACGATGCGCGCCTCGGGGACGCCGATCCGGTCCCGCCACAGCGCGTACGCCTCGTCGTCGTCGCGGAAGACGGTCGGCCACAGCAGCTCCGGGTTCAGGCCGTAGCCGCCGTCCGCCTGGCTGGTGGTCAGCAGCCCCCAGGCGAAGTCGATCGCGCCCTCTTTGAAGTAGTCGCCGAAGGAGAAGTTGCCGTTCATCTGGAAGAACGTGCCGTGCCGGGAGGTCTTTCCGACCTCCTCGATGTCACCCGTGCGAACGCACTTCTGCACGCTGGTGGCCCGGTCCCACGTGGGCTGCTGCTCGCCGAGGAAGTACGGCTTGAACGGCACCATGCCAGCGTTGACGAACAGCAGGTTCGGGTCGTCGTAGATCAGCGAGGCGCTGGGTACGACGGTGTGCCCGCGCGCCTCGAAGTAGGCGAGCCAACGGCGACGGATCTCGGCGGTTTCCATGACGCTTCCTGGTCGGTGGGCGGCGACGACGAGCAGGGCCACCCGTGAAGTACGGCGCGCCCGACCCTACAACCGACGACGCCGCCTGCCCGCACGGGTTTGTGCGGGCAGGCGGCGATCGAACGGGTCAGACGCGGGTCGGTCCCTCGGAGCCGGAGTCGCCGCTGCTCGGTGCCACGAAGCTGGCGTCGCCGTCGGTGGCGGCGGTGTCGGCCGTGTCGGCCGTGTCGGCCGTGTCGGCCATGTTGCTGCGGCCGCCGCGCTCGCGCCGACCCATCGACGGCGCGGTGCTGTCAGTGGGGCGGTCGGTGGTGATCGAGGGGAAGAAGCACGCGAGCTGGTGATCGCGACCGTCGTCGGCCTGCTCCAGAACCGGTTCCTCGGTGGCGCACACGTCCTGCGCCTTCCAGCACCGGGTGCGGAAGACACACCCCGACGGCGGGTGCTGCGGGCTGGGGAGGTCTCCGGTGAGCAGGATCCGCTCGCGGTCCCGCGACTGCGCGGGGTCCGGCACCGGCACGGCGGACAGCAGCGCCTGGGTGTACGGATGCTGCGGGGCCTCGTACAGGGTGTCGCGGTCGGCGACCTCCATGACCTTGCCCAGATACATCACGACGACCCGGTCGGAGATGTGGCGCACCACCGAGAGGTCGTGGGCCACGAAGATGTAGGACAGCTGCAGCTCGTCCTGGATCTCCTCCAGCAGGTTGACGACCTGCGCCTGGATCGACACGTCCAACGCCGACACCGGCTCGTCGCACACGATCAGCTGCGGGCGCAGCGCGATCGCACGCGCGACGCCGATCCGCTGGCGCTGACCGCCGGAGAACTCGTGCGGGTAGCGGTTGTAGTGCTCGGGGTTGAGGCCCACCCGGGACATCAGCTCCTGAACGGCCTTCTTCACGCCCCCTTCGGGCTTGACCGCCTGGATCTCGAACGGCGACGCGATGATGCTGCCGATCGTGTGCCGCGGGTTCAGTGACCCGTACGGGTCCTGGAAGACCATCTGCATCTCGCGACGCAGCTTGCGCAGCCGGGTGCCCTTGGCGTCGGTGATGTCCTCGCCTTCGAAGCTGATGGTGCCGCCGGTGGGCTCCAACAGCTTCAGCATGGTGCGGCCGGCTGTGGACTTGCCGCACCCGGACTCCCCCACCAGGCCGACGGTCTCGCCGCGCCGGACGGTGATGTCCAGACCGTCGACCGCCTTGACCGGGGCGTCGGGACGCCGGATCAGCCCGGCCTTCTTCTGCGGGAAGTACTTCTGCAGGCCCTTGACGACCAGCAGCTCCTCACGGTCGCTGACGGCGGTGCCACCGGCCCGGTGCGCACCCTGTGTCTGCTCGCTCATGCACTCTCCTGCGGTTGTTCGGTCGCGTGGGTGCTCGCGTCGTGGGAGGCGGCGATCTCGGCCCGGTCCTGATCGGTCAGGAAGCAACGCGCCTGCTGGGTCCCGATCTGGAACAGCTCCGGCTCCACCGTGCGGCACTTGTCACCGGGCACCCGGTCCCGGTGCGCACACCGCGGGTTGAACGCGCACCCGCTCGGCAGGTTGATCAGCGAGGGCGGGTTGCCCGGGATCGGATCCAGCTTCTCCGCGCGTGCCTGGTCCAGTCGCGGCATCGAGGCGAGCAGTCCCCAGGTGTAGGGGTGCTTGGGCCGCGCGAACGTGTCGAGCACGGTGCCCTTCTCGACCGGGCGCCCGGCGTACATCACCAGGATGTCGTCGGCGATGTCGGCGACGACGCCCAGGTCGTGGGTGATGATGATGATGGCCGACCGGAACTCGTCCTGCAGGCTCACCATCAGGTCGAGGATCTGTGCCTGCACCGTCACGTCGAGTGCGGTGGTCGGCTCATCCGCGATCAGCAGTTTGGGGTCGTTGATCAGAGCCATGGCGACCATGGCGCGCTGGCGCATACCGCCGGAGAACTCGTGCGGATACTGATCGATGCGCCGCGCAGGGCTGGGGATCCCCACCTTGCCCAGCATCTCCAGAGTGCGCTCGCGCGCCTCCTTCTTGCTGGCATCCGGGTGGTGCACCCGGTAGCCCTCGGCGATCTGGGCGCCCACGGTGTAGTACGGGTGCAGAGCCGACAGCGGATCCTGGAAGATCATCGCGATGTCCTGCCCGCGCAGTTCGCGGTACTCCTCGTCGCTGACCTCCATCAGGTCACGACCGTCGAAGACGACCGACCCGGAGACACGCGCGGAGGTCCCGCGCTGCAGGCCCATGATCGCGCTGCTGCTCACGGACTTCCCGGAGCCGGACTCGCCGACGATACCGAGCGTCTGCCCGGCCGCGAGGTCGAAGCTGACGCCGTCGACGGCCTTCACCACGCCGTCGTCGGTGTTGAAGTGCACCTTCAGGTCTTTGACGCTCAACAACGGGCCGCCGGCGGCGCCGTCGTGCCGGGGCTTGTCTACAGTCACTGGGTTGCTCATGCGTTCGCCTTCCTCAGACCAGTTTCACACGGGGGTCGATGAATCCGTACAGCACATCGACCACCAGGTTGGCGATGATGACGAACGTCGCGAGGATCAGCACGACGCCGACGGTGGTGGGCAGGTCGAACGTGACCGCCGACTGCGCCGCGATCTGCCCCAGACCGGGGTAACCGAACACGTTCTCGGTGATGATCGCACCACCGAGGACCGCGCCGAAGTCCAGACCTGCCTGGGTGACGATCGGGGTGAGCGCGGCCCGCAGCGTGTGTTTGAAGAGGATGCGACGCGGAGCGACCCCCTTGGCCTTGGCGGTCCGCAGGAAGTCCTGCCCCAGGGTCTCGAGGATGAATGCCCGCGTGAGTCGCACATAGGCACCCGCGTAGAACAGCGCGAGGGTGAGACCGGGTAAGAGCAGTCCCACGAACCAACTCGCCGGATTGTTGGTAATCCCCACGTACTCCGGCGTGGGGAAGACCTGCCACTTGATGACCAGGAACTGGTAGAGGACCAGCGCCGTCACGACGGTCGGCATGGCGTACGCCATCAACGCCACACCGACGAGTGTCTTGTCGAGCAGTCCACCGCGGCGCACCGCCGCGACCAGCCCGAAGCCGACGCCCAGGATCATCCACATCACGAACGCCGCCAGCGCCAGGGACGCGGACACTCCGATCCGCGGCTTCAGCGTCTGGGTCACCGTCTGAGCCAGCTGCGGTGAGTAGCCGAGGCACGGCGCGCTGCAGTGCACGATCGTGTTCGGGTCCTTGATCATCGACTTGTCGACCGGGTAGTCACGGCCGACGGCGATGCCCTGGACGAAGCGGCCCCACTGCTCGATGACCGGCTCGTTGTATCCGAGCACCTTGGAGTTCTGCTCGACGATGGCCGGCGTACACGTCTTGCCGCACGTGTACTGCGCTGGATTCGTACCCGAGGAGAAGAAGAGCAGGAACGTCACGAAGCTGACGACGATGAGCATGACGACGCCGCCGATCAGGCGGCGGACGATATAGGTGAACATGTGGCTCCTGGATACGACGAAGGCCTCGAACCGTGTCAATGGCGACCAGTGGCCGGCCGGGCACGAGATGTGCCCGGCCGGCCACCGTCAGTTCAGATCTACTGCTTGACGCCGATGACTCCGAGGTCGGGGTAGGAGGCCGTGACGGGACCGGCCTGGAAGTTGGTGACCTTCGAGCCGTACACCAGCACGAACTTGCGCTGGGCCAGCGGGATGTAGGCCAGGTCCTTGGCCAACTGGACGTCCGCCTGGTTGTAGACGGACGCCGCAGCCGACTGGCTGGTCTGCTGAGCGGCCTTGTCGAACAGGCCGTTCACCGTGTTGCTGCTGTAGCTGCCGTAGTCCGAGCTCTTGCTCGAGGACGACAGGTTGATGCGCGCATCGAACAGCGGCGGGAGGATCGTGGACGCTGCCGCCCAGTCCTGGCTCCAGCTGGCCCAGTAGACGTCCGAGTTGTCACTGGGCGTCCGGATGGTCGGGTAGTAGTGCGCCGACACCGCGTTCAACGTGACCTTGAAGCCTGCCTGGTCCCAGGTGGCCGCGAGGGCCTGTGCCTGCGACGTGGCGTTCGCGGTGTTGTTGGAGTAGGTGTACTTGATCGGGTAGGGCATCGGGACGCCGGCCGACTGCAGGATCTTCTTGGCGGCGGCCGCGTTACCGGTGATCTCCGACTTGAAGGTGCTGTTCAGCTGGTAACCGGTGACGGTCGGGTTCAGCAGCGAGTACGCCGCCGTTCCGTACGCCGACCCGCCGAGCGCCTTGATGTACGCGTTCTGGTCGGTGGCCATGGCCAGCGCCTGACGCACCTTCGGGTTGGTCATCCGCTTCATGTTCGGCTGCAGGTAGTCGATGTACGTCGTGCCCACGTTGTCGACGCGGTCCTTGACGTTGGCACCGGTGGTCTGCGAGAAGCTGGCCGACGGCACGTTGATGTACGTGACGGATGCCTGGTCAGCAGGGTTGTCCTGGATCAGGCTGCTGATCGTGGTGACCTGGTTGGTGTTGTCCTTGAAGATGATCTTGTCCGGCAGCGCCTTGCGGACGCCGTCGGTCGAGGCCGAGTACTCCGGGTTGCGCACGAACGTGCCGCCGGTACCGGTGACCCACGAGCCCTGCAGCTTGTACGGGCCGTCGGAGAAGACGGTGTAGTTGCTCTTGGTGCCCTTGTCCTGCGACTTCTTGTACGGGTCGAACTCACGCAGCGACGCGATCGCCAGCGGGAAGTCCGGCCACGCCAGCTTGAAGTTGTAGGTGATGGTGTTGCCCGAGCAGGTCACCTGCTTGTCGAAGTCGGACTGACCGGCGGTGCCGGGACCCGCGTACTTGGACAGACCCAGATAGGTCTTGGCGTACGTCGGGCCACCCGCGGCAGCAGGCGCGAAGCTGCGCTCGGCGCCGTACTTGACGTCCTCACAGGTCACGGCACTGCCGTCCTGCCACTTCACGCCCGACTTGAGGGTGAACTTCCAGGTCTTGGCCCCGTTGGAACTCGTGCCCGTGTTGGTCGCGAGGTCCGGGACCGGCTTCGCGGCGGCCGCGACCGTGTTCGTGGTGGACAACTGCACCAGGCTCCGGGAGAACAGGCGCGACTCGTTCGTGAGGTCGACACCGATGTAGCTGTTCTGCGGATCCCACGAGGTGACCGGGCTGCCCGCGTACTGGTAGGTCAGCGTGCCACCCTTCTTGGTGCTGGTGCCGCCGTTCTTGGTGCTGCCGCCACCGCCGCAGGCGGAGAGGGCAAGAGCAGCGCCCACCACGCTGACACCGACCAGCGTGAGTGATTTGTTCGCTCGGAGCATGAATGTTCCTTCAGATTGAGATGCGGAATTGGAATTGCAGGTGATGCATTCAGTTAGGTTCAGTCGCCGCGTCAGCGGTCGGATCGGGGGTCGAACGCGTCGCGCAGACCATCGCCCAGCAGGTTGAACGCCAACACCAGGACCACGATCACGATGGCCGGCTCGAGGAAGAAGGTCGAGTCGGTCTGGATGTAGCCGATCGCGGCGTTGAGGATGTTGCCGAGCGTGGGGGTGGGCGGCTGGATGCTCACTCCCAGGTATGCCAGTGCGGCCTCGGCGGAGATGTACTGCGGGATGTAGAGCGAGCCGTAGACCAGGAACGGCGCCCACAGGTTGGGCAGCAGCTCCTTGATGTAGATCCGGCGTCGCGTCGCGCCCAGGCTCGTGGCGGCCTCGATGAACTCCCGTTGGCGCAGCGAGAGCACCTGTCCGCGGACCACGCGGGCGAACAGCGGCCAGCCGAAGAGTCCGAGGACCAGGATGGCGAAGGTGGCGTGCGCGGTGGCGCCCGCGGGGACGCCGAACCGGTTGCTCAGCAGGTCCACGAACGTCGGGGCGAGCGCCAACAGCATCAGCGTCTGCGGGAAGCACAGCACCAGGTCGATCAGGCGGCCCAGCCAGTAGTCGGTCTTGCCGCCGATGTAGCCGGAGATGATGCCGACGATGGTGCCGAGCAGGAGCGTGATGACGGTGGCGCCCACGGCGATGACCAGGGAGTAGGTCGTACCGAGCAGCAGCCGGTCGAGCAGGTCCGAACCGTTCTGCGGAGTGACACCCAAGGGGTGGGACCACGAGGCGCCGCTGAACGCACCCTGGGTCTGCCCGCTGTCGGTCAGCAGATTCGGATGCGTGTCGTTCGCGTTGTCGATCGCTCCCAGCTTGACGAGGATCGGTGCTGCGATCGCGATGAGGATCCCCAGCGCGGCGACCACGCCGGCACCGAGCGTGACCTTGTCGCGCCGAAGGTGCATCCAGGCCAGTTGCCGGGGCGACTTGCCCTCGATCTCCTTGGCACTGTCGCCTTCACCCGGTGCGGATGCTGCGTCGGGACTTTCGATGATCACCGACAACGCGATCTGCCTCCAGACAAGAGATTTTACGGTTTGGCTGCCTCGGCGCACGCGTATTGCAGTGCGCTTCCCGGGGCTGCAGAGAAAGGCTGCCACGGGAAGCGTGCCGGATCGAGGACCCCGGGCGACGTGCAACCAAATCGTGACCTGGTCGCGCGCGTCCTGGCGACCGCGATACGCGGCGGGGCCGGGACCCGATAGCGGATCCCGGCCCCGTCACGACGCCGCAGCGCCGTCAGTGCATCAGCTGGTGTAGCCGACCTGGGTCCAGTCGATGGTCTCGAACTGGGTGGGGCCGTAGTTCACGACGCCCTTCTTGACACCCCAGATGAGCGGGGTGGTCGCGAGGGGGATGATCGCGACGTAGGACGTCAGGTCCTTGTCGATGGCGTCGATGTCCGCCAGGCGCGACGTCGGGTCGAGGTCGCTGAGCGCCTTGGCCCACAGCTTCCCCTGGTTCGGACCGGTGATCTTGGAGTAGTTCGAACCACCGTTGGCCGGGTAGTAGATCGGCTCGCTGGAGGACACCGGGAGCAGACCGCCCTGCCAGGTGAAGCTGCTGGCCTGGTAGTTGCCCGTCTGGATGTAGTCACTGAAGTACTTCGCCGTGGGAACGGTGTTCAGCGTGACCTTGATGCCGATCTTCTGCAGGAAGGTCTGGATCAGCTGAGCGCGCTGGGCGTTGGTCGGCGTGCCCGAGGGCACCAGGATCGCGAACCCGAGGGTCTGCCCGTTCTTGGCGAAGTAGCCGTTGCTGCCCTTGGTGTAACCCGACTGCTTCAGCAGCGCCTCGGCCTTGGAGGTCGAGTACGGGTAGGCGGCGCCGAAGTTGTCCTCGTACCCCTTCTGACCGGGCATGAGGATGCCGTTGCCCTGCGTCTGCGGCGGGACGGTGAGGCCCTTCTGCACCACCTTGGCGAACGTCGTCCGGTCGATGCCGAAGGCGACCGCCTTGCGGACGTTCACGTCGTTGAACGGCGGCTTGGTGTCGTTGGTGGTCAGCTGGGTCCAGCTGAGGCCACCGGACTTCTCCAGGGTGGCGTCACTACGACCGGACGCCTGCTTGATGACGTCGGCGTTCGCCTGGGTGTCGACGACGTCCAGTTCCTTGTTCACGAACGACTGGCCGATCGAGCTCTGGTCGATGACACGCCAGACGATCTTGTCCAGCTTGGGCTTACGACCCCACCACTTGGGGTTGGGGGTCTCGGTGATGACCTGCGCGCTGGCGTCGATCTTGCTGATCACGAACGGGCCGTTGGTCGGGTACTGCTTGCTCGCGTACGTCGTGTTGAAGTGCGTAGGCGTGTCGCTGGCGACCGACGGCAGCACCGGGTACACGTAGCCGACCCAGTCGGAGTACGCGGTCTTGAAGGTGACGGTGTAGTCGTAGTTCGTGGCGCCCTTGGTGACCGAGGCGATCTGGTCCCAACCCGAGGTCGTGGCGGCCTCGAACTTGGTGTTGGTCCCGTTCAGGGCCTTCCAGTTGTTCACCTCGTCCATGTAGGTGATCGGCTTGCCGTCGGACCACACGCCCTTGGGATTCATCTTCACCTCGATCTTGGTCGGGCTGCTCGCCACGACCTTCGCGGAGGTGAGGTAGTCGGGGTTGATCTTGTACGTGCCGTCGGCGTTGAAGTTGAATCCACCGCCGGCCGGGGTGATCGGGTTCTGGATCGTCTGGGTGTCACCCAACAGACCGTTGGCCTGGTAGTTGTTGTAGTTCGTGGGCAGCTGCGACACCTCACCGGTGAGCGTGCCGCCCTGCTTGACCGAGGAGTACGCCGCCTTCGTGTACGCCGACGACGGCAGGCCCGCGCCCGCGGTGCTCCCACCGCCGCTGCTCTTGGAGCTACCGGTGGCCGACGACGACTTGCCGCCGCCGCCGCTGCTGCTGCCACCACACGCCGACAGGGAGAGGGCGAGCCCCACCCCCATAGCCGTCGCGACCGTCAACTTCGCCCTCATGATTTCTCCTTCTCGGTGATATCGACCCCGGTGACCCGCAGCGGATTCTCTTCCGCGAAGTGGCAGGCGACCGAAGAATGGTGGACCGAGCGCAGGCCCGGGTCCGTCTGGATGCAGCGCTCTTGACGCGATGCATCCAAAATTTTGAACAGCGGGCAGCGCCCGTGGAAGTTGCAGCCCGTGATCTCCTGCGTCGGGCTGGGTAGGTCGCCCTCCAGCAGTACCCGCTGACGGGTGCGCTCGATGCGCGGGTCGGGGATGGGCACGGCCGACAGCAGCGCCTGGGTGTAGGGGTGCTGCGGGTGGCTGAAGACGTTGTCCGCCCGCCCCAGCTCCACGATCCGCCCCAGGTACATCACGGCCACCACGTCGGCGATCTGGCGCACGACCGCCAGGTCGTGCGCCACGAAGAGGTAGGACAGTCCGCGGCTGTCCTTCAAGTCCTGCAGCAGATTGATGACACCCGCCTGGATCGACACGTCCAGCGCGGAGACCGGCTCGTCCAGGATGAGCAGCTTGGGGTCCGTGGCGAGGGCGCGCGCGATGCCGATCCGTTGACGCTGGCCCCCCGAGAACTGATGGGGATATCGACCCGACATCGCCGGGTCCAGGCCGACGGTCTCGAGCAGCTCCTGCACCTTGGCGGACCGCTCCGATCTGGACGCGCCGCGCACGGTCAACGGCTCGGAGACGATGTCCTCGATGCTGAGCCGTGGGTCGATGGCGGCCATCGGGTCCTGGAAGACCACCTGGACGTCCCCGCGCAGCTTCAGTCGCGCGGAGGAGTTCAGACTCGCGACGTCGACGCCGTTGAGCTCGATGGAGCCGCTCTGCGGACGGGCCAGCTCGAGGATCTCCAGGATCGTGGTCGACTTGCCGCAGCCGGACTCGCCCACGAGACCGAGGACCTGCTTCTCCTCGATGTCGAAGGTGATGCCGTCGACGGCCTTGACCGAGCCGATGGTCTTGCGGAACACCACGCCCTTGGTCAGCGGGAAATGCCGCTTCAGATCGGTGACCTGCAGGATCGTGGCGCCCTTGACCTGCGCTTGCTCCTCCGGCGGAACGGGCTCGGGGCGAGGGAAGACATCGGCGATTCCGAGCGTCCCCCGCTCGAACTCCTCGGCCCGCACGCAGGCGACCTGGCGGGCGGCCGGGCCGGTACCGCCGATCTGCACCAGCGGCGGCTCGGCCGTGCTGCAGGCGTCGATGGAGGCCGGGCAGCGGGGCTCGAAGGGGCAACCGGGCGGCAGGGCGGCGAGCGACGGCGGCCGTCCCTCCATCGGCACCAGCCGGGAGCGGCCGGCGGTCTGCATGTTCGGCACGGACCGCAGCAGACCCATGGTGTACGGCATCCGGGGCGCGGTGAGCACCTGTTCGACCGTGCCTGTCTCGACGAGCCGTCCGGCGTACATGACGGCGACCCGGTCGACGTTCCCGGCCACCACGCCCAGGTCGTGCGTGATCAGCACGACGGCGGCCCCGGTGACCTCCTTGGCCTTCTGCAGCACCTCGAGGATCTGCGCCTGGATCGTGACGTCCAATGCGGTGGTCGGCTCGTCGGCGATGATCAGGTCGGGGTCGTTCGCGATGGCCATCGCGATCATCACGCGTTGGCGCATACCGCCGGAGAACTCGTGCGGGAAGGCCTTGGCACGCCGCTCCGGTGCCGGGATGCCCACCGTGGTGAGCAACTCGATGACGCGCGCGTCGGCGGCCTTGTCCGACAGGCCGGAGTCGTGCAGCTTCAGCGCCTCGGTGATCTGGTTGCCGACTGTATAGACGGGGGTCAGCGCCGACAGCGGGTCTTGGAAGACCATCGAGATCTCCTTGCCCCGCAGCCTCGACAGCGCCTTGTCGTCGCGCTCCAGCAGCGACTCACCGCGGTAGCGGATGTCGCCGGTGACCCGGGCGGTGCTGGGCAGCAGGCCCATCACAGCCATCGAGGAGACCGACTTGCCCGAGCCGGACTCCCCCACGATGCCGAGGAACTCGCCCCGGTTGACGTGGTAGGAGATGCCGCGGACGGCGTTGACCACGGGTGCTCCGCGCTGTTGGAACTCGACCGACAGGTTGTCGACCTCGAGCAGGGGCGCATCAGTCACGGGTGACTCCGGAGGTCGGGTCCACGGCGTCGCGCAACGCGTCGCCGACGAGGCCGACGGCGAAGAGGAGCAGGACCAGGGCGATGGTCGGGAACAGGAACAGCCAGGCCTGCGTCGTGGCACCCGGGGTCCCGTCGGCGATGAGCGTGCCGAGCGAGATCTGCGGTGCCTGGATGCCGTAGCCGAAGTAGGACAGCGCCGTCTCGGAGCTGATGGCGTAGACGACGCCGAGCGTGGCGTCGATGATCAGCAGCGACGCCACGTTCGGGATGATGTGGCGGAAGATGATCTTGCCGGTCTTGACCCCCATGAACCGCGCCGCCTTGACGAAGTCGCGATCGGTCAGCGACCGAGTCGAGGACCGCACCACCTGCGCCATGATCATCCAGCCGAAGGCCGGGATGAAGAAGACCAGGGCGACCCACGAGAGCTTCTTCAGCGCCGGGCTGATCAGCAGCAGGATGAAGAACGACGGAAGCACCAGCATCAGGTCGATGAACCACGAGACGACCTTGTCGAAGACGCCACCGATATACCCGGCGAAGGCCCCCACGATCGCAGCGATGATCGTGCCGAGCGGACCGCCCACCAGACCGATGACCAGCGAGATGCGCAGCCCGAGGGCCGTCTCGACGTACAGGTCGTGGCCGATGCCGTCGGTGCCGAACCAGTGAGTGCCGCTAGGCCCGACCCCGGTGTTGAGGAGGTCGGTATCGCCTGCCCCGAACTTGCTGAACGCCGGGCCGAAGATGGCCCACAGGATGAGCAGCAGGACGATGATCGCGCCGATCCAGAAGCGCGCCGTCGAGCGCAGGCGCAGCCAGATGAGCTTCCCGCGGCTCGCGCTGCCGGCATTCTTGGACGAACTGGCGAGCGGCGTGGCCGAGGGCTCGGGCTCCTCCAGGATCTCCAGGTTGGTGAGGGTCATCAGATTCTCACTCTCGGGTCGAGCGCGGCATACAGGATCTGCGACAGCGTGGAGCTGATCAGGATCAGGACGGCCACGTACAGGATCGAGCCGGTCGTGGCGTTGATGTCGTTCTGGTTGACCGAGTTCAGGGCCAGCTCGCCCATGCCGTGCCAGGTGAAGATCTTCTCCAAGAAGATCGAGCCGGCGACCAGCAGGCCGAAGCTGTAGGCGAAGAACGTGGACATGGGGATCAGCGCGACCCGCACGCCGTGCCGAATCATCGCCGCGTTCCTCGGACGTCCCTTGGAGCGGGCCGTCCGGATGTAGTCGGCGCTCAGCACGTCGAGCATCGCGTTGCGCTGATAGCGGGAGTACGACGCGGCGCTGGTGAGCATCAGCGCGATCGTCGGCAACAGAAGGTGGCTCAGGCGATCCAGCAGGATCGACCAGAAACCCGATGTGCCGGGCGTGTACTGACCGGTGAAGACGATGGCGTTGGTGCCGGTCAGGCTGTTGAACTCCGTTGCCACGATCATCAGGAGCACGCCGAGGACGTACACGGGTATCGACAGGATCAGGTACGACAAGTAGGTGACCGTCTGATCACTGGCCTTGTACTGCCGCACCGCACCCCACACACCGAGTGCTACACCGAGCACCGCTCCGAGGATCGACCCGATCAGCAGCAGCTGCAGGCTGACACCCGACCGCACGATCATGTCGTGCAGCACGCTCGTTCCGTCGTACTCCTGGCCGAGGTTGCCGTGGAACACCAGCTGCGTGAACCAGTGCCAGGTGCGTTCCAGAACCGGCGTGTTGGGGTTGGTGCCGTAGCGATCCAGGGTGCGGGCGATGGTCTCGTTGCTCGGGCGGGGGTTCTTGCCCAGGTAGCGCGCCGCAGGGTTCTCGAAGGTGCTCGCCAGGATGTAGCTGAAGGTGGTCGCCACCAGCGTGAGGATCACGTAGTTGATGAACCGACGCAGCAGGAACAGGCTCATGGGCGGGCCCCCGGGAGATCACCGACGGGGCAGAACGGGGGCACAGCTGGACGCACGGGGGGAGCGCTCCTTCTGACGAGACGACGTTCCACAGGGCGACTATGTACGAGGCGGAGGTCCGATGTGGGTCTCCGGGTGCGGTGAGTCCGCGTGTCGCGCATGACCGTCACAGCGCCCACGAGCCCGCCGTCACGACGATCGCCGTCAGCACCGCGGCGACGACGGCGACGTTCCAGGTGGAGCGGACGCCAGCGGGCGCGCCGGGCGCCGCGGCATCCATCCGCTCCTCGATGAGTCGCCCAGCCGCACCGCTGCCGGCTTTGAGCGCGTGGGTGTGGCCCTGCGCGGAGATACCCATACCGCGCAAATGATTGCGGGCCTGCGGGTCGCTCATGCGCGGCGCCCGGGAGGTGTTGCCGGGCGCGTTCCACGACCGATAGACCCGTTCGCGATCCTCCTGCTGCACGACGACCTCGACCAGACCCCGGGTTCGCACGTAGGCGATCGCGGCGAAGGGGATGACGTGCGTGCGCCAGACGTTGGAGACCACGACGCCGGTCTCGCCCACCCGCAGATGGGGGCGCAGCAGGATCGCCCATGCGAGCAGCGCCGCCGTTGCGCAGGACAGGACCACCCGCACGACGGTCGGGGCCGGCTCCTGCAGGATCGCCAGCACCGCGCACAGCGCACAGAACGCCCAGACGACGATGGTGTAGACCCAGGCAGAGGTGCTGCGGAACGTCTGTCCGCGGGAGACCGAACCGACCACGGGATCCGCCACTGCGCTCATCTGGAATGACGGGTCAGGACGTTGACGGACCGCGAACACGAAGCCAGATCCTCCTGAGCAGTCACGACAGGGATGCGTCGAGCAGAACACGAGGCCGCCTGCGGGGTGGTGGGCCGCCTTGGGATGAAACATGCCACACGGCGAGCCGATCGCTTCCGGCCGAGACGTGACGGTGACCAAACCGTTACTGTGCCGAGTCCTCGCCTCGGATCACCGCGCGCAGCGCCTCCCAGCGAGCCCCCAGACTCGCTTCCCAGCCACGCCCCGTCGGGTGGTAGTAGTCGGCCTTCCCCAACAGATCGTCGGGCAGGAACTGCTGCGGTCCCACGCCGTTCGGCTCGTCGTGGCTGTAGCGGTACCCCGCGCCGTGGCCCAGATCGGCCGCGCCGGCGTACCCGCTGCCCCGCAGGTGAGCGGGCACCGCGCCCCCGAATCCGCCGCGTACGTCGGCGATGGCGGCGTTGATGCCGTTGTACGACGCGTTCGACTTCGGCGCGATCGCGTTGTGGACCACGGCCTGCGCCAGGATGATCCGCGCTTCCGGCATGCCGATCTGCGCCACGGCGTGCAGCGCTGCCACCGCGGTCTGCAGCGCGGTGGGGTCCGCCATCCCGACGTCCTCGCTCGCGGCGATCACGATG
The DNA here is from genome assembly GCF_017565325.1 of Allobranchiibius sp. GilTou38. NCBI lineage: Bacteria > Bacillati > Actinomycetota > Actinomycetes > Micrococcales > Dermacoccaceae > Allobranchiibius > Allobranchiibius sp. GilTou38. The sequence goes on along the minus strand of NZ_JAGEKN010000006.1, from coordinate 25,060 downwards.
CGCCGGGCGATGAAGCGCGGGTCCTCCCCCGCCTCGAGCATCCGCGCCAGGTAGTGCAGCGCGGCGTCGACGTCGCTGCCGCGCATGGACTTGATGAGGGCGCTCGCCACGTCGTAGTGCTGATCGCCGGCGCGGTCGTAGCGCACGGCCGCCTGGTCCATGGCCTGCTCGACGTCGGCCAACTCGATCCGTGTCGAGGCCCGGTCCTGCGCGACGCCGGCGGCCGCCTCGAGCGCCGTCAGCGACCGGCGCGCGTCTCCGCCGGCCATCCGGACCAGATGCGCGCGGGCGTCGTCCTCGAGGGTGAACGCGCCCGAGAAGCCGCGCTCGTCCTGGACGGCGTCGCGCAGGAGCGAGGCGATGTCGTCGTCCGACAGCGACGTCAGGCGTACCAGCACCGACCGGGACAGCAGCGGTGCGATGACGCTGAACGACGGGTTCTCCGTCGTCGCGGCGACGAGCACGATGAGCCGGTTCTCGACGCCGGGCAGCAACGCATCCTGTTGCGCCTTGCTGAACCGGTGGATCTCATCGAGGAAGAGCACGGTCTGGCGGCCGTAGAGGTCACGCTCGCGCGCGGCCTGGTCCATCACCGCGCGCACGTCCTTCACGCCCGCGTTGATCGCCGAGAGCTGCACGAAGGTGCGCTCGGCAGCATCGGCCACCAGGTGCGCCAGCGTGGTCTTACCGGTGCCGGGCGGTCCCCACAGGATCGCCGACACCGCTCCCGCTGCCCCGCTGGCACCCTCGACCAGCCGTCGCAGGGGGCTTCCCGGACGCAGCACGTCCTTCTGCCCTCGGACCTCGTCAAGCGACCGCGGGCGCATCCGCACCGCGAGCGGCGGCAGCCCCGCCACATCGGAGGGATCCGTGCCCCGCGGGCGTCCCGGGTCGGAGAACAGGTCTGCCACGCCGTCACCGTATCCGCCGGCCACGACATCCCGGACCCGCGTCCGGGGTGCAAGCCCTGCCCGACATGATGGCCCGATGAGCGAGTTCGACGATGCAATCACGACCAGCGGACCCGGCGACGACGGCGCCTACGTCGGCGCGCTCACCGACGAATGGGGAATCGGTGAGGCGGTCAACGGCGGCCTGCTGATGGCGCTGGCGGCCCGCGCCACGGGCGACGCCTCGCAGCGGGCGGGGGGCCACACGGACACGCTGAGCTTCAGCGGGATCTTCCTGTCACCGAGTTCACCGGGGCAGATCCACGCCCGCCCGACCGTCCTGCGTACGGGGCGCTCGATGAGCAGCGCCCAGGTCGTCGTCACCCAACCCGTCGACGGGATCGACGTCGAACGCTTCCGCGCGCTGCTGACCCTGGGCGACCTGGACCGGTACACCGACACACCCCGCAAGACCGTCTCACCGCCGCCGACCGCACCGCTCTCGGAATGCATGAGCGCCGGTGACGCGCCGCCGAGCCTGTCGCAATCGGGTCTGTTGAAGCGGCTCGATCTGCGCCTGGACCCGGCCACGGTCGGGTGGGCGGTCGGCGCGCCGAGCGGTCACGGCGAGCTGCGCGGTTGGCTGCGCCTGCAGGACGACCGGGAACCGGACGCGCTGTCGTTGCTGCTCGCGCTCGACGCGTTCCCTCCCGTGGTCTTCGACCTCGGGAGCCAGGGCTGGGCGCCGACCATCGAGTTCACCGGCTACGCGCGCGCCCGGCCCGCTCCCGGGTGGCTACAGGTGCGCACCCACACCGACCACGTGGCCGGCGGACTCTTCAACGAGGACTGCACCGTCTGGGACAGCACGGGCGCTCTGGTCGCCCAGTCCCGCCAGCTCGGCGCGGCTCGCTTCCCCGCGACCTGAGCCGCTGACCCGCGTCCGTCGGCGGCGCCGGTTGCGTCGAGGGTGACGGTTCGCGTCGAGGGTGACGGTTTGCGTCGAGGGTGACGGTTTGCGTCGTCGGCCAGGGCGGCAGTCCTGGCCGCAAACGCAAACCGACCACCGGGTCGTCCGGTGGTCGGTTCGGTCGAAGCGCTGTGCGGGTCAGCTCTGCCTGGGGTTGACCTCGGGTGCACCCTGCGCGGGCACGTCGCGCACAGCCGCGGCCGGTTTCGCGTCGACCCCGGCCTCCTTGCGCTGTTCGGGCGTGATCGGCGCGGGCGCCGCGGTCAGCGGGTCGAAGCCGCCACCGGACTTCGGGAACGCGATGACCTCGCGGATCGAGTCGGTCCCGGCGAGCAGCGCGCAGATGCGGTCCCAGCCGAACGCGATCCCGCCGTGCGGCGGCGCGCCGAACGCGAACGCGTGGAGCAGGAAGCCGAACTTCTCCTGGGCGTCCTCGTCGGACAGGCCCATCACCTTGAAGACACGCTCCTGGATGTCCCGGCGGTGGATACGGATCGAGCCGCCGCCGATCTCGTTGCCGTTGCAGACCATGTCGTAGGCGTACGCGAGGGCACTGCCGGGGTCGGTGTCGAAGGTGTCGAGGAACTCCTTCTTGGGGCTGGTGAACGCGTGGTGCACCGCCGTCCATGCGCCGGAACCGACGGCGACGTCGCCGGAGGCGACCGCGTCGGACGCGGGCTCGAAGAGCGGCGCGTCGAGTACCCACAGGAAGGACCAGGCCGACTCGTCGATCAGCCCGCAGCGGCGGCCGATCTCCAGGCGGGCGGCGCCGAGCAGGGCGCGTTCGCTCTTGCCCGGACCGGCGGCGAAGAAGATGCAGTCGCCGGGCTTCGCGCTGACGTGCGCCGGGAGCGCGGACGTCTCGGCCTCGCTCAGGTTCTTGGCGACCGGGCCGCTGAGCGTGCCGTCCTCCTGGACCAGCACGTACGCGAGTCCACGGGCTCCCCGCTGCTTGGCCCAGTCCTGCCACGCGTCGAGCTGACGGCGGGGCTGGGAGGCGCCGCCCGGCATGACGACGGCACCGACGTACGGCGCCTGAAAGACCCGGAAGCCGGTGTCGGCGAACAGCTGCGTGCACTCGACGAGCTCGTTGCCGAAGCGCAGGTCGGGCTTGTCGGAGCCGAAGCGGTCCATCGCGTCGGCGTAGGTCATCTGCGGGAACGGCGTGGGCAGGTCGACGCCGGCGACGGCCCAGACGGCCTTCGCGATCGACTCCCCCAGCTCGATGATGTCGGCCTGCTCGACGAAGCTCATCTCGATGTCGAGCTGGGTGAACTCCGGCTGCCGGTCGGCCCGGAAGTCCTCGTCGCGGTAGCAGCGGGCGATCTGGTAGTACCGCTCCATCCCCGCCACCATCAGCAGCTGCTTGAACAGCTGCGGGCTCTGCGGCAGCGCGTACCAGCTGCCCGGGGACAGCCGTGCGGGCACCAGGAAGTCGCGGGCGCCCTCAGGGGTCGACCGGGTGAGGGTCGGGGTCTCGATCTCGACGAAGTCGCGGTCGTCGAGGACGTCCCGTGCCGCACGAGTGAGTCTGCTGCGCAACCGGATCGCGCCACCGGCCTCGGGGCGGCGCAGGTCGAGGTAGCGGTACTTCAGGCGGGTCTCCTCACCGACGGTCACCCGCTCGTCCAACTGGAACGGCAGGGTGGCCGACGCGCTCAGCACCTCGATGTCGGAGGCGACGACCTCGATCTCACCGGTCGGGAGTTCGGTGTTGAAGTTGCCGTCGGGGCGCACCCGCACCAGCCCGGTCACCTGCACGCAGTACTCGTTGCGCAGGTCGTGCGCGCCGCCCTCCTCGAGCACCTCGTCGCGGACGACGACCTGGGCCACGCCGCTGGCGTCGCGCAGATCCAGGAACGCGACCCCGCCGTGATCCCGACGCCGGGCGACCCACCCGGCGAGCGTGACGGTCTGGTCGGCGTGCTCGGCACGTAGCGTGCCGGCCTCCTGGGTGCGAAGCACAGGGGTTCCTTTGCGGGGGATTCGAGGATCGTTCGGACGGGCGCACGCAGCGAAGCGGGCCGCCCGCCATCGTACGGAAGCCCACGGCGTACGGCATCTCGGTATCCGCCGCTCGCACCTCGGTTGTCAGCGGATTCCTGGCGCCGGCACCACGAATCCGCTGACGATCAGGGCTGCTCGCCCCGGTAGAGCCACCGCCCGCCGCGTCGTTCGAAGAGGCTGCGCTCGCGCAACGACCCGCCGTCGTACGACGCGACGAACTCCACGACACCGGTGTCGTCCCCGGGCTCTCCGTCGACCACGTCGAGGATCCGCAGACCCGTCCACGTCAGGTCGCGGTCGAGGGTGACCTCCGCCGGACGCGACGCGGGATGCCAGGTGCGCCAGAGGTGTTCGGCGTTGCCGTAGTAGTACGCGGTGTAGCGCGAGCGCATCAGCTCGAGCGCGGTCCCGGGGAGCCGGGTCGTGGTGAGCAGGGGGCCGCAGCAGTCGTCGTACGGCAGGCCGGAGCCGCACGGGCAGGGGTCGGACATGTCGTCAGGATAGAAACCGATGGACAGCCCGACGGCCGGTGCGGCATAACTGGGCGGCGTGGATGATCTGCCCGTCGGTCTCACGGCCCGCCCGCTCAGCGTCGCGGACGCTCCCGAGGTCGCCGCGCTGATCGGCGCGGAGGAGGCCGCCGCGCTGGGCTACCCGGAGATCACGACCGCGGATCTGGTCGCCGACTGGCAGCGCCCGAGCTTCGACCCCGCCACCGGCACGGTCGGGGTGTTCGAGGAGCGGCGGCTCGTCGGGTACGCCGCGTACACGGGATCCGGCAACTGCGACGTTGCCGTCGATCCCGGCCGGCACGGGCAGGGCATCGGTACGGCGCTCGCGCGGTGGTGCCAGGAGCGGGCGCGGGCGGCCGGCGCCGCGCGGGTGGGCATGCAGGTGCCGCAGGGCAGCGCGGCCGACCGGTTCCTGGAACGGCACGGGTACCGGCTGCGCTGGATCGCGTGGGATCTGGAGCTGCCCGCCTCGGCGCAAATGAACGGCGCGTCGGTCCCCGCCGGATTCCACGTCCGCGAGGCGGCCCCCGGCGACTACGACGACGTCTGGCAGGTGATGGAGGACGCCTTCCTCGAGTGGTCGGACCGCGCGAGGGCCTCGCGGGAGGACTTCCTGGCGCGCACCGTGCGGCGGCCGGGGTTCGAGCCGTCGCACCTGCGGGTCATCGTCGACGCCGAGGGGACGGTGGTCGGCGCGGCGTACGCGGTCCTCGAGGAGGGCACCGGCAACGTCGAGCGCCTCGCCGTCCGCGCGACCCACCGCCGGCGCGGGCTGGCACGGGCGCTGCTCGCCGACACCTTCGCGACGTTGCGGGAGCAGGGCGCGGCCCGCTCCACTCTGGCGACGGACAGCCGCACGGGCGCACTCCCCCTCTACGAGCATCTGGGGATGCGGATCGTCTCGACCTGGGTCAACCGGGCCATCGAGCTGTCGCCGGTGCCGCCCGGCATCTGACGCGCTCGGCGGAGGGTGGCACCGCGCCGTTAGCCTGTGCGCGTGTCCAAGGTTCTGAATTCCCTGCCCGTCGGCGAGCGCGTCGGCATTGCCTTCTCCGGTGGTCTCGACACGTCGTGCGCCGTCGCCTGGATGCGCGAGGGCGGTGCGGTGCCGTGCACCTACACGGCGGATCTCGGTCAGTACGACGAGTCCGACATCGCCTCGGTGCCCGGTCGTGCGGGCCAGTACGGCGCGGAGCTCGCCCGGCTCGTGGACTGCCGCCGTCCGCTGGTCGAGGAGGGCCTGGCCGCGATCGCGTGCGGAGCCTTCCATATCCGCTCCGGCGGACGCACCTACTTCAACACCACGCCGCTCGGTCGCGCCGTCACCGGCACCCTGCTGGTGCGCGCCATGCAGGACGACGGAGTGTCCATCTGGGGCGACGGATCGACGTACAAGGGCAACGACATCGAGCGGTTCTACCGCTACGGCCTGCTCGCCAACCCCGCGCTGCGCATCTACAAGCCGTGGCTGGACGCCGATTTCGTGGGCGAGCTCGGCGGTCGGCACGAGATGTCGCAGTGGCTGATCTCGCGCGACCTGCCCTACCGGGACAGCGCGGAGAAGGCCTACTCCACCGACGCGAACATCCTCGGCGCCACCCACGAGGCGAAGTCGCTGGAGCACCTGGACACGAGCCTGGAGATCGTGCAGCCGATCATGGGCGTGCCCTTCTGGGATGAGTCGGTGTCGATCCCGACCGAGGACGTCACCATCTCCTTCGAGCGGGGCCGCCCGATCACCATCAACGGCAACGCCTTCGAGGACTCCGTCGATCTGATGCTGGAGGCCAACTCGATCGGCGGCCGCCACGGCCTCGGTATGTCCGACCAGATCGAGAACCGGATCATCGAGGCTAAGTCGCGCGGCATCTACGAGGCGCCGGGGATGGCGCTGCTCTTCATCGCGTACGAGCGACTGGTCGCCGCGATCCACAACGAGGACACCCTGGCGTCGTATCACCAGGAGGGCCGCCGCCTCGGTCGGCTGCTCTACGAAGGGCGCTGGTTCGACCCGCAGGCCCTGATGATCCGCGAGGGTCTGCTGCGGTGGGTCGCCTCCGCGGTCACCGGCGAGGTGACGCTCCGGCTGCGCCGCGGCGAGGACTACTCGATCCTCGCGACCGACGGCCCCGCGTTCTCCTACCACCCGGACAAGCTCTCGATGGAGCGCACCCAGGACGCGGCGTTCGGCCCGGTCGACCGGATCGGTCAGCTCACGATGCGCAACCTGGACATCGCCGACACCCGCGCCAAGCTCGAGCTGTACGCGGCGCAGGGTCAACTCGGTGCGCAGACCCAGCTCATCGGCGAGATGGAGCCAGGCGGTGCGGCGCAGATCTCCGCGAACCCGGCGGCGGACGGCGACGACGACCTGCTCGACCGTGCGGCGTTCGACGCCGGCACCGACTGACGACAGCTTCCCGGTTGTCCGCAGGATCACGACGACGTCGCCACGAAAACGCTGACTACCGCGCGAAGCTGCCGGAGCCTCTCCCGCCGGAGTTCGCGGTCCTGCGTGACGTCGCGCCGCCGATCTGGGAGGAGTACGGCCTGCGACTCCTGCCCGGGTCTGCGATCGAGGGATTTCCTGACTTCGAAGGATGGTGGCTGCGGGACTCGAGCTGAAGCGCCGTCGGTTTGAGGCTCGACCATCATGAGGACGTGTCGCTCCAGGAGAAGGTGCGGGCCGCCACCGAGGGGGTCGAGTCGTTGATCCAGGAGGCCGGAGCGTCGTCCGGACGCAGCAACTGGCCGCCCTGCCCCGCGCACCCGCGTACTCACCCCCTCGCCTCCCGCATGGTCGACGACGGCGTGGTGTGGTGCTCCCCCGAGACGTCGGAGCAGGTCGCGCTCGTGGGGCATCTGCTCGACTCGTGACCGTGGTTGTCCGCAGATTCGTGACCCCGTCTACACGAAAATGCGGACAACCACGTACGGCCGGCGCGAAGCTCAGGCGGTGAACGCCAGGGCGATCAGGCCCAGTGCCGGCGCGGCACCCTGGATGGCGGCGGCGCGCATCTTGGAGTGGTCGCTAGTCGCGAGGACCAGCGCTGCGGCGACCATCGACCCGGCGCCGGCGATCGCCAGCGCCACCGACGCCTGGGTCTGGCCCGCGATCCGAAGCACGATCGACGCCGCGAGCACCACCGCGAGGAACAGGTTGTAGAACCCCTGGTTGTAGGCGAGGGCACGCGTGACCTCCGCCACCTCGGGGCTGGTGCCGAACGCGGCCCGGGTGCGCGGCGCCGTCCAGGCGAACGACTCGAGCCGGAAGATGTAGACGTGCACGAGCGCGGCCAGGCCGAGCAGCACGTACGCGAGGTAGACCACACCGGCAATCTAGCGGTGCCGGGTGTCCGCAGATCCGTGCGACCGTCTGCACGAAAGTGCGGACAATCGAGGCGGGCAGGCGGTCAGCAGACCGCCGCGAGGCGATCGAGGGCCTCGTTCAGGTCGGCCGTATCGCCGCAGAAGGACAACCGCATGTAGTGGTGCCCGTCGATCGGGTCGAAGTCGATGCCGGGAGCGAGCGCAACGCCGGTCCGCGCGAGGACGTCGTGGCACCACGTCAGGGAGTCGGTCGTCAGGTGCCCGATGTCGCAGTACGCGTAGAACGCACCGTCCGGCGGAGCGAACGACGTGATCCCGAGCTCTGGGAGCCGACGCAGCAGGACGTCCCGGTTACGCGCGTATCGCTCGACGTGCGAACGCAGTTCGCGCTGAGCGCCCGAGGAGAACGCCGCCACAGCCCCGACCTGCGACACGGCCGGCGCGCAGATTGCCAGGTTGCCCTGGAGCCGGTCGACCGACGTGCGCAGCTCCGGCGGCAGCAACGCCCAGCCCAGCCGCCATCCGGTCATCGAGTGGTACTTGCTGATCGACCCCATCACCGCACCGGCCCGGGAGAACTCCCACGCGCTGGCGCACTCGCGGCCGTAGGAGATGCCGTGGTAGATCTCGTCGGAGATCAGCAGCACGTCGTTCGCCTCGCACCAGTGCGCGATCCGCTCCAACTCGCGGGCGTCGATGATCGTGCCGGTGGGGTTAGCTGGGCTCGCGATGATGACCCCGTCCGGTCGCTGCGGAAGCTCTTCGAGCAGCTCGACGGTCGGCTGGAACCTGGTCTCCGGACCGCAGACCAGATCCACGGGCACGCACCCGAGGCCCTGCACCGTGTTGCGGTAGGCCGGGTAGCCGGGACGGGTCATCGCGATCCGCGCGCCCGGCTCGAACGCGGCCAGCAGCAGCGTGCTGAAACCGCCGGAGGATCCGTTGGTCGCCAGCACATCCTGCGCAGTGACCGGCACGCCGTACGCCGCCTGGTAGTGCTCGGCGATCGCCACACGCAGGGCGGGGATGCCGTCGGATTCGGTGTAGCCGAGCACCTGGGTGTCGATCGCGCCGTGCACCGCGTCGAGCACAGCTCGCGGCGCCGGCGTCGACGGCTGCCCCACGCACAGCAGGATCGCGTCGCCGTGGCTGCGCTGCCGAGCCGCTGCGGCGCGCACCAGCTGCATCACCTGAAAGGGTGCGACTGCGCTACGGGAGGACGGGGTGCGGCTCACGGTGACGCCTGTGCCTACCGGTAGGCCGGGTGGAACGGCCACGGCGCGTTGGAGGCGCGCACCCCGGACCAGTCCCGCTGACGGGCGATGTACGCCGCCATGACCGCTGCCGCGCCGGGGCCGTTGTGCATCCGCCCGTCGAGCACGGCGTCGACCGCGTCGTCGAGGCGGATCCAGGTCGTCGTCATACCGGCTTCCTCGCCCTCTCGCTCGAAACCCTCTGCGGTCGCATCAAATACGTCCCGCGCGAGGAATACGCGGATGTTCTCCGACGACGCCCCGGGTGAGGTGAACAGGTCGATCAGCACGTCCCACCGGTGAGCATCGAGGTCGGCCTCCTCGCGCAGCTCGCGGGCGGCCGCGTCGCGGGGGTCCTCACCGGGCTGGTCGAGCAGGCCGGCGGGGATCTCCCAGTCGTAGGTGCGCACCGGGTGGCGGTACTGCTGGATCATCGCCACCTCCTCGGCGCCCGGCTCGCCGCGCAGCGCGACGACCGCGACGGCTCCGGTGTGCTCGATGTAGTCGCGCGTCACCTCGCCCGCGTCGCCGAGATCGACGACATCGGTGCGCACGTCCCAGACGTGCCCGTGGAAGGAGTGCTCGGAGGAGACGACCGGCCGGGGGTCGTACCGGTCAGCGAACGTCACGGCGCGACGGCGGTCTCGGCGGGTCGGGTGCTGGGCACGTCGACCAGCCGGCTGGCGCGCTGCTCGTCGATCGCGGCGCCGATCAGCCCGGCGAAGAGCGGGTGCGCGCGGTGCGGACGGGACAGGAACTCCGGGTGCGCCTGCGTCGAGACGTAGTACGGGTGCACGTCGCGCGGCAGCTCGACGAACTCCACCAGTGTGCCGTCCGGTGAGGTGCCGCTGAAGACCAGGCCGGCGTCGGCAAGCTGCTCGCGGTAGGCGTTGTTGACCTCGTAGCGGTGGCGGTGACGCTCGGACACGCGAGTCGTGCCGTAGGCCTCGGCGATCACCGAACCCTCTTCCAGCAGAGCGGGATACGCGCCGAGGCGCATGGTGCCGCCCAGGTCGCCCGCGCCCTCGACGAAGGCCTTCTGCTCCTCCATGGTGGCGACGACCGGCGCCGGCGTATCGGGGTCGAACTCCGAGGACGATGCCCCCTCGATCTTCGCGACGTCGCGCGCGTACTCGATGACCATGCACTGCAGCCCCAGGCAGATGCCGAGCGTGGGCACCTTGTTCTCGCGCGCCCAGCGCAGCGCGCCGAGCTTGCCCTCGATGCCGCGTACGCCGAAACCGCCGGGCACCAGGACCGCGTCGACTCCCCCGAGCGCCTTCTGGGCACCGCCGGGGGTCTTGCACTCGTCGCTGGCGACCCAGCGGATGCGCGCCTTGGCGTCGTGGTGGAATCCGCCGGCGCGCAGGGCCTCGGTGACCGACAGGTAGGCGTCGGGCAGGTCGACGTACTTGCCGACCAGCGCGACCTCGACCTCGTGCTGCGGGCGGTGCACCCGCTGCAGCAGCTCGTCCCAGTCGTGCCAGTCCACGTCCCGGAAGGACAGCCCGAGGCGGCGTACGACGTACGCGTCCAGCCCCTGCGTGTGCAGCACCTTGGGAATGTCGTAGATGCTCGGCGCGTCGATCGCGGCCGCGCACGCCTCGGTGTCCACATCGCACATCAGCGAGATCTTCGCCTTGATGCTCTCCGGGATCTCCCGATCGGCACGCAGCACAAGACCATCGGGCTGGATACCGACCTGCCGCAGCGCGGCGACGGAGTGCTGGGTCGGCTTGGTCTTGAGCTCGCCGCTCGGCGCGAGGTAGGGCACGAGGGAGACGTGCAGGAAGAAGACGTTGTCGCGGCCCACATCCTGGCGCACCTGACGGGCGGCCTCCAGAAAGGGCAGCGACTCGATGTCGCCGACGGTCCCGCCGATCTCGGTGATGATCAGGTCGACGTCGTCGGCGGCCTGCGCGCGCATCTGCGTCTTGATCTCGTTGGTGACGTGCGGGATGACCTGCACCGTGTCGCCGAGGTACTCACCGCGCCGCTCCCGGGCGAGCACCCGGCTGTAGACCTTGCCGGTGGTGACGTTGGCGTCGCCCGCGAGATTCACGTCGAGGAAGCGCTCGTAGTGCCCGACGTCCAGGTCGGTCTCGGCGCCGTCCTCGGTGACAAAGACCTCACCGTGCTGGAACGGGTTCATGGTGCCGGGATCGACGTTCAGATACGGATCCAGCTTCTGCATGGTGACCCGCAGTCCGCGCGCCCGAAGCAGATGTCCGAGGCTGGAGGCGGTCAGGCCCTTGCCGAGTGAAGAGGCAACGCCTCCGGTGACGAATATGTGTTTCGTAATGTCCACCACGGGCTCTCAGCCTACGTTATCCACGGGCCGTCGCCGTCCTACGGGCGTGGCCGACACGCCTGTTCCGCGCGACCTCGGGCCCTGTGCCGCGTCGAGCAGCTCGCGGGCGTGGTCCTGGGCGACCTGGCTGTCGCTCACTCCGCCCAGCATCCGCGCGAGCTCGGCGAGCCGGTCCTCGCCCTCGACGACGGCGACATCGCTCTGGGTGACCTGTCCGTCGCTCTCCTTGCGGACGACCAGGTGCCGGTCGGCGTACGCGGCGACCTGGGCCAGGTGGGTGACCACGATGACCTGCGCGTGCTCGGCGAGTCGTTGCAGCCGGGCGCCGACGTCGAGCGCCGCGGCTCCGCCGACACCGGCGTCCACCTCGTCGAAGACGAACGTCGGCACCGCTCCGGAGCCGGTGACCACCTCCAGGGCCAGCATCACCCGGGACAGTTCACCCCCGGAGGCGGCCTTCGCGAGGTTGCGCAGCGCGGCGCCCTTGTTGGCCGCCAGCATGATCTCGACCCGGTCGACGCCGTGGCCGGTGTACTCCCCCGGTGTCGGGGTCACCACCACCTCGATGCGCGCCGCGCCCATCGCCAGATGGGTCAACTCCTGCGCCACCTGCTCCTGCAACGTCGTGGCCGCCGTACGACGCGCGGCGGTCAACGCGTCGGCCGCGTCCACCAGCTGGGTCGCCAACTGCCCGAGCCGGGTGTCGAGGTGGGCGATGCGGTCGTCGCTGCCGGCGAGCGCGTCGACGGACGCTGCCGCGTCCTTGGCCCAGGCGAGCACCTCGGCCACGTCGGCGCCGTACTTGCGGGTCAGCCTGCCGAGCGCCGCACGCCGCTGCTGCACGGCTTCGAGACGGCCAGGTTCGATGTCGAGGCCGGCCAGGTAGCCGCCGAGGTCGGCACCCAGCTCACCGGCGAGGATGCCGATCTCGCGCAGTCGGTCGGCGAGGCCTGCGAGCTCGACGTCGTGCTCCCCCTCCCCTGCCAGCGACTGGCGGGCGTGCGAGACCAGGTCGACGACGTACGGCGCCCGCTCGGGATCGTCGTCGTCGCCCACCAGAGCTGCGTGAGCGACGGCGGCAGCCTCCCGCAGCGCGTCGACGTGCAGCATCCGTTCGCTCTGCGCGGCGAGGTCATCGTCCTCCCCCGGCTGCGGATCGACGGCGGCGATCTCCTCCAGACCCGCGGTGAGCAGCTCCAGGCGTTGGGCCCGCTCCCGGGACTCCTCGCGCAGGGTGGTGACTTCCGCCCGTACAGCGGTCCATTCCTCGTAGAGGGCCACGTACTCGGCGCGCGTGCGGGCGAGCGGCGTCCCGCCGAACTCATCGAGCACCGCGCGGTGCTGGTCGGGGCGTTGCAGACGCCACTGGTCGGCTTGGCCGTGCACGGCGACCAGGTGCTCCCCGATCTCGGCGAGCACTCCGATGGGGGCCGTGCGGCCACCGACGTGGGCACGGGATCGGCCGGCGGTGGACACGCTGCGCACCAGGACGAGGCCGTCACGGACGGCGTCCTCACCATCGGCGCCCGCCTCGAGAGCCCTGGCCAGCGCCGGATCCCCGTCGGCCACCTGCACCACGCCCTCGACGACGGCCTGCCCGCTCCCGGCGCGCACCAGGCCCGGGTCGGCCCGGCCGCCGAGCAGCAGACCGAGGCCCTGCACGACCATCGTCTTGCCGGCGCCGGTCTCGCCGGTGACCACGTTCAGGCCGTCGGACAGCTCCAGCAGCGCATCCTCGATGACCCCGAGGCCCCGCAGGTGGATTTCCTGGAGCATCAGGCCTCGCTGGGTCCGGGCGCGGGACCCATCCCACGCCATCCGGACACCGACAGGTCGAACTTCGCGACGAGTCGGTCGGTGAACGGCGCCGTGGAGAGCCGGGCCAGCCGCACCGGACGGTCGCTGCGACGTACGTCGATGCGGGCCGACGGCGGGATGTCGAAAGAGCGGCGCCCGTCGCACCAGACGACGGCGTGCGCGCCGGTGCGCTCCAGCAGCTCGATGCCGACGTGGGAGTTGTGGTCCAGCACCAGGGGCCGCGCGAAGAGGGCGTGGGCGGAGATGGGCACGAGCAGCAGCGCGTCGACACCCGGCCAGACGACGGGTCCGCCGGCGGAGAAGGCGTACGCCGTCGAGCCCGTCGGGGTGGCCATCACGATGCCGTCGGCTCCCCAGGTGGACAGCGGGCGGTCGTCGATCTCGAGCACCAGCTCGAGCATCCGCTCGCGGGCGCGCTTCTCCACCGAGGCCTCGTTCAGAGCCCAGCTCTTCCAGACGACCCGACCGTCGATGCTGACCTCGACCTCGAGGGTCATCCGCTCCTCGACGCTCCAGGACCGCTCGACGATCTTCTTGACCGTGGCGTGCACGTCGTCGCGGTCGGCCTCGGCGAGGAAGCCGACGTGGCCGAGGTTGATCCCGAGGAGCGGCACTCCGATGTCGCGCACCAGCTCGGCTGCTCGCAGGATCGTGCCGTCCCCGCCGAGCACCACGGCCAGTTCGGCGCCGTCCATCGATTCACGGCAATCGGCGATCGAGACGTTGGGCTCGTGCAGCACCCCGAACGCCTCGAGCTCGTCGGCCGGGCCGGTGACCTCGACGTCGGCCGCGGCCAGGTCACGTACGAGCTTGATGGCGATGTCGAGTGCCTCGGCCCGTCGCGGGTGGCCGATCAGGACGATGCGGCGGCTCATCGCTGCTCACCTGCCACGCCGCTCACGAAATCCTCGATGGCCACGTCGGTCATCTTGCCCTCCGACACGGGTCGCGCCCACATCAGGTACTCCGTGTTGCCGGATCCGCCCACGACCGGACTGCGCAGCAGTCCGTGCACGTGCAGCGCCACGGCCTGCGCGTGCTCGACCACCTTGCGCAGCACCTCCGCGTGCTGCTGCGCCGAGATCACCACCCCCGTGCGTCCGAGGCGTTCGCGGCCGACCTCGAACTGCGGTTTGACGAGCGTGACGAGGTCGCCGGCGGGTGCGGTGAACCGGGCCAGGGTGCCGAGCACCAGGCGCAAGGAGATGAAGCTGAGGTCGGCCACCACGACATCGGCGGGACCACCGACCCGTTCGGGATCCAGATCGCGCACATTCACCCCGGACATCTCGGTCACGCGCGGGTCGTCCGCGACGACTGCGGCGAGCTGGTCGTGCCCGACGTCGAGAGCGACCACCTGGCGAGCGCCCGCCTCGAGCAGCACCTGGGTGAATCCTCCGGTCGAGGCGCCCACGTCGATGCAGCGAGCCTCCGACGGGTCAACGGCGAAGGCCTGCAGTGCGGCCACCAGCTTGTAGGCCGCGCGCCCCACCCAGCGCTCCGGTTCTCCCTCGACGGCGACGGCGGTGTCCTCGCACACCCGCATCGAGGCCTTCTGGGCGACCGTGCCGTCGACTCGCACCCGCCCGTCCTGCACCAGGTCGGCGGCCACGGCGCGCGAGCGGGCCAGGCCACGGGCGACGAGCGCCTGGTCCAGGCGCGTCGTCGGCCCGCCGTCAGCTGGACAGGTCACTCAACCGGCGATGCAGCGCATCGTGAGCCGCCACGAGTGTCTCGGTGGTCACGGCGAGGTCGATGTCCGGAGCGATCTGCAGATCGAGCGCTGCTCGGACCGCCTCGGACTGGTCCGCCACGGATGACGCGACGCCCTGCGAATCGGCCGCCACACCGGCGCCTGGCAGGGCATCGGGGCGCCGGCCCATCGAGGCCGGGCTCGGCGGTACGAGGCTCACGCGTCGTCACCCGATCCCGTGCCGGTCGTGCGTGCGGGGGCGACGTCTAACTCGGCGGCGTCGGCGGGCTCGGTCGAGGGAGCAGGCGCGGGGACACGCGGCGCGTCTGCGGTGGAGGCCGTTCCGGTCGCTTCCGCCGAATCGCCGGCGGCCGAACCACCGTCGAGGTGTCGGGTGTTGCCCTGCTCGACGACGGCATCGGTCGAGCGACTCATCGGGGCCTGCGCACCGGTGCCGTACGCGGGAGCGGTGGCGGTCGTGTCCGCGTCGAGATGGCGGGTGTTGCCCTGCTCCACGATCGGGTCGGTCGGCGTGTGGATTCCGCTGCCCGGCGTCGCGGGCGAGCTCGAGGTGCTCGTGGCGTCGGCGGACGGGGTCGGCGTGGTGGTGGCTGCCTTGGTCGTCGCTGCCTTCTTGGTCGCGCTCGTCGTGGCTGCCTTCCTGGGTGCCGACGTCGTCGCAGACTTCTTGGCTGCGGTGCTCCTGGCCGCCGTGTTCTTGGCAGCCGTGTTCTTGGCAGCCGACGTCTTGGCTGCGGAGGACTTCCTCGCAGTCGACGGCGTCGACTTCCGTGCGGTCGACTTCTGTGCGACCGCCTTCGCAGGGGACGCGCTGGACGTCGACGTCTTCTTGGCCGCGTTGCTCCTCGTTGCCGAGCTCTTCGTTGCCGCGCTCTTGGCAGTGGAGGACTTCTTCGCGGTCGACGGCGTCGCCTTCTTACTCGCCGAACGTGCGGCCGACGTGGTCGCCGCCGACGCCGTCCGGGAATCGGCGGCCTTCGTCGTCTTCTTCGCCGCGGCCTTGGTCGTCGCTGCCGACGGCATCGCCCTCCTGCTCGCCGTCGAGGCCGTCTTCGCCGCAGACTTCCTCGCCGTCCCCGACGTGGCAGCGGCCGTCTTCGTGGTCCTCGTGGCGGCCGACGGCGTCGCCTTCTTACTCGCCGAACGCGCGGCCGACGCCGTCCCCGAAGCCGTGGCGGTCTTCTTCGCTGTGGATGCCTTCGTGGCCTTCTTCGCTGCAGACTTCTTCGCGGTGACGGAGGTGGGAGCGGCGGACGGGGTCGCCTTCTTCGTCGCAGCCGTTGCAGATGCCGTCGCCTTCGTGGCGGCGGCCGGCGTCGCCTTCTTGCTCGCCGAACGTGCCGCGGACTTCGTCGCCGCCTTCGATGGTCGGTTCGTCGCAGAGGTGGTCATCGCGGAGGTGGTCGTGCCGGCACGGCGGGCGACCGCTTCACGCGACGGGCGGCCGGCGCGCGGGATCGTCGCGTCGTCCACCGGCGTCGCGGGAGCGCGGTTGGCCAGCGCCCGCCGGAGGTCGGCGACCTGAGCCTTCAAACGGTCGATCTCGTCGCGCGCGGAGGTGAGTCCGCCGGACGTGGTGAGACCGACGCGCTGCAACTGCAGATCGACCTCGGCCCGGACGGTGTCGGAGATCATCGCGCGATTGGCTGCGGCGGCCGCGACCAGTTCGTCGGCCAACGCGCTGACCTGACCCGTCACCTGCGCGGCCCTTGCGGTCGTCGGACCGATCCCCGGAAGGCCCAGCAGACCCTCAGCGGCCTCCGTCGCACGCGCGCGGGTCGCCTCGCTGACCCCGGTGATCATTGCCAGCGCCGAGCGCAGACCGTCTAATGCCATGTCGGGCTTCCTTCGCGGTAGGTCCGGCACGTGCGGCACGCGCCCGTATGGGCGACCACGCTACTGCCAGCGCTGGGTGGCCGACACTGCCGCCTTGAGGGAGATCCGGCCGTCATCCAGTGCGGCCCACAGCACGTGTAACGCGATCCGTAGCCCGTCCTGCCCCTGCGCAGCACCGTCATCACTGCCTTGGAAGCGCACGTTCGGCTGCGCGGAGGTCTCCAGCGCACCGACCAGACCGCCCACCCGCCAGCCGGCACCGTCGGCCACCGGTTCGTCGTACACCTCGCCGAGGGATCGAAGATCCCCCGCGACGTACCGCGGACGCAGGTGCCGGTCGGCTGCGACGACATCGGCCACACCGTGCACCCCGGTGAACACCAGCAGTGAATCCATTCCCGCCGCATGCGCGCCGGCGATGTCCGTCTCGAGGCGGTCACCGATGCCGAGGGTGTGCTCAGGATCGGTGCCGAGCCGTTGCGCGGCCATCTGATACATCAACGGGCCGGGCTTGCCGACGATCTCGGGGTCGATGTCGACCGCGCTCCGTACCGCGTTGACCAGCGATCCGTTGCCCGGCGCGATCCCCCGATCGGTCGGAAGGGTGCGGTCGGCGTTGGTGACGACCCAGTCCGCTCCGGACTGGACGGCGTACGCGACCTCGGCCAGGTCGCTGGCACGCACGTCGGGACCATATCCCTGCAGCACCGCTTTGACCGGCCTGATCGTCTCCGCGACCTCCGAAGGGAGAACCGGACTCAACCCCGCGCCGCGCAGCGCATCCGCGACGCCTCCTCCACCGACCGCCAATACCGGCGATCCGGCGGCCAGACGCCCCGCCAGCACCTGCGCGCCGGCCACCGAGCTGTTGACGACGTGGTCGCCGGAAACGGCCAGCCCCAGTGAACGGAGCTGCTCGGCGACCTGCTCGGGCGGCCGGGAAGCGTTGTTGGTGGCGTACACGACGCCCCCAGGTGACGTCGACGCCACTTCCGAGAGACCCTCGACGGCGTACGGCACCGCGTCGGCGCCTCGGTACACCACCCCGTCGAGGTCGCAGACGAGGCCGGGGTAGAGATCACGCAGGGCACGGGGCATATCTCATTGTCACCGCCGCGCGCCGACCCCGCGCACCCTGGCCACCGACGCGGCTTCCACCTCATGGCGGCTGACGGCGCCGCCGCCGGCCTTCCAGAAGCGCCGCCGAAGGGCTCCCTGCACCCGAACGACGTCTCCAGGCTGCAACGCGAGCGCCACCTTGCGGGTCCTGGCGGTCCAGCACGCGACATCGATGACGTCGACGGTCGGTCTCTTGCGATCCGTCACGGGCTTGCCAAGCCGGTCGCGATCCACGACCAGTCGGAAACTGACCAGCTCATCGTCGCTCGGCATCACCCGGCGTTCCGCCGGCGCGCTGATCCGACCGATCAGCTGTACGTCGTTCAGCACCGATCCGGCGCCCGGTCCCTCATTCGCTGCTTGTGCCATGTCCCGCTCCTCGTCCCTCTGCTGTGCTCACAGAGTGAACGCAGCAGAGACGAAGGCACAGCGATCAGAACGCGGGTGTGCACAGCCGGCGCCGCGGTCGGGGGATGTGTACGAAGCAACCGCCCCCAGCCGCTGAAGTCACGGATGCTGCTGCGGGGACTCCTCTTCGAATCGCTCCCGCCCGACGGCGTCGTACTCGTCATCGGATGCGTCGGACTCGTCGAGCAGGTCGGTCATCTCGACGTCGGATCCGATTCCGAGGCGCTCCGCAGCGTCCGTCTCGTCCTCGGTGTCGGCCTCCATCGCCTTGGTAAACCAGGTGCGGGCCCCTTCCTCGTCCCCGGTCGCCAGCAGCGCGTCGGCGTACGCGTAGAACAACCGCGCCGCCCACGGTTGGTTGGTGGCGCGGTCCAGAGCCGGAATTCGCAGCCCCATGACCGCGGCGTCCGCCTGACCCAGGTCGCGCCGCACCCCGGACACCACGATCGCCAACTCGATGTTGTCGGCTTCGGCCAGATTCCTGGCGTCCGCGGACGAGGCGAGCTCCAGCGCACGGTCGGCACGGCCGAGGCCACGCTCGCAGTCGACCATGTAGGCGATCAGGTGGTTCGAGCCGGACAACCGGCGAGCCGTCCGGAACTCGCGCAACGCATCGGCGAATTCCGCACGCCGGTAACGCACCAGGCCGAGGGCCTCACGCACAGCAGGGACCCGACCGGCGCGCTTGGCAGCGTGTTCCGCATGCTCCAGTGCCAGATCCGGATCGTCGTCCAGGAACTGTGCAGCGGCCACGAGGTGCCGCGCGACGCCTTGAGCGTTCTCCTTGCTCAGCGTCCGCAGCTGGGTCCAGACCTGGCGGTCCAGCTCCTTGCCGGTGATCTCCTCGGGTAGCTCCGGCTCACGCACGCGTGGACGATCCGAGGCACGCCCCGGCGAGTTGAGCTCCCAGCTACGCGGACCCCGGTCACGGCGCTCAGGACGATCATCGCCGCGACCGGCACGCGGTGCATGACCAGATGCGCGCCCATCCCGGGAGCCACCGGGCCCGGGCGGCCGGCCGCCTTGCCGTGCGTCCCGGCCGCCCGCTGCCCCGCGCTCACCACGCGACCGATCCGGCGCTCCACCAGCACGGCCACCACCAGAACGACCTCGCTCCGGCGCACCGCCAGAGCGCCCACCACCAGAACGTGTCCGGTCCGGACGCTGCCCGTCACCGGTGCGACGTTGGTCTGGGCGCTCACCGCGGCTGCGCGACGTCGCGTCGTCGCCGCCCGAACCGTCGCCGGAGCCTTCTTCACGACCGCGGGCTGCACTCCATCGAGAGGAGTGCTGCGTCGACTCCGACTCTGCTCCGGGGTTCTGGTCCTCGTCGGGCATCGCCGACACCTGCCTTCTGATAGATCGCTCGTCTGCACCCTAGTGCGACAACGAGATCGCGTGAGCCCGCCGGTCGCCCCGCGCGTGGGCCGACAACCCACGTTCCCACCGGGAACGGGACAGACAAAAAGAATGCGGGGGTGCAAGACAACCGTTCGGTTATCTCGCACCCCCGCATTGATAAAGGTAGTTCGGCGGTGTCCTACTCTCCCACACACTCCCGTGTGCAGTACCATCGGCGCTGAAGGGCTTAGCTTCCGGGTTCGGTATGGGACCGGGCGTTTCCCGCTTCGCTATGACCGCCGTAACACTATGGAACTATTCGACCTGCCGGCCACCGACCGCCCTGTAATGGGTGGTGGTGGGGTGGGTGTGTTGTTCCAGAATCACACAGTGGACGCGAGCAAGCTCTTAAAGTTTTGGTTGTGGTGTCAAGTTGTCGGCAGATTAGTACCGGTCAGCTACGCACCTTACGGTGTGTCCACATCCGGCCTATCAACCCAGTAGTCTAGCTGGGTGCCTTCACACCCCAAGGGGTGATGGAAACCTCATCTTGAAGCGTGCTTCCCGCTTAGATGCTTTCAGCGGTTATCACTTCCGAACGTAGCGAATCAGCCGTGCCACTGGCGTGACAACTGACATACCAGAGGTTCGTCCATCCCGGTCCTCTCGTACTAGGGACAGGTCTTCTCAAGTTTCCTGCGCGCGCAGCGGATAGGGACCGAACTGTCTCACGACGTTCTAAACCCAGCTCGCGTACCGCTTTAATGGGCGAACAGCCCAACCCTTGGGACCTACTCCAGCCCCAGGATGCGACGAGCCGACATCGAGGTGCCAAACCATGCCGTCGATATGAGCTCTTGGGCAAGATCAGCCTGTTATCCCCGGGGTACCTTTTATCCGTTGAGCGACGGCGCTTCCACAAGCCACCGTCGGGTCACTAGTCCCGACTTTCGTCTCTGCTCGACGTGTCTGTCTCACAGTCAAGCTCCCTTGTGCACTTACACTCGAAACCTGATTGCCAACCAGGCTGAGGGAACCTTTGGGCGCCTCCGTTACTCTTTAGGAGGCAACCGCCCCAGTTAAACTACCCACCAGGCACTGTCCCTGATCCGGATCACGGACCGAAGTTAGGTGCTCAGAACGACCAGAGTGGTATTTCAACGATGACTCCACGAACACTGGCGTGCCCGCTTCATAGTCTCCCACCTATCCTGCACAAACCGTACCAAACACCAATACCAAGCTATAGTAAAGGTCCCGGGGTCTTTCCGTCCTGCTGCGCGTAACGAGCATCTTTACTCGTACTGCAATTTCGCCGAGTTCGTGGTTGAGACAGTGGAGAAGTCGTTACGCCATTCGTGCAGGTCGGAACTTACCCGACAAGGAATTTCGCTACCTTAGGATGGTTATAGTTACCACCGCCGTTTACTGGCGCTTAAGTTCTCAGCTTCGCCACCGAAGTGACTGACCGGTCCCCTTAACGTTCCAGCACCGGGCAGGCGTCAGTCCGTATACATCGAATTACTTCTTCGCACGGACCTGTGTTTTTAGTAAACAGTCGCTTCTCCCTGGTCTCTGCGACCCTCACCCCTAACCCGCATGGGGTTTCAAGGATCGGGCCCCCCTTCTCCCGAAGTTACGGGGGTATTTTGCCGAATTCCTTAACCACGATTCACTCGATCGCCTTGGTATTCTCTACCTAACCACCTGAGTCGGTTTAGGGTACGGGCGGCTCGAACCTCGCTAGAAGTTTTTCTTGGCAGCATAGGATCACCCTACTTCCCACATTCGTGGTCACTATCAACTCTCAGGATATGTGTGGTGCGGATTTGCCTACACCACTCCCTACAGTTTTAGACGTGGACAACCATCGCCACGCGGAGGCTACCTTCCTGCGTCACTCCATCGCTTACCTACTACAAGATCGGGTCCCACGCTCCCCCACACAACACGTACCCCACCCCGAAAGGTGACGCACGCGAAACGGTGGGTTCGGATGGTTAGCATCCCCTGATTCGATATGGGCGGTTCTTCGCCGGTTCCGGAATATCAACCGGATGTCCATCGACTACGCCTGTCGGCCTCGCCTTAGGTCCCGACTTACCCAGGGCAGATTAGCTTGACCCTGGAACCCTTGGTTATTCGGCGGACGGGTTTCTCACCCGTCATGCGCTACTCATGCCTGCATTCTCACTCGTGTGGCCTCCACGCCTGGGTCACCCCGGCGCTTCACTGCCCACACGACGCTCCCCTACCCATCCACACCCCTGAACCACCAGGACAAAGCCTGGGAGCTAGGGGACTGTGTGAATGCCACAGCTTCGGTGGTGTGCTTGAGCCCCGCTACATTGTCGGCGCGGAATCACTTGACCAGTGAGCTATTACGCACTCTTTAAAGGGTGGCTGCTTCTAAGCCAACCTCCTGGTTGTCACAGCAACTCCACATCCTTTTCCACTTAGCACACGCTTAGGGACCTTAGCTGGTGATCTGGGCTGTTTCCCTCTCGACGACGAAGCTTATCCCCCGCCGTCTCACTGCCACGCTCTGACTTACCGGCATTCGGAGTTTGGTTGACGCCAGTAACCTGGTGAGGCCCATCAGCCATCCAGTAGCTCTACCTCCGGTAAGAAACACGTGACGCTGCACCTAAATGCATTTCGGGGAGAACCAGCTATCACGGAGTTTGATTGGCCTTTCACCCCTACCCACAGCTCATCCCCTCAGTTTTCAACCTAAGTGGGTTCGGTCCTCCACGTCGTCTTACCGGCGCTTCAACCTGGCCATGGGTAGATCACTCCGCTTCGGGTCTAGACCCAGCGACTCATACGCCCTCTTCGGACTCGCTTTCGCTACGGCTACCCCACACGGGTTAACCTCGCCACTGAGCACTAACTCGCAGGCTCATTCTTCAAAAGGCACGCCATCACCGCACATGTCGGCTTTGACGGATTGTAAGCACACGGTTTCAGGTACTATTTCACTCCCCTCCCGGGGTACTTTTCACCTTTCCCTCACGGTACTTGTCCGCTATCGGTCACCAGGGAATATTTAGGCTTAGCAGGTGGTCCTGCCAGATTCACACGAGATTTCACGGGCCCCGTGCTACTCGGGTACCAGTCCAGACAGTCACACATGTTTCGGTTACGGGAGTCACACCCTCTACGCCGCACCATTCAAGATGCTTCACCTACACGCGCGATTTTTTACTGTCCTCCATCCTGTCAGAGATGAAAAAGACCGGCCCCACAACACCGCAGCTGCAACCCCTGACAGGTATCACACAACTACGGTTTAGCCTCTTCCGCTTTCGCTCGCCACTACTCACGGAATCACATGTTGTTTTCTCTTCCTGTGGGTACTGAGATGTTTCACTTCCCCACGTTCCCTCCACACACCCTATGAGTTCAGATGCGGGTACCACGACATATCTCGTGGTGGGTTCCCCCATTCGGAAACCCTCGGATCACAGCCTGGTTATCGGCTCCCCGAGGCTTATCGCAGATTCCTACGTCCTTCATCGGTTCCTGGTGCCAAGGCATCCACCGTGCGCCCTTAAAAACTTGAGCCACAAAAACAAAGATGCTCGCGTCCACTGTGTAATTCTCAAACAACACACACCCAACCGATCCCCGCCCCACCAACCGCGGAACGGACACCTGAAGGTGCCACCAAACAAGAGAAAACAACGATCGTTTCCTCATAACCCCAACAGCGTGTCGACACTCCCGCCTGCCACCACCCGCACGCCTCCACACCACGGCCGGCCCCCGAAGGAACCAACCCGGTAGTACTACGACACGAACAGCACCAGAACAACAGCACCATGATTGATGATTCCACCCATGAGCACACCCGGCCACACACTCGGCGACCGCAGGTGTATCGCTCCTTAGAAAGGAGGTGATCCAGCCGCACCTTCCGGTACGGCTACCTTGTTACGACTTAGTCCCAATCGCCAATCCCACCTTCGACCACTCCCTCCACACAAGGTGGTTAGGCCGTGGGCTTCGGGTGTTACCAACTTTCGTGACTTGACGGGCGGTGTGTACAAGGCCCGGGAACGTATTCACCGCAGCGTTGCTGATCTGCGATTACTAGCGACTCCGACTTCATGGGGTCGAGTTGCAGACCCCAATCCGAACTGAGACCAGCTTTAAGGGATTCGCTCCGCCTCGCGGCATCGCAACCCTCTGTACTAGCCATTGTAGCATGCGTGAAGCCCAAGACATAAGGGGCATGATGATTTGACCTCATCCCCACCTTCCTCCGAGTTGACCCCGGCAGTCTCCCATGAGTCCCCACCATTACGTGCTGGCAACATGGAACGAGGGTTGCGCTCGTTGCGGGACTTAACCCAACATCTCACGACACGAGCTGACGACAACCATGCACCACCTGTACACCAACCAAAAGGAAACAACATCTCTGCTGCGATCTGGTGTATGTCAAGCCTTGGTAAGGTTCTTCGCGTTGCATCGAATTAATCCGCATGCTCCGCCGCTTGTGCGGGCCCCCGTCAATTCCTTTGAGTTTTAGCCTTGCGGCCGTACTCCCCAGGCGGGGCGCTTAATGCGTTAGCTACGGCACAGACCTCGTGGAATGAGGCCCACACCTAGCGCCCAACGTTTACGGCATGGACTACCAGGGTATCTAATCCTGTTTGCTCCCCATGCTTTCGCTTCTCAGCGTCAGTAATGGCCCAGAGACCTGCCTTCGCCATCGGTGTTCCTCCTGATATCTGCGCATTTCACCGCTACACCAGGAATTCCAGTCTCCCCTACCACACTCTAGCCTGCCCGTACCCACTGCAGACCCGGAGTTAAGCCCCGGGCTTTCACAGCAGACGCGACAAACCGCCTACAAGCTCTTTACGCCCAATAATTCCGGACAACGCTCGCACCCTACGTATTACCGCGGCTGCTGGCACGTAGTTAGCCGGTGCTTCTTCTCCCGCTACCGTCACCCCGAAAGGCTTCGTCACGAGCGAAAGGAGTTTACAACCCGAAGGCCGTCATCCCCCACGCGGCGTCGCTGCATCAGGCTTTCGCCCATTGTGCAATATTCCCCACTGCTGCCTCCCGTAGGAGTCTGGGCCGTGTCTCAGTCCCAATGTGGCCGGTCACCCTCTCAGGCCGGCTAACCGTCATCGCCTTGGTAGGCCACAACCCCACCAACAAGCTGATAGTCCGCGAGTCCATCATCCACCACCACAAAGGCTTTCCACCCCCAACCATGCGGTCAAGAGTCATATCCAGTATTAGACCTCGTTTCCAAGGCTTATCCCAGAGTGAAAGGCAGGTTACTCACGTGTTACTCACCCGTTCGCCACTAATCCACCCACAGCAAGCTGTGAGCATCATCGTTCGACTTGCATGTGTTAAGCACGCCGCCAGCGTTCGTCCTGAGCCAGGATCAAACTCTCCAAAAAAACAATCTTGCAAAATCAAATCCCAGCTGAAATCAACAGAAGATAAAACTTCGTCAACATCAACCAAACAAAAAATCTGGCATCAATCACTCGACACGCTGTTGAGTTATCAAGAAACGATC